>NZ_NEVP01000006.1:0-739619 GCF_002261315.1 Bordetella genomosp. 5
TCTTTAACGCTCGCCGGCGGGCGGACGGCCGCGGGCGCCCCCTGGCGCGCGACGGCCGGCTCGGGCGTGGCGCCGGAGGCGGCGGCGTGCGCAGCGGTGCGCCCAGCGGCGGGCGCGCGCAGCCAGGTCTTCTCGATGCCGATCTCGCGCAGCCACAGGCGCTGCAGCGGATTGACGCGCAGGCGTACCGGCGTGGCGACGCCCGGCGTACCGACGCCCGACGTGCCGACACCCGACGCTGCGGCGCTCGACTCCGTCATGCCGCGGACTCCTTCAGGGACTTCTGCATCACCCACGCATCCTCACGCTGTCCTTGACCCGCGGGATAGTAATCCTTGCGCACGCCGATGCGCAGAAAGCCATGACGTTCGTAAAACGCGACCGCACCGGGATTGGACGGCCGGACTTCGAGCAGAATGCCGTCGACCTTGGCGGCGCGCGACTGTGCCTCGCACCACTGCAGCAACTGGCTGCCCACGCCCTGGCGATGCAGGTCGCGCTCCACGGCGATCACGAGCAGATGCGACACATCCGGCGCCATCATCAGCAGGCAGAAGCCGGCCAGCGACTCGCCACGCCAGGCCACGCAGCTCGCGTAGCCCGACAGCAGCGCATCGGAAAAATTGCCGCGCGTCCAGGGAAAGGCCTGCACCTGCGCCTCGAGCGCGGCCACGCGGTCCAGATCGGCCGGGCGCATGGGCGCGAGCCGCAAGGGGGCCGCGCCGGCCTGCGGCTGGGCGCGGGGGTTGCCGCCCTCGCCGCGCTGGCGCTCGGCGGTCGTGAAGGCAACCTTGTCGCGCACATAGAGCGGCGCGGCGAGTTCCGGCGGCAGGCTCAGGCCCTGGTCGAGCGCCAGTTCGGCCAGACGTGCCAGCGCCCGTGCCTGCGGCCGGGTCTCGGCGCTGCGCTGCCAGCCCGCGGGCACGGACATCGCGGCGGCATAGGCATCCCAGGCGTCGCCCGCGGCCACGATCCGGCCTTCGGCGGGCAAATGATGGCGCGCCCAAGCCACCACGTCGCCCGCGGCGATCAGCATGGGGGCGTGCAGCACTTCCCAGCCCGCGGCGCGCGCGGGGTCCTGCGTGCCCATCTGCGGCGCCGGCAGGCGCCGGTAGGCCGCCAGATAAACCTCTTCCATGCGAGCATCCAGTGCCACGACCACGATCTGACCCGGCAATACATGGGTGGCCTGGGCCACCGCCAGATGCGACACCACGGGCACGACGGGCAGATCCAGGCCCATCGCAATGCCCTGCGCCACGCCGCACGCGACCCGCAGTCCCGTGAAGCCGCCGGGGCCCTGTCCGAAAGCCACGGCGTCGAGGTCGGCCGGGGTCAAACCCGCCTCCTGGAGCAGCTCGTGCGCCAGGGGCAGCATGCGTTCCGCGTGCTCCTGCGACCCCTCGTGCTCACGCACGGCGATCGCGGTGCTCCCCGCCCGGCGCGTCAGCAGCGCGACGCCGCAACGGGAGGAAGATGTTTCAAAGGCCAGCAAGTTAATTTCCATGCCCTAGATTGTACGGAATCAGCCATAGGGCCCTCGTATGTAAGGAGGATTTCTACCGGTCAGTGCAATGTGTAATATCTTGTGAACAGCCTCTAGCCCCGCGTTCTTGTCACTGTTACATTTCCGGCCATGAATACGCAAAACACCACTCCCACCCGCAAGATCCTGGTCGTAGATGATGATCCGCGCCTGCGCGATCTGCTGCGACGCTACCTGTCGGAGCAAGGCTTCAATGTCTTCGTCGCCGAGGATGCCAAGGAAATGGGCAAACTCTGGCAACGCGAGCATTTCGACCTGCTCGTTCTAGACTTGATGCTGCCGGGCGAGGATGGCCTGTCGATCTGCCGCCGTCTGCGCGGCGGCCACGACAACACGCCCATCATCATGCTCACGGCGAAGGCGGAAGAAATCGACCGTATCGTGGGCCTCGAAATGGGCGCCGACGACTACCTGTCCAAACCCTTCAACCCGCGCGAACTGCTGGCCCGCATCAATGCGATCCTGCGCCGCCGCGGCACCGAAGAGCACCCGGGCGCGCCCAGCCAGGAAAACGAATCGATCGCCTTCGGTCCGTATGTGCTCAACCTGTCGACCCGCACCCTCACCCGCAACGGCGAGCAAGTGCCCATCACGACCGGCGAGTTCTCGGTGCTCAAGGTGTTTGCCCGGCATCCCAAGATTCCGCTGTCGCGCGACAAGCTCATGGAGCTCGCCCGCGGCCGCGAATACGAAGCCTTCGACCGCAGTCTGGACGTGCAGATCTCGCGCCTGCGCAAGCTGATCGAGCCGAACCCGTCGAAGCCTGTCTTCATCCAAACCGTCTGGGGTCTGGGATACGTGTTTGTTCCAGATGGCGGCAGTTGATTATTCGCCCCGACCCGGGCAGGAGCGCAGCCTCGTGCCCCGTTTGCGCAGGATTCTGAAAACCCTGACATCACGGTTGCGCCTCGGCTTGTTCGGGCGCACCTTCCTTTTGCTGGCGGCGCTCATGCTCGTCAGCCTGGGAGCGTGGCTGCAGGTGTTCTTCAGCATGGAGCTGGGCCCGCGCGCCAATCAAATGGCGCAGCGGGTGATCACGGCCGTCAATATCACGCGGACGGCCCTGGTCTACTCCCAGACCGACGAACGCAGCAAGCTGCTGCTCGATCTTGCGACCAACGAGGGGATTCAGGTCTATCCCCGCGAGGTCACCGACTTCTCCGAAGCCCTGCCCAATGACGATTATTGGCAGCGGGTGGCTCAGCACATCCGTACGCGCTTCGGTCCTGAAACGCAGATCGCGTGGGGGGTCAACCAGGTACCGGGCTTCTGGGTGAGTTTCCAGATCGACCAGGATCTCTACTGGCTGGTATTCGAACGCGAACAGATCGGGCTGACCGGTGGCATCGAGTGGTTAGGATGGGGAGCGACCGCGCTCCTGTTGTCGTTGGTGGGCGCTGCCGTGAGCGTGGGCTTCGTCAACCGGCCGCTGTCCAGGCTGGCACGCGCCGCGCAGGTCCTGTCGCGCGGCGAGACACCGGCGCCGCTGCCCGAACAGGGACCGCTCGAGATCCGGGACCTCAACGCCTCGTTCAATCGCATGGCCAAAGACCTGCGGCAGGCCGAGGCCGACCGCGAGCTGATGCTGGCGGGCATTTCGCATGATCTGCGTACGCCGCTGGCGCGCATGCGCCTCGAGATCGAGATGAGCGGCGTCTCGGAAGATGCGCGCCAGGCCATCGACGAAGACCTCGGCCAGATCGATCACAGCATCGGTCAGCTGATGGAATACGCGCGTCCGGCGGGCACTCTGCCCCAGCTCGCCACCGACATCTCGTCGGTGCTGGCGGAACTCTACGAACGCGAACGCAGTCACACTGCCACGCTCGGCGGCGAGCTCGAGGCCTCGATCGAGCCGGGCCTGCGCGCGCGCATCACCGCGCTGGATCTCAAGCGCATCGTCAGCAACCTGATCGAAAACGCCCGCCGCTACGGCCGCTCGACGGACGGGCTCGCCCATCTGGTCATGACGGTGCAATCCGAGGGCAATACGCTGGCCATCGAGGTGGCCGACCGCGGCCCGGGCATCGCGCCCGAAGAGGTCGAGCGCCTGCTGCGGCCCTTCTCGCGCGGCGAGGCGGCGCGCACCGGCGTGAGTGGTGCCGGACTGGGCCTGGCCATTGTCGAACGACTCCTGAAGCATGCCGGCGGGTCACTCAAAATGCTGCCGCGAGCCGGCGGCGGCCTGGTCGCCAGGATAGAGTTACCCAAAGCCAAGTTTAGGAATTATCAATTAGACAGCGATAATCAATAGCGTAAAATCCAGGGTTTGGGCCCCTCGGCCGACCCCTACCAACAACTTACTGGGAGTAACACATGAAAACTGTTGGCGACAAACTCGAGCCTTTCAAGGTTGCTGGCGTCAAGCCCGGCTTCAACCAGCACGAAGAGAACGGCGTTTCGGCGTTTGAAGACATCACCGAAAGCTCGTTCCCCGGCAAGTGGAAGGTGATCTACTTCTACCCGAAGGACTTCACGTTCGTCTGCCCGACCGAAATCGTCGGCTTCAACAAGCTCTCCAAGGACTTCGAAGACCGCGACGCCGTCCTGCTGGGCGGTTCGAGCGACAACGAATTCGTCAAGCTGGCTTGGCGCCGTGAGCACCCCGATCTCTCCAAGCTGGCTCACTACCAGTTCGGCGACACGACCGGTGCCCTGATCGACCAACTCGGCGTCCGTGAAAAGGGTGCTGGCGTGGCTCTGCGCGCCACCTTCATCATCGACCCCGACAACACGATCCAGCACGTTTCGGTGAACAACCTGAACGTCGGTCGTAACCCGGAAGAAGTCCTGCGCCTGCTCGACGGTCTGCAGACCGATGAGCTGTGCCCGTGCAACCGTACGGTTGGCGGCGCCACGCTGTAATTCTTCGGCCCGGCTTGTCCGGGCTTTTCCTGCTCCAGACTATAGGTAAAAACTATGGAATTCCTTTCTACCATCAAGGAACAACTGCCGGATTGGGCCAAGGACATCCGCCTGAATCTGGACAGCGTCATTGCCCGCTCGACCCTGTCGCAAGAAGACGCGTTGGGCGCGGCGCTGTCGGCCGCCTTCGCGGCAGGCAGCCCGTTCCTGGTCGACGCCTTCAAGGGCGCCCTCTCCGAGGGCGACGCGAACGCCGCGCTGACGGCCGCCGCGCTCATGGGCATGAACAACACCTGGTATCCCTACGTGGAAATGACCGGTGACGCTCAGCTCAAGAGCCTGCCGGCCCAGTTGCGCATGAATGCCTACGCCACCCACGGCGGCGTCGACAAGAAGCGCTTCGAGCTGTTCGCGCTGACCGCCTCCATCATCGGCAAGTGCCATTTCTGCGTGCAGTCGCACTACGAAAACCTGAAGAAGGATGGCCTGTCGACGGAGCAACTGCGCGACGCCGGCCGCATCGCGGCGGTCGTCAATGCCGCCGCGCAAGCGCTGAAGGCGCAAGGCAAGTAAGCCCTGCCCGACCCGCCGGGTATCGCAGCCGACGGGAGCACGACAGCAAGACCGACACCGGCCCCAGGGCCGGTGTTTTGTTTGCGGGGATGTCTTGCTGAGGGGCGAACGCGACTAGGCCTGGGCCAGCCGCGCCGCAGGCATCTCGCGCGCGAGCGCCTGGCGCTCGGCGGCGGACACGCGCTCGAGCCGGTAGCCGAAGCCGTACACGGTCTTGAGCCGGTAGCCGTTTTCGGGGCGAAGCTGCAGTTTGCTGCGCACCACACTGACGTGGGTATCGATGGTGCGGGGGCTGGGGGTGCCTTCGTCGGACCAGACGTGCCGGCGCAGGAACTCGCGCGAGAGCGGCTGCGCGTGATGGCGAAACAGCAGCAGCGCGACCTTGAACTCCTTGGGCGTGAGGTGGACCCGCAGGCGCTGCACCGACACTTCGTTGAGCGCCAGGTCGAAGCTGTACTCGCCGTGTACCTCGCACGCGCGCATCGCCGTCTGGCGCTGGGACCGGCGCAGGATCGAATCGAACTTGGCCCGCAACAGAACCGGCGCCGCGGGCCAGGACACGTAGTCGTCGGCGCCCGCCTGCAACAGGCGCGCGATCTGCGCGGAAGGCCACTCGCCGGGCAGAATCATCATCACGGTGAGCTCACGCGGCTGGTTCACCTGCAAGGCGTGCAGCACCGCGGCGACGCGCGGGGCGGGAAGCTCGCCGTCGATCAGGAGCACATCGAAGCGTGCCGACACCAGCGCCTCTGTAAAGGCCTGAATCTCGGCCGGCGTGGATACCGCATGCACGCCCACGAGCCCGCCATCGGAAGGTTCGCACCCCAATCCGGCGGCGAGCAGCGGCGCCAGCAGTCGTTGCTGACGCTCTACCCCGGTGGCCAGCAGGCACACTCGCACGCCCGGTGCCGAAGGCATGCTCAGACACTGAACATCGCAAGAGCCCGCGTGAGTGCCCGCCTCGGCACCGGGCTCGGCACCAGGCTCGGCGCCGAGGGCATCGCGGCCATCCGCGGTGCGGGCGTGTTGCCGCAGCCCCATCGGCGCGCCGCGCGACGCGTCTGGCTCGAAGGCGGTGAGGGAACGATGTGCAAGAACGGGGAGAGTGGACATGCGGAAGGCCTGAGACGTGGGATCGAGGCGGACGAACCGGGCTGCGCAGCGGGCCGGACGACCTGATCGTGACTGAACCGCTCCGAAGCCGATCGCGCGACACCCGGAGGGATGAGATCGACCCCAAGCGCCTGTCCGAGATTGATTCGGCGGCGGGTCGGTTCGCGCGCAGCGTTGTGGTCATTCCAGCCGGCAAACAAGCGAATGCTATTTGCCTGGGTGGCACCAGAATCTGTCGAAAACTCTCAGGCGACGGCGCGCCACCCCAGTCCAATCGCGCGTCGGCTGGCCGGCGGCATGCGACGCTTCCCGATCCCCACGCGGCCTCAGCCCCCGGGCCGCGCGCAATCGCTCAGATCCTGACGCCGGTCAGATAGCCCACGGTGGCGCCGTGACGGTCGCGGAAGTTCGCGCGAACCAGGGGCTCGGTGGCCGGGCGCACCTTGTCGTGCAACGCATTCCAATCGCCGGCGTGCTGAAAGTTGCTGGTGATGTAGGTCCAGCCATTGAGTTCGTCGACCGCCTGCAGACCGGTCGACTCGGCCGCGACCGGACAGGACAACACGCGGGCAAGTTTGCCGCTATCGACGTTGTAGGCCCACAGGAAGTTGTTGACGTGGCCGCCGCTGTCCTCGCCGATGAACAGGGTGCGCAGTGTCTCGGAAAACTTGATGTTGTCGGGGTTCGAGATCCGGTCGGCATCGTGGACATTGCCCAGGGCGTCCGGTTGCGGCAGGTCGGCCCCCACCAGCGCGGGCGGCGCGGCCATATCGATCGCCACCCAGTCGCTCTCGATCGCGCGGCCCTCGCTGTCCTTCTGGCCGCCCCGCAGATTGAGCGCATAGACCGCCCCCGCCTTCGGACCCTGCACCGCGATGCCTCCGGAGCCGTCGAGCATGGAGCCTTCGATCCGTGACATGGCGGAATAGGCCACCCGATCCCGCACATTGACCGTGGTGCCCTCCATCTTGGTGAAGCCCATGCTGCCGCCCGCCAGCGCGGCGTAGCGATGCGTTTCGAGAAATGCCGCGGCCTGCTCCATGCCGGGCTTGATCCTCACCCAGTTGTGCCGACCCGAAAACGGGATGCGGGTGTAGCCGGGCTGTCCCGGATCGGTCTCGTGTACCTCCATGATGTCGTCGCCCTGCAGACGGTCGGCCAGGCCGCGGATCTCGTCGCTCGTGGCGTGCCCGAGGCGAACCCAGCTCAGACTGGCCGCGCCCGGGCCCGTGCCCGACTGCTGGTGCCAGCGCGCCACGTAGAGCGTGCCCGCGGACAGATCCTCGGCACGATCGGCCACGAACATGAACAGACCGCCATGGGTCGCATCGTCGCCCATCAAGGCCGTGCGGCGATCGGGCATCACCTGAATGAGCTCGTGCGAAATCCGGCCCAGGCAGTAGTGCTTCTTGATGACGCCGGAGCCGTCGGGCTGGACCACCACTTCGGGCAGGTGTCCGTAGTGATAGGGCCGGGCCGTGTTTTCGTCACCGTAGAGGTTGCGGCTGAACGCCCGGAAGCGCGCCGCGTCCTTGGGCTTGGGCGAGATGGCGTCCGGCTCGTATTCTTCGCTCGACAGGTGCGTGTTCCAGGGCGAAAGACTGGCGCCGCAGGTGATCCACAGCCCCTGGACAGACGCGGTATCGACGGCGCGATACTGCACCAGGCGCAGGTGGCCGGTTGCCGGATCCTGATCGAGCGTAAGTACCGCAATGGGCGACGGCAGCCTGGCGTACATCTCCGCGCCCGCCTGGTCCCAGGTGGTGTACTCGAACTGGACCACGGCAAAGACCGGGTTGCCGCGCACGCCGGGCACACGTGCCTCGGGCAGCGCGAGCAGCGACATGCCATCGGGGCAATCCGAGAAATACTGCCGCTCGCGGCCCGGCACGGAGCGATCCACGATGGGCTCGCCATGGATATCGAGATAACCGCCCGCGAGCACGGTACCGCCCTGCCCGTCCGGCACGGCGTCACCGGTCATGAAAAAGGGGTGATAGGCCAGCGCCACCGATTCTTCGCGGCCATCGGGATACTGCAGCACCATGCGCGACCCGACCGTAGTGCGCGCCATCGCGGCGGGGTCGTCGAGCCCGGGGGCCGGCATCCCGGTGAACGACACCCGCGCGGGCTGCCCGGCGCGTGCGTGCGCCGGGGCGGAGCGCATCATGCCCGCGCCCAGGCCGCCCGTCAGCGGCAACAGCGGCGCGCTGCCCAGAAACTTCAGGACATCGCGGCGGGAATACGGCGGCACTCGGGACATGGATGACGGCTCCGGACTTGAGGCTGAACACAACGGCAAGCGATGCTACCGGGTGTTCATGACACCGCCAGGACCGTCATCCCCGTATCCGACCCGCTCAATCGCGGCGCGCGATCAGGGCCACCACGGTGGCCGCAATACCTTCTTTACGGCCGAGATAGCCGAGATGCTCGTTGGTCTTGGCCTTGATGTTCACGGCGTCCGGAGACAGGCCGAGGTCGGCCGCCACATTGGCCATCATGCCGGGCGCGTGCGGACCGATCTTGGGTGCCTGCGCATGGACGGTCGCGTCGACGTTGACCACCTGCCATCCCGCCTCGCTCACGCGCGCCATCGCTTCGCGCAGCAGCACCCGGCTGTCGGCGCCCTTGAAGGCAGGGTCGGTATCGGGGAAGTGCCGGCCGATGTCGCCCAGACCCGCCGCGCCCAGCACCGCGTCGGTGATCGCGTGCAGCAGGACATCGGCGTCGGAATGGCCTTGCAGGCCGTGGGAGTGAGGGATCGTGACGCCGCCGATGATGAGCGGGCGCCCTTCGACGAGTGCGTGGACGTCGAAGCCTTGACCGACGCGAAAGGGAATATTCATAGCCATTTTTCCATCAACTCGAAATCTTCAGGCCAGGTGACCTTGAAATTGCGCGCCGAGCCCGGCACCAGCAGGGGCGCGAGGCCGGTGCCCTCCACCGCGCTGGCCTCGTCGGTCACGGCGATCGCCTGGGTGCGCGCCTGCGCCAGCGCGGCGCTCAGCATACCCAGGCGGAACATCTGGGGCGTCTGGGCAAGCCAGAGGCCATTGCGATCGATCGTGCGTGCCACCGCGGCGGGATCGCCGCTTGCTGCCTGCTTGACGGTGTCGGGCACCGGCTGCGCGAGCAGGCCGCCCGTGGGGTGAGGCAGGCAGGCGTCGATGAGCCGGCCCAGCGCCGCCGCGGGCAAGCCCGGCCGCGCCGCGTCGTGCACCAGCACCCAGGCGCTGTCCGGAACGCCTTCGGCCCGCAGCACGTCGAGCGACTGGGCCACGGTATCGGCCCGGGTGGCGCCGCCGCAGGGCTGCCAGGCGGTGCGGGGCAAGCCGTGCAGCGCCGCGCCGGCCCAGTCGTCGGTGGCGCTCACCGCGACCAATACGCGGGTGATCCGCGGATCGGCCAGGAGCGCCCGGACGGCATGGCGCAGCATGGGCTCGCCGCGCAAAGCGCGGTATTGTTTGGGGACCCCGGCGCCGTCTGAGGCGGCGCGGCTGCCCACGCCGGCGGCCGGCACGAGGGCAATCAGAGGGTCATTTGCGCACAGCGCGGACGATAGGGGTTCAGACATGGTCAAGAGATTTTATAATCTTCGCCCTGATGGCTGAATCTTCCTCTCCCGCCGCCGTGGCGCCGCACCTCCCGTCCACCGCCGCCACCCTGGCCGCGCTCAAAACCGGCACGCGCTATGCGCAACCGCGCCCACCGGGCTCGGGCGATGGCTGGCTGCTGGCCGATCTGGCGCGGGCGGCGCGCCGCCCGCTGGTCGTGTTCACGGCCGAGCCGCTCGAGGCCCAGCGCCTGACCGACGAAATCCCGCAATTCGCGCCCGATCTGCGCGTGAGGCAGTTGCCCGACTGGGAAACTCTGCCCTACGACGCGTTCTCGCCGCACCAGGACCTGATCTCCGAGCGCCTGCACACGCTGCACGCCCTGATGCTGCACGAGGTCGACATCCTGACGGTGCCGATCACGACGGCCCTGTACCGGCTCGCGCCGCCCTCGTTTCTGGCCGCGTATACGTTTTCGTTCAAGCAGCGCGACAGGCTCGACGAACAGGCGCTGCGCGCCCAGCTCACGCTGGCGAACTACAACCACGTGACACAGGTGACGGCGCCGGGCGAGTTCTGCCTGCGCGGCGGTCTGATCGACCTGTTCCCGATGGGCTCGGTGGTGCCCTACCGCATCGACCTGTTCGACAACGAGATCGAATCGATCCGCGCGTTCGACGTCGACACGCAGCGCAGCCTGTATCCGGTGGGCCAGGTGCAGTTGCTGCCGGGCCGCGAATTCCCGATGGACGAAGCGGCGCGCAATCATTTCCGGGCCCGCTTCCGCGAGGTGTTCGAGGGTGATCCCTCGCGCGCCCTGCCCTACAAGGACATCGGCAACGGCATCGCCTTCGCCGGGGTCGAATACTACCTGCCGCTGTTTTTCGAGCAGACCGCCACGCTGTTCGACTACCTCGCCGAAGACACCATCACGGTCACGGTAGGCGACATCGACGACGCGATGCAGCGCTTCGCCCACGACACCGCCAGCCGCCATAACTTCCTGAAGAGCGATCGCGAGCGGCCTGTGTTGCCGCCCGAAGCGCTCTTTCTCGATGGCGAAGGCATGTACGCCGGGTTTCGCCAGTTTGCCCGGCTGGCCCTGACCAGCGAGCGCCCGCATCCCGATTTCATCGCGGCGCCCGATGTGGCCGTGGCGCGCCGCGCCGACGACCCGGTCGCCAAGCTGCGCACGCTGATCGGCCGCACCGACGCCCGCGTGCTGCTGTGCGCCGATTCGGCGGGCCGGCGCGAGACGCTCAGCCAGATGCTCGCGGAGCAAGGCGTTGCGGTCAATGTGCAGACCGACGACATCCAGGGCTTTCTGCGTGACGAAGGCCACTTCGGCCTGGCCGTCGCGCCGCTGTCCACGGGCTTCGGCCTGCCGCAGTGCGGCCTGGTGTTCCTGACCGAGAACGACCTCTACCCCGGCAATTCGCCCGCCCGCCGCGGCGGCAAGCGCGCCCAGGAGCGCACCAGCAACGTCGAAGCGATGGTGCGCGACCTCGCCGAGCTGCGCGCCGGCGACCCCGTGGTCCACGCCCAGCATGGCATCGGCCGCTACCACGGCCTGGTCAACATGGACATGGGCGAAGGCGAGATGGAGTTCCTGCATCTCGAGTACGCCAATGGCAGCACCCTTTACGTACCGGTGTCGCAGTTGCACGTGATCGCGCGCTACAGCGGCGCCGACCCCGAGGCCGCGCCGCTGCACAGCCTGGGTTCGGGCCAGTGGGACAAGGCGCGCCGCAAGGCGGCCAAGCAGGTGCGCGACACCGCCGCCGAACTGCTCGCCCTCTATGCCCAGCGCGCCGCGCGCGAAGGCTATCAATTCAAGCTGCCGCTCAACGACTACGAGGCCTTCGCCGAAGGCTTCGGCTTCGAAGAGACGCCCGACCAGTCCGCCGCCATCCAGGCCGTCATCCTGGACATGACCTCGGGCCAGCCGATGGATCGGCTGGTGTGTGGCGACGTGGGCTTCGGCAAGACCGAGGTGGCCCTGCGCGCCGCCTTCCTGGCGGTGGCCAACGGCAAGCAGGTCGCCCTGCTCTGCCCCACCACCCTGCTGGCGGAGCAGCACGCGCAGACGTTCAGCGACCGCTTTGCCGACTGGCCCGTGCGAGTCGTCGAGCTCTCGCGTTTCCGTTCCGCCAAAGAGGTGGCGAGCGCGATCGAAGGCATCAACGACGGCCGGGTCGACATCGTCATCGGCACGCACAAGATCCTGTCCAAAGACGTGCGCTTCAAGCGTCTGGGCCTGGTCATCATCGACGAAGAGCACCGTTTCGGCGTGCGCCAGAAAGAGTCGCTCAAGGCCCTGCGCGCCGAGGTCGACGTCCTCACGCTCACTGCCACGCCGATCCCGCGCACGCTGGGCATGTCGCTCGAAGGGATCCGCGATTTTTCGGTGATCGCCACCGCGCCGCAGAAGCGCCTGGCCATCAAGACCTTCGTGCGCCGCGAAGACGGCAGCACGATCCGCGAAGCGCTGCTGCGCGAGCTCAAGCGCGGCGGCCAGGCCTACTTCCTGCACAACGAGGTCGAGACGATCCACAACCGGCGCGCCCGCCTCGAGGAGCTGGTGCCGGAAGCCCGCATCGGCGTGGCGCACGGCCAGATGGCCGAGCGCGAGCTCGAACAGGTCATGAAGGGCTTCTACCAGCAGCGCTACAACGTCCTGCTGTGCACCACCATCATCGAGACCGGCATCGACGTGCCGTCGGCCAACACGATCGTGATCCACCGCGCCGATCGTTTCGGGCTGGCGCAGCTGCACCAGTTGCGCGGCCGGGTCGGTCGCTCGCATCATCAGGCCTACGCCTATCTGCTCACGCCCGGCGAAGACGCGATCACAAGCAATGCCAAGAAGCGCCTCGAAGCCATCCAGGCCATGGAGGAGCTGGGCTCGGGTTTCTATCTGGCCATGCACGATCTCGAGATCCGCGGCACCGGCGAGATCCTGGGCGATTCGCAGTCGGGCAACATCCAGGAAGTGGGCTTCTCGATGTACAACGAGATGCTCAACGAGGCGGTGCGGGCGCTGAAGGCGGGCGAAGAGCCCGATCTCGATGCGCCGTTCAACCTCGCCTGCGAGGTGAACCTGCATGCCCCCGCCCTGCTGCCCTCCGACTACTGCCCGGATGTGCACGGCCGCCTCGCCATCTACAAGCGCCTCGCGCATGCCGCCGACGAAGACGATCTGATCCAGATCCAGGAAGAGCTCATCGATCGTTTCGGCAAGCTGCCCGAAGCCGCGCAGACGCTGCTGATGACGCATCGCCTGCGCCTGGCCGCCCAACCGCTGGGCATCGTCAAGATCGATGCGAGCGAGTCGCAGGCGCTGCTGCAGTTCGGGCCCAAGACCTCGGTCGACCCGCTGCGCATCATCGAGCTGGTCCAGAAGCAACGCCATATCAAGCTGTCCGGCCAAGACCGGCTGCGTATCGAAATCAAGGCGCCGCAGGTCAATGCGCGCGCCGACGCCGTGCGTGCCGTGCTGCGCTCGCTGGCCTAACCCCCCGATCCCATGACCCAGAATCTCATCATTCAATCGCCGGCGCTCACCGTGGGCCACGCCGAACAGCTCGCCGCGCTGGCGAGCGCGCAAGGCATCGCCCGCATCAGCACGACGGCCGCGCGGCTGCTCCAGGTCGAGTCCGACGACGCGACGCGCGCCGAGGTGCGCGATTGGGCCGATCGTCACGGCGTGGACGCGGCCTTCGTCGCGCCGGGCCTGAAGCTGGGCCAGTGCAAGGTGCTGGCGATGGACATGGACTCGACGCTCATCAATATCGAGTGCATCGACGAGATCGCCGCGACCGCCGGCCTGGGCGACAAGGTGGCCCAGATCACCGAGGCCGCCATGCGGGGCGAAATCAAGGACTTCTCCGAGAGCCTGCGGCGCCGGGTGGCCCTGCTCAAGGGCGTGCCGGCCAGCACGCTGCAGCGGGTCTACGACGAAAAACTCCAGCTCAACCCCGGCGCCGAGCGCATGCTGAGCTCGGTCCAGGCGGCCGGCATCAAGACGCTGCTGGTCTCGGGCGGGTTCACCTTCTTCACCGAGAAGCTCAAGGCACGCCTGGGCCTGGATCGCGCCTACGCGAACACGCTCGAAGTCGACGGCGCGGGGCTGCTGACCGGCTCGGTGCTGGGCGATATCGTCGACGGCGCGGCCAAGGCGCGCCATCTGCAGGCCTTCGCCCGGGAGCACGGCGCGAGCCAGGACCAGATCATCGCGATGGGCGACGGCGCCAATGACCTGCCCATGCTGTCGCACGCGGGCTTCCCGGTGGCCTACCACGCCAAGCCTATCGTGCGCGAGCAGACGCGCTATGCGCTCAACGTGAGCGGCCTGGACGGCATTCTGAACTGGTTCGAAGCCTGAGCCGCCGGCCCGCCCGATCGGATCCGCGGGCCGCGCGCCCGATCACAAGCCCATGAAAAAAGCCTCCCGAGGGAGGCTTTTTTCATGGGGCAGGCTCAGGCGCGGGCGGGCCGGCGATACAGGTAGCGGTACACGAAGCCGGGGTACCCCAGCACCAGGTACAGCGCCAGGGTGATCGCGTAGAACTCCCAGGCCTGGGAGAACGGATTGCCCAGCGTGACTTCGAAGGCCCGGCCGATCGCGCCGACGATGAGGTAGTAGACGAACACCTCGACCAGGCGCAGCCAGAACGGCTTGGCCGCCACGGCCCCGCCCTGCTTCCAGGGCGACACCGCGAACACCCGTTCGGTCAGGAAGGGCAGATTCGCGCTGACCAGGGCCAGCGCGATGAGCAGCCAGACTGCCAGGGTCTGATTCACAGCCCGGTCCTTTAATTACCGAACGTGCCCTGGATGGCCTGCAGACACAGGGCCATCAGACCGCCGGGCAGGATGCCCAGGATCAGGATCAGGGCGCCGTTGACCGACAGCAGACCGCGTTGGGCGGCATCTGCCCGCAGCGGCGCGGGCTCGCCCACCGGTTCGTCGAAGTACACGACCTTGACGACACGCAGGTAGTAGAAGGCGCCGATCAGCGAGAACAGCACCGCGACCACGGCCAGGGCCACATGACCCGCTTCGACCACTGCCTGCAGCACGGCCAGCTTGGCATAGAAGCCCACCAGCGGCGGCAGACCGGCCAGCGAGAACATCAGCAGCAGCACGATCGCGGCATGCCAGGGGCTGCGGCGGTTCAGGCCCTTCAGGTCGTCGATCTGTTCGCACTCGAAGCCCTGGCGCGCCAGCAGCAGGATGATGCCGAAGCTGCCGAGCGTCGTGAGGACGTACGTGATCATGTAGAACAGCGAGGCGCTGTAGGCCGCGGCCCACGCGTCGGGCTTGCCTTCGACTACGCCCGCCGACAGCGCCAGGAGCACGAAGCCCATGTGCGAGATCGTCGAGTAGGCGAGCATGCGCTTGAAGTTGGTCTGGACGATGGCGGTCAGGTTGCCGATGGCCAGCGACAGCACGGCCAGGATCATCAGCATCGGCTGCCAGTCGGCGGCCAGGCCCTGCATGCCGTCGACCAGCAGACGCATGGTCATGGCGAAGGCGGCAAGCTTGGGCGCGCCGCCCAGGATCAGCGTGACGGCCGTCGGCGAACCCTGATACACGTCGGGGACCCACATGTGGAACGGCACGGCGCCGAGCTTGAACGCCAGGCCCGACACCAGGAACACGATGCCGAACACCAGGGCCAGCTGCTGTGCCTTGCCCGCGGCGATCACGTCGGCGATCTCGGCGATGCCGAGGTGGCCGGTGGCGCCGTAGACCATGGACATGCCATAGAGCAGGAAGCCCGAAGCCAGCGCGCCCAGCACGAAGTACTTCATGGCGGACTCGGTGGCGACGGCGTCGTCGCGACGCAGCGCGATCAGCGCGTACAGGGCCAGCGACATGAGCTCGAGACCGAGGTAGATCGAGATCAGGTTGCCCGACGAGATCATCACCATCTGACCCAGCAGCGCGAACAGCGTGAGCACGTACAGCTCGCCGCCACGCAGCATTTCACGGTCTTGCGCGTAGACGCGGCCATAGACCAGCGTGACGGCCACGGCGATGTAGGACACGATCTTCAGCAGATGCGAGAACGAATCGGTGACGTACATGCCATGGAAGGTGGTACCGGTCACGCCATCGGCCCACTGCATGGCCGACACCACCGTGAGCGCTGCCAGCGAAAGCAGCGTCAGGACGAACGTGGTCATGCGCTGGGGATGCTTGCTGAACGCGTCGACGAGCAGGACGAACAGCCCCAAGACCAGCAACAGGATCTCTGGTGCAGCCAGAGCAAAATCGAGGTGGGATTGCATCATTGTCTAGTCTTACAGTTTCGAGACGGCAACGTGTTGCAGCAGGGCCTCGACCGACACGTGCATCACGTCGGTAAAGGGCTTGGGATAGATCCCCATGTACAACACGGCGATCGCCATGATGCCGAGAAGCAGGAACTCGCGGCGGTTGAGGTCGGTGAGCTCACGCACGTGGTCGTTGGTGATGTCGCCGAAGACGACACGCTTGACCATCCAGAGCGAGTACGACGCACCCAGGATCAGGGCGGTGGCGGCCAGCAGGCCCACCCAGAAATTGTGTTCGACGGCGCCCATGATGACCATGAACTCGCCCACGAAGCCGCTGGTGGCCGGCAGGCCGCTGTTGGCCATCGAGAACAGCACGAAGAACGTCGCGAAACGCGGCATGACGTTGATCACACCACCGTAATCGGCGATCTGGCGCGAGTGCATGCGGTCGTAGAGCACACCGATACACAGGAACATCGCGCCCGACACGAAGCCGTGCGACACCATCTGCACGATGGCGCCTTCGACGCCGGCCGTGTTGAAGATGAAGAAGCCCAGCGTGACGAAGCCCATGTGAGCCACCGACGAATACGCCACCAGCTTCTTCATGTCTTCCTGGACGATCGCGACCAGACCGATGTAGATCACCGCGATCAGCGACAGCGTGATCATCAGGCCAGCCAGCGCGTGCGAGGCATCGGGCGTGATCGGCAGCGAGAAGCGCAGGAAGCCGTAGGCGCCCAGCTTCAGCATGATCGCGGCCAGCACCACCGAACCGCCCGTGGGCGCCTCGACGTGGGCGTCGGGCAGCCAGGTGTGGACCGGCCACATCGGCACCTTGACGGCGAACGCCGCCAGCAACGCCAGGAAGATCAGGATCTGCGGGGTATAGCCGATCTTGGTCTGGTGCCAGGTCAGGATGTCGAACGAACCACCCGAGACGTTCCAGAGATAGATAAAGGCCACCAGCGTGAGCAGCGAGCCCATCAGGGTGTAGAGGAAGAACTTGAACGCCGCGTACACGCGATTCGGACCGCCCCAGACACCCACGATGATGTACATCGGGATCAGGGTCGCTTCGAAGAACACGTAGAACAGCATGCCGTCGAGGGCCGCGAACACGCCGACCATCAGACCCGACAGGATCAGGAAGGCGGCCATGTACTGCGACACGCGGCTCGTGATGACCTCCCAACCCGCCACCACCACGATGATGGTGATGAAGGCCGTGAGCAGCACGAACCACACGGAAATGCCGTCGACACCGAGGTGGTAGTTGACGTTGAAGGCTTCGATCCAGGACGCCTTCTCGACGAACTGCATCGCGGCGGTGGTTTTGTCGAAGCCGGTGTAGACCGGAATGGTGACCAGGAAGCCCGCGATCGAACCGATCAGCGACAGCCCGCGCGTCAGGCCGGGACGGTCGTCACGGCCCAGCGCCAGCACCAGCAGGCCGAATACGATCGGAACGAAGATCGCAAGCGTGAGCCAGGGAAAAGTGTTGGATGCCATCTCGCTTGCCATCATTGGGGAATCAGCACAAAGAAAGTAACCAGCGCCATGATGCCGATGATCATCGCGAACGCGTAGTGATAGATGTAGCCGGACTGCAGGTGACGGCTGATCGCAGCCACCCAGCCCACCACGCGGGCACTGCCGTTGACCAGCACGCCGTCGATCAGGCCGCGGTCACCGGTTTGCCACAGGCCACGGCCCAGGCAACGCGCGCCGCGAGCGATGATCTGCTCGTTGACCCAGTCGACGAAGTACTTGTTCTCGAGCACCTTGTTGACGCCCGACAGGCTCTTCTGGATCGCGGCAGGCACCTTGGGATTGATCAGGTAGCAGTACCAGGCGATGACGGCGCCCGCGACCACCAGCCAGAACGGCAGGGTCTGGAACGCATGCATGCCGTAGGCCACCCAGCCGTGCCAGTGCTCGGCACGCTCGGCCATGGCCGGGTGCTGCGGCAGCACGGTGATCACGCCCTCGAAGAACTTGCCGAACAGCATCGGATCCACCACCCACGCGCCGATCACGACCGACGGAATGGCCAGCAGAACCAGCGGCAGCGTGACGACCCAGGGCGACTCGTGCGGCTTGCCGCCGTGATGGCCGTGGCCGTGGTCGTCGTGGCCGTGCGCGTCATGGCCGTGCGCGTCATGGGCATGGTCGTCGTGACCGTGGCCATGGCCGTGCTCGGGGTAACGTTCCTTGCCGTGGAAGACCAGGAAGTACACGCGGAACGAGTACAGCGAGGTCACGAACACACCGATCAGCACCGCGTAGTAGGCGAACGAAGCGCCCCACACGTTGGCCGCGCCAGCGGCTTCGATGATGTTTTCTTTCGAGTAGAAGCCCGAGAAGAACGGCGTGCCGACCAGGGCCAGCGTACCGATCAGGAACGTGATCCAGGTGATGGGCATGTACTTGCGCAGGCCGCCCATGTTGCGGATGTCCTGGTCGTGGTGCATGCCGATGATGACCGAGCCCGCACCCAGGAACAGCAGCGCCTTGAAGAACGCGTGCGTCATCAGGTGGAAGATGGCGACCGAGTACGCCGAAGCGCCCAGCGCGACCGTCATGTAGCCCAGCTGCGACAGCGTAGAGTAGGCCACCACGCGCTTGATGTCGTTCTGGATGATGCCCAGGATGCCGAGGAACAGCGCGCCGATGGCACCGATCACGATGATGAAGGACAGCGCGACGTCGGACAGCTCGAACAGCGGCGAGAAACGCGCGACCATGAAGATGCCGGCCGTCACCATGGTGGCGGCGTGGATCAGTGCGGAGATCGGGGTCGGGCCTTCCATCGAGTCGGGCAGCCAGGCGTGCAGCGGGACCTGGGCCGATTTGCCCATGGCGCCGATGAACAGGCAGATACACGCGACGGTCAGGAGCATCCAGTCGCTGCCGGGCAGCGTCATGGCGGCCAGCTTGTCGGCCTGCTCGAACACTTCACCGTAGTGCATGGTGCCGGCGTAGGCGAACAGCAGACCGATACCGAGCACGAAACCGAAGTCACCGACACGGTTGATCAGGAACGCCTTCATGTTGGCGAAGATCGCGGTCGGACGGGTGTACCAGAAACCGATCAGCAGATACGACACCAGGCCCACGGCTTCCCAGCCGAAGAAGAGCTGAACCATGTTGTTGGACATGACCAGCATCAACATCGAGAAGGTGAACAGCGAGATGTACGAGAAGAAGCGCTGATAACCGGGATCGTCGGCCATGTAGCCGATGGTGTAGATGTGCACCATCAGCGAGACCGACGTGACCACGACCATCATCATGGCCGACAGCGGATCGATCAGGAAGCCGATTTCGAGCTTGGTCTGGCCGATCAGGGTCCAGGTGTAGACGGAACCGTCGAAGCGCAGGCCGTTGAGCACATCGCCCAGGACCACGACCGAGCCGATCGCGGAGATCAGCACGCCGAGAATCGTGATGCAGTGCGCGCCGCGGCGGCCGATCGGACGACCGAGAAAGCCCGTGCCAAAGAGGCCGGCGAGAATCGCGCCGACCAGCGGAGCCAGCGCGATAAGCAAGTAGAGATTGGGTGAACTAGACATTTTCTTCCAATACCCCGTCAGCCCTTCAGGCGATCGAGATCGTCAACGTTGATCGTGTTCAGGTTGCGGAACAGCAGCACCAGGATCGCGAGGCCGATGGCGGCCTCGGCCGCGGCCACGGTCAGGATGAAGAACACGAACACCTGGCCGGCGGTATCGCCGTACCAGCTCGAGAACGCCACGAAGTTCATGTTGACGGCCAGGAGCACGAGCTCGATGGACATCAGCAGGATGATCAGGTTGCGGCGGTTGAGGAAAATGCCAAAGATGCCGATGGCGAACAGGATCGCCCCCAGGATCAGGTAGTGAGCCAGCGTCAGCGTCATTGTTTTTCTCCTTGGGCGGCGCCATCGGCGGCGGCCGGCGCGGCCGTGCGGCCTTGCGCGCGGTCGCTCTGGGCCGTCATCTTGACCATGCGGAAGCGGTCCTTGGCGCGCACGCGGACGGCGGCCACCGGATCGTTGTACTTGACGTCGCGACGGCGGCGCAGGGTCAGCGCGATCGCCGCCACCATGCCGACCAGCAGCAGCGCGGCGCCCACTTCGACACCGTAGACGTACTGCGTGTACATCGCTTCGCCCAGCGCACGGGCATTGTTGTAATCGCCAGCCTGAACGACTTGCGGGCCGACATCACCCCAGGTCGCGAACAGCACGAACGACATCTCGACCACCATGACCAGACCGATCAGGAGGCCCAGCGGCAGGTAGGTTTTCATGCCGCTGCGCAGGTTGTCGATCCGGATGTCGAGCATCATCACGACGAACAGGAACAGCACCATCACGGCACCGACGTACACCAGCACCAGCAGCAGGGCCAGGAACTCGGCCCCCAGCAGCATCCACAGCATCGCCGCGTTCGAGAACGCGAGGATCAGGTGCAGCACGGCCGTGACCGGGCTGCGCGCGGTGATGACGCGGAAGGCGGCCACCACCAGGACGAACGCCAGTATGTAAAACAGGACAGAAGTAAAAGTCATGGATCAGACCCTGGCGATCAACGGTAAGGCGCGTCTTCGGCCCGGCGTTGGGCGATGTCGGCTTCGTAGCGGTCGCCAACGGCGAGCAGCATGTCTTTGGTGAAGTAAAGATCGCCGCGCTTTTCACCGTGGTACTCGTGAATGTGCGTTTCGACGATCGAGTCCACCGGGCAGCTTTCTTCACAGAAGCCGCAGAAGATGCACTTGGTCAGATCGATGTCGTAGCGCGTGGTGCGGCGGGTGCCGTCCTCGCGCTGGTCCGATTCGATGGTGATGGCCAGCGCCGGGCAGACCGCCTCACAGAGTTTGCAGGCGATACAGCGCTCTTCCCCATTGGGGTAGCGGCGCAGCGCGTGCAGACCACGGAAACGGGCCGAGGTCGGCGTCTTTTCCATCGGGTAGCGCAGGGTGACCTTGCGCTTGAAGAAGTACTTGCCCGTCAGGCGCATGCCCTTGAGCAGTTCAGTCAGCATCAAGCTGCTGAAAAAATCTTTGATCGCTTCCATATCCAGCCTCAATCCGGCGGCTTAGCGCCAAATGTTCCAGGGCGTCTGCATCCAGACTGCCACGACGACCAGCCACACGCCGGTCAGCGGGATGAAAATCTTCCAACCCAAACGCATGATCTGGTCATAGCGGTAACGCGGGAACGACGCGCGGAACCACACGAACAGCGAGACCACGAAGAAAGTCTTGAGTCCCAGCCAGATCCAGCCCGGGATCCAGGTCAGCGGCACGATGTCGATCGGCGCCATCCAGCCACCCAGGAACATGATCGCGGCCATGCACGACAGCAGGATCATGTTGGCGTATTCGCCCAGGAAGAACAGCGCGAACGCCATGCCCGAGTACTCGACCATGTGACCGGCCACGATTTCCGATTCGCCTTCCACCACGTCGAACGGGTGGCGGTTGGTTTCGGCAACGGCGGAGATCACGTAGATCACGAACAGCGGCAGCAGCGGCAGCCAGTTCCAGGAGAGGAACGTCAGGCCGTGGTCGGCGAACCAGCCGCGACCCTGACCCAGCACGATCTCGCTCATGTTGAGGCTGCCGGAGACCAGCAGCACCGTGACCAGCACGAAGCCGATCGCGAGTTCGTACGACACCATCTGCGCCGAGGCGCGCAGGGCACCCAGGAACGCGTACTTGGAGTTGGACGCCCAACCGGCCACGATCACGCCATACACCCCGATCGAGGTGATGGCCATCACGTAGAGCAGGCCGGCGTTGACATTGGCCAGCACCAGTTCGGGACCGAAGGGCACGACCGCCCAGGCTGCAAGCGCCGGCATCAGCGTGACGACGGGCGCCACGATGAAGAGGATCTTGTTGGCCTCGGACGGCACCACCACTTCTTTGGTGAGCAGCTTGAAGACGTCGGCGAACGGCTGCAGCAGGCCCTTGAAACCGACACGGGTCGGTCCCAGGCGCACGTGCATCCAGCCGATCATCTTGCGTTCCCAGTAAGTGAGATACGCCACGCACAGAATGATGGGCACCGCGATGACGAGGATCTTGACGATGGTCCAGACCACCATCCATGCCGTGGGTCCGAGCAGCGCCGTACCGTGGCCCTCGAGAACATTAAGCCATTCCATCAGGCACGCTCCACGCTGATTTGACCGAAGGCGCCACCCAGGGCGGCGGTTTGTGCGAAGGCAGCGGCGATGCGCACGGCGTTATCGGCCACGGCGTCGTCCTGCACGGTTTCGAGTTCGACCGCGCCTTGCGCGCTCGTCACCCGAATCTTCACACCCGCGGTCAGGCTCAGGGCCGCCAGCGTCCGGCCGTTCAGGCGTGCACGGGGGGCACGCGAGGCGGCGGAAGCCTGCAGCGGTTCGGAGCGGCGCACGATGGCGTCGCTGCGGTAGATCGGCACATCGGCCACGCGCTCGAGCGCGCCGGCAGCCTTGCCCAGACCGAGCGCGGCATTGATCTCGTTGGACAGACGGCCTTCGATGCCGCCGGCGAGCGCGGCGTCACGCACGGCTTCGGAGGTTTCTTCTTCGAAGCCGGCGAGGTGCAGCACATTGCCCAGCACGCGCAGAACCTTCCAGGCCGGACGGGTCTGGCCGAACGGCGCGACGGTGCCCTTGAAGCTCTGGGCGCGGCCTTCGGCGTTGACGTAGGTGCCGGAGGTTTCGGTGAACGGCGACACGGGCAGCATGACATCGGCCCAATCCTGCGCCGACGAGCGGAACGGCGTGAGCGCGACGGCGAACTGCGCACCGGCCAGAGCTGCCAGTGCCTGCGGACCGTTATCGGCATCGAGCGCGGGCTCGGCGTGCAGCACGATGTAGGCCTTCAGCGGCTCGGCGAGCATCTGGGCGGCGTTCTTGCCCGACTTGCCCGGCACGGCGCCAGCCAGGTAACCGCCGACGGTGTTGCCACCCGCGGTCAGGAAGCCGAACTTGCCGCCGGCCAGCTTGGCGATGGCCTGCGCGTTGGCGGCCAGCGTGCTGGCGACCGGCGAAGCCACGGCCAGGTTGCCCAGCAGCACGGCGGTGTTGGAACCCGACGCGAGGCTGGCGGCGATGCGCTTGGCCTCTTCGCCCGGCGTGACGCTGGCGAACTCGGCCGGCACGCCCTGCTCCTTGAGCTGGGCCAGCGCGACCACCACTTCGGCCAGGCCGCGCGCCAGCTCGGACGGGCCGAGGGTCAGGCGTGCGGTGACGGGCATCAGCGGATCGTCGGCGGCGCTGTCGACCATCAGGATCTGCGTGCCGCGCTTGGCGGCCTGGCGCAGACGCTGGGCCATCAGCGGGTGATCCTTGCGCAGGAACGAACCGACGACCAGCACGCGATCGGCGGTGTCGAGGTCGGCGATCGCCATGCCGAGCCACGGCGCGCCACCGAGGGCCGCGTCGAAGCCGGCGTCGGTCTGACGCAGACGGAAGTCGATGTTCTCGGAACCCAGCGCGCGCACCAGACGGTTGAGCAGCGCGAATTCTTCGGTGGTGGCGTAGTCGGCGGCCAGGGCGCCGATCTGGCCGGCGCCGAAGCTTTCGCGAACACGCGACAGACCCTGGGCCACGGCCTGCAGGGCATCGGCCCAGGAGGCTTCCTGCCACTTGCCGTCGGCGCCCTTGATCATGGGCGAAGCCAGGCGGTCTTCGTTGTTCAGGCCTTCGTACGAGAAACGGTCACGGTCGCTGATCCAGCACTCGTTGACGTCTTCGTTTTCGAACGGCACCACGCGCAGGACGCGGTCGCCCTTGACCTGGACGACCAGGTTGGCGCCCACGCTGTCGTGCGGGCTGACCGAGCGGCGGCGGGCGAGTTCCCAGGTGCGGGCGCTGTAGCGGAACGGCTTGGAAGTCAGCGCGCCGACCGGACAGATATCGATCATGTTGCCCGACAGCTCGGACTCGATCGACCGTCCCACGAACGACGTGATTTCGGAGTGTTCGCCACGGCCGAGCATGCCCAGCTCCATGACGCCGGCAATTTCCTGGCCGAAGCGCACGCAGCGGGTGCAGTGGATGCAGCGGGACATTTCCTCGGCCGACACCAGCGGGCCGAGATCCTTGTGGAAGACCACGCGCTTTTCTTCGGCGTAGCGCGAGGACGAGCCACCATAGCCCACGGCCAGATCCTGCAGCTGGCACTCACCACCCTGGTCGCAGATCGGGCAATCCAGCGGGTGATTGATCAGCAGGAATTCCATGACCGACTTCTGGGCGGCCTTGGCTTTCTCGTTGCAAGTGTGCACCACCATGCCATTGGTGACAGGCGTGGCGCAGGCGGGCAGCGCCTTGGGCGCTTTTTCCACGTCAACCAGGCACATGCGGCAGTTGGCCGCGATGGACAGTTTCTTGTGGTAGCAGAAATGCGGCACATACAAGCCGATCTTTTGGGCGGCATGCATGACCATGCTGCCTTCGGGCACTTCGACCTTGTTGCCGTCGACGGTTAGTTCAACCATTGCTGTTCCTGAGACCTACAGATATTGCGGGACCACACAAGACTTGTGCTCGATGTGGTGCGCGAATTCGTCGCGAAAATGCTTGATGAAGCTGCGAACGGGCATGGCGGCGGCATCACCGAGCGCGCAGATCGTGCGGCCCATGATGTTGGCGGCCACGTTGTCGAGCATGTCCAGATCTTCCGGACGGCCCTGGCCCTTCTCGATGCGATGCACCATGCGGTAGAGCCAGCCCGTGCCTTCACGGCACGGCGTGCACTGACCGCAGCTTTCTTCGAAGTAGAAGTACGACAGACGCAGCAGCGACTTCACCATGCAACGCGTTTCGTCCATCACGATGACGGCACCCGAGCCCAGCATGGAGCCGGCCTTGGAGATGGAGTCATAGTCCATCGTGCATTCCATCATGATGTCGGCCGGCAGCACCGGAGCGCTGGAGCCCCCCGGAATGACGGCCTTGAGCTTCTTGCCACCGCGCATGCCGCCTGCCAGTTCGAGCAGGGTCGAGAACGGCGTGCCCAGCGGAATCTCGTAGTTGCCGGGACGTTCGACGTCGCCGGTGATCGAGAACAGCTTGGTGCCGCCGTTGTTCGGCTTGCCGACTTCGAGGTAGGCCTGGCCGCCATTGCGGATGATCCAGGGCACCGCCGCGAAGGTCTCGGTGTTGTTGATCGTGGTGGGCTTGCCGTACAGGCCGAAGCTCGCCGGGAACGGCGGCTTGAAGCGCGGCTGGCCCTTCTTGCCTTCGAGCGACTCCAGCAGCGCGGTTTCTTCGCCGCAGATGTAGGCGCCGTAGCCATGGAAGGCGTGCAGCTGGAAGTTGTAGTCGGAACCCAGGATCTTGTCGCCCAGGAAGCCGGCGGCGCGCGCCTCTTCGAGGGCCTCTTCGAAGCGTTCGTACACTTCGAAGATTTCACCGTGGATGTAGTTGTAGCCGACGCTGATCCCCATGGCGTAGGCGGCGATCGCCATGCCTTCGATCACGATGTGGGGATTGAAGCGCAGGATGTCGCGATCCTTGAACGTGCCGGGTTCGCCTTCGTCGGAGTTGCAGACGAGGTACTTCTGACCCGGGAACGCGCGCGGCATGAAGCTCCACTTCAGGCCGGTCGGGAAGCCGGCGCCGCCGCGACCACGCAGACCCGAGGCCTTGACTTCGGCGATCACGTCTTCGGGCTTCATGCCCGTGGTCAGGATCTTGCGCAGGGCTTCGTAGCCGCCGCGCTTGACGTACTCGGCCAGACGCCAGTTCTCGCCATCGACATCGGCCATGATCTGCGGCTGGATGTGACGGCCGTGAAAGACCATCGAGCGCGACAGATCCTGGCCCGGATTGGGGTCCAGGCCCTGAGCCAGTTGCTTGTACAGTTCCGGCGCGTTCATGCCGACTCTCCTTGCGCCTTCAGGCCGTCGACCAGCGCGTCGAGCTTTTCTTCGGTCATGCGCACGCACATATGCTTGTTGTTCACGATGACGACCGGCGAATCGCCGCAGGCGCCCATGCACTCGCCCTCGATCAGGGTGAATTTGCCGTCGGCGGTCGTTTCACGGTACTCGACCCCGAGCTTGCGCTTGAGGTATTCGCCAGCGCGCTCGCCATCACGCAAGGCACAGGGCAGATTGGTGCACACTGCGATCTTGTGTTGGCCGACGGGCTTGACGTCGAACATGTTGTAGAACGTGGCGACTTCCTGGACCGCGATGGGCGGGACGCCGATGTACTTGGCCACGTCTTCGAGGATTTCGGCAGGCAACCAGCCCTTCTCTTCTTGCGCGATGGCAAGCGAAGCCATGATGGCCGACTGCCGTTGGTCGGCCGGGAACTTGGCCAGTTCTCGGTCGATTTTCTGGTAGGCCTGTGCGGAAAGCAGCATAGTTTGAATCCGGATTTATGCGGGCGCTCTAGACTGACGGATCAGCGGTCGATCTCGCCGAAAACGATGTCCTGCGTACCGATGATGGTCACGGCGTCGGCGATCATGTGGCCGCGAGCCATTTCGTCCAGCGATTGCAGGTGAGCAAAGCCAGGCGCCCGAATCTTCAGGCGGTAGGGTTTGTTGGCACCGTCCGACACCATGTAGATGCCGAACTCGCCCTTCGGGTGTTCCACCGCGGCGTAAGACTCGCCCGGCGGCACGTGGAAACCTTCGGTGAAGAGCTTGAAGTGGTGAATCAGCTCTTCCATGTTGGTTTTCATGGCGGTGCGGCTGGGCGGTGCGACCTTGTGGTTCTCGACCATGACGGGGCCGGGATTGTTGCGCAGCCACTCGATGCACTGGCGGATGATGCGGTTGCTCTCGCGCAACTCGGCCACGCGGACCAGGTAGCGGTCGTAGCAGTCGCCGTTCACGCCCACGGGCACGTCGAAATCCATCAGATCGTAGACTTCGTAAGGCTGGGTCTTGCGCAGATCCCAGGCCACGCCCGAACCACGCAGCATCGGGCCGGTGAAGCCCAGGGCCTTGGCGCGATCGGGATCGACCACGCCGATGCCCACCAGACGTTGCTTCCAGATGCGGTTGTCGGTCAGCAGCGTTTCGTATTCGTCGACACAGGCCGGGAAACGGTTGGTGAAGTCTTCGATGAAGTCGAGCAGCGAACCCGAACGGGCGTCGTTCATGACGCGCAGTTCCTTGTCGCCACGGTACTTGCTGCTTTCGCCGTACTGCGACATCGTTTCGGGCAGGTCGCGGTAGACGCCGCCCGGACGATAGTAGGCCGCGTGCATGCGCGCGCCCGAGACGGCTTCGTAGCAGTCCATCAGGTCTTCGCGTTCGCGGAAGGCATAGAGGAACACCGCCATCGCGCCCACGTCGAGGGCGTGCGAGCCGAGCGACATCAGGTGATTCAGGATGCGGGTGATCTCATCGAACATCACGCGGATGTACTGCGCACGCAGCGGCGCTTCGATGCCCAGCAGCTTCTCGATGGCCATGACATACGCGTGCTCGTTGCACATCATGGACACGTAGTCCAGGCGGTCCATGTAGGGCAGCGCCTGGATGTAGGTCTTGTGTTCGGCCAGCTTTTCGGTGGCGCGGTGCAGCAGGCCGATATGGGGATCGGCGCGCTGGATCACTTCGCCGTCGAGCTCGAGCACCAGGCGCAGCACACCGTGCGCGGCCGGATGCTGAGGGCCGAAGTTGAGCGTGTAGTTCTTGATTTCTGCCATGATTAACGCCCCATGCCGTAAGAGTCTTCACGCACCACCCGCGGCGTGATTTCACGCGGATCGATGGTGACCGGCTGGTAAATGACGCGCTTCTGTTCGGGGTCGTAGCGCATTTCGACGGTGCCCGACAGCGGGAAGTCTTTGCGGAACGGGTGGCCGATGAAACCGTAGTCGGTCAGGATGCGGCGCAGGTCGGGATGGCCTTCGAACACGATGCCGTAGAGGTCGAACGCTTCGCGCTCGTACCAGTTGACGCCGGGCCAGCACTCGAGCAGCGACGAGACCATCGGGAACTCGTCGTCGGCGGCGAAGGTGCGCACGCGCAGGCGCCAGTTGTGTTCGATGGAGATCAGATGGATCACCACCGCGAAACGGCCGCGCTGCGGGCCGGCCTTGTCGTCGGCTTGCGCGGCGCGCGAGCCATTACCCCAGGTGAGGTAATCGACGCCACACAGGTCGAGACAGCTTTCGAAATGCAGCGACGGCTCGGTACGCAGCTTGTTGCACACCGTGAGCCATTGGTCGGCCGCAACTTCGAGCGTGAGCTCGCCGATGTGTTCGGTCAGGGCGATATCCTGGCCGAGCGTGGCTTGCAAATTGTTTTTCAGGGTTTCGAGCCTGGTCATCATCTTGTACGCATAGGTAAACCGATACACTGCTTCGCCGCGCGCAGGCAGGCCTCAGCCCGCCGCGCTGTCCGCGGACGAATCAGCGCGCAATCGTGTTGGTCAGGCGGATCTTGTTCTGCATTTGCAGCAGACCATAGACCAGCGCCTCGGCGGTGGGCGGACAACCCGGCACGTAGACGTCGACAGGCACGATGCGGTCGCAGCCACGCACCACCGAATACGAGTAGTGGTAGTAACCGCCGCCATTGGCACAGGAGCCCATGGAAACCACCCAGCGCGGCTCGGGCATCTGGTCATAGACCTTGCGCAGTGCCGGGGCCATCTTGTTGCACAGCGTGCCAGCCACGATCATCAAATCGGACTGACGCGGACTCGGGCGGAAGATGATGCCGAATTGGTCGAGGTCGTAGCGGGCCGCGCCCGCGTGCATCATCTCGACCGCGCAACAGGCCAGACCGAAGGTCATGGGCCACATCGAACCGGTCTTGGCCCAGTTGATGAACTTGTCGGCGCTGGTGGTGATGAAGCCTTGCTTGAGAATGCCGTCAATTGCCATATTCGTCTCTGCTAGCGTGCCAGAAGGATGCGAGGTGCATCACTCCCAATCCAGCGCGCCCTTTTTCCATTCGTAGATGAAGCCGACCGTCAGCACGGCGAGGAAAACCATGACCGTCCAGAAGCCGACGAGGCCCACGGTGCCCTGTGCGATCGCCCACGGGAACAAAAAGGCGATTTCCAGATCGAACAGGATGAAGAGGATGGCCACGAGGTAGTAGCGCACGTCGAACTTCATACGCGCGTCTTCGAAGGCCTCGAAACCGCACTCGTAGGGCGAGAGCTTTTGAGGATCCGGACGCCGCGGTCCGAGCAAGGAACCTGCCGTGATCAGCGCGAAGCCAATTGCTGTGGCCACCGCGATAAACAGCAGGACGGGAAAATACTGTTGCAGATTCATTCAGACGTCCGTCAAAAGCGCAAACCTTCAGATTGTAGCATTTGCGCGGTTACTCTCGGCTGAACTCTACGCCTTGAATTCAGTGTTCCAACAATGAAAAAGCCACCCTTTCGGGTGGCTTTTTTCACGGACAGGGCGAAGGACTGTCCGTGCGCTTTTTGGTCACACAGCGGGGCTTGCGCCCCACCCGTGATTAGAAGCGGTGGCGAACGCCCACGCCCACGGGGGTGCTCTTAGCATCGTCGATGAACAGTGCGTTCTTGGCGTACGAACCGTAAGCGTACAGGTTGGTGCGCTTGGACAGGTCGTAGGTGTAACCCAGCGAGAAGACGTTCGAGGTCGAATCGCCGCCGGTCAGGTTGTCGTTGCTCGGGTCGATACGCTGCCACGAACCGAACAGGCTCGAAGCACCGCCGATCGGGGCCGACAGGCCGACCATGTAGCTGTTGGCCTTGAAGCCGTCAGCGAACGAGTACGTCGGGTAGGACGTGGTGCCCGGGACGCCGCCGGTGGGGGCGCCAGGACCTTGACCAGCGAACCAGCCGTCGGTCGTGCGAGCGTAGGCCAGAGCCAGCTTCACGACTTCGAAGTCGTAGCTACCGCCAACAGCCCACGAACGCGGCGTTGCGCCTTCGTCGCTGCTGTGAACGGGGTTCAGTTGGTCGAACGTGGCAGCGATGTTCAGCGGGCCGTTAACGTAGCGCAGACCGGTGGTGATGCCGCGGACGTTGTCGTTCGTGGCGAAGTTGCCCGAACCAGCGACGTTGAACGAGTAGCCAGCACCGAATTGGAAGCCGCTGAACGACGGGGTCTGATACATGACCATGTTGTCGTAGCGGTTGGTGTTGGCAGCGCTGAAGGCGTGGCCGATGTTGGCTTGTGCGAAGCCGGCGCCGAACGGATCGATCGAGCCGAAGTACTTCGACGCGATGTTGGTTTGGCGACCGAAGTCGATTTGACCCCAGGAGTCGCTGGCCAGACCGACGGTAGCTTGACGACCGAACAGGCGGCCACCTTGGGCGGAGTTACCAGTGCTCGAATCGAAGCCCGACTCGAGTTGGAACACGGCGCGCAGGCCATCACCCAGATCTTCACGACCACGCAGACCCCAGCGCGAACCGTTTTGCACGCCGTTGATCATGCCGACGCGGCTGTGCTTGTAGCCATCGATGTCGAGCTTGTTGTAGCCGATACCGGTGTCGATGATGCCGTACAGCGTGACCGACGTTTCCGCCTGGGCAACACCGGCGAAACCGGCGAGCAGGGCGGCAGCGAGCAGAGTCTTTTTCATTTAAGAAATCTCCGTTGATTTGAGTGACAAAGAGCAGCAACACAGCAAATTCTGGCCTGCCGCCCCCCTAACTCCGCGAAGGGAAGTTGACGCTATTGCATCAAAAATCCCGTGGACTGGCTATGGTCAGGGCCAGAAAACTCGCGCTTTACAGCAGCATTGTTGGGAACTTGCAACATCCCGTCCCCCTTACTTCATAGAGCCACCGGGCTAACCCTAGGCAACGCTCGTCCGACTTTTTAGCTCACAAGCCGCTGGCGGGAAAATCCTCGTATGCTGATAACGCTGTTATCACCTGATATCAACGCTATGAAAATGGCGCGCCCGACGGATCCCATGAATACGCCTCCCTCCCCGCCCACGCCACGCGCCGACCGCATCACCGCCCTGCGCCGCCGGATCATTCTGGATGCGGCGGAGCGGGTATTCGGCCGCGACGGGCTCGAAGCCACGACCATCCGCGCCATCGCCAAGGAAGCGGGATGCACGACCGGCGCGATCTACCCGTGGTTCGACGGCAAGGAGGCCATCTACGGCGAATTGCTGGCCGAGTCACTCGACCGTCTGCATGGCTACTTGTCCGATGCGCTGCAGGCCAGCCCCGGTCCGCGGGCCGCGCGCGGCGTGGTGCGGGCGTTCTTCGGCTACTACGCGGATCGCCCCACCGATTTTTCGCTCGGGCTCTATCTCTATCGCGGCCTGGCGCCGCATGGGCTGGGCCGCGAGATGGACGAGCGCCTGAATGCCCGCCTGAGGCTGTGCGTGGCGTTGCTGGGCCAGGGTCTCGCGCGCACGCGCGACTGGCCCGCGCCGCGCGTGGCGCTCGAACAGATGACGACCTTCACGTACCTGATGGGTCTGCTGCTTCTGCACCACACCCGCCGCCTGAAATCCCTCGATCAGCACGCCGAAACGCTGCTGGATCATTACTGCACGAGCCTGGAGCAACGCTGATGGACAGCCCCCGCACCGCCCCCTCGCCTGCCGCAGAGCCCGCCTCGCCGGTGGCCCGCATCACGCCGGCGGAGTTTGCCGTGTTGTTGCGCGATCAACATCCGTTCTCGGCGGTGCTGGGCATCGAGGTGACGGAGATCGGCCCTGGCACGGCGCGCGCCATCCTGCCGCCGCGGCCGACGCATCAGCGGCTGGGCGGCGTGGTGGCCGGTCCGATGCTCATGAGCCTGGCCGATCTCGTGACCTACGCCGCGGTGGTGGGCGCCACGGGCGAGCCCGGCGCCGTCACGACCAGCCTGACGATCAATTTCTTGCGTGGCAGCCCCGCGGGCGCCATCGTGGCGGATGCGCGCCTGCTGAAGGTGGGCCGCCTGTGCGTGGGCGAAGCCACGTTGCATGCGCCGGACGACGACACCCCGCTCGCCCACGTGGTGAGCACCTGGTCGGTGCCTCGCTCATGAGCGCCCTCCGTCCATTCCAGGCACCCGACGGCTTCCTCGTTGCGCACGGCGTGAGCGTGATCGGTCTCGACGAAGCGGGCTGCGCGGCCGCACGGCAGGTGGCGGCCAGCCGCCCCGACCTGCCGCTCACGGTGTATGACCGCGACGGCGCGCGCTGCGAGGCGTTTCGCGGGCTCGCCACGCTGGCGCTGTCGGTGGAAGAGGCCTTGCGCGAGTCGGACGTGATCGTGCTGGCCCTGCGCGATGGTCACGAGGTGGACCGCACGCTGGCGCGCTACAGCGATGGTGCGGTCAATGCCGATCTGGCGGGCAAGCTCGTCATCGACCTGCATCCGCTCGACGCGCAGTGGGCGCAAAGGCTGGCCCACGCGCTGCGCAGCGCGGGCGCCGGCTACGCGACGCCCGCGCCGGATCCCGCGGGTTGGCTGGCGCTTATCGGGCGGCCCGGAGCCTGAGCGCGCGTTCGGTGCCGGCCACGCACACCGCCAGCCACAACGCGCTTACCGCAAAGCCGGCGGCAACGTCGCTCAGGAAGTGCACCTGCAGGAGCACGCGGCTCACGCCGATCGCGGCGATCAGCACCGCCGTGCCGGCCACGCAGACCACGCGCCAGCGCGGGGCCAGCGCCCGCAGCAGCAGGTAGCAGGAGAATCCATACACGGCCATCGCCGCGGAGGCATGACCGCTCGGAAAACTCCAGCCCGAGGCCTCGACGAAGCCATGCGTGTGCTCGGGTCGAACGCGTTCGAAGGTGTGCTTGAGAATCCAGTTGAGCGCGCCGCCCCCGGCCATGGCGGCCACGCCGCCCGCCGCCAGGATGAACCGACGCCGCCAGAGCAAGCCGAGGACGATGGCGATCGCCAGCACCGTGAGCAGATTGCGGTCGCCGAAATGCGTGAACCACGACATCAGCCACAGCAACGCGGTGGGCATGGCGAGGCTGAGCGCCTGGGCCAGCGCCACATCGAAGACGACGAGCCCGCCCTCCTGGCGCACCGCCAGCGCGAGCCCGAAAAACACCAGGCCGGCCACGCCGGCCATGGCAAGAAAGACGCCGGTGCGACGACGCCCGGTCGGCAGGCCGATCAGCAATTGCCAGGCGGCCGCGGCCGCGAGACCGCCCAGCGCCGGGACGCCCAACAGGATCAACCAGGGATGGGCCGCGACCCAGATAGCGTATTCGTTCATTCAGTATCGACCCGTAGGGCCGCCCGGGGTTCAGTCCGGGCGATGCAAAATCAGCGGATGGGCCGCCGCACGGGCGAACGCCTCGGTGGCGGCGTCGAAGTCCCAACGCTCGACCATGCAGGCGTCGGCCTGCTCGTCGCCGGCGTATTCGATCAGGTTGAGCGAATTGGGCACGCTGCCCCGCACACGCCAGGACGTGGCCGTGCCGGCCTGCACGGCCCAGGCGCCGCGCCCCTTCTGACCTTGCGATCCGAACAGCGGCACGACGTATGGCAGGTGGATGTGCCCGCCCAGGATCAGGTCCACGCCCGCATCGACCCAGGCCGGTACGGCCCGCTCGCGACCGATCAGCAGGTTGGCCGTGTCGCTCTCTTCGACCGCGCGCACCGGATGGTGCATGAGCACGATGCGCAGCTGGCCCCGCCGTGCGCCGCGCAGGCGTTGCGCCACGCGCTGCACCTGGTCGGCCGACACCTCACCATCCTTGTGACGATGCGGCCGCGTGCTGTTGACGCCGATGGCGAGCACCTGATCGTTGTCGAACACCGGCTCGAGCGTCGCACCGAGCGCGCGCCGATAGTTGCCATAGGGATTGAGCAGGCGCGCAAAGAGATTGTAGAGCGGCATGTCGTGGTTGCCGGGCACCGCCAGGACCGGCCGGCCAAGGCTCTGCACGAAGGTGCGCGCCAGCGCGAACTGGTGACGTCGTGCGCGCTGCGTGATGTCGCCTCCCAGCAGCACCACTTCGGGCTGCCATTCGGCGACCAGCCGTTGCACGGCTTTCACCACGGGTTCGACGGTCGTGCCGAAATGCGTATCCGATATATGCAACAACCGGGTCATGCCGGCTCCAGCCGCTGTTCGGGCGGCGGCACCAGCAGAGGCAGGCGATCACGCGCCACTTCGAAGACCAGCGGCGTCTGCAACCAGGTGATTTCGCCGTCCATGGCGACCTTCACCTTGCGCACCTTGCGTCCCAGCCCGATGCTGAGCTTGTCGAACGCAAAGCTGATGACCTGGTCGGCTTCGCCGAGCCGGCTGAACAGCCCGCTCAGCAACAGACCATACAAGGCCAGCGTGCCGACGGGCCGAACCGTCATGGCCACCAGCTTGCCCTGGCGCGTGGCCGGCGCTTCGGCGATGCCGATGCGCTCGAGCTGCAGGGTGTTGTTGCCGACCACGACCGTGGGCGTGCGCAGCAGACGCTCTTCGCCATCGCGTTCGAGCGTGATGCGCAACTGGCGATGCGGCCGGAACAGGGTGACCAGGCCCGACCAGAGCGCCACCAGGCGGCTGCGGCCATAGCGCTGCTTGTAGGCCTCGCGGTCTTCGAGCAACTGCGGGTAGAGACCCACGCTGGCGTTGATCAGGAAGGCATTGCCGTTGAGCATGCCCACCTGCACCTCTTCGATGCGGGCCTCGAGCAGCGCCCGGGTCGCGGCCTCGGTGTCTTGCGAGATGCCATGCGCCCGGCCGAAGAAGTTGAACGTGCCCTGCGGCAGGATGCCGAACGGCACGCCCGAGCCGAGCACCACACTGGCGACCGCGTTGAGCGTGCCGTCGCCGCCGGCCGCGACCACCACGCCGTTTTCGGCCCGCGCCGCCTCGAGGGCTTCGCGCGCCGCCTTCGGCAGCTCGGCGCCCGAGTCGATGGCGATGATCCGATGGCGGCGTCCGGCCTCGTCGAGGATGCGCGAGATCGTCTCGCGCGTGACCGAGGCGTCTTCGCGACCGGATCCGGTGTTGAGGACGATGAAGAAGGGTTCGTTGCCGCTCAGGGAGCGGGCCGGCGCTGAGCCGGTCGGCAGGGCTTGTGTCATGAACCTAAAATAGCGTGCCCCTGCGCCACCCGCAAGCCGCGGACGGGTCTGGCGAGGCTTCGGCATGCCATCGAGATGCAAACGGCGCTACGGGATGTGACAAGGCGCCGTGAAGTCCAGGCTCGCCAGCACGGCCGCCTGCATTTTTTGCACCAGCGCTCGCGCGTCGTCGCGCCGGTATTGCACGCTGTACGGCAACGCGGCCGGCGCGGGATCGCTGGTCAGCACATGCAGCCGGCCCTGCGCCTGCAAGGCCTGCGCCCACTGCCGTGGCAGCAGCCCGATGCCGGCGCCTTCGATCAGCATGCCGACAATGGCGCCCCAGTTGTTGCAGGACAGCCGTTGCTCGGCCGGCCCGAGACTGTCGAGCCAGGGTTCGAGGACCCGGTGCGTGCCGGCACCATCCGGCAAGGTGATGAGCGGACTCTGCCGCAGCAGCTCGGAGGTGAGCACGTTGGCATCGCCCACCAGCCGCGGCGCGCCGACCCAGGCGAATGCCGCCTCGCCGGCCGGCACCGAGACGATGCCGCTGCGAGAGGAACGTCCGGCGATCACGGCGAAATCGAGTTCGCCGTCGGCCACGCGGCGCTCGAGCACCTGGCCGATATCCACGTAAGGCTCGAGCGCCAAGGCCGGATAGGCCTGGCGCACACGCCCGATGAAGGCCGGCAACCAGGTCAGCGCGCTGAGCTCGCCGACGCCGAAGCGGCAGCGGCCCGCGAGCTCGTGCTGCGCGGCCATCGAGGCGCGGATGCCATCGGCCGAGGCGAGCAGGTCGCGCGCCTGCGGCACCAGGCGTTCCCCGGCCGACGTCAGCACCGCCCTATGGCCGGTGCGGTCGAACAGGACCTGACCGAGGGCTTCCTCGAGCTCGCCGATGCGTTTGGACAGCGAAGAGACCGACAGATGGAGGCGATCGGCCGCCACCGCGAAACTCGCGCAAGTGGCGGCCCAGTAAAAGGCTTCGAGCTGTTTGAGCGTCATCCGCCGATTGTAGTCAGGCGTGACCGCCCAGGTAGGCATTGGCCAATTCGTCGTTCGCCGCGATCTCCGCCGCCGAGCCCTGCGCCACGACATGTCCGCCTTCGACGACGTAGGCGCGATCCGCCAGCGCCAGGGCCAGGCCCGCCATCTGATCGACCAGCAGGATCGTCATGTTTTCGTTGCGCAGCCGGTCGAGGGCGGCGAAGAGCTCGGCGATCACCTTGGGCGCGAGCCCGAGCGAGGGCTCGTCCAGCAGCAGCACGCGCGGCCGGCTCATGAGCCCGCGCGCCACGGCCAGCATCTGCTGCTCACCGCCCGACAGCAGGCCCGCGCGCTGGTGCAGGCGCTCGCGCAGGCGCGGGAACCGCTGCAGCATGCTCTCGACGCGGGCCTCGCGATCGCGCGGGTCCAGGAAGGCGCCGAGCCGGATGTTGTCGAGCACCGACAGCTCGGGGAACACCTGCCGGCCCTCGGGCACGAGCACCAGGCCCAGGCCGACGATGTCCTCGGCCGCCCTGCCCTCGAGCTCGTGACCATCGATATGCATCGCGCCGGACTGGCTGCGGTGCAGGCCCGCGAGCGTGCGCATCAGCGTGGATTTGCCCGCGCCGTTGGCGCCCAGCAGCGCGACCATTTCACCGGCCCGGACCTGCAGGCTGATGCCGTGCAACACCGGTTCGGCGCCATAGCCCGCCACCAGGTCGGCGACGCCGAGCAGCTCCGGTCCGGCCGGGCGCGGTTCGCGCTGCACGGGCGCCTGGGCCTCGAGCGACTCGCCCAGATAGGCCTGCTTCACGGCGGGGTCGTTCTGCACCTGCGCCGGCGTACCGACGGCAAGACGCCGCCCCGCATCGAGCACGACCAGTTGATCGGAAATCGCCATGACGAGCGCCATGTCGTGCTCGACCAGCGCCACGCCCACGCCCGCGTCGGCGATACGGCGCAGCAGCGCGGCGAGCCTGTCCTTGTCCTCGCGCGACAGGCCGGCGGCCGGCTCGTCGAGCAGCAGCACGTCGGGATCGGTGGCGAGGGCCCGCGCGATCTCGACCAGCCGGCGGTCGACGTGCGCCAGACCGGCGGCCGGCAGCACCGGCGAGCCGGTGTAGCCGCAGAACGCCAGCAGTGCGCGCGCCTGGGCGCGGGCGGCGTCGCCATGGAATCGGCCCGCGGAAAACAGACCGCCCAGGCGCCCTCGTCCCATGGCGAGCACCACGTTGTCTTCGACGCTGAGGGTGCCGAACAGTTGCGAGGTCTGGTAGGTACGGGCGATACCGGCGCGCGATATGCGGAAGGCGGGCAGCCCGGCCAGGGCCTGCGAACCCAGCGTGAATCCGCCGGCGGACGGCCGGTAGAAGCCGCTCATCATATTGAGTGCGGTCGTCTTGCCGGCGCCGTTGGGGCCGATCAGGCTCGTCACGGCGGCTTCCGGCACGCTCATCGACAGATCGCTCACGGCTCGTACGCCACCGAAGGTGATGCCCAGCCCCTGCGCCGACAGCACGGCGCGCGGACGGCGCGGCAACGACACGGCCTCGGTGGCGGCGGCCGCGCTCCCCGGTGCCGCCGCGGCGGCGCCCAGACCGGCCCGGCGCACGACCTGGCGCCACAGCCCGACCGCGCCATCCGGCGCGACCCACAGGACCAGCAGCAGCAAGGCACCGAAGAACAGCAGGCGATAGGCTTCGAGCGAAGCCAGCAACTCGGGCAGCACGCCGACGATGAGCGCGCCGATGATCGGGCCCGCGACGGTGCCCGCGCCGCCCACGATCACGACCAGCACGAACAGAATGGACTGCATGAAGCCGAAGGTCTCGGCCGTGACGAAGCTCGAGAGCGGGGCGAACAGGCCGCCAGCCAGCCCTGCCGCGGCGGCCGACAGCGTGAAGGCCACCGTCTTGATGACGAGCGGGTTCAGACCGATGGAGTGTGCGGCCGTCTCGCTGTCGTTCACGGCGCGCATCGCGGCGCCCCAACTGCCGCGCGCCAGCAGCGCGTAGCCCACCAGCACCAGCGTCGCCGTGATGATCGCAATGATCGCGACGGTCTGCTCCGGTCCCAGGCCGGCCCACAGCTGCGGCGGCAGGATACCCATGATGCCGCTCTGCCCGCCGGTGAGATCGCGCATCTCGACCGCGGCGTGCTGCACGATGAAGGCGAAGGCGATCGTGATCATTGCCAGGTAGGGCCCCTTCACCCGCAGCGCCGGCAATGCGAGCAAGGCGCCCAGCGCGGCGGCGAGCAGCGTCCCGGCGGCCCAGGCCGGCCAGAAGCTCCAGCCTGCCTTGGTCGTGAGGATCGCCACGGTATAGGCGCCGATCGCATAGAAACCGATGTGCCCGAACGAGACCTGGCCGGTCAGGCCGAGCAGCACGTTCAGGCCGATGCCGACAATCGCGATGAGCGCGATGTTGGCGAGCACGAAGACGTAGTAACTGTTGAGCGTGAGCGCCAGCACGATCGCCAGCGACACGAGCGCGGCACCCGCCGCAAAGGATTTGGCGTTCATACTTTCTTGACCTCCGCCCGTCCGAACAGGCCATTGGGCCTTGCGGCCAACACCGCGATGACCAGGGCGAATGTGATGATCTGCGTGTAGCCCGAGCCGAGGGTGACGGTGACGAGCGCTTCGGCCAGGCCGAAGATCAGGCCCGCGAGCATGACGCCCCAGGCGCTGCTGATGCCGCCGAGGATGGCGACCGCGAAGGCCTTCAGGCCGAACAGCGTGCCCATGTCGGCGGTCACGTGAAACAGCGGCGCGATCAGGATGCCGGCGATGCCGGCGAACAGCGTCGAGACGGCAAAGGCCGCGGCGACGGCGCGCTTGATCGGAATGCCCATCAGGCGCGCCGCGTCTCGGTTCTGCACCACGGCCAGCAGCGCGATGCCCCAGCGGGTGCGGCGCGCCACCAGATGCAGCGCGGCCGCGAACGCCAGACCCAGCAGCGGGATCAGCAATTGCAGCGGGTACACCCCCAGCCCGAGCCCGGCGACTTCGATCGGCGACACCGCCAGCGGCGAAGGCAGACTGCGCGGCTCCTTGCCGAAGGTGTGCATCACCACGTTGTCGAGCACGATGCCCAGGGCCACGGTGGACATCAGCCAGGCATTGGAGCCTCGCGATGCGAACGGCCGCACCGCGACGAACTCGACAATCAAGCCATAGAGCGCGCAGCAGATCAGCGCCAGCAGGATGGCCGGCGCCATGCCCCAGCCCAGGGTCTGGGCGAAGGTGAAGCACAGCACCGCGCCCAGCATCATCGAGCTGCCCTGCGCGAAGTTGACGGTCCCGGAGACCGAATAGGTGATGTGGAATCCCAGCGCCATGAGGCCGTACATACTGCCCAGGCCCAGGCCGCTGATCAGCGCCGCCAGCAACTGCATGGTGTTCTCCGCCCGCTGCCGTTATTGCGCCAGCCCGACGGGCAGGATGCGGTTATCGATGAACTGAGCCCAGACATAGTCCTTCTCGCTCAGTGCGTCATGCACCGAGGGCGTGAAGGGTTGCTTGTATTGCTTGATCAGGCCGTCGTAGCTATCGATCTTGTAGTAGCCCTGACGGATGGCGTCGCCATCGGTGGAGCCGGCGCGCTCGATCGCCAGCGCGGTGAGCTGCATCGCGTCGTAGGCATTGGCCACACCCACGGCGGGCGTGATGTTCTCGGGGCCCTTCACATCCGGGTACTTGGCCTTGAGGGCGGCGATCACCTTTTCGCCGACCGGCGACTGCTTGCCGAAGAAGCTGTAGGTCTGGACGAAGTGCACGTTCTTCGCGTTAGGGCCGGCAAGCTCCGTGAAACGGCCGCCCGCCGGGCCCCAGTGCGAGACCACCGGCACCTTCCAGCCCATGCGGTCGAGCGACTTCACCACCTGCGCCGACGGACCGACGTTGCCCACCATGAAAAGCGTATCCGCGCCCGCGGCCTTCAGGCGCGTGAGCTGCGGCACCACATCCACATCGTGGCCCTCGAACTTCTCGCTGCCGACCGGCTTCATGCCTTTGGCCGACAGCGCGGCGACCAGGCCCTTTTCGTTGGACTCGCCCCAGGGGTTGTTGACCATGATGAGGCCGAACTTCGACGTGTTGAAGGTCTTCTGCGCGTAGTCGACCATGCCGATGTCGACGACCTCGTCCACCGCCGAGACACGGAATACGTAGTTGGGATTGGCGCCGTTCTTCGTGATCGGCGTGCCGGCGGCCCAGGGTCCCATGAACGGCACCTTGGCCTGATTGACGAGCGGCACGATGGCCATCGACACCGGCGTATCCAGGCCGCCGATGATCACGGCGACCTTCTCCTTGTAGATCAGCTCGCGCGCGGCAACCACACCCTTGGCCGGATTGGCTTCGTCGTCGCGCCGCACCAGCTCGAGCTTGCGTCCGCCCAGCACGCCGCCCTTGGCGTTGATCTCGTCGATGGCGACCTGCACCCCGCGCGAGATCGATTCGCCGGCGAGCGCCGATTGGCCCGACAAGGCGGTGATCAGGCCGATCTTCACGGGGTCGGCGGCCAGGACCTGCGGGCCGAAAGCCGTGCCCACGAGGGCGAAAGCGGTGCAGACGAAGGTGCGGCGAGAAAGACGAGACATGGAATTCTCCCGAAGGGGTTGTGGTGATCGGCGCCAACGACGCCTCTGCCCCTCTCAAGCAAAACCCATGCCAGTTTTGCTTTCCTGCGCTCAATCCTGGCACAGGGTTTGCTTGTGTACCAGGGTATTTTTGCCGTCAATCCATAGGTATTTATTGACGACAATTAATGGATTCATTGACGGAAAGAAAGGCTCGCCCCCTGGGGCTGGCCATTTCGCCCGTCTGTCTCGAGACACCTCGTACGCACAAGAACAGTGCAATTCATGGGAGCAAATGATGCAGACCGCACCAAACTGGAACGCCGCCGACGCGGGCGCCATCGTCGACAGTTATCTGACGACGTTGATGAAGCCGGATCCCGAAGGCGCGCGCCGCTACGTCAGCCCCGACCTGCGCATCCGATTCACCGGCGGCCGCGAGATGCGCGACCCGTCGGAGTGCACCGCGTTCAATGCGTCGCGCTATGCCTGGGTGAAGAAGCGCTTCGAGTCCACCGACGTGGTGGCCGGCGCCACGCCGCAACAGGCCGTGGTCTATAACCGGGGCACCCTGTACGGCGAATGGCTCGACGGCACGCCGTTCGAAGGCAATCGTTATGTCGACCGCTACGTGGTCCGCAACGGCCTCATCACCGAGATGGACGTCTGGAACGACAGCGCCGAATGGCTGCTGGTGCGCGCGGGTCTGGCAGCGAAATGAGCGCCCCCTCCCCTTCCGCACCGGCATCGGCGACCAGCCCCGCGCGTTACGGCCCGCTGCCCACCCACGACCGCTTCGATTACGCGCCCATCCATCGGCGCGCCGATTACAGCTGGCCGGGCGGCGCTCGCCTGGCCGTGTATCTGGGCTTCAATATCGAGCACTTCGCCTACGGCTCCGGCCTGGGCGCGCGGCTCGGCGCCAGTTTCGGCGAGCCCGACGTCCTGAACTACGCCTGGCGCGAGTACGGCAACCGGGTCGGCGCCTGGCGCTGCCTCGAGCTGTTCGACGCGCTGCGCCTGCCGGCGGGCGTCATCGCCAACACCGCGATCCTCGATCATTGCCCCGAGCTGATCGATGCCTGCCTCGCGCGCGGCGACGAGCTTATCGCGCACGGCCACACCAATGCAGAACATCAGGGCGGCTTCGACGAGGCCACGGAGCGCGCGCTGCTCGAGCATTGCGCCCAGCGCTTCGCCGAGTGCACCGGCGCCGCGCCCGCCGGCTGGCTCTCGCCGTGGATCGCCGAGTCGCCGCTCACCTGCGACCTGCTCGTCGAAACCGGCTATCGCTACACCCTGAACTGGTGTCACGACGATCAACCGACCACGCTGCGCACCCGCAGCAATCGGCCGCTCTGGTCCGTGCCCTATCCGCAGGAAGTGAACGACATCCCGATGATCGTGGCGCGCCAGATGGACGGCAAAGACTTCGCCCAGCTCATCATCGACAACTTCGACGAGATGCTCGAGCAATCCCGCCAGCAGCCGCTCGTGATGGGCATCGCCCTGCATCCCTATCTCGTGGGTCAGCCGTACCGCCTGCGCCATCTGCGCCGCGCGCTCGCTCACATCGCCGCGCGCCGCGATCAGGGCGAGGTGTGGGTCACCACGCCGGGCGCCATCAGCCAGCACGTCGATACCCTTACCGCCGACCAGGAGCTTTCCGCATGACCACTTCGCAACCGGCCGCCTCGCCCCTGCCCTATGCCGACACCGCCGGCGCGTGGGTGCCGCACGGCCTCTTCACGCTGCCGCCGACAGGCTCGGGTCCGCTCGATGGCCTGCGCTTCGCGGCCAAGGACCTCTTCGACGTAGCCGGCCATCCCACCGGCGCCGGCAACCCGGACTGGCTCGCGACCCACGAACCGGCCAGCGCCACCAGCCCCGTCGTCGCGCGTCTGCTCGCGGCCGGTGCGCGGCTGGACGGCAAGACCATCACCGACGAGCTGGCCTACAGCATCCAGGGTGAGAACGCGCATTACGGCACGCCGCTGAACACCCGCGCGCCCGATCGGGTGCCGGGCGGCTCGTCAAGCGGATCGGCGTCCGCGGTGGCCGCCGGCCTGGTCGACTTCGCGCTCGGCACCGACACGGGCGGATCCACCCGGGTGCCGGCGAGTTACTGCGGCCTGTGGGGCCTGCGCACCACGCACGGAAAGGTGAGCGCGGAACACCTCGTGCCGCTCTCGCCGCTGTTCGATACCGTGACCTGGCTGGCGCGGGACACGGCCGTTTTCGAACGCGTGGGCAGCGTACTGCTCGCGGATGACGCGCCGTCGCCCTGGCGCGCGGCCGTCGTGCTCGGCGACGCCTGCGCCCAGGCGGAGCCCGCGTTCGCCCCCCTGCTGGACGCCGTGCGCCAGGCGCTGAGCGAGGAGCTCGGCGTGGCGCCGTCGGAGGCACCCACCTCCGACACCGATCTCGAGCATTGGCGCCAGACCTACGTGACCGTGTCGGCCTACGACGCGTGGCAGACGCACCGTGACTGGATCACGCGCGTGCAGCCGAGCTTCGGCGCGGCGGTCGCGGGCCGCTGGAAGATGGCCGCCGGCGTGGACGCCGACACCGCGGCGCGCGCCACGGCCGAGCAGGCGCGCCTGCGCGAGCAGATTCGCGCGCTGCTGGGTACCGACACGGTGGCCGTGCTGCCCTCCGCCTCGAGCGCGGCGATCTCGCGCACCGCGGACGCCGCCGCGGTGGATCAGATCCGCGCCAACACCTTCCGCATCACCTCGATCGCGGGTCTGGCCGGTCTGCCGCAGGTCAATATCCCGTTCATCGGCGCGGACGGCCTGCCGGCGGGGGTATCGTTGCTCGGCCCGGCGGGAAGCGACCTGGCGTTGATCCGTCTGGCCATCGCCGTCGGCCGGCGGACGGGCGCGCTGGGCGTGGGGACGTTGCCCGGAACCGACGCCGCGACAGGCCCGGCTGCGCAGGCCCTGAACCCGGTGGCAAAATAGGCTGCCCCACAGCGCGGGGCGCCTCGCCGCCCCGCGCCACTCGACATCGCTCCATGAAGAAAGCAGCATCTCCCTCCCGCGCACGGCCGGCGGCGGCTCCCGAGCCCGCCACCGCGCGGACGGTCACGCGCGGTCGCCCCAAGGTCCGGCCCAGCACGCTCGTCCCGGCGGCGGCGGACGGCACCGAGGACACCGAAACCCGCATTTACCAGGCCGTGGTCAGCGGTGTGATGAGCCAGCGCCTGCGCCCCGGCACCAAGCTGCCCGAGGCCGCGCTGTGCGAACTCTTCGGCGTGGGCCGCAGCACGGTGCAAAAGGTGTTGCAACGGCTGGCGCACGACCACGTGGTGGAGCTGCGCCCCAATCGCGGCGCGATGGTGGCCATGCCGACCCGCGAAGAGGTCGGCATGCTGTTCGAGGCACGCCGCGCGCTCGAGGCCGCCATCCTGCCGCTGGTCGCGCAGGCCGCCACGCGCGCCGACTACGCCTCGCTGCGCCGGCAACTGCGCGACGAACACCGCGCCATGCACACCCTGCCGCAAACGGAATGGGCGCGGCTCGCCAGCGCCTTTCATGTGCGCCTGGGCGAGCTGTCGCGCAATCCGATTCTCGCGCGCTATCTGGCCGAATTGATCTCGCGTTGCTCGCTCGTGGTGGCGATTTTTCAGCCGCCCGGCAACGCCACCTGCGAGCACGACGAGCACGCGCGTGTGGTCGACCATCTCGAACAGGGCCGCGTCGATGAGGCGATCGCCGAGATGGATCAACATCTGCGCCAACTCGAATCGCACATTCAGCTCGTGGAAGCGCCCACCGGGCTGAGCCTGGCCGACATGCTGGGGCTCGGCTGAGCGCTCGGCCGCCACGCGCACGGCGTGGCCGCGCCGCCGCTCCGTGCTCAGGCGCCGTGGCGATCGATATGGCCGAGATCCCGGCCCGGATCGAGCTGGTCGCGCACGCGCTGCTTGAGCGCCTTGGCGTCGGGAAACCCGCCGTCGCTGCGGCGGTCCCAGATCACCGTGCCATTCACCGTCACGATGAACACGCCGCCCGTTCCGGGCACCAGTGCCACCTCGCCCAGATCGGTGGAAAACGTCGACAGCAACTCCTGCGCCATCCACGCCGCCCGCAGCAGCCATTGGCATTGCGTGCAGTACTGAATGGTGATTCTCGGCAAGGGATGGGGCATGCGTCGCTCCTGCGATGGCGGATCAGGGCATCAATGTAGCGCTGGTGTTCGCGCAATATGCAAAAGACCCTGCCGCGCGAACGGCAGGGTCCTGGTCTCGCGCCCGGCGCCCTGAACCTGGCACCCGGCACTCAGGCGCCGAGGTAGGCCTCGAGCACGCGCGGATGCCCGAGCAGCTCGCGGCCGGTGCCCGACAGCGCCAGCGCGCCGTTCTCGAGCACGTAGCCCCGTTGCGCGATGCGCAGCGCCTGACGCACGTTCTGCTCCACCAGCAGCAGCGTGAGCCCGTCGCCGTTGACCGCGCGCAGCGAGCGGAAGATCTCCTGCACCACGATGGGCGCCAGCCCCATCGACGGCTCGTCGAGCAGCAGCAGGCGCGGCTTGGCCATCAGCGCCCGGCCGATGGCCAGCATCTGCTGCTCACCGCCGGACAGATTGCCGGCCATGCCGTCGATGCGCTCCTTCAGGCGCGGAAACAGATGGAACACGTATTCCAGCTCGCTCGCCGCATCCTTCAGGCCGCGGCGATAGGCGCCGAGCTCGAGGTTTTCGCGCACCGTCATGGTGGTCAGGATGGCCCGACCCTCCGGCACCTGGACGATGCCGCGCGCCACGATCTCATGCGGCGCGAGACGGGTGATGTCCTCGCCTTCGAAGCGGACCGCGCCCCTGGCCTTGGGCAACAGACCCGACAGCGCCAGCAGCGTGGTGGACTTGCCCGCGCCGTTGGCGCCGACCAGCGCCGTGACCTGCCCCGCCTCGAGCGCGAAGTCGATGTTGCGCACCGCCTCGATATGGCCGTAATTGACTTCCAGCCCGGTGACTTCGAGCATGCTCATGACTGCACCTCCGCATGCGTGGGCTCATCGTCTTCTTCGCGGCCCAGATAGGCCTCGATCACCTGCTCGTTGTTGCGGATCTCTTCGGGACCACCGCAGGCGATGATCTTGCCGAAATTCAGCACCGCGATGCGCTCGCACAGGCCCATCACGAAACGCATGTCGTGCTCGATCATGAGGATGGTGTAGCCGCGATCGCGGATTGCGGTGATCTCGCGCATGAGCTCGGCGCGCTCGCCGGTGTTCATGCCGGCCACCGGCTCGTCGAGCAGCAACAGCTTGGGCTCGGTCGCCAACGCGCGCGCCAGCTCCAGGCGGCGCTGTTCGCCATACGACAGGTTGTCGGCCAGATCGTCGGCCTTGTGCTCGAGGCGCATCCACGACAACAGCTCGCGGGCACGCTCGCGCGCCCGCGCTTCGTGACGGCGGTAGTCGGGCAGGCCCGCCAGCAGGCTCGCGAAACCGTAGTCCATGTGGCGATAGGCGCCCACGACGACGTTCTCGAGCAGCGTCATCTCCTTGAAAAGGCGGATGTTCTGGAACGTGCGGGCAATGCCCATGCGCGTGATCTGATACGGCTTTTTGCGCAGCAGGTCCTGGCCTTCGTAGCGGATGCTGCCGCTGGAGGGATCCAGCAGGCCCGTGATCAGATTGAACACCGTGGTCTTGCCCGCGCCGTTGGGGCCGATCAGGCCGAAGATCGCGCCTTGCGGCACGCTCAGATTGACGTCATGCAGCACGTGCAGGCCGCCGAAACTCTTGGAGACGGAGGTCAGCTCAAGCATGCTTGCCTCCCTTGAACCAGCGCTTGAAGCGCGCGGGATCCCAGATACCTTGCGGCAGGAACAACACGATAAGCACCAGGATGAGGCCGTTGACGACGAGGCGGAAGTCGGAGAATCCGCGCAGCATCTCGGGCAACAGGGTGATGATGAAACTGCCCACGAGCGGTCCGATCAGGCTGCCGATGCCGCCGAGAATGGTCATGGTGAGGATCTCCACGCCACGATCGAAGCCGTACTCGTTGGGGCCGATGAAGAAGGTCAGGTGGGCATTGAGCGCACCGGCCAGGCCCGCGATCATGGCGCCGGCCACGAAGGCAAGCATCTTGTTCGCCCGCACGTCGATGCCCATCAGGCCGGCCGCGGTTTCGTCGCCCCGGATGGCGTCGAACGCGCGTCCCACCTTCGAGGCCCGGACGCGCCACAGCACGAACAGCACGATGAGCAGCGACAGCAGCACATGCCACCACTGCGTCAGCTGCGGAATGCCATTCAGGCCGAGCGCGCCACCCGTGAGCGATTCGGTATTGAGGATCGTGACGCGCACGACCTCGCCGAAGCCCAGCGTGGCCATGGCCAGATACACCCCCGAAAGCCGGAGCGTGGGCAAGCCGATCAGCAGCGCCACGATCGCCGGCGCGACCATGCCGCCCGCGAGCGCCACCGAGAAGGGCATGTCGTAATTCATCGTGAGCAGCGCCGCCGCGTAGGCGCCGATGCCCATGAACGCCGCGTTGGCCATGGCAAGCATGCCGCAGGCCAGCGTCAGCCAGATCGAGAGCGCCAGCAGCGCGTTGGTGCCCAGCGTGAGCACCAGGTTGCCATAAATGGCCCAGAAGTTTTCGAATCCACTCATGCTCAGGCCTTGCGTTGCACGACTTTGCCGAACAGCCCTTGCGGACGCACCAGCAGGATCAGGAAGAGCAGCCCGAACGCGACGGCGTCGCGCATGGTCGAGCCCACGTAGGCCACCGACAGCACTTCGGCAAACCCGAGGAACAGGCCGCCGAGCATGGCGCCACGGATGTCGCCCATGCCGCCCAGAATGATGACGGCGATGCCCTTGTGCAGCATTGGCTGTCCCATCAGCGGGAACAGCGCGTTGGAGTACAGGCCGATCAGCACGCCGGCCACGCCACCGAGCGCGGCGGCGGCGAACGAGGTGGTCAGGAACAGGCGCTCGACGTTGATGCCCAGCAGCCAGGCCGCCTTGGGCGACTCGGCGATGGCGCGCAGCGCACGGCCGAACTGGGTGCGGTGCATGACGACCATCAGCACGGCCATCAGCGCGAACGACAGGAAGATGATGCCCAGCTCGATCACGGTCACGTGCAGGCCGGCCACTTCGATCACATCCTCGGGCACGGTGCCGTGCGGGAAGCGCAGATTGGCGGCGCCGAAGATGCCTTGCGCGGCGTTGTTGAGCACGATGCCCACGCCGATCGTGGCGATCATCGGGATCAGGTGGGGCGCATTGCGCTTGCGCAGCGGCTTGAGCACCAGCACATCGATGAGCGCGCCGATCGCGCCAGACACCACGAACGCGGCGATCAGCGCGGCCCACAGCGGCAGTTGCAGGTACGACACGACCACGAGCGCCGCGTAGGCGCCGGTCATGAACACCGCGCCGTGCGCGAGGTTGATCACGCCGAGCACGCCGAAGACCAGCGTGAAGCCCAGCGCGAAGAGCGCATAGACGCAGCCCAGCGAGAGGGCATTGACGAATTGTTGTTCCAACATGGCGTTGTCCGGTTCAAAAATGCCTTGAGGGCGGCGCCGACGCCGCCCTCAAGCAGCCGGGGCCGCGCCCTGCGGCGCCGCGTACCGGCCGATGACGACCACGGGCGCTCAGGCGCCCGCGCCGCGGTTCAATGACCGCGCATCACTTTTCAATGACGTACTTGCCGTCCTTGGTGACGCTGACGATCGGCGCCTGCTGCGCGTCGTAGCCGGCGGGTTTGCCGGCACGGTCCTTGGCCTGGCGGAACTGGAACGGGCCGGTCGCGCCGCTCCACTTGACTTCGGGCAGCGCGTCGCGCAGCGCCGTGCGGTCCTTGGCGAGGTCGCCGGTGAGCTTCACGTTTTTCAGGCCTTGCGCCACGATGTACAGCGCGTCGTACGACTGGGCCGAGAACTGATCCGGGGCCGAGCCGAACTTGGCCTTGTAGGCCGCGATGAACTTGGTGTTTTCGGGCGTCTGGTTTTCGATGGACCAGGGGCTGCCGATCCAGAGATTGTTCGACGCGCCGCCGGGGGCCAGGTCGAAAATCTTGACCGAGTTCATGCCGTTGCCACCGATCACGGGCACGTTCAGGCCGAGCTGACGCGCCTGCACCATGATCGGGCCGCCTTCGGCCAGCAGGGCCGACAGCACGATGGCGTCGGGATTGGTGCCCTTGATCTTGGTGAGCTGCGCCTTGAAGTCGACATCGCCCTTGGCGAAGGTTTCGGTGGTGGTCACCGGCACCTTCTGGTCGTCGAGCGCCTTCTTGAAGTTGTCGTAGCCGCTCTTGGTGAAGACGTCGTCGTTGCCGTAGAGCACGGCCACGTTCTTCATGCCGGTCTTGCGGCGCACGGTCTCGATGGTGGCGGGCAGCACATCGGCTTCGGTGACCGAGTTACGGAACACGTAATTGCCGATGGAGGTGATGCCGTCAGCCGTGTTCGAGGTGCCGAAAGCGACCGTCTTGGCGGCTTGCGCGACCGGGTCGGCGGCCTGCGCCGAGTTCGACAGCGTGGGGCCGAAGACCATCAGGACCTTGTCCTGGAAGATCAGCTTCTTGAAGACGTTGATGGCTTCTTCTTTCTTGCCCTGCTCGTCTTCGATGACCAGCGCGAGCTTGTTGCCATTGACGCCCCCGGCGGCGTTGATCTCTTCGGCGGCCAGCTGGAAGCCATTGCGGATCGACACGCCGTATTGGGCGGCACCGCCGGAAAGCGCTTCGGCAACGCCGAGCTTGATGTCGGCGGCGTGCGCGGTCCCCAGCGTGCCGAAGGCGGTCAGCAGGGCCAAGCCAAGTTTGTTGATGCGTTGCATGTCACTACCCCTCAATCCGTTTGTCTCGATGTGATGTTGTGTGCCGGCGAGCTCCACGGCGCGAATGAATGCGTCGTTACAGATGGGCACAGGCCTTGGCGAGCGCTGATATTACACCTTTGAACACGCGGCGTAGCGGTGAAAATAAGCAATAAATAAGGTTCGATATCGGGGTTTGCGCAACAGGCTTGCGCCATGCTCCGGCGGCCTCCCGATTCAGCCCGACATCCGTCGCTTTGAAGGACCGGACGCTCGCAAATTTCCGGCTAACCGTCACACCGCTTCGCATTCCTGCAACACCCTCACGCCACTTGACCCTTTTTTCCGCAAACCGACTACCCTAAGCAAACGGCGCTGCCGCCTCACCGCCCACGAGACACGCCGACCGTCCCATAACAAAGGCATCGCTGCGTCATGGATCACGCCCCCGCCCGCCCCGTCCGGCGCCGCCCCACTCTGCGGGCGGCTCTGGTGGCGCTGGTCCTGGTCTGTACCGTGCCCGCCGCGCTGGTCGCCGCGGGTGCCGTCTATCAGGACTACCTGCTGCGCAAGGAGCGCGTGTTCGAGTCGGCGATATCCACGGCACGCAACCTGGTGGCCGAGGTCGAGCGCGAGCTGCACGGCATCGAAGCCGGCCTGCGCGTGCTGGCCACGGCCGAAGACCTGGCCCGCGGCGACATGGAATCGTTCTACCGGCGCATCGAAGACGCCCTGCGGCTGCAGAACGTCGACGGCTACCTGCTGATCGATCCGCAAGGCATGCAGGTCCTCAACACGGATCGGCACTACCCCGCCGTGCCGGTGCGCAGCGCCATTCCGGCCGGCACGCTGAGCCAGGCCATCGACGAGCGCAAGACCGCGGTGTCGGGCCTGTTTCATACGGCGATCGGCGGCGAGCTCACGTTGGCCGTGAGCGTGCCGGTGGAGATCGGGGCAACCGTGCCGTATACGCTCAGCGCGGACATCCGCCCGATTCGCATCAGCCAGATCCTGCAGCGCCACCAGCTCGATACCGGCTGGGTGGCGGCGGCGCTCGACAGCAACGCGGTCATCGTGGGCCGCAGCCGCGATGATGCCCGCTACATCGGCCAGTCGGCCGTGGGCAGCCTGGCCGAATCGATCAAATCTCAACGCGAGGGCACGCTCCAGAGCGAAACCAAGGAAGGCATTCCCGTCCTGACCGCCTTCACCCACAGCACCGATGCGCAATGGGCCGTGGCGGTGGGCGCGCCGATTGCCGAGCTGGCGGCGGGGCTGCGGCGCTCGATGCTGCTGGTGATGCTGACCGGCGGAGCCATCATCCTGAGCGGCATGCTGCTGGCGTATCGCCTGGGCCGCATGATCGAGGCGTCCGTCGCGGCGCTGATCGAGCCAGCCGTGGCGCTGGGCAACGGCGGTGAGATCGAGGTGCCGGCCACTCGCTTCCGCGAAACCGCGGCGCTGGGAGACGCGCTGACGCATGCCTCGCAGATGCTCATCAAGACCCAGGAGCTGGCGTATCACGACCCGCTCACGGCGCTCAGCAACCGACTGCTGTTCCGCGAACTCGCCCTGCACGCGCTCGCGGCGGCTCAGCGCACCGGCCGGCCGGTGGCGCTGCTCGCGCTCGACCTCGACAACTTCAAGGAGGTCAACGACAGGAACGGGCACGGCCTCGGCGACCTGGTCCTGCGCATCGCCGCCGACCGCATGCGCAACACCCTGCGCAGCGCCGACATCGTCGCGCGCTTCGGTGGCGACGAGTTCGTGGCGCTGCTCGAGGACACCGATCGGGACCAGGCGATGCGCCTGGCCGAGGAGCTGATCCGCGCGCTCTCGGCGCCCTACCCGGCGGTCCTGCAGCAGGTGGGCGCCTCGGCCGGCATCGCGATGTTCCCGCAGGATGCGGCGGATCTGGACAGCCTGCTGGAGCTCGCCGATCGCGCGCTCTACGCCGCCAAGGCCGCGGGCCGCGGCCGCGCGCATCCCGCCTCGCCCATCGGCGGGCCGGCGGCGTCCACATAGCCGCAACGGAACGATCCGCGCCGCGCCGTTACTCACGGGCATTCGGGTACCCACGTTCCGGGACCCGCCCGCGAGAGGATTCAGTATGACTACGAGCGTAAGTTACAACGGCGTGAATCTCAGCCAGTCGCGCATGGACCACATTGCGCAGGCCGAAACGCTGGGCGAGGCCCAACGCATGGGCGTGTTCGACAGCATCAAGGACTTCTTCCGGGGCGGCGCCAAGAAAGAAGCCATCAAGCAGGCCTTCGACGCACTGCATACCCCGCCACAGGGCGCCGCGGGCGATCTCGCCGCGCATGAGGATCTGCTGGTGCACCTGAGCAACCTGCAACAGGCGCTCGAGCCTGCGCACACCGCCCTGGCCCGCCTGGATGTCGCGGAGAATCCGGCGACCCGCACCTGGTCATACAGCATCAGCGTGAACGACAAGCCGCTGGCTGCGGCGCAGGACCTGCCGATCGGCACCGGCTACACGCTGGCCGTGTTCAAGGACTTCGCGATGCTGTCGAACCTGGGGCACCATCTGCACGAGCGGCAAGGCATCGATGCCAGCGCCACGATGCGACAGCTGCACGAGCAATTCCGCGAGATGAACGCGGCCCATGCGGACGGCGCCGGCTTCGATCACCCCGGCGTCGCGCTCGAAAAATTCGGCGTCATCCTGCAATCGTTGCCAGGGCTCGGCGGCGCCGATCGCAATCTCTTCCCGCAGGTGTCCATCAACGATGCGTTTTCCGCGGCGACGCTCTCGGTCGAGGGGCTCGAACTCGGCACCGTGGCCATCCAGGATCGTGCCACCCTCACCGACGTGATGGCGACCAAGGCGCGCGAAGGCCTGTGTCTCGCCAACCAGCTGCTGGCCTCGCGCGACACGGCGCAGGCCACGCGCGAGAGCGTGCAGGACATGGCCGACAGCGCCACCGACCGCCAGGCGATCACCGACAGGCTCGACGACCCGTTCTTCAGCAGCGCCAACTTCAAGGGCGTGACGCGCAACCCCGACCAGCCCGCGGTGTTCCAGGCGCGCTTCGAGGCCGCCGGCCGGACCGAGACGCTCGACCTTTCGGACCGCACGGCAAGCAATATGGAGCTGCGCGGCGCGCGCCTCGAGAACAAGCTCGCGACGCAGCAATATCAAAACCTGAGCGAGCTCATCGCGAGCGACTTCGGCGCGGCCCACGACACCATGATGGTCTACTCGCTCAATGCGGTGCGCAACGAGATCGACCAGTTGCTCGGCGCGATCGGCGCGGGCATCGCCGATCACACGCATGCCCAGGACCTGCCCAAGGGCGACGACATCCCGGCTTACATCAGCGAACTCAAGGGCAGCGTGATCGCGCCGATGGACGTGGGCCGCACCACGCTGGGTGAGATCTGGCAGTGGCCGATCACGCCGCAGACGCCGCCGGACGTGCAGCCCGATGCGCGCGACGGCGCGCCGCCGCACGACCTGGGCCGGTTCATGGATCAGCGCGCCTGAAGCTCGTCCTGCCGCGCCTTCGTTGACGACATGCCGTCGCCCGGGCCCGCCGCGATGCGGGCACCGGGAGGCGTCGCGTCACCGCTCGGCGCACAGGCCGACGTTGGCGTCATTCGCCGGTGCTGGCCTCGATCAAGGACTTGACGAAGGCGCTGTCCAGCCCGGCGAGACCGAACTGAGAGCGATAGAAAATCGTGCCGTAGATCTGGTCGTATATGTCTTCGGGCGGCCGCCTGGACTTGATCTCACCTGACTTCTGACCGCGGCGGATCACCTCGACGCCGCGCTCGCGCCGGATGCTCAGATACCGGCTCACGAACAGCTCGGTGCTGCCGGTTTCAGCCATGCACTCGGCCAGCACGGCCAGCTGCACCCGCCCCAGATCCCCCTGCAGCTCTGTCACGTAGAGCTCGGCATGGGCACAGATGATTTCCTTGGCCGTGCCGTTCGGACCGAGCGGAAGCGCCTGATTGGCTTTACGCAGAAACGCGTCGATCAACAGATGCAGGCGATTTTCCCACCACTTGTAGATCGTCATCTTAGACACGCCGGTGTCGTCGGCGATCGCCTGGATCGTCGCGCCGCGCAGTCCGTGCGCCGCGCTCAGCCGATACGCGGCGTCGAGCACGGCCTCCGTGGCCTCGATGGAACGCGGCCTGCCCGGACTTCTCGTCTGGCGCACTTTCCGATCACCAGCCGCTGTCTGTGTCATGCGAGTGTCTCCATCCCACGCTGCTAGGAAAACCCCTATTCTCAATTAGTGTACGTCCAGTACAGTAACGCTGTCCTACGAGGTGCTCCGTGCCGCGGAGCAAGACGAAGACAAAAACAGCCATCTCGACACCTGACCAAGCACGGGTGACGCTACAGCAAGGGGAAAACGAATGCTCGGCATCACGAATAAAACGACGTACAAAATGGCATTGGCCGCCGGCCTGCTGGCTGCCTGTTTCGGTGCAAGCGCCCAGACGAAAGGCGGCTCGCTCAGCATGATCGTTCAGCCGGAGCCGCCCACGCTGGTCACCGCGTTGAATCAGCAAAGTCCGACGCAGTTCGTCGCGGGCAAGATCTACGAAAGCCTGCTGACCTATTCGTTCGACCTGAAACCCCAGCCCGGACTGGCGAAGTCGTGGGAGATTTCGGACGACGGGCTCACCTACACCTTCCATCTGCGCGAGGGCGTGAAGTGGCACGACGGCAAGGACTTCACGGCCGACGACGTGGTCTACACCATCGCCGAGATTCTGCCGAAGACGCACGCCCGGACCAAGGTGGTGCTGGGCAAGTTCCTGCAGAGCATCGAGAAGACCGACGATCACACCGTCGTGATCAAGCTCAGCGCGCCCTTCCCCGCGTTCATCCTGATGTTCGATCCGGGCACGGTGCCGATCATGCCCAAGCACCTGTACGCGGGCACCGACGTCGCCACGAACCCGGCCAACCAGAAGCCGATCGGCACCGGGCCGTTCAAGTTCGATGAATGGAAACGCGGCCAGCACATCAAGCTCAAGCGCAACGACGCCTACTGGAAGCCGGGCCTGCCCTATCTAGACGAGCTGATCTTCAACGTCATCCCCGACTCCGCGTCGCGCGCCGTCGCCTACGAACGCGGCAGCGTCGATGTGCTGCGCGGCGGCGACATCGACAACGTCGACGTCAAGCGGCTGCGCTCCGTCGCCGGGACCGAATACACCACCAAGGGCTGGGAACTCTTCTCGCCCCAAGCCTACCTCGTGTTCAACATGCGCAAGCCGCCCTTCGACAATGTGAAGGTGCGCCAGGCCGTCATGCACGCGATGAATCGCCAACTGGTGGTCAACGCCATCTTTTTCGGCCAGGGCAAAGTCTCGACCAGTCCGTTCGTGGCCAGCGAGATGTTCTTCGACAAGTCGATCGCGCCCATCCCGTTCGACATGAAGAAGGCGCGCGCCCTGATCAAGGAATCCGGCATCAACCCCGGTGACTACACGATCCGTCAGCTCGGGCTGCCGTATGGATCGACGTGGGAGCGTCTGGACGAGTACACGAAGCAGGTGCTGGAACAGCTCGGCTTCAAGGTGAACAGCGAATCGACGGACGCGGGCGGCTGGGCCGCGCGCACCGGCAACTGGGACTTCGACATCACGACCAGCTTCACCTACCAGTACGGCGATCCCGCGCTGGGCGTACAGCGCCTCTACGTGGCCTCGAACATGGTGAAGGGATCGCCTTTCGCGAACGTTCAGGGCTACAACAACCCCGAGGCCGACAAGCTCTGGGTGCAGGCCGCCTCCGAAGTCGATCCGGCGAAACGCGAGGCCATGTACAGCACGCTGCAGAAGACACTCGTCAACGACGTGGCCAACGGCTTTCTCGTCGACATGGAGTACCCCACTCTCTACCGCAGCAAGGTCAAGAATCTGGTCAAGACCGCGATCGGTTTGAACGAGACCTTCGACGACGTCTACATCGAGAAGTAATCCACTTCTTCCAGCCAGGCCAGTGTCGCTACGCCGCCCCGTCATCGCGGGGCGGCGAGCCGCCGTATCGCATGCCGCGGCCGCGAATCCCGCGAAAACCACGGCATGTATTTCGATCGACCATTTATTGTACTCGTAGTACAGTATTGTTGTGACGCGGCCCCAACGTGTGCCGCGGCACCAGGGAAGCAAGCATGAAAACGTGGATGTGCGTGATCTGTGGGTGGATCTATGACGAGGCGGAAGGCGCGCCGAGCCACGGCCTCCCCGCCGGCACCGCCTGGGCGGATGTCCCCGACGCATGGCTCTGTCCGGAGTGCGGCGCGGGCAAGGCGGATTTCGAGATGGTCGAGGTCTGAACACCGGCCCTGCTCATCGACCGACCTTTTTACGGAACGCGAAATGACGAACACCGTCGTGATCATCGGCAGCGGAATGGCCGGCTACAACCTGGCCCGCGAACTCCGCCGGTCGGGGTCTGACCGGCCCATCGTCGTCGTCTGCAACGACGCAGGTGCCGCCTACCTCAAGCCTCAGCTGTCGAATGCCCTCTCGTCGGGCAAGAGCGCCGAACAATTGATCAGCCAGCAGGCCAGTGCCTTGGCCGAGCAAATCGGCATCACCATTCACCCGTCGACGAACGTCACGCGTGTCGACGTCGCGAGCCGCGAGGTGCACTGCGAGGCAGAGGCGGGACCATTCTCGATCGGCTACGCGGATCTCGTCTTCGCGACGGGCGCGCGCCCGAATGCACTCGCGGTGGAGATCGACGGCAGTCCCTGGATCCGCAGCGTGAATCACCTGGAGGACTTCCGGGCGCTCCACGAGCGGGCGCGGACCGCGCGTGCCGCGGTCGTGGTCGGCGCGGGACTGATCGGCGTCGAGCTGGCCGACGACATGGCAAAGCACGGGCTGGCCACGCATCTGATCAGCGTCGATCCGATGCCCCTCGCCCGGCTGCTGCCCGCCGCGGCGCAGACCTATCTGCGGGATTGCCTGACCGGCAACGGCATCCAGTTCCATGGCGGCACCACCGTTGCGCGCATCACCGAGACGAGCGACGGCTGCGCCAACGTCCTGCTGACGCAGGGTGCCACGCTGGCCGCCGACCTCATCGTGATCGCCACCGGCCTGTCGCCCCGAATCGACCTGGCGACAAGCGCCGGGCTCGCGGTCGACCGCGGGATCGTCACCGACGAATTCCTGCAGACCTCGAACGAGCGTGTTTACGCAATCGGCGACTGCGCGGCGGTGCAGGGACAAGTCCAGATGTTTGTCGCGCCGCTGCTGCAACAGGCACGGGCGCTGGCCAAGACGCTCGCCGGCGAACGGACCTCGGTGCGTTATCAAACGACAGCCATCGCGGTGAAGAGCGGCTCGTGTCCGGTGCGAGTGGTTGCGCCCGCGCCCGTGACGACGGGTGAATGGATCGCCGACGGCATCGAGAGCGGCATGCAGCTGCGTTTCGTCGACGACGTCGGCATCGTGCGGGGCTTTGCCGCGCTGGGCGCGGCCAGTGCCAACACGGCGTCGCTGATCAAACAGCTCGGCACATCGATGGCCGAGCGACACGCTTGAAGGGAGCGAAGGTTCATGAACACAGCTACCGCACTCAACTATCAAGACGGCGTCTACAACGCCGGCGACGTCGAACTGCAGTCCGGCAGAATCTTCCCGGACATGCGGCTCGCCTATCGATGCTTCGGCACGCTGAACGCGGCGAAAGACAACGTCATTCTGTATCCGACCTCGTACAGCGCGCAGCAGCAGGATATCGATCACATGGTGCGACCGGGCGAGGCGCTCGACCCGGAGAAGTACTTCATCATCATCCCGAATCTGTTTGGCAACGGCCTGTCCAGTTCGCCGTCGTCCGTGCCCTGGCCGTTGAAAGGCAGCCGGTACCCGAACGTGACGTTTCTGGATGCCGTGCGCGTGCAGCGGCGCATGCTGCGGGACATCTGGGGCATCGAGACCGTCGCGCTCGTATATGGCTGGTCGATGGGCGCCATGCAGGCCTATCACTGGGCCGCGCACTTTCCCGACGCCGTGGAACGCATTGCCGTGGTCTGCGGGTCGGCGCGCTGCGCCCCGCACAACCGCGTTTTCATCGACGGCGCCCGCCACGCCCTGATGGCCGATCCCGCCTATGCGGACGGCGAGTTCTCCGCGTTCCCGACGCGCGGCTTCCGCGCCATGGGCAGGGTGTACGCCGGCTGGGCCTTGTCCCAGGACTTCTACCGCGAGGCGCTGTGGCGCCAGCTCGGCTTCTCCTCGCTCGAAGATTTCATGGTCCGCTATTGGGAACAGGCGTTCTCGCGCCGGGCGCCGGAAGATCTGCTCGCGCAGTTCTGGACCTGGGAGCACGGCGACATCAGCGCGGGCGAAACCTTCAAGGGTGACCTGCCGGCCGCGCTGCGCGCGATCGAGGCCAAGGTCCTGCTGATGCCCTGCGACCACGATCTCTACTTCCGTGTCGAAGACAACCGCCTCGAACTCGCGCACCTCAAGCAGGGGCAACTCGATCCGATCCGATCCATCTGGGGGCATCGCGCCGGCAATCCGATCGGCGTCCCCGAGGCCCGGGCATTCATCAATGAGAAGGTCATGGCGCTGCTGGCCAGCTGATCACGCGCCTTATCCCCACTATCAGAGACACTCATGAGCACAACCACCAGCGACACCGCCCGCCCAAGCCCACGATTGAGAGCGGACGTACTGAAAGCCCTGTCGGTACGCACGAATGGCGCGGGCATCCGGCGCGCGATCGGCCACTTCGGCGCCATCGCGATCACCGGGGCCCTGCTATGGAATCTGCGCGACACACTGTGGGCGATCCCCCTCGTCGTCCTGCAAGGCTACCTGCTCGCGTTTCTGTTCAACGCGGAGCACGAGACCGCGCACCACACCGCCTTCCGCTCGCGGCCGCTGAACTACCTGGTCGGGCACCTCTCCGGCCTGGTCATTCTGCTGCCCTACGAGTACTACCGGGCCTTCCATTGGGACCACCACCGGTACACGCAGGACAAAGAGCGGGATCCGGAGCTGCAGCTGGCCGTGCCGAGCGGGCGCGTCAGCGTCATCCTGTTCTGGAGCGGTCTGCCGATCTGGATCAACCGGGTCAAGCTTCTGCTGCGCCACGGCCTGCTCGGCGACGTCACCGCACCGTGGGTCCCCGAGGACAAGAAACCCCTCATCGTGCGCGAGGCGCGCCTGTATCTGCTCGCGTATGCAGCGCTCATCGCCGCGTCGGTGGCCGCCGCCTCGACACTGCTGCTGTGGCTGTGGGTGCTGCCGGTGATCATCGGCCAATGGTTCCTGCGTCCTTACCAATTGGCGGAGCACACGGGCTGCGACAACACGTCCAACATGCTGCACAACACCCGCACCACCTTCACCAACACGTTCGTTCATTTCTTCGCCTGGAACATGCCCTATCACGCCGAGCATCACGCGTATCCGGCCGTTCCGTTCCACGCACTGCCCCAGCTTCACACGCACACCAAAGAGCACATCAAGCACATCGGACACGGCTACATCAAAACGACGGGCGTCGTCGTGCGCAGCCTGCGCGAAGGCTCGCGCGCCGAACACGGCGTCGGCACCACGGCATAACCCTCACGAGAGCCCGACCCATGGCAGACATTCTCTATATGACCCGCATTCTTTTCGAACGCGGCTCCTCCAAAGCGCTCCAGCCCCATCTGGACCAGATCGGCATCACGCGCCCCCTGCTCGTGACGGACGCAGGCATCGTCGCGGCGGGAATCCACGAACGCGTCGTCGGCGGCCTGAGCTCCCAGGCGGCGCTCGCCTGCTTCTGCGATACCCCGCCCAACCCCACCGAGCAGGCGGTGCACGAGGCGGTGGCGGCGTACAGAAAGGGCAACTGCGACGGCATCCTCGCGCTGGGCGGCGGCTCGCCGCTGGACCTGGCGAAGGGCGTCGCCGTGGCGCTGTCGCATTCAGGCGACCTGGCTCAGTACGCGGGCATGGGCGCGTCGAAAAAGATCGGCCCGACCGTTCCGATCGTGGCGGTGCCCACGACAGCGGGTACCGGCAGCGAAGTGGGACGCGGCGCGCTCATCATCCTGCGCGACGGGCGCAAGCTGCTGTTGGCGAGCGAACACCTCCTGCCGCGGCTTGCCGTGTGCGACCCCGAGCTCACCCTCGGGCTTCCGCGCGCGTTGACAGTCGGTACCGGGATGGATGCCCTCACCCACTGCATCGAGACCTTCCTCTCGCCCAAATTCAATCCGCCGGCCGATGCGATTGCGCTCGATGGACTGGCCCGCGCGTGGCGCTGGATCGAGCGCGCCTCCAACACGGGCGCCGATATCGAAGCGCGCTCGGAGATGATGATGGCCGGCATCCAGGGCGGCCTGGCCTTTCAGAAAGGGCTCGGCGCCGTTCATGCGCTGTCCCATCCCCTCGGGGCACTGCAGGCGCTCAACCTGCATCACGGCACACTAAATGCCGTCCTCTTGCCCAGCGTGCTCGAATTCAACGCGCCCTTCTGCGAAGAGAAGTTCGACCGCATCCGCCGAGCCTGTGACCTGGCCCCGTCTGCCTCGCTTGCCGACGCGGTGCGCGATCTGAACAACCGGCTCGGCGTCCCGTCGACACTCTCCTCGCTGGGCGTGACGCCAGACACGTTCGAGCACATCGTGGACGGCGCCCTCGCCGACCACTCCCTGCCGACCAACCCGCGCCCGCTCGATAGGGCGTCGCTGCGCGCGCTGCTCGACACCGTGGCGTGAATCGCGCGGCGCGGTGGCGTCGCGCACGGGCCGGCCGCAGACGACAAAAAACCCGCACTCTTGCGAGATGCGGGTTTTTTGTTTGATGGGAGGAACCATCGAATTCTTGGTGCCGACGGCGAGACTCGAACTCGCACAGCTTTCGCCACTACCCCCTCAAGATAGCGTGTCTACCAATTTCACCACGTCGGCATTCACCAGATTTTTCCAGTGCCTGGGAAACGAAGCTTGGGTTTGCCTTGCGGCGTGCCCTCGGTCTTCTTCATCCGTGGCGTAGGTCCCGAAGGATTTTCGCCTGGCTGACAGTGCTTGTTTGGCGCTGTCCTGGAAAGCCGTGCATTCTAGCACTGTTTTTCGATTGTGCAAAATCGCGAGGCTTTTTTGCTTGCGGCGCCGGGAGGAAGCCAACGCGTGTATCCCGGTGCGCCGCGGTCTTGCCACGAAAGACCTGAGCTCGCGGGGTGCCGACCACTCACCCCGCGCTTGACTGCTGATGCCTTACTGCGCGGGCTTGGGCGCGTCGGCCGGTGCCGGGGCCGGCGTGGCAGGCACGCTGGGCACGGAGGCGTCGGGCTGGGCCGGCGCGGCGGGCGCGGGCACGGACGGCACCGAGTTCGGCGCGGGCGTGCCGGGAGCCGAGGGGCCGGCGCCGGGCGCCTGGGGCACCGAGCGGTCTTGGTAGTTTTGCATGATGCCGCTGTCGACACCGACGCCGTTGTTGCTGTGCGTGACATAGGCCAGGCCGGCGGTCGTGGCGAAGAACACCACGGCGGCCCACTTGGTGCTGCGCGACAGGAAGTTGGCGGCGCCCGAGGCACCGAACAGGCTGCCGGCCGAACCGCTGCCGAAGGACGAGCCCATATCGGCTCCCTTGCCCTGTTGCAACAGCACCAGCACGATGATCGCCAGCGCGGACACGACCTGCACGATCATCAAGGTGGGAAGGATCATAGACATTACAGACTCCGTACGGAAACTTAGTTTGCGGCGATGCGCAGGAATTCTTCGGCCACGAGCGACGCGCCGCCCACGAGGGCGCCGTCGATGTCGGCCATGGCGAACAGGGTGGCCGCGTTGGCAGCCTTGACGCTGCCGCCGTACAGCACCTGCACCTGCGGCGCGCCCAGCTTGGTCAGCGCGGCGCGGATCGCGGCGTGGACTTCTTGCGCCTGCTCGGGCGTGGCGGTACGGCCGGTGCCGATGGCCCACACGGGCTCATAGGCCAGCACCATGGCGGCCACGGCCTCGCGGCCCAGCGCCAGTACCGGCGCGAGCTGGCGTTCGATCACGGCGAGGGTGTCGCCGCTTTCGCGTTGTTCGAGGGATTCGCCCACGCAGACCACCGGCGTGAGACCTTGCTCGAGCGCGGCGCGGGCCTTGTCGGCCACGAGCTGGTCGCTCTCGCCGTGCAGCGTGCGGCGCTCGGAGTGACCGGCCAGCGCCCAGCGGCAGCCGAATTCCTTGAGCATCGACGCCGACACTTCACCGGTAAAGGCGCCCTTGGCCTGGGCGCTCACGTCTTGCGCGCCCCAGGTGATGGCGCTGCCGGCCAAGGCCTGAGCCGTCTGGGCAAGGTACGGGAAAGGCACGCACACGCCGATCTGACAGTGGCTGGCGGCATCGGCCGCACGCAGGGCGTCCAGCAGCGCGGCGTTGTCGGCCAGGCTGCCGTGCATTTTCCAGTTGCCCAGCACGAGGCGGGCGCGATTCGCGGTTTGGGTCATGCGCAATAGTGGGCGATAAAGAGGCCCTGGAAGCGCCCTTAGAGAGGCCCGGTGCGCGCGCTGGCGCGCTCACGGTAACCATCCCACAGGACCCCCGGGGCCGGACAGGGGGCGATCGGCCCGAAAAGCTTCCCGAGCCAAACCCATGATTGTAGCGTGTCGGCGCGAATTGCGCCGAAGCAGATCGTCAGACCGTCAGGATGATTTTGCCGACCTGTTCACCGGCTTCCATCATGGCGTGGCCCGCGGCAGCCTGATCGAGCGGCAGCGTGGCGTGAATGATCGGCTTGATCTTGCCCGCTTCGAGCAGCGGCCAGACGCGTTCGCGCAGCGCACGCGCGATCTCGCCCTTGAACTCGACCGAGCGCGGACGCAGGGTCGAACCCGTCACGGTCAGGCGGCGGCGCATCAGCTCGTTGCAGTCGATGGTGGCCTTGGGGCCCCCGAGCAGCGCAATGATGACGATGCGGCCGTCGTCGGCCAGGCACTTCAGATCGCGGTTGATGTAGTCGCCCGCCACCATGTCGAGGATCACGTTCACGCCCTTGCCACCGGTATGGCGCTTGATCTCTTCGACGTAGTCCTGCGTCTTGTAGTTAATGCCGATGGCACCGAGCTTTTCGACGGCGGCCACGCGCTCGTCGCTGCCGACCGTGGCGTAGACCGTGTGACCCATCGCGCGCGCGATCTGGATCGCCGTGGTGCCGATGCCGCTCGCGCCGCCGTGCACCAGCAGCGCCTCGCCGTCGGCCAGTGCGCCGCGGTCGAACACATTGCTCCACACAGTGAAGTACGTCTCGGGCAGGCCGGCAGCCTCGATGTCGCTCAGCCCCTTGGGGATGGGCAGGCACTGCAGCGCGGGCGCGACACAGTACTCGGCATAGCCACCGCCCGCGACCAGCGCGCAGACCTTGTCGCCCACCTTGAAGCCCGCCAGCGCGGCGTCGCCGCCCACGATCTCGCCGGCCACTTCGAGGCCGGGCAGCTCGGAGGCGCCCGGAGGCGGCGCGTAGTTGCCCTTGCGTTGAAACACGTCGGGGCGGTTGATGCCGGCCGCGCTGACCTTGATCAGCACTTCGCCCGCGGCGGGCACAGGCATCGGCTGCTCGCTGGCCACCAGGACTTCCGGCCCGCCGGGCTGAGTGATTTCGACTGCTTTCATGAAACGCCTCCGTCGTGATTCTGGTAAATGGATTATTATGCTGCCCTTTACGGGAATCCATGCACTTGCCGGTAACGGTCGCAGGGTTACCCGAGCGCGGCGCTCGCCGTGCGCACGCGGAAGTGTGGCCGAGCGGTTGAAGGCACCGGTCTTGAAAACCGGCAAGGGCTTATACCCTTCGTGGGTTCGAATCCCACCGCTTCCGCCATTGCACCCATGGCGAAATTGGTAGACGCAAGGGACTTAAAATCCCTCGCCGCAAGGCGTCCCGGTTCGACCCCGGGTGGGTGCACCACCTGGAATATCAAGCACTTGGCCGTGAACGCGCCCGCCCCCTGACGCGCGGCGTCGCGCACATTTCCGCCCGGGCCGCGCCCGGCAAAACCGGTTATTCTTGCGCCGTCCCATCGCCTCGCCGTTCCCCATCTTGTCGTCCGCAACCCCTCCCCCCTTCATCGTGCTCGACGCCTGCGTCCTGATGTCCGGCATCGTGCGCCGCCTGATGTTGCGCCTGGCCGAGGCCGGCGTGTATCAGCCGGTATGGACCGAGCGTATCGGCGAGGAATGGCGGCGCAATGCGTCGCGACTGTGGGCGATCCCGCCCGAGGTGATGACCGAGCAATGGGCCGAGATGAACGCACGCTGCCCCGGCGCGCTCGAGGCCGACGTGGGCGTGTACGAGGCCGGGCTGCGCTACAGCGACCCGAAGGACTTCCATGTGATCGCCGCCGGCCTGGCGCGGCGGGCGCGCTGCGGCGCGCAGCGGCTACCCGTCGTGCAGGTGATGACCTGGAATCTGAAGGACTTCAATCGCTCCGAACTGCGGCGCCAGGGCCTCGATGTGTTCAATCCGGATCACCTGCTGGCGCGCTGGTTCGAGACGCAGCCGGAGGCGCTGATGGCGGCGGTGAACGGCGTGAGCGCCGACTGGCTGGCCCTGGGCCGCGAGCCCGAGCCGCTGGGAGCCACCTTGCAGCGCGAGCGGCTGTATCGCGTGCGCAAGCTGGCGGAGCGGTACGCCGCGCAGGCTTCGGGCGCCGGACAGGCGACGGACTGAGCGCGGACGACGCGCGGGCGAAATGCTGGCCGAGTGCTGGCCAAATGCTGGCCAGACGCAAGGCGTGCGGGCCGGGCGCGGATCCGAGGCGGTTCACGCGGGGGCCCGGCACAAGCTCAATGATCGTGATTGCTGGCGGCAAAACCCGCCCGGTTGAGCACGTCGATCACTTCCAGAATGTGTTCGGGGCCGCGCGTCTGCAGCACGAAATCGACTTCGACATTGCGCACCGGCAGCGTCGTGAACGCGCGCTGGTGATGCACCTCGGTGATGTTGGCATGCGCGTCGGCGATCAGCTTGGTGGCCTGCGCGAGCGCGCCCGGCAGGTCTCGCAGGTCGACGCGGATGCGCGCGAGACGCCCGGCGCGGACCATGCCGCGCTCGATGAGCTCGCCCAGCATGAGCGGATCGATGTTGCCGCCCGTGAGCACCAGGCCCACGCGCTTGCCGGCGAAGCGGGACGCGCCACGTTGCTGCTCCAGCAGCAGCGCCGCCAGACCGGCCGCGCCGGCGCCTTCGACCACGGTTTTTTCGATCTCGAGCAGCACCACGATGGCGTGCTCGATATCGGCCTCGCTCACGAGCTCGATGCGATCGACCAGACGGCTGCAGATCTCTTGCGTGATGGTGCCCGGCGTCTTGACCGCGATGCCTTCGGCGATCGTGTAGTGGCCGGCGTTGAGCTCCTGGCCGTTGAGCGCGGCGTACATGGACGGAAAGCGTTCGGTCTGCACGCCGATCACTTCGATGTCCGGCTTGAGCGTCTTGACCGCCGTGGCGATGCCCGAGATGAGACCGCCGCCGCCGATCGCAATGATGACGGCGTCGAGATCGGGCTGGTCTTCGAGCATTTCGAGCCCGACCGTGCCCTGACCCGCGATGACGTCTTCGTCGTCGTAGGGGTGAATCATGACGAGGCCGCGTTCGCGCGCGAGCGTGAGCCCGTGCGACTTCGCATCATCGAAGGTGTCGCCGGCCAGCACGACCTCGGCGCCGAAGCGGCGGGTGTTGGCGACCTTGACCGTGGGCGTGAAGCGCGGCATCACGATCACGGCGGGGATGCCCATGCGCTGCGCGTGGTACGCCACGCCCTGCGCGTGATTGCCGGCCGAGACGGCGATGACGCCCTGCCTGCGCTCGGCGTCGGAGAGCGTCAGCATGCGGTTGAGCGCGCCACGCTCTTTGAACGAGGCGGTGAACTGCAGGTTTTCGAATTTGAGCCAGATCTGCGCGCCCAGGATGTCGGAGAGCGTGCGCGACAGCGTGAACGGGGTTTTCTGCACTTGTCCGCGCAGATTCTCGCGGGCGGTCTGGATGGCGGAGAGGTCGATCACGTTGAAGTCCGGTCTAACGTACTGGCAGGAAATTGAAGAAAAGCAGGCCCTGCGCATAATTGATGCCGATGCGGCGGGAGTTTTCGCCGAGCAGATTGGCGATCAGGTCCAGCCGGCCGATGATAGCGCCGAACTCGCGCTCGAAACTCAGATTGATGGCAGTGGCGGACATTTCATTGGCGAGCAATAGCGGCTCGCCTTGCGCATTGCGCCGCGACGACAGCAGCCAGGCGGCCGCCTCGACGTTGCGCGCGGCATTGTAGAGACGCTGGCCGTCCAGGACATCGGACACGTAGATGCGGGTCTTGTCGTTGTGCGCCGCGATCAGCGTATCGGCCAGACCGTAGATGAAGGCGGCCACGCGGTCGCCCTGATAATTGGGGTCAAGAGAAACAGCGAGAATCTGGATATCGCGCAGACCCGCCAGGCCCGGGGGCGAACGCCGCGTTTCGATCAGGCGCTTCACGCGCGCGACGGCGTCTTCCTGGCTCGTGACGCCGGTCTTGCGCCATTCGCGCGGGTTGCGCCGGTAGAGCTTGTCGAGCAGCGAATACAGGCTGTTGAGGTTGTCGCGGATTTCGATCGTGACGGTGCGATTGAAGTCCGTCTGGGCAAACTGATCCGCCGACATCGACTCGCCTTTCGGCCCGGTCGCCCGGGCGGTCGATGGGGTGGCCTGCGGCACGATACAACCGCTCAACCAGATCGAAGCCAGGCACCCGGCTATGCACGCGCGCAACTTGCCCGTCATGCGTTCGCTTCCCCTCTTGCTGTGACCCGGTCGCGTCTGACGCCGGCATCTGTGATCGGTCGCGGCGGCGTGTCGCCGCCTTGATGTAGGACGAATTTACCCTAACTGGGTGACGCTGTGCGCGTCCCGCGGGCGCGTCCTGGCTACTAGCCCGGCCGCACACGGGCTCGAACGGGTACGCCCGCGCCAATGAAAAACGCCGCGGCACGAGGCCGCGGCGTCTTGATCCTGCACGAACGCGGCGCTCGCGCGCCACGTTCGTTTCGCCTTATTCAGCCTGGGGCTGTTCGGCGGCCGGGGCCTGGCCCTCGGTTTGCTGCTCGATACCGCCGATCGCCTTGATCGACAGGCGCAGACGGCCCTTGTCGTCGGCTTCGATGACCTTCACGCGGACCTGTTGGCCCACCTTCAGCACGTCATTGATGTTGGCGATGCGGTAGTTGGCGATTTCCGAGATGTGCAGCAGACCATCGCGGCCCGGCAGCACTTGCACGATCGCGCCGAAGTCCAGCAGACGCAGCACGGAACCGTCGTAGACCTGACCCACTTCGACGTCGGCGGTCAGCTCGACGATGCGGCGCTGAGCTTCCTTGGCCTGCGATTCGTCGACGCTGGCGATCACGATCGTGCCGTCGTCGGAGATGTCGATCTGCGTGCCGGTTTCTTCGGTCAGCGCACGGATGGTGGCGCCGCCCTTGCCGATCACGTCGCGGATCTTCTCGGGGTTGATCTTGATGGTCAGCATGCGCGGCGCGAAGGCCGACAGCTCGGTGCGCGAACCGTCGAGCGCATCACGCATCTTGCCGAGGATGTGCAGACGGCCGTCGCGGGCCTGGGCCAGCGCCACCTGCATGATTTCCTTGGTGATGCCCTGGATCTTGATGTCCATCTGCAGCGCGGTGATGCCGTTTTCGGTACCCGCAACCTTGAAGTCCATGTCGCCGAGGTGATCTTCGTCGCCGAGGATGTCGGTCAGCACGGCGAACTTGCCGCCGTCGAGGATCAGGCCCATGGCCACACCCGCCACGTGATCCTTGATCGGCACGCCAGCGTCCATCAGCGCGAGCGAGCCGCCGCAGACGGAAGCCATCGACGAGGAGCCGTTGGATTCGGTGATTTCGGAGACCAGACGGATCGTGTACTGGAACTCATCGGCGGCCGGCAGCATCGAGACCAGCGAACGCTTGGCCAGACGGCCGTGACCGATTTCGCGACGCTTGGGCACGCCAATCCGGCCCGTTTCGCCGGTGGCGAAGGGGGGGAAGTTGTAGTGCAGCATGAAGCGATCGCGGTACTCGCCCATCAGGGCGTCGATGATCTGCTCGTCTTGCTTGGTGCCGAGGGTGGCGACCACCAGGGCCTGCGTCTCGCCGCGGGTGAACAGCGCACTGCCGTGAGCGCGCGGGAGCACGCCCAGGCGCACGCTGATCGGGCGCACGGTGCGGGTGTCGCGACCGTCGATACGGGGCTCGCCGCTCAGGATCTGGCCGCGCACGATGCGGGCTTCGAGGTCGAACAGGATGTTGTCGACGGTGACGCTGTCGGGCTTGTCGTTGCCAGCGGCAGCGGCTTGCTCGGCGACCTTGGCGTGCACGTCGGAATAGACTTCGCGCAGCTGGTTGGTACGAGCCTGCTTGTCACGAACCTGGTAGGCAGCCTGCAGACCGGCCTGAGCGGCGGTCGAGACGGCGTTGATCAGGGCTTCGTCCTTGGCGGGCGCGGTCCAGTCCCAGTCGGGCTTGCCGGCGTCACGGACGAGTTCGTGGATGGCGTTGATCGCGGCTTGCTGTTGTTCGTGACCGAACACCACGCCACCGAGCATCACGTCTTCGGACAGTTGCTTGGCTTCGGATTCGACCATCAGCACGGCGGTTTCGGTGCCGGCGACCACCAGGTCCATCTGCGAGCTCTTGAGCTGCGTGGCGGTGGGGTTCAGCACGTACTGGCCGTCGATGTAGCCCACGCGGGCGGCGCCGATCGGGCCATTGAACGGGATGCCCGAGATGGCCATCGCGGCCGAGGCGCCGATCATGGCGGGAATGTCGGGATCGATTTCCGGGTTGACGGACAGCGTGTGGATGACCACTTGCACGTCGTTGTAGAAACCTTCGGGGAACAGCGGACGCAGCGGACGATCGATCAGGCGCGAGGTCAGCGTTTCCTTCTCGGAGGGCTTGCCTTCACGCTTGAAGAAGCCACCCGGGATGCGGCCGGCGGCGTACGTCTTTTCGATGTAGTCGACGGTCAGCGGGAAGAACGTTTGGCCGGGCTTGGGCTTCTTGGCAGCCACCACCGTAGCCAGCACGACGGTGTCCTCGACGGACACGACAACCGAGCCGGAGGCCTGGCGAGCGATCTCGCCGGTTTCCAGCACGACCGTATGCTGGCCGTATTGGAAGGTCTTGGTCACTTTATTGAACATGACGATGATTCCTTACAAATGAAAAACCGTGGCCGTCGCGACAATGTCGCGGCGGCCACGGTTGGGCGTCATGGGGAGCCAGCCCCGTCGATCACTTGCGCAGACCGAGTTTTTCGATCAGAGCGCGGTACGAATCGGGATTGCGGCCCTTGAGGTAGTCGAGCAGCTTGCGACGACGGCTGACCATGCGCAGCAGACCGCGGCGCGAGTGGTGATCCTTCATGTGAGCCTTGAAGTGACCGGTCAGTTCGTTGATGCGGGCGGTAAGCAGAGCCACCTGAACTTCGGGGGAGCCGGTGTCGCCTTGAGCGCGTTGGAACTGCGAGACGATTTCGGATTTCTTGATGTCAGCGACAGACATTTGATGACCTCTACGGACATGCGTCAGGGCCGAGGCGCCCGGACGTGGGTTTAAAAAAATGGTGATGTGGCATGGCCCGCCGGGATGTTCTCCGGCCCGCGCCGGGCATTACGACAACCCGGCCGGCGGCATGCGGATTGCTCCCGAAAACAACACACTGGAAGCAATCGGCTTGGCAGAACAAAGCCGGGCAATCACCCGGCCTATGTGCAAAGCGTCAGCAATTATAGCTGATTCGGTAAACTGACCGGAAACCCTTCGTGGTCCGGTGTCGCCGGGATGCCTCGCTCGCCCCGCCGGGCATCCGGCACCAATAATCACCCCTGGAGCTGACCATGTTCGCGCCGCCCCTTACCCTCCCCTCCGCGTTCGCCCGGTTGGCCGCGGCGCTGGCACTCGCCGGCGCGCTCGCGGGCTGCACCAACATGACCCAGGTACCGGCCGGCACTCCGCTTGCCGACGTCGAGGCGCAGTGGGGCCGGCCCAACTTCTTCTGCGACCGCCCCGACGGCGGCCGCCGGGTCATCTGGACGCAGCAGCCCATGGGCCAGTACGCCTGGGGCACGAATGTCACGCCCGACGGACGGGTCGGGCCGGTGATCTCCATCCTGCGCGACGAACATTTCCGCCTGCTCTCGCAAGGCACTTGGAGCGCCGAGCAGGTGCGCTGCGAATTCGGCCCGCCCGCCCGCGTCTCCGAGGCCGGCCTGGGCAGCAGCCGACAGGTGGTGTGGGCCTATCGCTACCGCGAGGCAGATGCCTGGAATTCGCTGATGTACGTCTACCTGGGCGCGGACGGCCGGCAGGTCACCCGCTTTCATCCCGGGCCGGACCCGATGTACGACGACGAGCGCTTCTTCGGGCTGTAGGCCGGGCCTGCGGGGCTGCCACGGCTAGCCAGGCCGGGCCGGGCCTGACCAAACCAGACCAGAAAAACCATGCCAGGCCGGGCCGCGTCAGACCGGGCCGCGTAGGCCGGGCCGCGCAGGCCGGGCCACGCAGGCCGGGCCAAAAACAAGGGGCCGCATAAGCGGCCCCTGTTTCATCCAACGCGGCGAGCGTCAGTCGTGCTGACCGCCGGCGCGGCGAGCGCGCTGCAACTGGCGGGCGCGGTTCCAGCGCCACGCCCACAGCACCCAGCCCGACAGGCCATACAGCACGAACAGGCCGAACAGCACCACCGGGGGATCGCTGGACACGAACACGAACACGGCGACCACGACCAGAATGCCCCAGAACGGCACGCTGCGGCCGAGCGCGAAACTCTTGCCGCTGTAGAACGGCGCGTTGCTCACCATCGAGATGCCGGCGTACATCGTGAGCACGAATGCGACCCACGCCATCACGCTATCGTGTATCGGCAGCTTGTTATCGATCGCAAGCCAGACGAAACCCGCCACCAATGCCGCGGCCGCGGGACTGGGCAAGCCCTGGAAGAAGCGTTTGTCGACCACGCCGATGTTGGTATTGAAGCGCGCCAGACGCAGCGCCGCGCCCGCCACATATACAAAGGCCGCGAGCCAGCCCCAGCGCCCCAGATCCTGCAGGATCCATTCGTAGGCGACCAACGCCGGCGCCACGCCGAACGACGTCATGTCGGAGAGCGAGTCGTACTGCTCGCCGAACGACGATTGCGTGTTCGTGAGACGCGCCACCCGGCCATCCATGCCGTCGAGCACCATGGCGACGAAAATCGCGATGGCCGCCGTTTCGAAACGGTCGTTCATGGCCTGCACGACGGCGTAAAAGCCGGCGAACAGGGCCGCGGTGGTGAAGGCGTTCGGCAGCAGGTAAATGCTGCGATGGCGATTCTCGGAATCGCGCATGGAGAAATTCGGCATAGGTATAGGTATGGTTCGCGAGCGGCGTATGTCGAAAGGGTAACTCATATGGCCCCGCTTGCGCAGCCAGCAAGCGGTATTCCTGCCCACCCCAATGAAAAACGGCATCCCCGCTGCGCGGAGATGCCGTTATCCCGGACTCGGGGCCCGGCAGGTGCGCACGCCGGCTGCGCCGGCGTGGCACGAGCGACATCAGTTCTTCGACTTGTCGACCAGCTTGTTGGCGGCGATCCAGGGCATCATCGCGCGCAGCTTGGCACCGACGACTTCGATCTGCGAGTCGGCGTTGATGCGGCGGCGCGAGGTGAGCGTGGGCGCACCAGCGGCGTTTTCGAGGATGAACTTCTTGGCGTACTCGCCGGTCTGGATGTCGATCAGGGCCTGACGCATCGCCTTGCGGGTCTCGTCGGTCACGATCTTCGGGCCGGTCTCGTATTCGCCGAATTCGGCGTTGTTCGAGATCGAGTAGTTCATGTTGGCGATGCCGCCTTCGTAGATCAGGTCGACGATCAGCTTGAGCTCGTGCAGGCACTCGAAGTAGGCCATCTCGGGCGCGTAGCCCGCGTCGACCAGCGTGTCGAAACCGGCCTTGATCAGCTCGACGGCGCCGCCGCACAGCACGGCCTGTTCGCCGAACAGGTCGGTTTCGGTTTCTTCGCGGAAGTTGGTTTCGATGATGCCGGCACGGCCACCGCCGTTGGCGCTGGCGTACGACAGGGCGATGTCACGGGCCGAGCCGGACTTGTCCTGGTAGACAGCCACGAGGTGGGGCACGCCGCCGCCTTGCGAGTAGGTCGAGCGCACGGTGTGGCCGGGCGCCTTCGGGGCGATCATGATCACGTCGATGTCTTCGCGCGGCACGACCTGGCCGTAGTGCACGTTGAAGCCGTGGGCGAACGCCAGCGCGGCGCCGGCCTTGATGTTCGCGTGCACTTCGTTGTTGTACACCTGAGCGATGTTTTCGTCGGGCAGCAGCATCATGACGACGTCGGCCGACTTCACGGCTTCGGCCACTTCAGCCACTTTCAGGCCGGCGTTGGCGGCCTTGTTCCACGACGCGCCGTTCTTGCGCAGGCCGACGACGACCTTGACGCCCGACTCATGCAGGTTCAGGGCGTGGGCGTGGCCTTGCGAGCCATAGCCGATGATGGCAACGGTTTTGCCCTTGACCAGGGAGAGATCGCAGTCTTTGTCGTAGAAAACTTTCATGGTGTGCTCCAAATCTTGGAATTTCTAGATACGTTGAATTCAAACAAATTGGGTGATGCCCCGGCGGGTACGCCGGTCAGAGCTTCAGGATCCGTTCGCCGCGGCCGATGCCGGAAACCCCGGTACGGACGGTTTCGAGGATGGCGCTGCGGTCCAGGGCGTCGATGAATGCCTGGACTTTATCCTGGTCGCCGGTCAGTTCGATCGTGTACGACTTGTCCGTCACGTCGATGATGCGGCCGCGGAAGATATCCGCCATCCGCTTCATTTCTTCGCGCTCTTTGCCGACCGCGCGCACCTTGATGAGCATCAGCTCACGCTCGATGTGCGCGCCTTCGGTGAGATCCACCACCTTGACCACGTCGACCAGACGGTTGAGGTGCTTGGTGATCTGCTCGATCACGTCGTCCGACCCCACGGTGACCACGGTCAGGCGCGACAGCGTCGCGTCTTCGGTGGGCGCCACGGTCAGCGTCTCGATGTTGTAGCCGCGAGCGGAGAACAGGCCCACCACGCGCGACAGCGCGCCGGGTTCGTTCTCCATGAGAACCGAAATCACATGCTTCATGGTGGCCTCCTTACAGATCCTCGGAACCGAGCAGCATCTCGGTCAGGCCGCGGCCGGCCTTGACCATCGGCCACACGTTTTCGGTGCGGTCGGTGATGAAGTCCAGGAAGACCAGACGATCCTTGTGCTTCTTGAATGCCTCGCGCAGCGCGGGCTCGACGTCGGCCGGACGCTCGATGCGCAGGCCCACGTGGCCATAGGCCTCGGCGACCTTGACGAAGTCGGGCAGCGAATCCATGTACGACTCGGAATAACGCGAGCCGTAATCGATCTGCTGCCACTGCCGCACCATGCCCAGGAAGCGGTTGTTCAGGCACACGATCTTGGGCGTGAGGTGGTATTGCTGGCAGGTCGACAGTTCCTGGATGTTCATCTGGATCGACGCTTCGCCGGTGATGACGGCGATGTCGGTGCCCGGATTGGCCATCTGCACGCCCATGGCGTACGGCAGGCCCACACCCATCGTGCCCAGGCCACCGGAGTTGATCCAGCGGCGCGGCTTGTCGAACTTGTAGTACTGCGCAGCCCACATCTGGTGCTGGCCCACGTCGGAGGTCACGAAGGCGTCGCCGCCCGTGACTTCCCAGAGCTTCTCGACCACGTACTGCGGCTTGATCACTTCGTCGGAGCCGATGTACTTCAGGCACTCGCGGCCACGCCACGTTTCGATCTGCTGCCACCACTTCTCGGTGGAGGCGGGCTTGTTCTCGGCACGGGCCGCGGCATATTGCGCCGTCAGTTCGACCAGCACGTCTTTGACGTTGCCCACGATCGGCACGTCGACGCGCACCCGCTTCGAGATCGACGAGGGGTCGATATCGATGTGGATGATCTTGCGCGCATTCTGGGCGAAGTGCTTGGGATTGCCGATCACGCGGTCATCGAAACGGGCGCCGATCGCCAGCAGCACGTCACAGTGCTGCATGGCCATGTTCGCCTCGTACGTGCCGTGCATGCCGGGCATGCCGACGAACTGGCCGTTGCTGGCGGGCATGGCGCCCAGGCCCATCAGCGTGTTCGTGACAGGGGCACCCAGCACCTCGGCGAAAGCGCGCAGCTCGTCGGAGGCATCGGACAAGATCACGCCGCCACCCGAATAAATCATCGGGCGCTCGGCAGACATCAGCATCTGCACGGCCTTCTTGATCTGGCCTTGATGCCCCTTGGTGACGGGCGCGTAGGAGCGCAGTGCAATCTCACCCTTGGGCGGGGTGTACTTGTACTGGGCAACGGTGATGTCTTTGGGGATATCCACCAGCACCGGACCGGGACGGCCCGTGCGCGCAATGTAGAACGCGCGGCGCATGGTCTCGGCCAGATCCTTGACGTCGCGCACGAGGAAGTTGTGCTTGACGCAGGGACGCGTGATGCCGACGGTATCGCACTCCTGGAAGGCGTCTTCGCCAATGGCCGCGGTCGGCACCTGCCCGCTGATGATCACCATCGGGATGGAGTCCATGTAGGCGGTGGCGATGCCGGTGACGGCATTGGTCACGCCCGGGCCGCTGGTCACGATGCAGACGCCCACCTTTTGCGAGGCGCGCGAATACGCATCGGCAGCGTGCACGGCAGCTTGCTCGTGACGAACCAGGATGTGCTGGAATTTGTCTTGCTTGAAAATCGCGTCGTAGATGTAGAGCACCGCGCCGCCAGGATAGCCAAAGACGTGTTCCACGCCCTCATCGGCCAGGCAGCGCACGACGATGTCGGCGCCATTCATTTCCATGTTGTCATTCCTTTCAGTACCGGCCCTGCCCCACTGATCATTACTTGCCCGGATACGGCAGCAATCAGAACCCGAACCGGTTACGACAACATGTCCGGCGCTTAGCGGCTCACGGAGCCACGCCACCCGGACACCTTGCCGACCCGGCACGCGCTCATCAGAAACGCAGTGCAAACGCCCAAGGGAGCGCTGGAGGTCGAAATGGAAGCCTCGGCATCACACGCTTGTGGCGCGGCCAACGGCAGGTGTTACTGGCGCAGCAGACCGCGGAAGGTGGCCCGGGTCTTGCTCGCCCGCGCGCCGGTTTCGGATAGGCAGACCGGCGCAAGAGGAGCGAATTTACCGCGTTGCGGCAAACCGAGCAAATCGGGTCTGTCGGTACGGCGCCACACCGCCTGATTCGGCGGGGTGGCCAGGGCATACCAAGCTCTGACGCATCGATCTGACCCCCTAAGCCCCGACCCTCTCTATACTGGCGCTATTCACGGCCTCTATCGCGTTTCCCCATGGACCTGCGCATCGCCAGCATCCGGCGCTTTCTTTACAGCCACTACTTTTTCGGGGGCGTGCGGCAGGGCATCGGCATGCTGCTGCCCGTGCTGGTGCTGGGCGGGCTCTTCGGGCAGTACAGCATGGGGCTGGTCGCCACCTTCGGCGCGCAGTGCCTGGCGATCATCGACCAGCCCGGCGGCCCCCAGCGCCATCGCACCAACGAAATGCTGGGCGGCGCCTTCCTGGGCACCGCCACCGTCACGATCACCGGCCTGGCCTCGACCTACCCGCTCATTTTGTGGCTGGTGGTGATCGCGCAGTGCTTTCTGTTTTCGATGTTCTCGGTGTTCGGCAAACGCGGCGGCCTGATCGGCTTTGCCGGACTGTTGCTCATGACGCTGACCATGCATTCGCCGCTGCCGCCCGAAGAGGTGCTCTACCACTCGCTCGCGACCGCCGGCGGCGCGTTGTTCTATCTGCTGTTTTCGCTCACGTTCCGCCGGGTGTTCTGGTTGCGCGAAGAGCGTCAGGCCATGTCGGTGGCGCTCTTCGCGACCGCCGACTACATGGCGGCCCGCGCCAGCTTCTACGACGAAAACGCCGATCTCGACGACTCGTATCGCACGCTGATCCAGCGCCAATCGCTCATGACCGAGAACCACCAGGCCGCGCGCGATCTGGTGTTGCGGGCGCTGCCGCGCGGCCAGGGCTTTCGCGAGGGCGAGCGCATCATGCTCTGGAACATGTTCGTCGACATGCTGCAGATGCTGGATACGCTGGTCGCCACGCACACCGATTACGTGGCGCTGCGCCGCGCGCTGGCCGGCAGCGACGCCTTGATCTTCATGCGCGACGCGCTGGTGAAGATGTCGCTCGAGATGAGCCGGATCGCGCTCGACGTGTCGCGCGGCCGCCAGACGCAGTATCGCAGCAGCGCCAAGGCCGAGTTGCGCGCCATCGAGTACGAGATCGAGCAGCTCAAGCAACAAGGCCTGGGCGAGCGCGAACCCGAAACGCTGGCGCTGATCGTGCAGGTGCTGCGCCGCCTGCGCAACGCGGCCCGCATCGTCGACAAGCTGGCCGGCCACACGGCCCAGGAAGCCAACGCGGTGCCCACCAGCGAGCTGCGCATCAACAAATCGCTGACCCGGTTCATGTCGCGCCAGGAGGTGCGCCTGGGCATGATCACGAGCAATCTGCGCTTCGACTCGCCCCACTTCCGCTACGCGTTACGCGTCAGCCTCGCGGCGGCCGCGGCGATGGGGCTCATCGGCACCTGGCTGTCGAACAACATGGCCGCGCACAGCTACTGGGTGCTGCTGACCATCGTCATCATCATGAAGCCCGGCTTCGCCCTCACCCGCCAGCGCAACGTCTGGCGCCTGATGGGCACGCTGATCGGCTGCGTGGCCGCGCTGGCGCTGTTCGCCATCACCCAGCGCCCCGAAGTGCTGTTCGCCGTGTTGCTGGGCGCCTGCATCATGGGCAACAGCCTGATTCAGCTCAATTACATGGGCAGCGCGATCTTCAACACGCTGTTCGTGGTGCTGGTGTTCCACTTCGTGGCGCCCGGCACGGTCTCGCTCGATGTGATCGGCGAGCGCGCGCTGGACACGCTGCTGGGCTGCGTGCTGGCGCTGGTGTGCAGCTACATCCTGCCGTGGTGGGAAGCGCGCTACATGAAGCCGCTGGCGCAGGCCGCGTCGCGCGCCAATCGCGAATACCTGCGCGCGGGCCTGGGCTATGTGGAAGTGATGCAGGCCCACCCCGGCAAGACCGACGACGAGCCCGCCGTGGCCGAGGCCGACCTGCACTGGCGCCTCGCGCGCAAGAACGTGCATATCGCGTTCAGCAACTATGCCGAGGCCTTCTATCGCATGATGAGCGAGCCGCGTCAGCATCAGGTGAGCGTGCCCGAGTTCAACAACCTGCTGATCCAGAACCACATCCTGGCCTCGCAGATCACCGCGGCCATGCCGATCCTGGCCGCGCTACCGCAGACACCGGCGCCGATCCAGGAGGCGCTGAACGGCATGGTGCAGCAGCTCGATCCGCAGGCGCCGGATCCCGGCCAGCTCCCGACCCAGTTCGACACCACCGGTGAACTGGCGACGCTGGCCTACCCCATCAAGCAGATGCTGCGCGCCACCGCGCTGATCCGCCAGGAACTCGAAGCCGTGGCGGACCCGGGCGAACATCGCCCGGTGGCGGTGCGGGCGGCTTGAAGGGGCGCCCGCGGGCAGGGACTCCCGCGGGCTAGCGCCGGCTCAGGCCGACGCCACCGCCTGACGCCGCGGCCAGAAGTACCAGACCGCTGCCGCCACCTGCGCCACCAACAACACCGCCCATGCGGCCAGATGCCCGTCGGCGTTGAAGCCACCGGCGACACGCGGCCAGAGATCGACGATCCAGCCCACGCCGACCTGGCACAGGAAGATCATCAAGAACATCAGCAGGTTGGTGGTCGAGGCCACGCGGCCCAGCAGCTCGCGCGGGAACTCGCCCGCCAGCAGCGCGTAGACGAGAATGTTGGCCGAGCCGAAGATGCCATAGCCGGCCCACAGGGCCGCCAGCGGCAGCGGCACACGCAGCACGATGAGCAGCTGGATCACGAGGAACAGCACCATGCACAGGCCGCCGAAGCCGTACAGGCCGAGCCCCATGCGTTCGACACGGCGCGCGGCCACGCCCAGCCCGATATTGCCGGCCATCATCGCCAGACCCAGCAACGACACCAGCCAGGCGGCGGGCACCGCGTCCAGCCCGTTGACCTCGATCAGGTAGGGCCGCACCCACAGCGACTGCACACCGTAGAACACGCCCCCGGTCATCACGGGCAGCGACACGAGCCGCCAGTAATGCGCGGACGTGAGCAGCGTCCAGGTGCCGCGCCATTGCTGGCCCAGCGTGACGGGCGCGCGCGCGGGTCCGGTTTCGCGCGGCGAACCGAACCAGATCAACGCGGCGACGATCAGCGTGGCCGCGGCCATGCCGATGCTGACGGTGCGCCAGGTGGTGTGCTGCAGCAGCTCGGACAACGGTGAGCCGACCAGCACGCCGCCCATGCCGCCCACGGCCATCACCAGGCCATTGATGCTCGGCAGGCGCGACAGCGGGAACGTATGGGCCAGGGCCTGGAAGGTGGCGCCCAGGCACACGCAGACGCCGGCGCCGATCAGGAGGCGTCCGACCATCAGGCCGCCCAGGGTGGTCGCCATGCCATAGATCAGCGTGCCGATGGCGGCCACCACGAGCATCGCCGCGTTGACGCGGCGCGGGCCCCAGGTGTCGAGCATCAGGCCCGCCGGAATCTGCAGCAGCGCAAACCCGAGGAAGTACAGGCTCGTGAGCGTGCCGAGGTCGGCCGCCGACAGGCTCAGCTCCTGGGTCAGGTAGGGTCCGAAGCCGATGTTCAGGCCGCGGAATACATACGAGATCAGGTAGCCGAGCGAGAAAAACAGAAAGACGCGCAGGCCGGCCGGCATGACCGGCTCAGGCCTGCTTGCGGCGGAACACCAGCTTGTCGGCGCTGGAGACGTCGGCGGCGAAGGCATAGCCTTCGCTGTCGAACGCCTGCAGGCCTTCGGGCTTGGCGATCTTGTGCGTGATGGCGTAGCGCGCCATCAGGCCGCGCGCGCGCTTGGCATGGAAGCTGATGACCTTCCAGTCGCCGCCCTTCCAGTCCTGGAACACGCACTGCACCACGCGCGCCTTGAGCACCTTCTTGTCGACCACCTTGAAATACTCTTCGGAGGCGAGGTTGATGACCACGGGCGCCTTCTGGCTTTCCTGGCGCGTATTGAGGTAGTCGGCCACGCTCGAGCCCCAGTACTCGTACAGGTTCTTGCCCTTGGGGTTCTCAAGCCGCGTGCCCATCTCGAGGCGATACGGCTGCATCAGGTCGAGCGGCCGCAACGCGCCGTACAGGCCCGACAGGATCACGACGTGATCCTGCGCCCATTCGAGCTGGCGCTCGGACAGACTGGGAGCCTCGAGACCCTCGTACACGTCGCCATTGAAGGCCAGCACGGCCTGGCGCGCGTTATCGAGCGTGAAGGTCTTCTTCCATGCGCCGTAGCGCGCCACGTTGAGCTCGGACAGCGCCGGCGACAGGCTCATGAGCTCGCCGATATCCTCGGCGGACTTGGTCTTGAGCACCTTGATCAGGGCGGCCGCCTGATCGACGAACAACGGTTGCGTGTGCAACTCGGTCTTGACCGGCGTGTCGTAGTCGAGCTTTTTGGCCGGAGAGAGCAAGAACAGCATGTAAGAGAGTCCTGGTGGTTCAGCGGGCGGTCCAGCCGCCATCGACGGAAATGGTGGTGCCGGTAACCTGCGCGGCTGCTTCGGAAGCAAGATAGACGGCGGTGCCGCCGAGTTGTTCGGGCGTGACGAACTGCAGCGAGGGCTGCTTCTCGCCGAGCAGCTCGCGCGCGGCCGCTTCCTGGTCGGTGTGGCCGCGTTCGGCCAGTGCCGTAATCTGCTTTTCGACGAGCGGCGTGCGGACCCAGCCCGGGCAGATCGCGTTGGCGGTGATGCCCTGGCCGGCCGTCTCGAGCGCGGTGACCTTGGTCAGGCCCACCACCCCGTGCTTGGCCGCCACATAGGCGGATTTTTGCGCCGAGCCCACGAGGCCGTGCGCCGACGCGATATTGATAATGCGGCCCCAGCCCTGCTTTTTCATGTGGGGCAGCGCGGCGGCCGAGCCGTGGAACACGGCCGAGAGATTGAGCGCGATGACGGCGTCCCACTTGTCGATGGGGAAGTCTTCGATCAGCGCGGTGTGCTGGATGCCGGCGTTGTTGACGAGGATGTCGATGCGACCGAAGGTCTGCACGGTGTTGGCCACCATCTGGCGCACGGCCTCGCCCTTGGACAGGTCGGCGCCGTCGTACAGCACCTTGACGCCATGCTCCTCGGCCAGACGGGCGCGCAGCGCCTCGATCTCGCCGGCATCGCCGAACCCGTTGAGCACCACATCGGCGCCTTGCTGCGCGAATGCGGTGGCGATACCCAGGCCGATCCCGCTGGTGGAACCGGTGACGACAGCGACTTTACCTTTGAGCATGTGCTTTCTCCTGATGGATCGGGTGGGACGACGGCCATGAGTGTAGCCGCGCCGCATCGATCTATCATGGCACAGCCGACCACCGCCGCGCTATCGACAAGGCGTTCATGGCGCTGTCAGGGGCGGCGTGCGTCGGGGCCGTCGCCGTCGACCGTTGTGCCCGCAGCGATCGCCGCGGCGTCCGAGGCCCGGATCCGGGCCTCGCCGCTCGCGCCCTCGGATTCGGCGGCGGGCCCCTCGAAGCCCACCGGCGTCACGTCCATGCCCGCGATCCCGCCATACCGCGCGGGGAGCCGCTCGAGCAAACGGATCAGGCACGGCACCAGGCCCATCGATATCGCCACCACCACGGCCAGCAGGTCGCGCTGCGCCAGCGTCATGAGGTTGTTGTCCCAGGCCTCGTTGAAGATCACGAAGCTGAACTCGCCGCCCTGCGCCAGCACCAGTGCGTAGAGCAGCCGATGGTAGTGCGGCAGGCCCACGATGCGCGCCAGCACGTAGATGAGGGCGAGCTTGATGAGCAACAGCGCCGCCACGCCCGCGAGCACATACGGCCAGAATGTCCAGGCCTCGCGCACGTTCACCGACATGCCCACCGCGAGGAAGAACAGCCCCAGCAACAGACCCTTGAACGGTTCGATGGTGCGCTCGAGCTCCTCGCGATACGACGACTCGGCCAGCAGCACTCCCACCAGAAAGCCACCCAGGCCCGCCGACAGACCGGCGTAGTCGAACAACTGCGCCGAGCCCAGCACGATCAGCAAGGTGGCCGCCGTGAACAGCTCACGGACCTTCGTGCGCACCACCAGGCTCAGCAGCCGTACGCGCCGCATGACGAGCACCACGGCGACCCCGGCGAGGGCCACCCCGAACGACGGCGCGCTCGCCCCGCCCGAGCCCAGCAGCCCAGCCGCGACCAGCATGGGAATCGCCGCCATGTCCTGGAACAGCAAGACACCGAGCGCCGAGTAGCCCACCGGCGTCTTCAACAAACCGCGCTCTTCGAGCAGCCGCAGCGCCACCGCCGTGGAAGAAAGCGAGAGCGACAGACCGCACAGCACCGCCGCGACCCAGGACATCCCGGCCAGGTGCCGCAGCCCGGCCCCGAACACCAGCCCCAGCACCAGGCCGCACGCCAGCACCTGCAGCGTCCCGGCGCCGAAGACCTCGCGCCGCATGCCCCACAGGCGCCTGGGCGCGAGCTCGAGTCCGATCACGAACAGCATCATCACCACGCCCCATTCGGAGACGTTGAGGATCTGCGGCACGTCGGTGACCATGCTCAGACCGGACGGCCCGATCGCCATGCCGGCCAGCAGATAGCCCGGAATGGCGCCCAGGCCGAGGCGGTGCGCCAGGGGTACGCAGATGACGGCGGCCAGCAACAGCAGCGTGATGAGGTCCATGATCCATGACGGGGCATGCCCGGAAGGCAGGCCCGCTCGAGAAGGCGCCGGCCCGCGCCAGCACTCTTGGCCGCATTCTGGCAAAATTCGGCGCGTCGCGGCGCATGCCGCACCGCCGCGCGATGCAAGAATTCAAAAAAATTTGAGCAACGTTCACACAAGCGGATTTTTTTGTGTAGAATGGCGGGCTTCGCTGCTCAAGAACAGAAATGCTCCTGAACCCAGCGAAGTGAAAACCAGAAGTAAAAGGCAAGGCCTTGCGGATGCATCGTTATCCGCCCTGATGCGAGCTTAAGACCACAAGACGCATCACGGAGCTTCCTTGCAGCAGTACCCGTCACGGAGAGGTGGCAGAGTGGTCGAATGCGCCGGACTCGAAATCCGGTATACGTTTAGGCGTATCGTGGGTTCGAATCCCACCCTCTCCGCCAGGATTCAAGCACTCAGTGCTGCGCTACAGGCCCCGATCTTTCGGGGCCTTTTTGTTTTCCGACTACCGGCCCGGTCACTCGTCACCGTCGAGCCCGCTGCGCAAAACACCGCGTCGCGCAATTTCGCCCGCGTGCCGGCACGGCAATGCCGGGCAGTGCCACGACGTCTCGTCCCATGGCGAGGCGCAATCCCTCCTTAGTAGTACAGCTCGGTTCCCAACGCTTCGTAGAACTTGGCCCGCAGTGCGCTGGCCTCTTCGTGCTTGCCCATGGTGAACTTCAGGTCGACCATGTCGGAGGCCAGCTCTCTGGCCGCCGTCAAGAGCTTGTACTCGACCATGCGGGTTGATTCCGCCAACTCTTCGCGCGTAGGCGCGGGCAGGTCATTCGCCGACATGGGCAAAAGCAACTCCGCGGGCAGGGCCGCATAGGCGGCGTCATAAGCGGCCTGTCGGATTTCACGCGTATCGGGCACGCGGTCATCCGGATGGTTGCTTTCGGCCGGGAGAAGTGCAACGAGGGCGTTGATCTGCGTCAGCACGCCTTGCAGCAGGCTGGCGAGCGCCTTATTGCCTTGAATCTTGCCGATCAGGTCGGCCATCTTGTTTTCGAGATTCGCCACGCGCGCCTGATGAATTTCCGTGGTGGCCTTCGCCACGTCTTTATCCGATACCAGGGCAACCAGGCCGGGAAGTCTGTCATGGATGAGCTGCGCGGTCACATTCGGCTCCTAAGGCGATTCATCGGATGGGCATATTGCCGGATGAGTAACGCCCGCCGCGCTTCGGTTCCACACCGGCGCCCGATGCCGCGCAGCGGGCGTGGCCCACATGCGCAGGCAGGACCCGCACGCCGGAGAACGCTGCGTCAGGGTTGCCCGCTGCGATACCCGATCCAGCCCAGCACCGCGCCGCCGCCGATGCAGACCATCTCGAAGCCGGCACGCACGCCATCGCCCTGCGCCATCGTGGCGATTAGGTGCGAGGCCGTGAACGCGTTGAGCAGCGGCAGGCCCATGAGCAGCAGCGCGGACGCACCGAGCAGGTCACGCCAGCGATTGCGGCGCGCAATCAGGGTCCAGGCACAGGCCGCCAGCCACGCGATGAAGAACGCGCGCACTTCCCAGGACGCGCGCGTCGGCAGATCGGCCGGCAACAGGCGATTGGCCCAGAAATAGGCCGCGGTGGCGAGGGGCAGGCCCGCGATCGTGGCGATGTTCAGGGCGTTGACGAGGCGTAGCGACGGGCTGGCATCGGGCAAGCTTGTCGGGCTTGCCCGCGCGCCTTTCTGGCGGCGCTTGGCCAGCCACAGGATCAGGCCCGTCGCGACCATGGCCGTGCTGGCCATGCCGATCAGGAAGTACAGCGCGCGCAGCATGGGCTCGGCGAACCAGCCGAGATGCAGGCCGATGAGACCGCCGACCGCGACGAGCGCCGGGCTGCGATCCTTGGGGTCTCCGATCGGCCTGCCGGTGGCGCCCTCGTAGGCGAGCGCGGGCGGCACGAGGCTGTGCGACACGCGCTCGGCGGCGAGGCGCTGCACGACCACCGTGGCGGCCGCGTCGCCGCCGTGCAGCACCGTCACGCGCCCTGCCCGACCGTCCCACTGCGCCTCGGCTCGCTCCACCATCGATTGCAGCGGCATCAGCGGCGATGCCACGCCCGACGCCGGCGGCGCCCGATGTCCCGGCACGAGTTGCGCGGTGAAATGGCGCGTGTCGTCATAGGCCGCGAGGATGCCGGCCGGCATCAGCATGCTCATCAGCAGGATCAATCCCGTGAACGAGATCATGAGGTGGAACGGCAGGCCGAGTACCGCCAGCACGTTGTGACCGTCCATCCACGCGCGCGCGCCGCCGCCGCGTCGGGTGGCCTGACGCCTCCCTGCATCGCCCACCTTAGTCCCGCTTCCGCTCGAAGTCGCGCCGCGCAGACTCGCAACGAGCTGACGGGAGCCGTCAGAACCGCCGCGGCCCGGCCTAACGCGGCCCGGCCTATCGCGGCCCGGCCTAAACACAAAGAAATCCTGGAACAGCTTGCGATGCACGATGACGCCGCTCACGACCGCGACCAGCATGAACATCGCGGCAACGCCGGCGATCCAGCGGCCCCATGGATAGGCCAGCTGAAGTTCGTAATGAAAGCGATAGAAGAAGTCGCCCCCGCGCGTCGAACGCGGCGTGAGCGGCGCGCCCGTGACCGGATGCAGCAGCGCGGTGCCAAAGCCCGGCTGCCCCGCTACCGGCGCGGCCTCCTCGTAGGCAAGCGTGATCCGCGGCTCGCGCGGCGTGGGCAGCACCAGCGTCCAGCGCGGCGAATCCGCGTGGTGCCGGGTCATGTACGCCTGCGCCAGCACCGCGGCCTGCCCGGCCTCGGGCAAGGCGGCGACCACCGGCAGCTCGGGCTGCATCCAGGCCGTGATTTCGGCCCGGTAGTAGGCGAGCGTGCCGGTCCAGAGCACGGCGTACAGCACCCAGCCGAGCAGCAGCCCGGCCCAGGTGTGCAGCCAACTCATCGCCTGGCGCAGGCTTTCGTGCCCCTGCGCCGTACCGCGCCCGCTCATGCCGCGCGCGTCAGAATTCCGCGCTCAGCGACAGCAGCACGGTCAGCGGCGCGCCCACGGTCAGGCCCTCGCGTGCGGCGGATTGCCAGTAGTTCTTGTTGAACACGTTCTCGACCGTCGCGCGCATGACCATCGGCGTGCCGCCGGCCTTGAACGCGTAGCGCGCACCCACGTCGAAGCGGGTCCAGCCCGGGATGGTCTGCGTGTTGCCGACGTCCACGTATTGATCGGTGGTGCGCAGCATGCGCGCCGTGAGCGTCAGGCCCTGCGCGAACGGCGTGTCCCACTCGACGGCGGCATTGAATTGATAGCGCGGCACGGCAGGCGCGCGATTGCCATCGTTCAGCCCGCCGACGGTGCGCGTGAGGCGGCCATCGGTGTAGGCCACGCCACCCAGCACGCGCACGCTGCGGCTGAGTTCGCCCTCGCCCAGCAGCTCGATGCCGCGGTTGCGCTGCTCGCCGTTGACGACGTAACGGTTGGAGCCGGGATCGACGAAGCCGCTGGGGCGCTCGATCTGGAACGCGCTGAGCGTGGTGGTGAAATCACCGAAGTCGTACTTCGCGCCCACCTCGAACTGCTTGGCCACTTCCGGCGCGAACGTCTCGCCGGCGTTCGCCGTGCCGGCCGGCGCGGTGGCGCCCTGGCTCAGGCCCTGGATGTAGTTGGTGTAGAGCGACAGCTGGCGCACCGGGCGCACCGTCAGGGCAAAGGCCGGCGAGAGCTTCGACTTGCCGTAGTTGGAGGTGGCGTCGCCCGTGGTCGCGCTGAAGTTGGTCGACTGCACGCGCTGATTGCGCACGCCCGCGATGAACTGCACGCGGTCATCCATGAACGACATCGTGTCGGCCGCCGCCACGCTGTAGAGACGCGTGTCGCTCGTGCGCGGCAGATCGCCCGGCCGCGCGATGTTGGGCTTGGCCAGATCGGCGGGGTGGTAGATGTTGGACGTGACGATGCTCGAACGGACGCGGGCCGACGAATAATCGATGTCCATGAAGCTCGCGCTCAGCGCGGGCTGGTGCTTGATCGGGCCGGTGTGGAACAGGCCGCGCACGCCGATCTCGCCCGTCTTGCTGATGAGCGACTCGTCCAGGCGCGCCGGGATGGACGCGATGCTGCCGTTGCCATCCTGCATCAGCCACGAGGTCTGCATGCTTTCGAAATCATGCTTGCGCGCGCCGAGCGCGCCGTACACCGTCCAGTCCGAGGCCACGTCGTACTCGGCACGCACCGCGCCCGACCATTCCTTCGTCTTCCAGTACGTCCACGACGGGAAGAAGTTGCGGCGCGCATCCGGTGCGCGGCCGATGTCGGTACCGGCCGCGGGAGGGAACAGCAGCCCGCTGCGCGCGTCGGTGACGCGATTCTGATAGTTGATGTCGCCCTCGATGCGGAAGCGATCGCCCTTGAAATCCAGGCCGAGGGCGACGGCGCCCAGATCTTCGTTGGCGCCATCCATGGCCAGATCGCCGCCGCTGCCCGCCACGTTCAGGCGCACGCCGAACTCCTGCGCGTCGCCGTAGCGGCGCGCGAGGTCGGCGTGCAGGCCGAACTGGCTGTCGCTGATGTACGAGAGCGTGTAGCGATTGAGCGGTTCGGCGCCCGCACGTTTGGGCACGAGGTTGATCGAGCCTCCCACCGAACCGTAGGGCGACATGCCGTTGAGCAGCGCGTTCGGACCGCGCAGCACTTCCACGCGTTCCACCCCGATCAGCGAGCTCGAGTTGCGCGGCGACACGCCGTACAGGCCGTTGAACGACACGTCGTAGTTGTAGAGCGTGAAGCCACGGATGTTGAACTCGTCGCGGCCGGCGCCGCGCGAGTAGGTATTGCGCACCGAGGGATCGTTGACCAGCACGTCGCCGATGTTCTGCGCCTGCTGATCTTCGATCAGCTTGGAGGTGTACTGCGTCACGCTGAACGGCGTGTCCATGTCGTCGCGATTGCCCAGCAGGCCGAGGGCGCCACCCGTGGCGACCTGACCGCCGGCGTAGACGGGCGACAGGCCCGTGGTCGCGGTGCCGGTGACCGTCACGGTCTCGAGCTCGGTCGCGGAACCGGCAGGCACGGGGCTCAGGCGATATTGATTCGGCGCATCCTGGGAGGCACGCAGGCCGGTGCCGGCCAGCGCCCGCGACAGGGCCGCCTGCCGCGTGAAGCTGCCCTGGACGCCGGCACTTTGCCGGCCCGCCACCAGCTCAGGCGTGGCGATCAGCAGAATGCCGGTTTCGTTCGCGAGCCGTGCCAGCACCTGATTCAGCGGGCCGGCCGGCACGTTGAATTGCCGTTGCACCTCGGCCTGGCCCGCGCCGGACTGCGCGGCGGCGGGCGCGGCCCACAGCGCGGTACCGGCCAAAGCCAGCGCGAGGCTCAAGGCACGGGTACGGCCGAAACCAGCAGTGGATGCGCGCGCAGCGGGGGAGCGTCGAATCGTGGACGCAGAGCGAGGAAAACGAACGGGCATGATGAACCTGGGCTCTCAATCGATGTATGGGTCTGTACGAGCCTGGCCGCGCCGGCGCCGCGGAACCCACGGCGCGAGCATGACTGGCTCTCTACCTCCCTCATCGAACGAGGCATGAAAATGCGGAACCCGAATTTGTAACGACAGGCCGCGCGGCTACGCGCGCGCGTCGACGCTGATCCAGAAGGCCAGTGGCTGGCGCACCCGGATCGGCATGACGGAGGCCAGCATGGCCAGCGCACGCGGCACGTCGTCGATCGGGAAGCTGCCGAACACGCGCAGATGCGCGATCTCGGGCGCAAGGCCGAGGTGACCCAGGTGGTAGCGGCGAAGTTCGCCCACCACCTCACCCAACGTGAGGCCGTCGGCCACCAGCACGCCGCGTGTCCAGGCCTCGTGCCCGGGGTTGGCCGCGACCCGCGGCCGCAGGCCGTCTTCGCCGAAATAGGCTTGTTCGCCCGCCGACACCACACCCGTGGCGCCGCCTCGCGACGGCGCCACCCTCACCGCCCCATCGAACACGGCGACCAGCACGGCGTCGTGCTCCTGCCGCACGGTGAAGCGCGTTCCGAGCGCCTGCAGCCGCCCCGCGCCGGTATCGACGACAAACGGCCGGGCGGCATCGGGCGCCGTGTCGATCAGCATTTCGCCCTCGACCAGTTCCAGCCTGCGCAGCGATGCGCCGTAGTCGACGTTGAAGGCGCTGAGCGCGCGCAACCAGACGCGCGTGCCGTCCGGCAGCGAGATCTGGCGCGTCTCGCCGATGCCTGCACGGTGATCGGCGCCCCACCCCGCCGCGAGCGCGGGCAGGGGGGTATGGCGCCAGCTTGCCCAGCCGAGCCATCCGGCGCCGATCGCGCCGAACAGTCCCAGGACCACCTGGCGTCGCGTGCGTCCGCCGCCGGCCGAGACGCGGCGGTAGGCCGCGACGGCGGCATCGCGCTCTGCGCTGGCCTGCAGCGGGGCGAAGCGCATGCCGATCCGTTCGACGTAGTGCCACGCCTGTTGATGCTCGGCGGCGCCCTCCAGCCAGAGCCGCCACGCGGCATGATCCTGCGCGCTGGCCTCGCCCGAACGCAGCAGGGCATACCAGTCGGCGGCCTGCTCCATGGCCCGGTGAGAGGGTTCCTGAACGGGCGGGTCGGTCCTGACGCGGTGCGAGGTGGCGCTCACAGCGCGCCCGCCAGCGGCGGCATGTGCGCCGGGCGCGCAGCCGAGGACGCGGGATCGAGTCCGAGCCGGGCTTCGAGCAACATGCAGCGCAACATGGCCTGGGCGACATACTTGCGCACCATGCGCGTCGACACGTCCAGCGCAGCGGCCACCTCGGCATCGGTGGCTTCGCAGACCACCGCCATGACGAACGCCTGCGCGGCCTTCGGCGGCAATCCGCGCAGCATGGCGTCGATTTCGCCGAGGGCCTCGAGCACCATGGCCTGATGTTCGGCGGACGGCGCGGTGGGTTCGGGACGGGCGGCCAGGGTGTCGAGCCAGGCCTGTTCGAGCTCGCGCCGACGCCAGAGGTCGACACACATGCCCGAGGCCATCGTACGAAGATAGACGCGGGCCTGCGGGTCGTTGTCGAAACGGCATTTGCCGGTCAGCACGCGCAGGAAGGCATCCTGCGCGAGGTCGGCGGCATCGGCCGCATTGCCCAGTCGGCGATGCAGCCACTTGTAGAGCCAGCCGTGGTGGCTGCCATACAGATGCTCGAAATCCTGGGACGGCTGATTGTGTCCACTCACGGTGGCGTTCTCGCTCACCGCCCGTTGAATACGAACGGTTATCAATTGCTTTTCAGCCGGAATTATTGCCCGCCCCCCGGCGGTTTGGCAACCGCGAGACGCGAGGCAGAGCCGCTCCGTTGCACGGGTGATACGCCGGCCGGGATCAGCCGACCCGGTCGCACCGGGGGCGACCCGGTCGCACCTCGCCGGTCGCACCTCGCCGGCCGCACCTGGCCGGCCGCACCTCGCCGACCGCACCTCGCCGACCGCACCTCGCCGGCCGCCCCAGCCGCCCAGCCGGGTGATCGCTCAGCGCGCGCCGTCGAGTCGATAGACCAGCGTGTCCAGGCACGCGACGCCGCGGTCCAGAAACTTCGGCTCTTTTTCGAGGATGTCGCGACGATCGATCAGGGTCGCGCGGCTGTGGCCGGCGTAGATCCGCTGCACCTCTTCGTCGTTGACGGAGAACGGCGGCCCGTCCATCTGCGCCTGCGGGTAGTCGAGCGTGATCAGAATGCCGCGGTAGTCGGGCGCGAGCTGGCCGTACACATGACGCGCGTAGCGGGCCCGCATGTCGGCGGGCAGGGCGACCAGCGCGGCGCGGTCGTACACGCCGTGACACGAACCCAGCAGGGCCGCGTCCAGGTCGAAGATATCGGCGCACAACAGCGCCACATCGCCCGCCGTATAAAGGTCTCCCGCCGGGGTCTGGCTGATGACCGGGGTGAGCGTGTTTTCGTCGAAGAACTGCTCGACGGCCTGCCGCGCGAGCTCCACGCCCAGGACCTGCATCCCCTGCCCTGCCAGCCACAACATGTCGAGCGATTTGCCGGCCAGCGGCACCAGCACCCGGCTACCGGGGCCGAGCTCGAGGGCAGGCCAGTATTTCTGCAGCAGCGGGGTGACCCGGCTCTGGTGAAAGTGAGTACGGCCATCGCGCCAGCGCTCGAGCCAGAATTCGGCGTCCATCGTGCCTTGCTCCTCGAATCAGGGGGGAAAGCGCATTGTAGAGGCGGCGTGGGCGTAATCGCGCATGTGCGGTGGTTCGCACCTCGGCGCACCCTTTGCAATTGTTGACCATGCCAAGCGCCAGCGAGCACGCGATTCGCATTAGTCTTGCGACCTGGCGCCCGCACTCGCAGAGGACCATGATCGACGCTCGCAGATTTCTCCTTCCCACCCTTGCCGTGGAACCGCCGCCGGCCCCGCGCCGGCGTGGTGGCGTGCGCGGCCGTCCCACTGGCCCGCGGCTGTCCGGCCTGACCCCGGCAATACAGGCGCGCATGCAGGCGCTGCGCGACGAGAATGCCCGGCTGCGCGCGCTGGCGCACACGGACGACCTGACCGGCGCATACAACCGCCGCTATTTCTCGACCCATCTGCGCCGCGCGCTGCAGGCGAACGCACGCGCGCAGGGTGTGGCGCTCATCCTGTTCGATCTGGACGACTTCAAGCGCATCAACGATCAGCACGGCCACCACGTCGGCGATCGGGTGCTGCGCCTCGTCGCGCGCGCCGCGAACAGCGTCCTGCGTCGCACGGGCGACAGCCTCTGTCGGCTGGGTGGCGACGAATTCGCGGCGATCTGTTCGGCGCGCTCGCCGGCCGACGCCATGTGGCAGGCGCGGCAACTGATGCTCGCGATCCGGGCACTGGACCCGGCCGAGCTGGGACGCGCCCTGCCCGCCATGACGGCGACCTTCGGGCTGGTATGGATCGCGCCCGGTCTGCAACCGGCGTGGCGGGACATCTACGCGGCCTCGGACCACGCGCTGTATCGCGCGAAGCAGGCCGGCAAAAACGACATCGTGATGGCAAACTGGCCGGTCCAACAGGACCGGCCAGCGTAGTAGAGGATGCGCCAGGAGCCGGGCCGGATGCGGCAGCGCCGCGGCCCGCGGGGTCAGACGATCGGCGGTTCGATCCAGTAGAAGCGTTCGCCCTGACGGATCATGCCGGCGACGCCTTCGGGCTCCATGCGGAAGTCCGTGCCCATGAGGGTCGCGCCCCCATCGGCGTGAATGTGGATGATGGCCAGCGGGTCCTTCTCCATGGTGTACCAGTAGTACCCGGGCTTGAGATCGTGCGGCAGTTGCGTAGTCATGCGTCGAGTATACAAATAAGCCGTCGTCTTGCCACGGCGCCCGCCGCAATCTTCGGGGAAACGCCACCCTGACAATCCGGCCGCGATTGGGGCATACTGCCCCGACACCCAGGAGCCCGGATGAAAGCGCAAGCGCTACCGTTCGCCCAGACTTCCGTACCCGCCATTCTGGCAGGGACCCGGCGCCAGACGCGCCGCATCCTCAAACCCCAACCTCCCCCCCACACCCGCCGCTGGTACAGCGATCCGCGCAGCCCCGAGCGCTGGCTCGCGCTCGCCCAGGAAACGGCGGCGGGCGCGCGTGCGCCGGATCCGTCCAACTGGATCGTGTGCCCCTACGGCCGGCCCGGCACCCTGGTCGCGCTCACGGCGCTCGATGGCACACCCTTCGCGCACGCGTTTCTGCTGGGCATCCGGGTGCAGCGCCTGCAGTCGATCAGCGTGGCCGACGCGCTCGCCGAGGCCTGCACCTCGGTGCAGGACTTCGCCGGAACGTGGTCGGAACGCTACGGTCAGGCGGCCTGGGGCGCCAATCCGTGGGTGTGGGCGCTCGACTTCCGGCTGGCGCGCCCGGACGGTGGTGAGGGAATGTAATTTCTGCCGTCGATTCCACCTTATTCCAGTCGATTTCAGTCGGTTTCAACGCAGGCCCGTCTCCTTGGAGGCGGGCCTGCTGCATTGCGACAATGTCACCGTGGCGGACAGGGGTGTTGGTTGCGGAATGTCGCCATTGCCGCAGGGGCTCGTACAAATACGAGGCCCGAACGCGGGAAAATAGAACCAACGAATCTCTGAACGATGCTGTCCTGGACAGCAAGGTAGGAAAAAATGAAAAAAACGCTCATTGCCGGTTTCGGTGCCGCCGCCCTCCTTCTCTCGAGTGCAGCGATGGCGCGGGTGGACGTTGGCATCTCGATCGGGGTCCCCGGCGTCATCGTCGCCCCGCCGGTCTATGCCCCGGCGCCGGTGTATGTGGCCCCGCCGCCCGTCTACGCCCCGCCCCCGGTCTACTACCGTCCGCCGCCCGTGTACGTGGCCCCGCCCGTCGTCTATCCGGCGCCGGTCTACTACGGCGGCCCGCGCGGCCACTGGCGTCACGGCGGTCCTCCGGGACACTACCGCGGCAAGGGCCACGGTCATGGTCATGGCCACGGCGACGGCTGGCGCCGCTGAGGCGGCCAGCCCGGTTCGGGGCGCCCGGCGAGGGGCGCCTCTAGCTGGGCGCCCGGCCAGGGGCGCCCGGCGAGGGGCGCCCGGCCAGGGGCGCCCGACAACGGAAGCCCAGCCGGCGGCCTCACCGGCGAAGCCTCACGGAGCCGGCTCCGTGTACCGCTGGTATAGCCCTTGGCCCGAGACTCGCCCGGCTTGGCAGACCCAGTGTTCTCTCACGGCAGCGCCAGGCATGAAAAAAGCCGCTCTTCGGAGCGGCTTTTGCATCAAGCGCCTGGTTCAGGCGGCAGCCTGGACCGGTTGGGGTTCGAGCTTCTGCACTTGGGATTCGACGTCGGCCACTTCGGCCTGGCGCGGATCTTGGGCGCGGATCGCTTCGATCCAACGGCGCGGGGTGCTGGTGGTTTTCCACCAGCCGTTATGCGGTCGCATGTGCAAACTCCGGTTCACCATTGAAACGTACACCATTGATTTTTTGGAAAATCTGCTGGCTTTCCTGTTCGGCTTCACCTTGGCTCGCGTAGGCTGCCAGGCCGGGGATTTCCCACCCTTTTTCGGGGGCGGTACCGCCAACTCGGCGCGTCCAGACACGGACACTAAATCCGTGACCATCTTGCGGCACTACGCTGCAACGGACTCGAAAATCGCCAATCATTCGTGAAGTCATGGTTAGCTTCCTCTATTGAAATGAAGGGGACATACCTGCCTAGCGAGCTATTGTGCCGCAAGATACGGCCCTTTTAATCGCTTGTACATATTTGTCACATCAATAGCAGCAGTACTGAGAGTCTAGCGGAGCCATAAGACACAATTATGGCTATCCCCCGCCTCCAGACTACCACTCTTTAGGCGAAGCCCATACAGCAAGTGCCGTGCCTGACCGCGTTTTCCCTGACGAAAATCAGTACAAATCGGTGAAATCGTGCGCGCTGCATCGCCCGATACGCACGCCGCGTGCCGCGCCCTGCCCTCGCAGCGTGCCAAAACGACAAAGCCCGGAGAAAACTCTCCGGGCTCTGCGTGGTGCTGCGGGTGCTGCGGGTGCTGAGCGGATCAGGCCTTGAGCACGGTCAGACCACCCACGTACGGACGCAGTGCCTCGGGCACCACCACGCTGCCATCGGCCTGCTGGTAGTTTTCGAGCACCGCCACCAGCGCACGACCCACGGCCAGGCCGGAGCCGTTGAGCGTATGCACGAACTCCGGCTTGGCCTGCGGCGTCGGACGGTAGCGCGCCTGCATCCGGCGAGCCTGGAAGTTTTCGCAGTTCGAGATGGACGAAATCTCACGCCAGGTGTTCTGTGCCGGCAGCCAGACCTCCAGGTCGTAGGTCTTGGTGGCGCCGAAGCCCATATCACCGGTACACAGCAGCATGACGCGGTACGGCAGGCCCAGGCGTTGGAGCACCTGTTCGGCGTGGCCGCACATCTGCTCGAGCGCGTCGTACGACTGATCGGGCGCCACGATCTGGACCATTTCGACCTTGTCGAACTGATGCTGGCGGATCATGCCGCGCGTGTCGCGGCCGCCGCTACCCGCTTCGGAGCGGAAGCACGGCGTATGCGCGGTCATGCGGATCGGCAGATCGTTGCCGGCCACGATGCTGTCGCGAACCACGCTGGTGAGCGTGATCTCGGAGGTGGAGATGAGGTATTGGTCTTCGCGCACGAAGGCATTGCCGTGCTCGTCGACCTTGGGATCGTCATCGCCGCCGCCCTTCGAGACCGCGAACATGTCGTCCTTGAACTTGGGCAGCTGGCCGGTGCCGTAGAGCGTGGAGCTGTTGACGATGTAAGGGGTATAGCACTCGGTGTAGCTGTGCTCGCCGGTTTGCAGGTCGAGCATGAACTGCGCCAGGGCGCGATGCAGGCGGGCGATCGGGCCGCGCATGAACGAAAAACGGGCGCCCGACAGCTTGGCGGCCGTGTCGAAATCGAGACCGAGCGGCTCGCCCAGCGCAACGTGGTCTTGCGGCGCAAAACCCAGCGGCGCCGGATTGCCGTCGGGGCCGGCGGCCGCGGGCAGCCAGCGGCGCACTTCGACGTTGTCGTCGCTGGACTTGCCGACCGGCACGCTCGCGTGCGGCAGGTTGGGCACCGACATCAGCAGCTCGTTGATCTGTTGCTGCAGCAGGCTCAGCTCTTCTTCGAGCTGCTTCAGGCGGGCCGGCACGGCTTGCGACTCGGCCATCACGGCGGAGGCGTCTTCACCCTTGGCCTTGAGCTGGCCGATCTGCTTGGCCAATGCGTTGCGCCGGGCCTGCAGGGATTCGGTTTCGGTCTGGACGGCCTTGCGGCGAGACTCCAGGTCGTTGAACCGTTCCGTGTCGAAAGAGACGCCTCGGCTTTGGAGACGGTCCACGACGGTTTGCAGGTCTTTGCGCAGCAGTATCGGATCTAGCATGGTTTGGGTCTTAGGTTGATTGGGCGCGAAAGCGGGTGCTTCAGCGCTTCTTGTCGCGCTCTTGCGCGTCGAGCTCGCGCAGGAACGCCAGCTTCTGCTGGATTTTAGCCTCCAGCCCGCGATCGGTCGGCCGATAGAAGCGCGGATTGAGGCCATCGGGGAAATAGTTCTCGCCCGCGGCGTAGCCGTGCGGCTCGTCGTGGGCGTAGCGATAGGCGTGGCCATGGCCCAGTTGCTTCATGAGCTTGGTGGGCGCATTGCGCAGATGCATGGGCACCGGCGCGCTGCCATGCTCGGCGGCAAACTTGCGCGCCGTGTTGTAGGCGTTGTAGACGGCGTTCGACTTGGCCGCACAGGCCATGTAGACCACCGCCTGCGCCAGCGCCAGCTCGCCCTCGGGCGAGCCCAGGCGTTCGTAGATGTCGGCACCGCTCACGGCCAGCTCGGTGGCACGCGGATCGGCCAGACCGATGTCTTCGATCGCCATGCGTACGATGCGCCGGCCCAGATACTTGGGATCGGCGCCGCCATCGAGCATGCGTGCCAGCCAATAAAGCGCCGCGTCGGGCGCCGAGCCGCGCACCGACTTGTGCAGCGCGCTGATCTGGTCGTAGAACGCGTCTCCGCCCTTGTCGAAACGACGCAGGTTCTGCGAGAGCGCGGTTTCGAGCCAGGCCGGATCGACGAGGCGATGGCCGGCGGACTCGGCGGATTCGGCCACCACCTCGACCGCGCTGATCACGCGGCGGGCATCGCCATCGGCCCACGCGGCCAGCTGTTGCACGGCTTCGGCGTCGAACGTGACGGGCGCCTCTTCGCGGCTCTGGTTGAACGACGCCACGGCGCGCTCGACCAGCTGCGTGAGCTCTTCGACATTGAGCGATTGCAGCACGTAGACGCGCGCTCGCGACAGCAGTGCCGAGTTCACCTCGAAGGATGGGTTTTCGGTGGTGGCGCCGATGAAGGTGAACAGGCCGCTTTCGACATACGGCAGGAAGGCGTCCTGCTGCGATTTGTTGAAGCGGTGCACCTCATCCACGAACAGGATGGTGCGGCGGCCCTGCCCCTGCGCCACCTGGGCGGTGACGACGGCGTCGCGAATGTCTTTCACGCCACCCAGCACCGCGGAAATCGCGATGAACTGCGCGTCGAAACCATCCGCCATGAGGCGCGCCAGGGTCGTCTTGCCCACCCCCGGCGGTCCCCAGAAAATCATCGAGTGAGGCCGGCCCGAGTCGAAAGCCACGCGCAGCGGCTTGCCCGGACCGAGCAGATGCGATTGCCCGACCACGTCGGCCAGCGTACGCGGCCGCAGGCGTTCGGCCAGCGGCACATAGGGCCGATGGGTGGGATCGGCATCGAACAGATCGTTGCTCATGGGCGACAGCAAAAAAACGAGAAAACCCGGCCGCAGCCGTAGCCCCTCATTACACCATGAGCCCCAACCGGTCCTAGGGAAAATCCCAGCTCCCGCCTGTAAATTCTTTTCAGGATAATTTTATTAAGGCCATTTATTGGTAAAAGTTTTCAAGGACGCATCCCATGGCGACTTCCCTGCCGACCCCGCTCCCCCTCGACGCCGACGGCAAAGGCCTGGGACTGTTCGACCCCGCCTGTACCAACGCCCAGGTCGCCGACCTGGGCTGGAATCTGCTGGCGGAAGACGTGAGCCTGCCGGTCGCCGTGCTGTCCGAGAGCCGCGTGCGGCACAACCTGCAGTGGATGCAGCAGTTCATGGAAGCGTACCGCGTCAAACTGGCGCCGCACGGCAAGACCACCATGAGCCCGACCTTGTTTCGCCGCCAGATCGACAGCGGCGCCTGGGGCATCACGCTGGCCACCGCGCCGCAGACGCAGGCCGCCTACCGCCACGGTGTGCGCCGCGTCCTGATGGCCAACCAGCTGGTCGGCCGGGCCAACATGGCCATCATCGCCAACCTGCTGCGCGATCCCGAATTCAGTTTCTATTGCCTCGTCGATTCGCCGGCCAATGTCGCCCAGCTGGGGGCCTTCTTCGAGGCCGCGGGCCAGACGCTGCCCGTGCTCATCGAGCTCGGCGTGACGGGCGGGCGCAACGGCGTGCGCGACGACGCGCAGTTGCAGGCCGTGCTCGACGAGCTCGCCAAGTGGCCCGGCGCAGTGGCCCTGGCAGGCGTGGAGGTCTACGAAGGCGTGCTGCAGGAAGAGAGCGCCATCCGCGCGTTTCTCGCGCGGGCCGCGTCCACGCTGCGCGCGTTGGCCGACGCGGGCCGCCTGCATCAGGCGGGCCCGGCCCTGCTCACCGGCGCCGGCTCGGCCTGGTTCGACGTGGTCGCCGAGGCATGGTCGGGCCTGGAGATCGGCCAGCCGCTGGATATCGTGCTGCGCCCCGGTTGCTATCTCAGCCATGACGTCGGCATTTACCGCAGCGCCGCCGAGCGCATCGGCGCGCACAACCCGGTGGCGCAACGGCTCGCCCCCGGGTTGCAGCCCGCGCTGCAGGTATGGGCCTATGTCCAGTCGGTGCCCGAGGCTCGCCGCGCGATCGTGGCGCTGGGCAAGCGCGATGCCGCTTTCGACGCGGGCCTGCCGGTGCCCGCCACGGTGTATCGCCCCGGCGCGACGCCCGACAAACCGCGCGCCGCGCCGGCGCACTGGAAACTCACCGCCATGATGGATCAGCACGCCTTCATGGATATCGAAGCCGGCGATGACATCGTGGTCGGCGACATGATCGCCTTCGACATTTCGCACCCCTGCCTCACATTCGACAAGTGGCGCCAGATCCTCATGATCGACGACGACCACAACGTCACCGGTGTCGCCAAGACCTATTTCTGACCCTGGCAGTTTGTTGTAGTCCCTCCCTGGAGACCACCCATGAATCTGCGCACCACCCGCCCCGCGGGCGGCTTTGGCCGCCTGTTGCTGGCCGGCCTGCTTGGCCTGTCGCTGCATGCCACGCCGGCCCTCGCGGCCGATCCCGTCAAAGGCGGCACCATCTCGGTCGCCACCATCGGCGAGCCGCCCACGCTCGATCCGATGACCAGCACGGCCGACCTGGTCGGCATCGTCTCGCAGCACATCTTCGAGACGCTCTACACCTTCGACGGCAAGTGGAACCTCACGCCGCTGCTGGCCGAGAAGATGCCCGAGATCAGCGCGGATGGTCTGACCTACACCATCGCGCTGCGTCAGGGCATCACGTTCCATGATGGCGCGAAGATGGATTCCGCCGACGTGCTGGCCTCGCTCAAGCGCTGGACCGAAGTGGCTTCGCGCGGCAAGTCGGCCGCCAAGCTCATCAGCGCGATCGAGGCACCGGACGCCAACACGATCAAGATCACGCTCAAGCAGCCCTACGCGCCGCTCACCGCGCTGCTGGCCATGAACAACAGCGCGGCCATCGTGCTGCCCAAGGGCAAGATCGCGCCGCAACTCACCGAGTTCGTCGGCACCGGCCCCTATCAGTTGAAGGCGCGCCTGCCCGATCAATACATCCAGCTCACGCGCTTCGACGGCTATCAGTCGCGCCCGGGCGAGCCCGATGGCTACGGCGGCGCACGCAAGCAGTATCTCGACGAGATCCGTTTCGTGCCGGTGAGCAATGCGAACACGCGCGTCGAGGCCGCCGTCGCGGGCCAGTTCGATTATGTGGATTCGCTGCCGGTCGAGTCGATCGACAAGCTCAAGAGCGGCCGCTCCGATCCGGTGATGCTGCGGCCGTTCGGCTGGCCGCGCCTGGTGCTCAACACCAAGCAGGGCATCATGTCGAACCTGGCCGTGCGTCAGGCCGTGCAGCTCGCGCTGAACGAAGAAGACATGTTGTTCGCGGCGTTCGGCAAAAAAGAGTTCTACCGTCTGAATGGCGACCTCTATCCGGAAGGCTACCCCTGGGCCACCAAGCTGGGCGACAAGTTCTACAACAAGGGCGACGCCGCCGGCGCGAAGAAGCTCGTGGACGGCGCCAATGTGTCCGATCGCACCATCCGCATCCTCACCAGCCAGCAGTACGAGTTCCATTACAAGATGGCGCTGGTCGCGGCCGAGTATCTGAAGGCCGCCGGCTTCAAGGTCGACATGCAGGTGGTCGACTGGGCCACGCTCACGCAGCGGCGTCAGGATCCCGCCCTGTGGGACATCTTCATTACGCACAGCCCCTTCCTGCCCGAACCCGCGCTGATCGACTTCCCGTCGAAGGACGCCCCGGGCTGGTGGGACACGCCGCGCCGCAATCAGGTGCTCGACGCCTTCAACCAGGCCGGCACGCAGGAAGAGCGCGTGAAGCGCTGGGCGGATGTGCAGCAGGCCGTGTACGACGAAGTGCCCTTCATTAAGGTCGGCGATTTCAACGCGCAGTCGGCGCGCTCGCCCGCCCTGCAAGGGACCCGTCCCGCGCCGTGGCCGTACTTCTGGAATGCCTGGAAGGCCGCCGGCAAGTAAGGCGCGCGCCCTGTCGCAAGAGCCGTCTTGAACGGCGGCGCCGGTCTCCGGACCGGCGCCTCGCCCCGCAGTCCCCCGCTACGCGCGTCGACCGAATGAGGAAGTTTCCGTGTTGCGTTATCTCTTGAACCGGCTGGTAGGCCTGGTCGCGGTGATGTTCATCGTGGCCACCATCGTGTTCATCATCATCCGGGTCACGCCGGGGGATCCCGCCGCCGTGATGCTCGGCCCCGAAGCCAGCCAGGCCGACATCTCGGCCCTGCGCGCGCGCCTGGGTCTCGATCAGCCGCTGCCGGTCCAGTACGTGCATTGGCTCGGCCAACTCGCGCAGGGCGATCTCGGCCAATCGATTTTTCTGAACAAGCCCGTGCTGTCGGCACTGGCCGACCGCGCCGAGCCGACCTTCTGGCTCACGCTGATGTCGCTGCTCATCGCCAGCGCCATCGCGTTGCCGGTGGGCATTCTTTCGGCGGTGAAGCGAGGGACGGCGCTCGACCAGTCGGTCCTGACGTTCTCGATGTTCACCTCCAGCGTGCCGAGCTTCTGGCTGGGGCTGATCCTGATGCAGATCTTCTCGGTCAAACTGGGCTGGCTGCCGGTGGCGGGCTATGGCGGCCCCGATGCCTCGATCGGCACCCGTCTGTCGCACCTGATCCTGCCCGCCGTGGTGCTGGGCCTGGTCAATTCGGCGCTCATCACCCGCTTCATCCGCGCCAGCATGCTCGACGTGCTGCGCGACGATTACGTGCGCACGGCGCGCGCCAAGGGCCTGCCCGAACATCGCGTCGTGCTCAAGCACGCCGTGCGCAACGCCCTGATTCCGATCCTCACCGTGCTGGGCCTGACAACCGCGCTGCTCATCAGCGGCGCGGTGGTCACCGAGACGGTGTTCGGCCTGCCGGGCGTGGGCAATCTGGTGGTGTCCGCGGTGCTGCGCCGCGACTACCCGGTGATTCAGGGCGCCCTGCTCGTGATCGCCGCGATCTACGTGCTCATCAACTTGTTCATCGACCTGCTGTACCTCGTGGTCGACCCCCGGGTGCGCTACTGACATGGCAATCGCAACGCAAACCATGGATGCCGGTCACGATCGCTGGCAACTGCTCAAACTGCTGGTGGCGCGCAAGACCGTGCTCATCAGCCTGATCGTACTGATCGTGCTGGTCGCGGCCGTCCTGCTCGCGCCCTGGATCAGCCCGCACGACCCGTTCAAGCTGTCGATCATGAACCGGCTCAAGGCGCCGAGCCCCACGAACTGGTTCGGCACCGACGACTTCGGCCGCGATGTGTTCAGTCGCGTGGTGCACGGTGGCCGCCTCTCGCTGTCGGTGGGCTTCGCGGTCGTGGTGCTGTCCAGCGTGCTCGGCATCGCGCTGGGCCTGATCGCCGGGTTCTTCCGCGGCGCCGACAAGTTCGTGTCGCGGCTCATCGACGCCATGATGGCCTTTCCCGACATCCTGCTGGCCATCGCGCTGGTCGCGGCGCTCGGCCCCTCGCTCATCAACGTGGTCATCGCGCTGGGCATCGTCTACACGCCGCGCCTGGCGCGTATCGTGCGGGCATCCACGCTGGTGATTCGCGAACTGCCGTTCGTGGAGGCGGCGCGCGCCCTGGGTGTACCGACCTGGCGCATCGTGACCGTGCACGTGCTGCGCAACCTGGTGTCGCCCATCCTGGTGCAGGGCACGTTCATCTTCGCCTACGCCATCCTGGCCGAAGCCGGTCTGTCGTTTCTGGGCGTGGGCGTCTCGCCCGACATTCCCACCTGGGGCACCATGATCAACGCCGGCCAGCAATACATGGGCTCGGCCGACTGGATCATGATCTTCCCCGGCGTGGCCATCGTGCTGTCCGTGCTGTCGCTGCAACTCGTCGGCGACGGGCTGCGCGATGTGCTGGATCCGCGTCTGCGCAAGGAGCTGTAAGCATGAGCGCCAGCCAACGAGATATCGTGCTGTCCGTGCAAGGACTGCAAACCTGGTTCCACAGCCGCGACGGCGTGGCCAAGTCGGTCGACGGCGTGACCTTCGACCTCGCCCGTGGCGAGACCCTCGCCATCGTGGGCGAATCGGGCTCCGGCAAGTCGGTGACCAGCCTGTCCATCATGGGTCTGCTGCCCAAGCCGGCCGGCCGGATCGAGGGAGGTTCGATCCGCTTCCGTGATCGGCGCGGCGTGGAGCACGACCTCGCGCACGCCAGCGCGGCCACCCTGCAACGCATCCGCGGCGCGGAGATCGCCATGATCTTCCAGGAGCCGATGACCAGTCTCAATCCGCTGTACACGGTGGGCGATCAGATCGCCGAGGCCGTGCTGCTGCACGAAGGCGGCACGCGCGCCGCCGCGATGGCACGCGCGCAGGAGATGCTGGAGCGGGTCGAGATCCCCGCCGCCGCGCGCCGCGTGCACGAGTATCCCCACCAGATGTCGGGCGGCATGCGCCAGCGCGTAATGATCGCGCTGGCCCTGGCCTGCAATCCGGCGGTGCTGATCGCGGACGAGCCGACCACCGCGCTCGACGTGACGGTGCAGGCGCAGATCCTGGACCTGCTGCGCCGCCTGCAGGCCGAGACGGGCATGAGCATTCTGTTCGTCACGCACAACCTCGGCGTGGTGGCCGAGATCGCGCATCGCGTGGCCGTGATGTATGCCGGCCGCGTCGTCGAAGACGCCGGCGTGCACGAGCTCTTCGACCGCCCCAGCCATCCGTACACGCGCGGCCTGCTGTCCTGCATTCCCACGGCCGCCTTGCTGGCCTCGCGCCAGCGGCTGGCGCCGATTCCGGGCAATGTGCCCAGCGTGCTGGCGCTGCCCGACGGCTGTACCTTCGCGCCCCGCTGCCCGCTGGCCTCGAGCGAATGCACGCAGGACGTGCCCGAACTCATCCGCGTTCAGGGCGAGCACCGCGCCCGCTGCATCAAGGTAACCGCCGCATGAACGATACGCACGCTCCCAAAGCGCAGGAACCGCTGCTGCGCGTCGAGGGCCTGAAGGTCCATTTCCCGACCGGTTCGGGCCGCTACGCCCCGGTCGTGCGCGCGGTCGACGACGTGAGCTTCTCCGTGCCGCGCAACAGCATCGTGGGCCTGGTCGGCGAGTCCGGCTCGGGCAAGACCACGACCGGCCGCGCGCTGCTGCGGCTGTTCGCCCCCACCGCCGGCCGCATCGTGTTCGACGGCCACGACATCACCCAGCTCTCCGAAAAGCAGATGCTGCCGTGGCGCAAGCGCATGCAGATCGTGTTTCAGGATCCGTATGCCAGTCTGAATCCGCGCATGACGGTGGCCGAGATTCTGGGCGAGGCGCTCGACACGCACGGCCTGGCGCGCGAACGCCGCGACGAGCGCATCCGCGAACTGCTCGAACGCGTGGGCCTGAACGGCGAGCACCGCCGCCGCTATCCGCACGAGTTCTCGGGCGGCCAGCGTCAGCGCATCGGCATCGCCCGCGCCCTGGCGGTGCAACCCGACTTCATCGTGGCCGACGAACCGGTGTCCGCGCTCGATGTCTCGGTGCAGGCGCAGGTGCTGAATCTGCTGCAGGATCTGCAACGCGACCTCGGCCTCACCATGCTGTTCGTCGCGCACGACCTGGCCGTCGTCGACTACCTCTGCGACGAGGTGGTGGTGATGTATCTGGGGCATGTGATGGAGCGCGGACCGACCCGCCAGGTCTATGCGAATCCGCGCCATCCCTATACCCAGGCCTTGCTGTCGGCCGCGCCCGTGCCCGATCCCCGCGCACCGCGTTCGCGTATTCTCCTGAAGGGCGAAATTCCGAGCCCGGTCAATCCGCCGTCGGGTTGCGTGTTTCGCACGCGCTGCCCGCACGCCGCCGACGTCTGTGCCAGCGCGCCCCCGCCCGATCAGGATCTGGGCGCGGGTCATTATGCGGCCTGCGTTCGCCTCGACCAGATCGGTGCCTGAGCCTCGCCGGCAAGATTACGGAAACCCACGCATGAACTCCCACCGCGACATCGTCTATCAAATCCGCAGCTGCCGTGACGGCCTGAGCGCCACCGAACGCAAAGTGGCCGACGCGATCCTGGGAGACATTGCCTGGGCCGCCTCGGCCACGGTAGACCAGTTGGCCCAGAAGTCCGGCGTGAGCATCGCCACCATTTCGCGGTTCGCGCGCTCCGCCGGCTGCGACGACACCCGCGACCTGAAGCTGCGGCTCGCGCAGGCGAGCGCCATCGGCGAACGCTTTCTCGATCGCGCCGCGCCCGAAGAAGAGAGCACCTTCTACGCGCGCCTGTGCGCCGACATCGAGTCCACCCTGCGCGCGCATCTCTCGCTCTTCAGCGAAGCGCTGTTCGAACGCGCCGCGGCCCACATCGGCGCGGCGCGCATGACCTACGTGTTCGGCATGGGCGGCGCGTCCGCCGTGCTGGCGCAGGAAATGCAGTCGCGCCTGGTGCGGCTCGGCTATCCGATCGCCGCCTATAGCGACGCGGTGCTGATGCGCATGGTCGCGTCCACGCTCGATGAGCGCGACACGGTGATCTTTCTGTCGGTATCGGGTGTCACGCCCGAGATCCTGGCGGCCGCCCGCATCGTGCAGCAGTACCGCGCCCGCGTCGTGGCGCTGACCGACCCCGACTCCACGCTGGCCGGCATGGCCGACGTGGTGCTGCCGGTGCGCGCCGACGAGACCGATTTCATCTACAAGCCTTCCGCCTCGCGCTACGCCATGCTGCTCGCGATCGACCTGCTCGCCACCGAGCTCGCGCTGGCTCGGCAGGACGAAACGCAGGAGCGGCTGCGCCGCATCAAGCTGGCGCTCGACGAATACCGCGGCGGCCCCAACCGGCTGCCGCTGGGAGATTGACACGATGTACGACACCCTGATTCGCGGCGCGCGCGTGCTCGACGGCACCGGCGCGCCTGCGATCCACGCCGACGTGGCGCTGGCGGATGGGCGTATCGCCGCCATCGGCGATCTATCGGGCGCCCGTGCCCGCGACGAGATCGACGCGGCGGGCCTCGTGCTCGCCCCCGGCTTCATCGATGTGCACACCCACGACGACACCAACGTCATCCGCGCGCCGCAGATGCTGCCCAAGCTGACGCAGGGCGTCACGACCGTGATCGTGGGCAACTGCGGCATCAGCGCCTCGCCCGTCACGCTCAAGGGCGAGCCACCCGACCCGATGAATCTGCTGGGCGGCGCGCAGGATTTCCGCTACCCCACCTTCAAGGCCTATACCGAAGCGGTGAATGCCGCCCAGCCCGCCGTGAACGTGGCCGCGCTGGTCGGGCACACCGCCCTGCGCAGCAACCACATGGATCGCCTCGACCGGGGCGCCACCGCCGCCGAGGTCGACGCCATGCGCGCGCAGCTGCGCAAGGCCCTGGAGCACGGCGCCATCGGTCTCTCCACCGGTCTGGCCTACGCGTCGGCCTTCGAAGCGAGCACCGACGAGGTCAAGGCGCTGGCGACGGAGCTGGACGCGCACGGGGCGCTGTACACCACCCATCTGCGCTCCGAGTTCGCCGAGATTCTCGAGGCCATGCAGGAGGCCTTCGATATCGCGGTGCACGCCCGCGTGCCCGTCATCGTGTCGCATCTGAAATGCGCCGGGGCGGGCAACTGGGGCCGCAGCTCGGAAGTGCTGTCCCTGTTGGACACCGCCGGCAAGATGCAGGCCGTGGGCTGCGACTGCTACCCCTACTCGGCCAGCTCGTCCACGCTGGACCTCAAACAGGTCACGACTGACTTCGAGATCGATATCACCTGGTCGACGCCGCATCCCGAGATGGCCGGCCGCACGCTCGCCGACATCGCGGCCGCGTGGGATCTGCCGCTGCTCGACGCGGCGCGGCGCCTGCAGCCCGCCGGCGCCGTCTACCACGGCATGCACGAAGACGACGTGCAGCGCATCCTGCGCCATCGCCTGACCATGGTCGGCTCCGACGGCCTGCCCAACGATCCGTTGCCCCATCCGCGCCTGTGGGGCGCATTTCCGCGGGTACTCGGCCATTACAGCCGCGACCTCGGCCTGTTTCCGCTCGAGGAAGCCGTGCACAAGATGACGGGCCTGTCCGCCCGCCGCTTCGGCCTGGCCGAGCGGGGCGAGGTCCGCGCGGGCTGGCACGCCGATCTGGTGCTGTTCGACCCGGCCACCATCCGCGACACCGCCACCTTCCGCGCCCCGGTGCAGCCCGCCGCCGGCATCGCCGGTGTGTGGGTCAACGGCGTCCTGTCGTATCGTGATGGCCAGCCCGGCCCGCGACGCGCCGGACGCTGGCTGCCGCGCGCGGGCGACCTGCGCGCGGGCTTCGCTGCCCCCGACTTATCCTGAAGGAGAATTCCATGAGCAATACCCCTCCCGCCGCCGACGCCAACGGCATCATCCGCTACGGCGTGTCCGGCGGCACCGGCCAGGGCGGCCAGAACATGCCGTTCGCACGCGCGGTTCAGGCCGACGGCTGGCTGTACGTGTCGGGCCAGGTGCCCATGGAAAACGGCGAGGTGGTCGAAGGCGGCGTGGTCACGCAGTCGCACGTGGCCATCCGCAACCTTCTGGCCATCCTGCAGGAAGCCGGCTACGGCCCGGAGAACGTGATCCGCTGCGGCGTCTGGCTCGACGATCCGCGCGATTTCGCGGCGTTCAACAAGGTGTTCCGCGAGTACTTCGGCGACCATCCCCCCGCGCGTGCCTGCGTGGAGTCGCGCCTGGTAATCGACGCCAAGGTCGAAGTGGAATGCGTGGCGTATAAAAAACCGGGCGCGTGATCGACACGGCGCCCGGCAGGTGGAGGCTGGCCGCGCCAGCCCCGGCGCGCATGCCTCTGGCATGCGCGCGCAAGTCAGATCACATCTTCACGACGTCCACGCCCTTGGGCGCGGTGAAGGCGAAGGTATCCGCCGAAATCGTGGCGTTGGACTGAATCCCCGAGAGCTCGACCCGGGTGGTCTGCCCGAACGAATCCAGCAACTCCACGCGCGCCGGCAGGTTGTTTTTCAGGCCGATATCGACCTGCGAAAAACCCGCATCGGCGTTGCGCGGCTTGGCACGCAGCCATTGCATGCCATCGCGGTCCGGCATCGGCGTGACGTTGAACGCCTGCTCCAGATTGCCCGACCCGAACAGAATCGCCGCCGGCGACGTGCCGATGGCCTGGTCGACCTTGCGCTCGGTGACCTGCGCGAGATCGGGGTCGTACTGGTAGACCTGCTTGCCATCCGACACGATAAGTTGCTCGTACGGCTGCTTGACCGCCCAGCGGAACTTGCCGGGTCGCTGGAACGCGAACGTGCCCGACTGGGCAGGCTGCGTGCGACCCTGCGCACCCACGGTGGACTGGGTAAAGTTGCCGGTCGCGGTCTTGACGGTGTCGACGAAGGCGCGCAACTGCGCCTGGGCGTCGGCGGCCAGGCTGACGCCCGGCAGCAGGGTTGCGCTGGCGAGCAGCGCCGCCAGGCCGAAACGGGTGCCGCGCAGGGCGGCGGACATACGATTGCGCATCAGGCTTCCTCTCGGGCCGGCACCAGGATCTCCCGGTTGCCGTTTGACTGCATGGGAGACACCATACCTGCCTGCTCCATCTGCTCGAGTAACCGTGCGGCACGGTTGTAACCAATCCGCAGGTGACGCTGAACGAGCGAGATGGATGCACGGCGGTGCTTGAGCACCACTTCGCAGGCCTGGTCATACATGGGATCCGACTCGGCGTCGCCCATGCCGGTGACCGAACTCATGCCCTCGCCGGTCTCGCCTTCGGCGCCCTCGAGCAGACCGTCGACATAGTTGGGCTCGCCCTGCGCCTTCAGGTACTCGACCACGCGATGGACTTCGTCGTCGTGGACGAAGGCGCCGTGGACGCGCACCGGCAGGCCGGTGCCGGGCGGCATGTAAAGCATGTCGCCCTGGCCGAGCAGGGTTTCGGCGCCCATCTGATCGAGAATGGTGCGCGAGTCGATCTTGGACGACACCTGGAACGCGATCCGGGTCGGGATGTTGGCCTTGATCAGGCCGGTGATGACGTCGACGCTGGGACGCTGGGTGGCGAGCACCAGGTGGATCCCCGCCGCGCGGGCCTTCTGGGCCAGGCGCGCGATCAGCTCTTCGATCTTCTTGCCGACCACCATCATCAGGTCGGCCAGCTCGTCGATCACCACCACGATGTGCGGCAGCGTGTTGAGCGGCTCGGGCGCGTCGGGCGTGAGCGAGAACGGGTTGGGGATCGGCTCTTCGCGCTTGATGGCGTCGCGGATCTTGGTGTTGTAGCCGGCCAGGTTGCGCACGCCCATCTTGCTCATGAGGCGGTAGCGCTTTTCCATTTCGCCCACGCACCAGTTGAGCGCGTTGGCGGCGTGGCGCATGTCGGTGACCACCGGCGCCAGCAAATGCGGGATGCCCTCGTAGACGCTCATTTCGAGCATCTTGGGGTCGATCAGGATCACGCGGGTGTGATTGGCATCGGCCTTGTAGAGCAGCGACAGGATCATGGCGTTGATCCCGACCGACTTGCCCGAGCCGGTCGTACCGGCGACCAGCACGTGCGGCATCTTGGCCAGATCGGCCACGACCGGATTGCCGGCGATGTCTTTGCCCAGCGCCATCGTGAGCGGCGAGTGGCTCGAATGATAAGTTTGCGAGCCCAGGATCTCGGAGAGCCGCACCATCTGGCGCCGCGGGTTCGGCAGCTCCAGGCCCATCAGGTTTTTGCCCGGGATGGTCTCGACCACGCGGATGCTCACGAGGCTCAGCGCCCGCGCCAGATCCTTGGCGAGGTTCACGATCTGGCTGCCCTTCACGCCCGTGGCGGGCTCGATCTCGTAGCGCGTGATGACCGGACCGGCCTGCGCCGCCACCACCGTGACCGACACGCCGAAGTCGGCCAGCTTCTTTTCGATGAGGCGCGAGGTGAACTCGATGGTCTCGGCCGACACCGTCTCCTGCTGGTCGAGCGGGGGATCGAGCAGGCTGATGGTCGGCAGATCGCCCTCGCCCGCCGGCGGGGCGAAGAGGCTTTGCTGCTTTTCTTTTTCGACCCGGTCGGAGCGCGGCACCACGGTGATGGCGGGCTCGATACGCACCGGCTGCTCGTGCACCAGCTTTTCCTGTTTGGCCACGACCTGCTCGGTGCGCTCCGCCTGGGCGACCTCACCCACCTTGCGGTCCTGGCGTGCCGAGATCGCCTCGCGCGCCTGGCGCACCAGCCCTTCGATCCAGGCGCCGACGCGTTCGGCGACCTGCAGCCAGGAGAACGAGAAAAAGAGGCTCAGGCCCACGGCCACCATCACCAGCAGCACAAGGGTGCCGCCGGTGAAGCCCACGCCGCGCGCCAGGGCGCCGGCCAGCATCTGCCCGATCACGCCGCCCGCGCCGCTCTCGCCGTCGGTACCGCCGGGCAGATGCATGCCCCAGCTGTACAAGCGGAGGGCCTCGATGCCCAGCGAACCCACCAGCAGCAGCACGAAACCGATGCCCTCTTCCCAGTGCACCCGGGGCAGGACCTCGGGCTGACGACCGCTGCCGGTGGCCGGCACGCGCAGCTGCGACGCCAGGCGGCGATAGCCCGCGCGCACCCGGTGCAGCAGCAGGACGACCCACCACCAGGCGGAAAATCCGAACAGATAGAGGAGGATGTCGGCGAGATAGGCGCCTAATGTGCCGCCCTTGTTGTGGATCGAGCCGGTGGAGACCGAGTGCGACCAGCCGGGATCGGCGGCGTTCCAGGTGGCCAGAACCAGCGTGAGCCAGGCGGCCAGCGCGGCGAACAGGATCCAGCGAGCCTCGCGCAGCAACGCCGAAATACGCGTCTGCAAGGGAGAGGGCCCGTTACGGGTGTTGCGCGAGGCGCGTGGGGAGGCATTGGAAATACGGGGCATGCGCCTCATTATAATTGGGCATCCTTCTAAAGATACTCGTCATGTCCACGCCCAAACACGCCAAAGTATTGATTCTCGGTTCCGGCCCCGCCGGCTACACCGCCGCCGTCTACGCCGCCCGCGCCAATCTCAACCCCGTGCTGGTCACCGGCCTGGCCCAAGGCGGCCAGCTCATGACCACGACCGAAGTCGACAACTGGCCCGCCGACGTGGCCGGCGTCCAGGGTCCGGAGCTGATGCAGCGCTTCCAGCAGCACGCCGAGCGCTTCAACACCGAGATCATTTTCGACCACATCGCCAGCGTGGACTTTTCCAAGCGTCCGTTCACCCTCACGGGCGATACCGGCAACCAATACACCTGCGACGCCCTGATCATCTCGACCGGCGCCTCGGCCAAGTACCTGGGCCTGCCCTCCGAAGAGAGCTTCATGGGCCGTGGCGTGTCCGGCTGCGCCACCTGCGACGGCTTCTTCTACCGCAACCAGGACGTCGTCGTGGTGGGTGGCGGCAACACCGCCGTCGAAGAAGCCCTGTACCTGTCCAATATCTGCCGCAAGGTCACCGTGATCCATCGCCGCGACAAATTCCGCGCCGAGCCGATCCTGGTCGACAAGATGATGGACAAGGTCGCCAACGGCAACATGGAGCTCAAGCTGTTCCATACCCTCGACGAAGTGCTCGGCGACGCCTCCGGCGTGACCGGCGTGCGCGTGCGCCACACCGACACCGGCGAAACCGAAGACCTGGCCGTCACCGGCGCCTTCATCGCGATCGGCCACCAGCCCAACACCGGCATCTTCGAAGGCCAGCTCGAGATGAAGGACGGCTACATCGTCACCAAGAGCGGCCTGCAGGGCATGGCCACCATGACCTCCGTGCCGGGCGTGTTCGCCGCCGGCGACGTCCAGGACCACGTCTACCGCCAGGCCATCACCAGCGCCGGCACCGGCTGCATGGCCGCGCTCGACGCCCAACGGTGGCTGGAGAATGCGGGGGAATAAGGCTGGGCTGGCCGATCTCAAACGGCTCCAGACCCAGCTCAACGACGAACGCCAGCGCAAGGAGGCCGCCGAGAAAGTGGCCGCCGCCGAGCGCGCCAGGCTCTCCTCCCCCGACGACCTCGCGTCGTTCCGCCGCGCGATGCAGTCGGTCACGCCCATCAAGGACGGCGGCCGGCGCGCCGCGCCGGAGCGCAAGCCCGATGCGCTGAGCGAGGCCGTGGCTTCGCGCCGTGCCCATGCCCAGGGCGAAACCCCGCGGCGGGCCGATCAGGGCGTGTCCGACGGCGGCGACGTGGCGCATCTGCTGAGCGAAAACGGCACGGCCTTCGTGCGGCACGACGCCGCCCCCGACACGGCGCGCAACCTGAAGCGGGGCCAGTGGCGCGTCGGCGCCGAGCTCGACCTGCACGGCCTGCGCGTCGAACAGGCCCGCCACGCGGTGCTGTCCTTCCTCGACGAATGCCTCGAGCACGAAATCCGCTGCGTGCGCATCGTGCACGGCAAGGGCTATGGCTCGGGGCTGGAGCCCGTGCTCAAGGACAAGGTCCGCACCTGGCTGGTCCAGAAAAAAGAAGTGATGGCCTTCTCCGAGGCCATGGAGCGCGAAGGCGGCGCGGGCGCCCTGCTCGTACTGATGCGCCTGTCGGGCGAAGCGCCCCGCGCCTAGGCAGAAAGCGATGATTGCAATGAAGTGGGTCTACCTGGGCGTGGCGATCATCGCCGAGATCATCGCCACCAGCGCGCTGAAGTCCTCCGAGGGCTTCACGCGCCTGTGGCCGTCCGTGCTCACCGTGGCCGGCTACGGGGTGGCCTTTTATTTCCTGTCGCTCACGCTGCGCGAAATACCGGTCGGCGTGGCCTACGCGATATGGTCGGGCGTGGGCATCGTGCTGATCTCGCTGGTCGGGCTGGTGCTGTTTCGCCAGACGCTCGATGCCGCCGCCATCGTCGGCATGGCATTGATCGTGGCCGGTGTGGTCGTGATCAACCTGTTCTCGAAAACGGCGGGCCACTGAGCCCCGGCCTTCGCGTTCGAAGGCCGGCCTGCCTCACCGCGGCGGACGTCCGTTGCCCGGCTCGCGCAGATAATCCACCAGGGCCAGCGTGGCCCGGTCGGGCGCGGGCGTGAGCAGCGACACGACGATGATCGTGAGGAACGCCACCGGCGCGCCGAACACCCCGGCCGCGATCGGCTGAATGCCCCACCACAGCTCCACGGGCTGCGCCCGCGACACGCCGAAGACCCATTCACGCAGCCAGGGCTGGGTGTGCGCCATATAGGCGAAGGTCGTGAGCAGGCCGGCGGCCATGCCCAGCGTTGCGCCCCATTTGTTGGCCCGGCGCCAGAAGATTCCCATCACCAGCGCCGGAAAGAACGACGACGCGGCGAACGAGAATGCCGCGGACACCATGAAGAGAATGTCGGCCGGTTTACGGGCCGCCACCCAGGCCGCGGCGAACGCCACCAGCAGCAGCAGGATCTTCGAGGCCATCACGCGGCGCGCGGCCGACATGCGCGGCGCCAGCACCCGGTAGCCCATATCGTGCGACAGCGAGTTCGATAGCGTGAGCAGCAGGCCGTCGGCGGTCGAGAGCGCGGCGGCCAGCCCGCCGGCCGCGACCAGGCCGGAAATCACGTAGGGCAGCCCGCCGATCTCCGGCATGGCGAGCACCACCACGTCGGCGCCCATATTGATTTCGCCCAGCTGCACGATGCCGTCGCGGTTGACGTCGAGCACCTCGAGCAGATTGGTGTCGACGGCACTCCAGGCGTGGACCCAATTCGGCAGACTCAGAAAGCTGGTGCCCACGACCTGGGTATAGACCTCGTACTTCACCAACACCGCGAGCGCGGGCGCCATGAAGTAGAGCAGCAGAATGAAGAGCAGCGACCAGCAGACCGAACGGCGCGCGTCGCCGACCGAGGGCGTGGTGTACGAGCGCATCAGGATGTGCGGCATGCCCGCCGTGCCCAGCATCAGGCACAGCACCAGTGCCAGGAAGTTGGTCCGCATGGCCTCGCGCTCGCGCGGATCGGCCGCGGGATACGGCTCGGCATGCGGCACGGGGGGCGACCCGCGCGCCTCGTAGGCGGCGCGCGCCTGCGACCACAGCACGCGGGCGTCCTCGGCCGTGGCTGGATAACCCGCCAGCTCGCGCTCGAGCGAACGGATCTCGACCATCGGCGCGTCGCTGGCCGTGAGCTCGGCCAGCCGCTTGCGCAGCCGGTCGCGTTCGCGGCCGAGCGAGTCCGGCAGGGCCTCGAGCCGCTGCGTCATTTCGGCGGCCCGCTCGCGCCAGAGCCTGCGCACTTCGAGCTCGGACAGGTCGTTGCGCAGATAGACCTCTTTCTCGGTGATCTCCTGCAGGATCACCCCGGCCGACATCTGCGGCACCGGCGTATCGGTGTGCTTGACCGATAACCAGATCACCGGGACCAGGTAAGCGATCACGAGAATGATGTATTGCCCCACCTGGGTCCAGGTGACCGCGCGCATGCCGCCCAGAAATGAACATACGAGCATGCCGCCCAGCGCCACGAAAATGCCGAGCTCGAACGAGATGCCGGTGAGCCGCGTGGTGATGATGCCCACGCCGTAGATCTGCGCGACCAGATACGTGAACGAACACAGAATGGCGCAGGCCACGCCCGCGAGACGGGGCAGATTGCCGCCGTAGCGCACCCCCATGAAATCCGGGATCGTGTACTGGCCGAACTTGCGCAGATATGGCGCGAGCAGCAAGGCCACGAGCACGTAGCCGCCGGTCCAGCCCATGATGTAGGCCAGCCCGCCGTAGCCGGACAGATAGAGCGTACCGGCCACGCCGATGAACGAGGCGACCGACATCCAGTCGGCCGCGGTGGCCATGCCGTTGTAGAAGGCCGGCACGCGCCGGCCCGCCACGTAGTACTCGACCTGATCCGAGGTGCGGCACACAATGCCGATGCCCGCATAGAGGCTCACCGTGACCAGCAGAAAGACATAGCCGATCCAGTTGCGCGGCATGCCCATCACTTCGAACAGGGCGAGAAACAGCACCAGCAGCAGAAACCCTGCCGTATAGAGGACGTAGATGCTGCGCAGCCGGCGCTCGAATTCCTTGGGCGTGTTGCCGCTGAATGGCATCAGCGCTCCCGCGAGGCAGTGCGTGGGTCGAACGGCCCGTGCGAGGCCTCCGGCACGTCGGTCTGAGCGGCTTCGTCATCGGCACGCTCGTCCTGGCGCCGCATGACCCAGGCGTAGATGCCGATAAGAATCAGGTAGGCCAGCGGTGCGCCGTAAGCGGCCATCCAGAACGAGAACGGCCAGCCGATGAAAGAGAAGGTGAGTTCGCGGGCGAAGTAGGCCGGCACGAAGGTGACGAGGGCCCAGACCGCGAGCAGCAACGCGATCAGGCGCACGTTACGGCGCCAATAGGGAGTCGCTTGTGTCGAGACGCGAAATTCCGGCATGAAGGACCTGAATAGCGCGAAAACGCAGCGTTTGCCGCCTGCGCTTCCGGAAATGCTTTGCCGGGCTGTGCCGGACCACGCCTTTACCGGATCTGCAAGCGACAACGGCTGGCACGATGTGCCAGCCGTTGTGCGTTTTGCTTTTTATTTTTGGGTACTGCTCATTTTTATATACCGGTGCCGCCGGTGTTGCTCATGCAGAGCGTTTGTCTCCTCACCTGCATGGGAAGAGATTCTGCACCAACTACGGGCCTGTCACACTAGGGGAATGCCCTAAGACGGCGCATTTATTTACTTATTGCCTGCACTGATATGGTGCATTTCATGGCAAATCGCTGAAATCGTCCGTGATTTACGCCTTAAAACACGGCTCCCGCCCCATTTATCGGGACAACCGGCCCGAAATCGCGCGGCCGACTCGCCCAGTCCTGTCCGCCGGCTGGCGCACCAAAATGGGGCAAAACCTCCCCTAGCCCCCGCCCTTAACCCGCAGGCTGCGCGCCCCGCGCAGGCGGCGTCTTTATACGGCGTTTATATCCGGCACGCCAAGGTTTATCCCGTTTTTACGCCCCGTTTTCTAAGCTGCGCGGCATCGGGTCGAGCCTGTGCGGCCGACCCCGTGTTGGGGCTCGGCCCCGGAGAAAACGCATGGATATTTTTTATATCGCCCTTCTTGCCCTGCTTGCCGGTCTGACCTGGGGCCTGATCCGTTTCTGCGACGCCCTGCGCGAGGGAGCCCGGCCATGAACCTGCTCTACCTCCTGAGCGGCATCGTGGCGGCGCTGCTCTTCGTCTACTTGCTGGTCGCCCTCTTCAAACCGGAGAAATTCTGATGGACAACGGATTCCTGGGATTGCTGGGGCTCTATCTGGCCGTCCTGCTGTGCCTGGCGCCCTTTCTCGGGCGCTATATCCACCGTGCGATCGAGGACGGCGCCTACCGGGGCACCGCGTGGGGCCGCCCGCTCGAACGCCTGCTCTATCGCGTCGCCGGCATCGACCCGGCGGCCGGAATGGGCTGGCGGCGCTATGCCAGCGCCGTGGTGCTGTTCAACGTGCTGGGCCTGATCGCGGTGTACGGGCTGCAGCGGCTGCAGGGCGGGCTGGGGCTGAACCCGGCGGGCCTGGACGCCGTGGCGCCGGACTCCGCTTTCAACACGGCCATCAGCTTCGTCTCCAACACCAACTGGCAGGGCTATGCCGGCGAAGCCACGATGAGCTATCTGACGCAGATGCTGGCGCTCACCGTCCAGAACTTCCTGTCGGCCGCGACGGGCATCGCCGTGCTGTTCGCGCTCATCCGCGGCCTCGCGCGGCACAACAGCGCCACGCTGGGCAATTTCTGGACCGATATGGTGCGGGGCACGCTGTATGTGCTGATGCCGCTCGCGCTGGTGCTCACGCTCGCGCTGGTAAGCCAGGGCGTGATTCAGAACCTGTCGCCCTATGCCGAGGTGCAGACGCTGCAGACGCTGCAGGCGCAGCAGTACGACGCGCCGCGTCTCGACGAACGAGGCCAGCCTCTGCTCGACGCGGCCGGCAAGCCGCTGACCGAGTCGGTCACCACGCAGCGGCAAACGATCGCGATGGGACCGGTGGCATCGCAAGAAGCGATCAAGCTGCTCGGCACCAACGGCGGCGGCTTCTTCAACGCCAACTCGTCCCATCCGTACGAGAACCCCACCGCGCTCAGCAACTTTCTCGAAATGCTGGCGATCTTTCTGATCCCGGCCGCGCTGTGCTTCAGCTTCGGCGAGATGGTCGGCAATCGCAGACAGGGCATCGCGGTACTGGCGGCCATGACCCTGCTGTTCGTCGCGTTCGCGCTGCTCACCCAGTATGCGGAGCAGCGCGATACGCAGGCGCTGGCCGCCAGCGCGCAGCAGGTACCGCTGGCGCTGGCGGGCAATCTCGAGGGCAAGGAGGTTCGCTTCGGTCTTGCCGCCACCACCTTGTTCGCCACGATCACCACCGCCGCGTCGTGCGGCGCCGTGAACGGCATGCACGACTCGTTCTCCGCGCTCGGCGGCCTGCCGCCCATGCTGCTGATGCAGTTGGGCGAGGTGGTGTTCGGCGGCGTGGGCTCGGGCCTGTACGGCATGCTGGCCTTCGCCGTGCTAGCGGTGTTTCTGGCGGGCCTGATGATCGGCCGCACGCCCGAGTATCTCGGCAAGAAGATCGAGGCATACGACATGAAGATGGTGGCCATCGTGATCCTGGCGACGCCGCTGCTCGTGCTGCTGGGCACCGCGCTGGCGGTGAGCCTGGGCGCAGGCCAGGCCGGCGTGCTCAATCCCGGCACGCACGGCTTCTCGGAAATCCTCTACGCCTTCTCTTCCGCCGCCAACAACAACGGCAGCGCATTCGCCGGCCTCTCGGCCAACACGCCGTTCTACAACGCGGCGCTGGGTCTGGCGATGTGGTTCGGCCGTTTCGCCGTGATCGTGGCCATCCTCGGCCTGGCGGGTTCGCTCGGCGCGAAGCCGCGTCTGCCCGACGGGCCCGGCACCATGCCCACCGCCGGGCCGCTCTTCGTCGTGCTGCTGATCGGCGCCGTGCTGCTGGTGGGCGCCCTGACCTACGTACCCGCGCTGGCGCTCGGCCCCGTGGCCGAACACCTGCAGGCGCACCTGTGATCGCAGGATGGATGTGATGAACAAGACAACCCTACCCCTGGCCGCCGGCGTGGATACCGGCGCCCGCCTCTCCGCTGCCGCCGGCCCGCGCTCAGCCACGCTGCTGCGCTCCGCCCTGATCGAGTGCGTGCGCAAACTGTCGCCGCGGGCACAGCTGCGCAACCCCGTGATGTTCGTCGTCTACGCGGGCAGCATCCTGACCACCGTGCTGTGGTTGATGGCCCTGGGCGGCGTCGCGGACGCGCCCGCCGGCTTCGTGCTCGCCATTGCGGCCTGGCTCTGGTTCACCGTGCTGTTCGCCAACTTCGCCGAAGCACTCGCCGAAGGCCGCGGCAAGCAACAGGCCGCCGCGCTGCGCGGCCTGCGCACCACCATCACGGCGCGCCTGCTCGCGGACTGGCGCGACGCCGACCTGGCCACCGTCACGCCGCAGGCCGCGCGCGAGCGTGCCGAGGCCCGGCCCGCCGGCGTATTGCGCAAGGGCGATGTGGTGCTGGTGCTGCCGGGCGACACCGTGCCGGGCGACGGCCAGGTGATCGCGGGCATCGCCTCGGTCGACGAGAGCGCCATCACCGGAGAATCCGCGCCCGTGATCCGCGAGTCCGGTGGCGACTTCTCCTCCGTGACGGGCGGCACGCGCGTGCTCTCCGACTGGATCGTGGTCCGCATCGCCGCCAATCCCGGCGAGAGCTTCCTCGACCGCATGATCTCCATGGTCGAAGGCGCGCGCCGTCAGAAAACGCCCAACGAACTCGCGCTCACGATCCTGCTGGTCGGCCTGACCGTCGTGTTCCTGCTGGTCACCGTGACGCTGCTGCCCTTCTCGCTTTATGCGGTTTCGCTGGGCAGCGGTGAGGTCGTGTCGGTCACCGTGCTGGTCGCCCTGCTGGTCTGCCTGATCCCGACCACGATCGGCGGTCTGCTGTCCGCGATCGGCGTGGCCGGCATGAGCCGCATGATGCAGGCCAACGTGATCGCCACCTCGGGCCGCGCGGTGGAGGCCGCGGGCGACGTGGACGTCCTGTTGCTCGACAAGACCGGCACGATCACCTTCGGCAACCGCCAGGCGGCGACGTTCCTGCCGGCCACCGGCGTGTCCGAAGCCGAGCTGGCGCGCGCCGCGCGTCTGGCGTCGCTCGCCGACGAAACGCCCGAAGGCCGCAGCATCGTGGCGCTCGCCGACCGGGTGCTCGGCGACACCGCGACGCTGGACGGCGGCAGCGTCAGCATCGGCTTCACGGCACAGACGCGCATGAGCGGCGTGGATCTCAGCCACGGCGTCCGGCTGCGCAAGGGAGCGCTGGACGCGGTGGCGGCCTGGGTGGGCGAATTGCCGGCCTCGGTCAAACGGGCGGGCGACGATGTGGCGCGACGCGGCAGCACCCCGCTCGCCGTGAGCGAAGGCACGCGCGCGCTGGGCATCGTCGAGCTCAAGGACATCGTCAAGCCCGAGATCCGGCCGCGCTTCGCCGAGCTGCGCCGCATGGGCATCAAGACCGTCATGATTACCGGCGACAACGCCCTCACCGCTGCCTCGATCGCCGCCGAGGCCGGTGTCGATGACTTCCTCGCGCAGGCCACGCCCGAGGCCAAGCTCAAGCTGATCCGCGCCTACCAGGCCGAAGGCCGGCTGGTCGCGATGACCGGAGACGGCACGAACGACGCCCCGGCGCTGGCGCAGGCCGACGTGGCCGTGGCGATGAACTCCGGCACCCAGGCCGCCAAAGAGGCCGGCAACATGGTCGACCTGGATTCCAACCCCACCAAGCTCATCGAGATCGTCGGAATCGGCAAGCAGATGCTGATGACGCGCGGCGCGCTGACGACGTTCAGCGTGGCCAACGACGTGGCGAAGTACTTCGCCATCATTCCGGCCGCGTTCGCCACGGTCTACCCGCAACTGAACCTGCTCAATGTGATGGGGCTGACCACGCCGGCGTCCGCCATCCTGTCGGCCGTCATCTTCAATGCGCTCATCATCGTGGCGTTGATCCCGCTGGCCCTGCGCGGCGTGCATTATCGCCCGCTCGGCGCGGCCGCGCTGCTGCGGCGCAATCTGCTGATCTATGGTCTGGGCGGACTGCTCGTGCCGTTCGCCGGCATCAAGCTGATCGATATGGTGCTGGCCGCCCTGGGCTGGGTCTGAGCCGACCCGACAACCGCAAGGAAACCGACATGAACCCCGTACTCCCCAACCCCTCTTCGCGCGGCGGCCTGCTGCGCCCTGCCCTGACGCTGTTCGTCGCCTTGTCCGTGCTGACCGGCCTGCTTTATCCGCTCGCCAGCACCGGACTGTCGGGATGGCTGTTCCCGGACCAGGCCAGCGGCTCGCTGATCGCGCGCGACGGCCAGCCCGTGGGCTCGCGCCTGATCGGCCAACACTTCTCTGACCCCGGCTATTTCTGGGGCCGGCCGTCGGCGACGGCACCCATGGCCTACAACGCCGCCGCCTCGGGCGGCTCGAACCTCGGCCCGACGAACCCCGCGCTGAGCGAGGCTGTCACGCAGCGCGCGCAGGCGTTGCGCGCGGCCGATCCGGACAACCGCGCCCCCGTTCCGGCGGACCTGGTCACGGCGTCGGGCAGCGGTCTGGATCCGCACATCAGCCCGGCGGCGGCCGCCTATCAGGTCGAACGGGTGGCCCGTGCACGCGGGCTTGCGCCTGAACGTGTGCGTGCGCTCGTGACCGAGCACACGCACACGCCCTGGCCCGCCGTGCTGGGCGAGCCGGCCGTGAACGTGCTGACGCTGAACCTCGCGCTGGATGCCGCGACGACCACGCGCTGAGGCACGCCCCCCCCCGTATGCCCCGCGCGTTGCCGCGGGCGTATAGTATCTGCCCAGTCCAGCCGTCCCTGCGGGGTCGTCTGGACCGTGGCTTTGCGGCGTGCCCTTGCGCGCCCGCCCACGCTTTCATCCGTGCCCCATGGCCGACACCCACCCCTTGCGCCCCGACCCGGACCACCTTCTGCAGCGGCTGAACCAGGCCGAGGCCCAGGCCCGCCAGGGCCGGCTGCGCATCTACTTCGGCGCCTCCGCCGGTGTGGGCAAGACCTACGCCATGCTGGCCGGCGCCCGCGCCCAGCAGGCGCAAGGCGTCGCCGTCGTGGCGGGCCTGATCGAGACCCATGGCCGCAAGGAAACCGCCGCGCTGCTGCAGGGTCTGGAGACGCTGCCCCGGGCCAGCCTCGCGTATCGCGGCCACACGCTCTCCGAATTCGATCTCGATGCCGCGCTGGCGCGCCGGCCCGCCCTGCTGCTGCTCGATGAGCTGGCGCATTCGAATGCGCCCGGCGCCCGGCATGCCAAGCGCTGGCAGGACGTGCAGGAGCTGCTGCGCGCCGGCATCGACGTCTGGACCACGCTCAACGTGCAGCATCTGGACAGCCTGAACGACGCGGTGGGCGGCATCACCGGCGTGCGGGTCTGGGAGACCGTGCCCGACGCCGTGTTCGATGCCGCGGACGAGGTGATCCTGGTCGATCTGTCGGCCGACGAATTGCTGCGCCGGCTCAAGGACGGAAAAGTCTATGTGCCCGAGCAGGCGCGCCACGCCACGCGCCACTTCTTTCGCAAGGGCAATCTGATCGCGCTGCGCGAGCTGGCCTTGCGGCGCACCGCCGAGCATGTCGACGACGACGTGCAGGAATACCGCCGCGACGCCGCCATCGAGCCCGTCTGGCGCACCCGCGAAGCGGTGGCCGCCTGCATCGGCGACGGCCCCGACGCGCAGCATGTCCTGCGCGCGGCCGCTCGCCTGGCGCAGCAGCTCGATTGCGATCTGCATGTCATCAGCGTGGAACCGTTGCGGGTGAGCGCGGTGACGCCGGCCGCGCGCGAGCGCCTGGCACGTGCCATGGCCCTCGCGGACGAGCTCGCCGTGCGCACCGAAATCCTCGCCGGCCCGGACATGGTCGATGCCGCCACGCGCTATCTGCGGCGTCACAACATCACCAAGGCCGTGCTGGGCCGTGGCAGAGGTGCCGGCCTGGCGCGGCTGGGCGGCTCGGCCGCGGCCTGGCTGGGCCGGATGCTCGCCCCGGGCTGGCTCTGGCATCGTCACAGCTTCGCCGACCGGCTGGCGGCCGCCTGTCCCGAGGTGGACGTGCTGCGCGTGGCCGCGCCGGCCGCGTCGGCCGTCGCGCCCGCGCAGGATTCGCGCACGCGCGACACCGCCGCGCAGACGGCTCCACGTAGCCTCATGCCTTACGTGTGGGCCTCGCTGTACTGCGCCGTCGCCACCGGCGTGTCCATGCTGGCGTTTCCGGCGCTGCATCAGACCAACATCGTGATGCTGTTTCTGCTCGCGGTCGTGGGCGTGGCGTTGCGTCATGGCCGCGGACCGGCCGCGCTGGCGTCGGTTGTCAGCGTGGGCCTTTTCGACTTCTTTTTCGTGCAGCCGTACAGCTCGTTCGCCGTGACCGATGTGCAGTATCTGCTGACCTTCGCCGTCCTGCTCGGCGTCGGCCTGCTGATCGGTCAGCTCACGGCCGGCCTGCGCGCCCAGGCCGAAACCTCCACGCGCCGCGAAGCCGACGCGCGGGGTCTTTATGAATTCGCGCGCGAGCTGTCGTCGGCCCTGCTGCCCGAACAGATTCTCCAGGCAGCCATCACCTTTCTGCACGCCGCCTTCGGCGCGCGCTGCGCGCTCTACGTGCTCAAGCTCGATGACCGGCTGCATCTGGCCGCCGCGCCGGACGCCGCGATGGGCACGCTCGAACCGGCGCTGGCGCAGTGGGTCTACGACCACGGCAAACCTGCCGGCGCGGGCACCGGCACGCTCTCCAACAGTCCGCTGCTGTATCTGCCGCTCGAGGGCCCGATGCGCGTGCGCGGGGTGCTCGTGCTGCAGGCGGCCGGCGAACCGCTGTATGCGCGGCCCGAGGCGCGCCGGCAGGCCGAGGCCTACGCCACGCTGATCGCGATCGCGCTCGAACGTCAGCACTACGTCGAGGTCGCGCAGCAGGCCCTCGTGAACGTCGAGTCCGAGAAGCTGCGCGGCTCGTTGCTCGCCGCCGTGTCGCACGACCTGCGCACGCCGCTCACCAGCCTGATGGGCATGGCCGAAGCGCTGTCGCGCGGCAGCGGCGATGCCGCCAGTCAGGCGCTCGCCATCCGCGATCAGGCGCGCCGCATGCACACCATGGTGGTCAATCTGCTCGACATGGCGCGTCTGCAGCACCACACCCCGATCCAGCGCGAATGGCAGTCGATCGAAGAGCTCGTCGGCGCGGCGCTGGCCGGCACCCGCGAAGCGCTTGCCGGCCACACCGTGCGGGTCGAACCGCTCTCCGCCCTGCCGTTGATCGAGTGCGATGCAGTCCTCATCGAGCGCGTGCTGTGCAACCTGCTCGAGAACGCCGCCAAATACACGCCCGCCGGCAGCGCCATTACCGTGTCTGCCGAGGCCCGCGAGGGCGAGCTGCGCGTGTGCGTGAGCGACGAGGGCCCCGGCGTGCCGGCGGGCAGCGAGGCGCGCATCTTCCAGAAGTTCACGCGCGGCGACAGCGAATCGGCCACGCCCGGCGTGGGCCTGGGACTCGCGGTGTGCGAGGCGATCATTGCCGCGCATCAGGGCCGCATCTGGGTCGAGCCGGGCGTGCCACGCGGCGCCGCAAATAATGACGAGGGTGCGGACGACGCTCGTATGCTCGGGCGCCGTGCACACGGGCGCCGTGCAGACGGGCGCCGTGCAGACGGGCGCCGTGCACACGGCGCCACCTTCATCTTCGCGTTGCCGCTGGGCCGCGCGCCCGCGATGCCCGACGAACCCCTGACCGGCGACGCCCCGGCCGCCGATGGAACCTATCGTGTTTGAGTATCAGCCCGCCATCCTGCTCATCGAAGATGACCCGCACATCCGTCGCTTCGTGCGCGACGCGCTCGAGGCCGAGGGTTGCGTGGTTCACGAAAGCGATACCGTGCGCCGCGGCCTGATCGAGGCCGGCACACGCCAGCCCGATGCGCTCGTGCTCGACCTGGGCCTGCCCGATGCCGACGGCATGACCCTGATCCGCGACCTGCGCGGCTGGACCGAAGTGCCCGTGCTGGTGCTGTCCGCGCGCACCGGCGAGGCCGACAAGATCGCCGCGCTCGATGCCGGTGCCGACGACTACCTCACCAAGCCGTTCGGCGTAGGCGAGTTGCTGGCGCGTCTGCGCGTGCTGCTGCGCCGGCATGCGCGCGGCGGCGCCGGCAGCGCCGCCGAGATTCAGTTCGGCGACGTCGTGGTGGACATGGCGCGGCGCCTGGTCACGCGCTCGGGCGACCCCGTGCATCTCACGCCCATGGAGTACCGCCTGCTCACCGCGCTGCTGTCGCGGCGCGGCAAGGTCATGACCCATCGCGAGCTGCTGCGCGAAGTGTGGGGGCCGTCGCACGTCGAGAGCAGTCATTACCTGCGCATTTACATGGGCCACCTGCGCCAGAAGCTCGAGGCCGACCCGGCCCAGCCCGTCTTCCTCGTGACCGAAGTCGGCGTGGGATATCGCTTCGCGGGCTGAACGAGTCCCGTCCGCCGGCGGGGTGAGACGACTTTTGCGTTGCCTTTACACGCACCCCCGCAGTCTTTACGCGGCCCTTATGCCGCTTCTCCTATCTTGGCGCTCCCCGGATCTCATTCTTCAGGAGCACCATGAACTCCCGCCATGCCCTCATCCCCGCCCTCGGTATCACGATGCTGATCGGAGCAGCCACCGGCGCCTTGCCCGCGGCTGCACAGGAGGCCGACCAGGCCGGCGCCGTGAGCGCAAACCTGACCGTCGCGAGCCAATACCGCTACCGCGGCCTCATGCAGACCAACAATAAGCCCGCGCTGCAGGGCGGCTTCGACTACGTCCATCCGAGCGGGCTCTATCTCGGCAACTGGAACTCCAGCATCAGCTGGCTGGGCGACGGGAACGACGCCGTGTCCGCACCGCTCGAGATGGACTTCTATGCCGGCTACAAGCGCACGCTCGGCGAACATCTCGACCTCGACCTGGGCGTGCTGCAGTACTACTACCCCGGTGACTATCCTTCCGACTACACGCGCCCGCACACCACCGAGGTCTACGCCGGCCTGGGCCATGGCCCTCTCATGTTCAAGGTGTCGCACAGCCTGACGAATCTGTTCGGCTTTGCCCACAGCCGCAACAGCCAGTACTACGACCTCAGCGGCAACTTCGACACGGGCGTGTGGGGTCTCACGCTCAATCTGCACGCTGGCTATCAGTACGTGCGCAACGTGGAAGACGCCTCGTACTGGGACTGGAAAGCGGGCGTGACCAAAACCTTCGGCACGGGCTGGACCGCCACGGTTTCCTACATCGACACAAACGCCGAGCCCCGGGTCTACACCAACTCCGACGGCCGCGACATGGGCCGGGGCGCCGTGCTGGCCACCCTGACGCGCACCTTCTGATCGCACGCGTTGGCGGAACTTTTACGAGATCCCCCGGCAGGATGCCTCTTTCCGCCAACGTCTCGTCCCGCGCGGCGCGCGGGACCGCCCCAGGACTCGCTGCGCGGCCGAGGCGCACCCCGCACGGCCTGCAGCGCAATCCTAGACTGCGCCCCGCAGCCTGAACGTCGACACCAGCCGCGCCAGGGTCTGGGCCTGATCCTGCAGCATGCCGGCCGACGCGGCGAACTCCTCGACGAGCGAGGCATTCTGCTGGGTCACGCCATCCAGGTGCGTGACGGCGCGGTTGATCTGCTCGATGCCCTGGCTCTGCTCCACGGACGCCGTCGCGATCTCGCTCATCAGCGGCGCGCTCGTGCCGGCGGAGTCGGACACGCGCGCCATGGTCTCGCTCGCTTCTCCCACGCGCGCGCTGCCGCTATCGATGGAGGCCGTGTTCGCCTCGATCAGTTGCGTGATCTCGCGCGCCGCGCTCGCCGAGCGTTGGGCCAGGGCCCGCACCTCGCCCGCCACCACGGCGAATCCCCGGCCTTCTTCCCCGGCGCGGGCCGCTTCGACCGCGGCGTTGAGCGCGAGAATATTGGTCTGGAACGCGATCGCGTCGATCAGCGTGGTGATCTCGCTGATGCGGCGCGATCCGGCCGCGATATCGCGCATCGCGTCGCGCGCCTGATCGGCCTGCGTGCCACCCTGGGATGCCAGTTGGGCCGCGTCATGCGCGAGCCGGCTCACCTCGGCCACCGAGTCCGCGCTCTCCTTCACGGTCGCGGCGATCTGCTCCACGCTCGCGGCGGTCTGTTCCAGCGCCGCCGCCTGCTTTTCGGTGCGGTCGGACAGGTCCATGCTGCCCGCCGCGATCTGCCGCGCGGCCGAGGCGATCGAACCCGTGGCCTGCACGATGCCGCTGACCGCGTCTTCGAGCCGGTGGCGCATGCGCTCCATCGCCTCGAACAGACGGCCGATTTCGCTGCGCTGCCCCACGGGGATCGACACCCCGAGATCGCCGCTCGCCACCCGCTCGCACACCTCGACCAGGGCATCGATCGGTGTGAGGATGCGCCGGTTGAAGAACCGCAGCGCACCGCAGGCCAGCAGCAGCAACAAGCCCCCCGCCACCAGACCCTGGCGCAGCAGCGTGGCGTAGAAGGCCTGATTCACGTCGTCGACATACAGCCCGGTGTAAAGCAGCCAGTTCCATTGCGGGTCGTACGTCGCATAACTCACCTTGGCCAGCGGCAGGTCGCTGCCCGGCCGCGGGAAACGGTAGCTCACGGCGCCACCGCCCGCCTTGCCGGCACGCAGCAGCGCCTCGAAGATCGGCACGCCGTCGGCGTCGGTCACCGAGCGCACCTCGCGACCGACGAGCGCGGCGTCGGGGTGCGCCTGCACCACGTAGCGATCGTCCATGACGCCGACGTAGCCATCCTCGCCGAAGCGCAGCGCCGCCAGCCGCCTGGCCGCGTCGGCGCGCGCCTGCGCGAGCGGCATGCCGGCCGCCACATCCGCGCGGGCCCGATCGATGGTGGATTGCGCCAGTTGCAGCGCGTGATGCAGCGCCGCCTCCCGCTCGTGGAGCAGATCCGCGCGCCGCATGACGGCATCCCAGCTTCCCAACGCCACCAGCAGCAACCCCGTTGCCGCCATGAACAACCACAACTGCGTACGCAGACTCGACAATCGCACAAGACACCTCTTTCGCAAGAAACCCGAAGCGCTGGCACGAAGGCTCGAGCCGCCAAACGCTTCCACAAACAACTTAATATTTCTTTTTGTATAGTCGTCAGCGTATCGGGATTCGCGGCACCGAGACGACCGTCTCGGCGCCGCACCTTGATCGAGATCAAGCAAAGCGCGAGATGCAAAAAAGCCGGCCCGAGGGCCGGCTTTTATAGGACGCCTACGCGTGGCGGCGAGGCTACATGTTGTCGATCATGACCTGACCGAAGCCGGAGCAGGACACCTGCTCGGCGCCCGGCAGCAGGCGCGCGAAGTCGTACGTCACCTTCTTGGACTGGATCGACTTTTCCATGCTGGCCACGATGCGGTCGGCCGCCTCGACCCAGCCCATGTGGCGCAGCATCATCTCGGCCGAAAGAATCTCGGACCCGGGATTGACGTAGTCCTTGCCCGCGTACTTCGGCGCCGAACCGTGCGTCGCCTCGAACATCGCCACCGAGTCGGAGATGTTGCCGCCCGGCGCGATGCCGATGCCACCCACCTGCGCCGACACGGCGTCGGAGATGTAGTCGCCGTTCAGGTTGAGCGTGGCGATCACGTCGTATTCGGCCGGCCGCAGCAGCACCTGCTGCAGGAAGGAATCGGCGATCGAATCCTTGACCACGATGTCGCGGCCGGTGCGCGGGTTTTTGATCTTGCACCACGGGCCGCCGTCGATCTGCTGGGCGCCGAACTCATTGCGCGCCAGCGCGTAGCCCCAATCACGGAAGCCCCCTTCGGTGAACTTCATGATGTTGCCCTTGTGCACCAGGGTGACCGAGGCGCGATCGTTGTCGATCGCGTACTGGATCGCCTTGCGCACCAGCCGCTCGGTGCCCTCGCGCGACACCGGCTTGATGCCGATGGCCGACGTCGCCGGGAAGCGGATCTTGTTCACGCCCAGGCGGTTCTGCAGAAAGTCGATGAGCTCGCGCGCCTCGGACGACTCGGCCGGATACTCGATGCCGGCGTAGATGTCTTCGGAGTTTTCGCGGAAGATGACCATGTCGGTCTTCTCGGGCTCGCGCACCGGCGACGGCACCCCCTTGAAATAGCGCACCGGACGCAGGCACACATACAGGTCGAGCTTCTGGCGCAGCGCCACGTTCAGCGAGCGCATGCCGCCGCCCACCGGCGTGGTCATGGGCCCCTTGATCGACACCACGTAGTCCTTCACGACATCGAGGGTCTCGTCGGGCAGCCAGACATCCGGGCCGTACACGCGCGTGGCCTTCTCGCCGCCGTAGACTTCCATCCAGTGGATCTTGCGCTTGCCCTCGTAGGCCTTCTCGACCGCCGCATCCACGACGCGGATCATCACGGGCGTGATGTCCGCGCCGGTCCCGTCACCCTCGATATAGGGAATCACCACCTGATCGGGCACGTTGAGCGTGTGATCGGCGTTGACCGTGATCTTCTGACCCTCGGGGGGCACCTTAATGTGTTGGTAGGACATGACTGCTCCGATGACTCCGGGTGGATTCTTGCGGCGCGCCGCGTCTCCGCCCGGGCCGATGCGGTCCGGACGGCCGCCCGCGATGCGGCCAGTGTTCTTGCGTCGTCCCCGCCGTGACCCGCGCGGACAGCCGCGCGGCGGCCAGTCGGGGCCGGATACGAGCCATTCTATCCCGCCGGCCCCAAGCCACGGCGGCCAGCGCCTGCGAGAGCGGTAAAATAGGGTTTTCCGCTGCACTCCTGGCGCTCTCGCATGTTCAACCCCTCGCGCGACCAAGTTCGCGAATTCTTCATCGAAACCTGGCGCAAGCATCGCGCCAACGAAGTCCTGACGCCGCTCGAATCGATGGCGCTGGACTGGATGATCGAGCACCCCGAATACCACGGCGACCTCGAAAGCCCGGAGGCCATGACCGCGGAATATTCCGTGGAGAACGGTCGCACCAATCCCTTTCTGCACATGTCGATGCACCTCGCCATCGCCGAGCAGCTGTCGATCGACCATCCGCGCGGGATCCGCGACGCCTACCAGCGCATGGTGAGCCGCAGCGATGCGCACCACGCCGCGCACGAGATCATGGAATGCCTGGGACAGGTGGTGTGGGAAGCTCAGCGACTGGGCACCCCGCTCGACAGCGACGTCTACATCGACCTCATCCGCCAGCGCGCCCTGCGCTGAGCCCGCGCCACGGGCGGGCCGACGGGCGGCGAACCGACGACCCGCGACCAGCGCCCTGCCCCTGCCTGATGCCGCTTGCGCCCCGCGCCGCGGCCTTAACGCCGCGTGCCCAGATCGCTGGGCAAGGTGGCCAGCCAGGCGGACACGTTGGCGATATCCTGATCCGACAGCTGCGCGGCAAACGCGCCCATGATGGGGTTCTTGCGCACGTTTGCCGTAGCCGCGCTGCCGCTCGCGCCGCGGCGGTAGGCCTTCAGCGCATGCGCCAGGTAATCGGCATGCTGACCCGCCAGAATGGGATAGGCGGGCTCGGTGGAGGTCTTGGCATCGGCGCCATGGCACGACACGCAGGTTTTCTCGAACAGCGCCTTGCCGGCCGAGATGTCCTGGGCCTGCGCAGCACCGGCCAGCAACAGGGAAGCCCCCGCAAGGGCAAGCATCGAACGATTCATGATTTGCCCCCGGGCTTATTTGAGATTGGCGTAGTACGCCGCCAGGTCGGCAATGTCCTGGTCGGACAGGCTGCCGGCGATGGCGTCCATCGTGGGATGGCTGCGACTACCCTTCTTGTATTCGTTGAGCGCGGCTTCCAGATACTTGGCGTTCTGGCCCGCGATCTTGGGCACGTGATACAGCTCGGGGAAAGAGGCCTTGTAGCCCGGAATGCCGTGGCACCCGATGCACATCGAGACCTTGTCCCTGGCGTTCTGCACGTTGCCGGCGGCGGCATCGGCGGCCAGGGCCTGGCCGCTGATCGAACAGGAAGCCAGGAGGTAAAACAGCACATACAGCTTGCACTTCATAGAGGTATGAAACTTCATTGGAGTGACTCTTGGTGGCTGAAACGACGCTGTGGAAGGCTCCGGGCCAGGCCGGGCCGCAAAACCCTGCGATTGTACGATAATTGTTTCAACGCCGACCCCGCTTTTATGCTGCACTGCGGGGGTGCTTACCCTCATGAACCGCGTCCGCATCGGGCGCTTGCATCGGATTTTCCATGTCATTTTCCACGCAAGCCGATCGTTCACCCGCCCGCTTCGAGGGCACTGACCGCTACGTCGCCACCGACGACCTCAAGCTCGCCGTGAACGCCGCGCTGACGCTGCAGCGTCCGCTGCTCATCAAGGGCGAGCCCGGCACGGGCAAGACCATGCTGGCCGAAGAAGTGGCGCGCGCCCTGGGCCGCCCGCTGCTGCAGTGGCACATCAAGTCGACCACCAAGGCGCATCAGGGGCTCTACGAATACGATGCCGTTTCGCGCCTGCGCGACTCGCAGCTCGGCGACGAAAAGGTCCGCGACATCCGCAACTACATCGTGCAGGGCACGCTGTGGCAGGCCTTCGAAAGCGACGAGCCGGTGGTGCTTCTGATCGACGAGATCGACAAGGCCGACATCGAATTTCCGAACGACCTGCTGCGCGAGATCGACCGCATGGAGTTCCATGTGTACGAGACGCGCCAGACCATCGCCGCGCGTCATCGCCCGCTGGTCATCATCACGTCGAACAACGAGAAGGATCTGCCCGACGCCTTCCTGCGGCGCTGCTTCTTCCACTACATCCGCTTCCCCGAACGTGAAACGATGCGCGACATCGTTGGCGTGCACTTCCCCGAGCTGCGCGCCGACGTGCTGCGCGCCGCGCTCGACACCTTCTTTGCCCTGCGCGACGCGCCGGGCCTGAAGAAAAAGCCGTCGACCTCGGAGCTGCTCGACTGGCTGCGCCTGCTGCTGGCCGAAGACATCAGCGCCGCCGAGATTGAAGCGCACGCGGCGACCGCCGTGCCGATCCTGGCCGGCGCGCTCTTGAAAAACGAGCAGGACGTGCATCTGCTCGAACGCCTCTCGTCCATGACGCGCGGCAAGCGTTGAGCCTGCCATGCTCACGGGCTTCTTCTATCACCTGCGCGCGCACCGCCTGCCGGTCTCGGTCAACGAGTACCTGACCCTGCTCGATGCGCTGCGCACGCAGGTCATGGCCCCCACGCTCGACGACTTCTATTTCCTCGCGCGCGCCACGCTCATCAAGGACGAGACGCTCTACGACCGCTATGACCAGGCTTTCGGCGCCTACTATAAAAAGTTGCAGGTGCAACTACCCGAGGGCAAGGAGCTGCCGCTGGACTGGCTCATCAAAGAGTTCGAAAAAACCCTGAGCGACGAAGAGCGCGCCGCCATCAAGGCGCACGGCTGGGACAAGCTCATGGAGCTGTTCAAGCAACGGCTGGAAGAGCAGAAGGAGCGCCACGCCGGCGGCAACAAATGGATCGGCACGGGCGGCAGCTCGGCCTTCGGCAATGGCGGCTTTCACCCCGAAGGTATCCGGGTCGGCGGCGAGTCGGCCGGCAACCGCACCGGCGTGAAGGTGTGGGACATGCGGCAGTTCCGCGACTACGACGATCAGCTCGAACTCGGCACGCGCAACTTCAAGGTGGCGTTGCGGCGCCTGCGCCGCTTCGCGCGGCAGGGCGCCGACCTCGAACTCGATCTCGACGACACCATCACAAGCACCGCGCGCAACGCCGGCCACCTCGATCTGCGCATGGTGCCCGAGCGGCGCAACACCGTGAAGGTGCTGATGCTGCTCGATGTCGGCGGCAGCATGGACGACCACATCTCACGCGTCGAAGAGCTGTTCTCCGCGGCACGCAGCGAGTTCCGCCATCTCGAGGTGTATTACTTCCACAACTGCCCGTACGAAAGCCTGTGGCAGAACAACCGGCGCCGGCGTGACGAGCGCTTCGATACCTGGGATGTGTTGCGCCGCTTCAATGCCGACTGGCGTCTCATCATCGTGGGCGACGCCACCATGAGCCCCTACGAAATCCTGCAGCCGGGCGGCTCCGTCGAGCACTACAACAAGGAGACGGGCGCCGTGTGGATGCGGCGCCTGCTCGACGCCTGGCCCAAGGCCGTGTGGCTCAACCCCGAGCCTTCGGCGTATTGGCAATACCGGCAGTCCATCGCGCTCATGCGCGACATCATGCAGGAGCGCATGTTTCCGGTAACCGTGGCGGGCCTCGAACAGGCGATGCGCCTGCTCGCGAAGTAAACGGTACGCTGCGTCCGTCAGCCGTCCACCGGGTCGGCCGGCGTGTCCAGCGTGCGCTGATAAAACGCCAGATCTAGCCAGCGGCCGAACTTGAAGCCTGCCTGGCGGATGAGACCGGATGCCTCGAATCCGACCTTGCGATGCAAGGCGATACTGGCCGCGTTGCTCGCGTCGATCGCGCCGATCACCACATGCACCTGGCGCGCCCGGGCCTGCTCCACGATGAGTCGCAGCAGCAGCTCTCCCAGTCCCCTGCCGCGCGCGGCCGACGCGACATACACCGAATGCTCGACCGAGTATTTGAAGGCGGGGAAGTTGCGGAACGTGCCGTAGCTGGCGAACCCGAGCAGCCGCCCCTCGTCATCCTCGAGGCCCACGACCGGAAAGCCGTTCGACACTTTGGTCGCGAACCACGGCTCCATGGCCGTGAACGGTCGCGGCTGATAGTCGTAGAGCGCGGTGGTGTTGATGATCGCGTCGTTCAGGATGTCGAGAATCGCCTGGGCATGAAGCGCATGCGTGCAGGCCACCAGGCGCACGCCGGGCGGCAGGCTGACTTCGGACGTGATTTCGTGGGGAGTGTGGGCGGGCGTCATGCGCCGCATTGTAGCGAGCGGCACACGACGCCGGCGCGGAATCAGGAGGGGCGCGGCGCCCTCACCGATTCCGGGTGCTGCGCATTACGCAGAGCGCTCGAGCAAGCCGCCGGGTCCGGGGCAGCCTTGCCAGCGGACTTCGCCGGCATCGAGGTCCAGGTCGAACTGCTCGTTCGCCGCCTTGGCGCTGGCGCGGCGCTGTGCTTCTACTTCGAGGATGTGACCGGCGAATCCGCAGGGTTGCACCCCGCGCTCGGCACAATAGCGGCCGTCTTCGACGTCGACGACATAAGTGGTGGTGTCGTGTCCGTAGATGGCGACGTAACGGCCATCGTCACTGGCATAGGCATAACGGAAATGTCCCTTGATGCGGTCTTCGGCCAGGGGGCGGCCAAGCAGATGGGTCAAGGCGCGCGTGACGGTATGGGTCAGCATGGATCGTTCCTCCGGGTAGGTACGCCGACAGGAGGCCGGCGTCGAAGGCGCGGGCAGACTTTACCTGGCAGGGCCTGGGCTTCCCAGGCGAGGCCGGGTATAGAACGGGAAAACTCGCGGTCAGGAGGCCGGAGCGCTCGCGCATCCCCGTAACGAGGGCAGCCGCAGGAGGGCTTGCCCGGTGGCGCGCAGCCACATGACCATGGTACCTCCGCCCTTTACCCGATATCAAATCGGCGGGCTTTAAAGGTACCGTCAGTGAAACAGTGAATTGGACTGATACGGTCTGTTGAACAGTTCGGTGGGCGGAACCTATCACTGCGGATACACTCCAAAAACTTTCGCTATCACGGGAATTTTCACCATGCGACTTTCGCTCATGAGGTGGTCCGGCAGGCTGGGCACGCTCGTTGTTACGTCGTTCCTTGCCTTCCAGGCAGGTGCCGCGTTGCCCAGTGGCGTGTCCGAGGTCAGCTCGGTCGAGGGCATTACCGAGTACCGCCTGGCCAACGGGCTGCGCGTGCTGCTGGTTCCCGATGCATCCAAGCCCACGACCACGGTCAACATGACCTACCTCGTCGGCTCGCGCAACGAAAACTACGGCCAGACCGGCATGGCTCACCTGCTCGAGCACATGCTCTTCAAGGGCACGCCCTCCATTCGCAACGCGCTGGGCGAATTCTCGCGGCGCGGCCTGCAGGCCAACGGTTCGACGTCGGCCGACCGCACCAATTACTTCGCCAGCTTCGCCGCCAATCCCGACACCCTGCGCTGGTATCTCGGCTGGCAGGCCGACGCGATGGTCAACTCGCTGATCGCCAAAGAAGATCTCGATTCCGAGATGACGGTGGTGCGCAACGAAATGGAGAGCGGCGAGAACAATCCGTTCCGCGTGCTCATGCAGAAGATGCTGGCCGCCGCCTTCCAGTGGCACAACTACGGCAAGAGCACCATCGGCGCCCGCTCCGATGTCGAAAATGTCGACGTCGGCCAACTGCGCGCCTTCTATCACGAGTATTACCAGCCCGATAACGCCGTGCTGATCGTGGCCGGCAAATTCGATCCCAAGGTCGCGCTGTCCGATATCCAGGCCACGCTGGGCAAGCTGCCCAAGCCCAAGCGCACCCTGCGCAACGAATACACCGTCGAGCCCGCGCAGGACGGCGAGCGCGCCGTGACGCTGCGCCGCGCGGGCGGCACGCCGCTGGTCGCCGCGATGTATCACGTCCCGCCCGCCGGCAGCGCCGACTTCGTGTCGATGGATCTGGCCGCCACCATCCTGGCCGATACGCCGTCGGGTCGCCTCTATCACGCGCTCGTCCCCAACAAGCTCGCCGCCGGCGTCTTCGGCTTCACCATGGATCAGCTCGATCCGGGCGTCGCCATGTTCGGCGCGCAGCTGCAGCCCGGCATGGACACCGACAAGGCACTCGAGGCCCTCACCACCACGCTGCATTCGCTCGACAAAAAGCCCTTCACCGCCGAAGAACTCGAGCGCGCCCGCAACAAGTGGCTCACCGGCTGGCAACAGACATACAGCGATCCCGAGAAAGTCGGCGTCGCATTGTCCGAGGCGATCGCATCGGGCGACTGGCGTCTGTTCTTCCTGCAACGCGACCGCGTGCGCGAGGCCAAGCTGGCGGACGTACAGCGCGTGGCGCAGGCCTACCTGGTGCAGAGCAACGCCACCGAAGGCCGCTATCTGCCCACCGAGAAGCCGGTGCGCGCGCCCCAACAGCAACGCATCGACCTGACTTCGGTCTTCAAGGACTACAAGGGCGATCCCGACTTCAAGGCCGTCGAGGCCTTCGATCCCACGCCCGCCAATATCGACAAGCTCACGCAACGCCGCGTGCTCGACCTGCCCAATGGCAAGGTCGAGGTGGCGCTGCTGCCCAAGGCCACCCGCGGTGACCGCGTGCAGGCCGACCTGCTGATTCAGTTCGGCGATGCCGAGTCGCTCAAGGGTCAGCGCACCGCGATCGGCGCGGTGGCCGACCTGCTCACGCGCGGCACCGACAAGCTCACGCGCCAGCAGATCCAGGATCGTATCGACCAGCTCCAGGCCGATGTGTCCTTCAACGGCAGCGGCACCGACCTGAGCGTGTCGATGTCCACCACCGGCGCCAACCTGCCGGCCTTGATCGAGCTCGTGCTCGACGTGGTGCGCAACGCCAGCTTCCCGCAGGAGCAGATCGACGAGTACAAGCGCCAGGCCACCACCTCGATCCAGGGCGCCATGACCGAGCCCACCGCGCTGGCCTCGCGCGCCCTGGCCCGCAACGACAATCCGTGGCCGGCCGACGATGTGCGCTACGTGCCCACGTTCGAAGAGGCGCTGGCCAACGTGCAGGCCATCGACCGCGACAGTCTGGTCAAGACCCACAAGCAGTTCTATGGCGCGGGGGCCATCAAGCTGAGCGCCGTCGGTGATTTCGATCCCGCCGGCGTCGAGACCGCGCTCAAGAACGGTCTGCAGGGATGGCAGAAGGCACCTGCCTTCACCCGCATCCCGGACCCGTTCCGCAAGGTGCCCGCCAAGCAGTTCGACATCCCCACGCCCGACAAGGCCAACGCGTTCTTCATCTCGCGCATGCCGCTGCAGCTGCGCGACACCGATCCGGATTACGCCGCGCTCTATCTGGCGAACTTCCTGCTCGGCACGTCCGAAACCTCGCGCCTGTGGCATCGGGTGCGCGAAACCGACGGGCTGTCGTACAACGTGCGCAGCACACTGTCGGTCTCGTCGTTCGAGCCCACCGCGAGCTGGACGGTCTACGCCATCTACGCCCCGCAGAATCGCGCCAGGCTCGAATCCGCCATCAAGGAAGAGCTCGCTCGCGCCCTGAAAGACGGCTTCACGCAGGCCGAGGTCAAGGACGGCATCGTTGCGCTGCTCAACTACCGCAACCTCGCCCGTGCCCAGGACGACGTGGTGGCCAACACCTGGCTCAACTACCTGCGTACCGATCGCACGTTCGCCTGGTCGGCCGAGATGGACAAGAAGATCGCCGCGCTCACGCCGGCCACCGTCAACGCCGCGCTGCGCAAATACCTCAAGCCCGAGGCATTCAGCACCGCGGTGGCGGGCGACTTCAAGAAAGACAAGCCGGCCCACTGATGCCTGCCCGAGGCGTGGCGCACGCCACGCCTCGTCGGCACATGCGCTGACAGTCCACCTGCCGCACCCCCCGACCCGCCCTGACCGGCGGGTATTTTTTCGCCCAAGGCGCGCCAAGGGCGTGCCAAAAGGGTGCGGCATTGCACATCGCGGAAGGCGTCTGTCGGATGCGCTTGCATACCCGTGAACAAACGCTACGCGAGGCAAGGCTTGGCAAGACGCGCCCCAGGGAAGCCCCGAAATCTCGAAAGATCGGCTCACATTCCGGGGTTTTCACCGGAGAAAGAGGTGTCCATACTGAAATCGTGCAAGGTCATTCCTTGCCTGACTCAATCGGAGGACATCATCATGAAGCTCAAGAACAAGACGCTGGCCGCAACGCTCATCGCCACGTTCACCTTCGCCGGTGCCGCAGCTGCGGAAACCGCGATGACCTCACAGGGAGAGCCGACCCGCGCCGAAGTGCGCGCGCAGTTGGATCAGGCACGCGACCAAGGTCGCGTGACGCACGGCAACCTGGACTACCCGCCCCCCATGGTCCAGACCGAGCCGCCCCTGACCCGCGCAGAGGTGCGCGAGGAACTGGACCAGGCCCGCACGGCCGGCATGATCCCCACGGATCAGCTCGACTACCCCGTGCTGACCTCGGATCGCATGCCCAGCGGCGAATCGCGTGAGCATGTCCAGGCCGAACTGCAGGATGCCCGCAACGCGGGGCTGGTGTCACGGGGCAATCTTGACTACCCGCCCGAGCGTACCCCGATGTAAGGGGTAGGTGGGTGCCGGTGCAGTGACCGCCCCCCGCCCCACTCCCGGCACCCGGCCCGGAACGCGTTCATGGCGTTCCGGGCTTTTTTTACGTCCACAGCGCCGGACCCGTGCAAACAAAAAAAACCCCGGTCGCGTGAGAACGCAGACCGGGGTTTCGTTCATCGCCGCGCGGCCTCGCCACGCGGTGATGCCACCGGGATCAGCTGAAGAACTCTTTGACGCGATCCGTCCAGGACTTGCTCTGCGGCGAGTGGCGGTCGCCACCGTCGTTGAGCGAAGCCTCGAACTGACGCAGGATGCTCTTCTGCTCGTCGCTCAGGCGCACCGGCGTCTCGACCACGACGTGGCAGTACAGATCGCCGGGGTAGCTGGCCCGCACACCCTTGATGCCCTTGCCGCGCAGACGGAAAGTCTTGCCGGACTGCGTGCCCTCGGGGATCGCGATTTCCGCTTTGCCGCCGAGCGTGGGCACCTGCAGATCACCGCCCAACGCCGCGGTGGTGAACGGAATGGTGAGCTCGCAGTGCAGATCGTCGCCATCGCGCTGGAAGATCCGGTGCTGCTTGATGTGGATCTCGACGTACAGATCGCCCGGGGGGCCACCATTGACGCCCGGCTCGCCGTTGCCGCTCGAACGGATGCGCATGCCGTCGTCGATGCCGGCCGGAATCTTGACCTGCAGGGTCTTGTTGCGGCGGGTGCGACCCACGCCATCGCACGCCGTGCAGGGATCGGTGATCTCCTTGCCGTTGCCATGGCAGGTCGGGCAGGTTTGCTGCACGCTGAAGAAACCCTGCTGCATGCGCACGGCGCCCGAGCCACCGCAGGTGCGGCAGGTCTTGGGCGTGGTGCCGGGCTTGGCGCCCGACCCATGGCACACATCGCAGTTTTCCCAGCTGGGCACGCGGATCTCGGTGTCGAAGCCGGCCGACGCCTGCTCGAGCGTGATTTCCAGTGCGTATTTGAGATCGGCGCCGCGATAGACCTGCGGGCCCCCGCCGCCACCGCGACGGCCGGCACCGAAGATCTCGCCGAAGATGTCGCCGAAGGCATCGGCAAAACCGCCGCCCATGCCCGCGCCACCCATGCCGGCCGCGTTGGGATCGACGCCCGCGTGACCGTAGCGATCGTACGCCGCCCGCTTCTGTTCGTCGCCCAGGACTTCGTAGGCCTCTTTGGCCTCCTTGAATTTGTCCTCGGCGTCCTTGCTATCCGGATTGCGGTCCGGATGGTATTTCATGGCCAGCTTCCGGTAGGCCTTCTTGAGCTCGTCGTCCGTGGCGTTTTTTGCCACGCCGAGAACTTCGTAGTAATCGCGTTTTGCCATGATGATTAGAGGGCTCCGGAAAGAGCCGAAATTCGGGGAACTTGTAACGACTCCGCCCGGGAACCGGAAAAACCGGCCACCGGGCGGGAATCGGACATCATAGACCGGACTTTACTGGTCCCGCTTGACTTCCTTGAAGTCGGCGTCGACCACGTTGTCGTCCACCGGCTTGGCGTTGTCGGCCGCTTGCTGGTGCTGCGACTGCTGGGCAGCCTGCTGCGCCTGCATGTCGGCATACATCTTTTCGCCCAGCTTTTGCGACGCGGTGGTCAGTGCTTCGACCTTGGCATCGATCTCGGCCTTGTCCGTCGATTGCAGGCTGGACTCGACGTCCTTGATCGCCGCTTCGATGGCTTCCTTCTCCGAGGCCTCGAGCTTGTCGCCGTATTCGGTCAGCGACTTGCGCGTGGCGTGCACCAGCGCATCGGCCTGGTTGCGCGTCTGCGCCAGTTCGGCCATGCGGTGATCTTCCTCGGCGTTGGCCTCGGCGTCCTTCACCATGCGTTCGATCTCGCTTTCGGACAGACCCGAGTTCGCCTTGATGGTGATCTTGTTTTCCTTGCCGGTGCCCTTGTCCTTGGCGGACACGTGCAGGATGCCGTTGGCGTCGATGTCGAACGTGACCTCGATCTGCGGCATGCCGCGCGGCGCCGGCGGGATCCCCTCGAGGTTGAACTCGCCCAGGCCCTTGTTGCCGGCGGCGATTTCGCGCTCACCCTGGAACACCTTGATGGTCACGGCGGGCTGGTTGTCGTCAGCCGTCGAGAACGTCTGCGAGAAGCGCGTCGGGATCGTGGTGTTCTTCGGGATCATCTTGGTCATGACGCCGCCGAGGGTTTCGATACCCAGGGACAGCGGGCTCACGTCCAGCAGCAGCACGTCCTTGCGTTCACCGGACAGCACCGAACCCTGGATCGCGGCACCAGCGGCCACGGCCTCGTCGGGGTTCACGTCCTTGCGCGGATCGCGGCCGAAGAATTCCTTCACCTTTTCCTGGACCTTGGGCATGCGGGTCATGCCACCGACCAGGATCACGTCGTCGATGTCCGAGACCTTGACGCCGGCATCCTTGATGGCGACGCGGCAGGGCTCGATGGTGCGCTCGATCAGTTCTTCGACCAGCGCTTCCAGCTTGGCGCGCGTGATCTTCAGGTTCAAGTGCTTCGGACCCGACGCATCGGCCGTGATGTACGGCAGATTGATTTCGGTCTGCTGGCTCGAAGACAGCTCGATCTTGGCCTTTTCGGCGGCTTCCTTCAGGCGCTGCAGAGCCAGCACGTCCTTCGAGAGGTCGACGCCCTGCTCTTTCTTGAACTCGCCGATGATGTAATCGATGATGCGCTGGTCGAAGTCTTCGCCGCCCAGGAACGTGTCGCCGTTGGTCGACAGCACTTCGAACTGCTTCTCGCCATCGACGTCGGCGATTTCGATGATGGACACGTCGAACGTGCCGCCACCCAGGTCATACACGGCAATCTTGCGATCGCCCTTTTCGGTCTTGTCGAGGCCGAAAGCCAGCGCAGCCGCGGTCGGCTCGTTGATGATGCGCTTGACTTCCAGACCGGCGATGCGGCCGGCGTCCTTGGTGGCCTGGCGCTGGCTGTCGTTGAAGTAGGCCGGCACCGTGATCACGGCTTCGGTGACTTCTTCGCCGAGGTAGTCTTCGGCGGTCTTCTTCATCTTGCGCAGCACTTCGGCCGACACTTGAGGAGGCGCGAGCTTCTTGCCACGCACTTCGACCCACGCGTCGCCGTTGTCGGCCTTGACGATGCCATAGGGCATCAGGTGGATGTCCTTCTGGACCGCCTTCTCGTCGAACTTGCGGCCGATCAGACGCTTGACGGCGTACAGGGTGTTCTTGGGATTGGTGACAGCCTGGCGCTTGGCCGGCGCGCCGACCAGCGTCTCGCCGTCGTCCATGTAGGCGACGATCGACGGGGTCGTGCGGGCGCCTTCGGCGTTTTCGATGATCTTTACCTGGCCGCCATCCATGACTGCCACGCAGCTATTGGTCGTGCCCAGGTCAATGCCGATGATTTTGCTCATGGTAGGAATACCTAGTGAAAACAGTGATTTGGGTTCAAAAAACTCGGTCCCAGCCTAACTGGGGTCGGGCTCAGGGTTTTTCAAGAGCCCGTCTGCAGACGGTGTATCGCAGCCGAAAACTGCGGCAATCCGGGCCAGCCGGTAATGCGTCCGAGCCGCTTTCCGCCGCGAAACATCATGAAAGTCGGCACGCCGTGCAGCGAAAACCGGCGCCCGAGCGCCTCGTCCGCGTACACGTCAGCCTGGAACCAGCTCAGTCCCAGGCCCAGCAGCGCGTCTTTGTGCAAGAGCGCGGTCTGCTTGAAGATGTTGCAGTTGTAGCAGTCCTGGCCCCAAAGAAAGACGCAGCGCAGATCGTCGCCGGAGGCATTCACGACCTCGGCGTCGAAGCTGGCACTGTCGACCGGGCGCATCGAGAACACCTCGAACACCGCGGTCGGGTCAAAATTGGGGCCGGAACTCATGCGATCAGCCCTGACCCGCGGACACGATCACCAGCGCCGGACGCAGCGTGCGGTCGGCGATGGCGTAGCCCTTCTGCAGAACCTGCACCACCGTATTGGCGGGCTGGGGGGCCGGCACCGACGAAATCGCCTGGTGCTGGTGCGGATCGAACTTGTCGCCCTGCGCCGGATCGATGTCCGCGAGCTGGTTGCGTTCGAACGCGGCGGCCAACTGCTTGAGGGTCATTTCGACGCCTTCGCGCAGCGTTTCCACGGTTTGCTCCGGCTGTGCCAGCGCGGCTTCCAGGCTGTCCTTGACCGGCACGAGGCTTTCGGCGAACGATTCGATGCCGAACTTGCGGGCCTTGGTCACGTCTTCCTGGGAACGGCGACGCACGTTCTCGGCTTCGGCTGCGGTACGCAGAATCTGGTCTTGCTGGGCCTGGATGGTGGCCTGGGCTGCTTCGAGTTCAGCGCGCAGTGCGGCCAGCTCGTCCTGGGCGGCGCTGACAGCCTCACCCGATTCGGGCGTGGGCACGGGATCGAGCGGCTCTTGGGGTGCCGTCATGGGAGGTCCTCCGACAAAGGTGATTCGACTCAAGACCTCTCAATGGGGGCCAATACCCACGTTTCAAGGTGGGTCTATACCGTCCGAATAAAAAAATTGAGTCTTCGCATAAAAAAACGGGCCCGCCTGAGGCGGGCCCGCTGTGCCGGGAGTCAGCGCTGCTTGCGCGGCTGGGTCGGTGCCGGCGGATCGCTCGCCGGGAACGTGTCTTCGAGGGCCTCGTCGACCGTGTCCTTGCCCGGGCGGGGCTGGGACTCGTCGTCTTCGGGGGTGATGGCAATCGGGTCGCTGGCCGGGAAGGTGTCCTCGAGCGCTTCGTCGAGGTCGCGCTGGGCGCCGTCTTCCTGCAGCTTGTCGTGACCGGGGGCGCCGGAGGTACCGACGCCGGGGCGAGTGGAAGCATTCATCCTGCCTTCTCCTTGAGAAATCAACGCCTTGCCTATGAGCAAGCATCGTTCCCGAGGCCGGCCGCGAGCGGGATCACCGGCGCGGCGGCGGGGCGGGCGCCGCGCGCAGCGTCCCCCTCCTCACCAGGTCGCGGTCAGGCCGGTCCGATCCGGGCGGTCTCGCCCTGCGGCCGAACGGGCCAGCCCTGCAGCTGCCGCTCGACCAGCTCGGTCAGTCCGTCGATCCAGCGGCCGTCGTCGTTGAGCGCCGGGATATACCGGAACTGCTTGCCTCCTGCTTCGAGGAACGCGTCGCGGCATTCCTGGCTGATTTCTTCGAGTGTTTCGAGGCAGTCGGCCACGAAACCGGGGCACACCACGTCGACCTCGGTCACGCCGCGGCGTGCCAGCTCTTTCAGGGTGGGTTCGGTGTAGGGCTCGAGCCAGCGCGCCGAGCCGAAGCGGCTCTGGAACGTGACCTCGATGTCCTCCGCCGGAAAGTCGAGTCGCTCGCGCAGCAGACGGGCACTCTCGAGGCAGTCGCGGTAGTAGGGATCGCCGAGCTCGATCGAATAGCGCGGCAGACCGTGAAAGCTCATTACCAGCTTGGCCGGCCGGCCATTCGCCTGCCAGAAATCCTGGATCCTGGCGGCCTGGGCATCGAGCCAGGCGGGTTCGGTGTGGAAGCGTTTGACGAAGCGCAGCGCCGGCTGGTCGCGCAGGCGCCCCACGTGGCGGGTTACCGCGTCGACGACCGTGGCGGAGGTCGATGCGGCGTATTGCGGATACAGCGGCACCGTGAGGATGTGGTCGACACCCCGCGCACGCAGACGCGCGATCGCATCGGGAATCGACGGATTGCCATAACGCATCGCCAGCTCGACCTCGACGTCGTAGCCGCGCGCGGCCAGATTCTGCTTCACACCCGCGGTCTGCCGCTGGCTGTAGACCAGCAGCGGCGAGCCTTCCTCGAGCCAGATGCCGCGGTAGCGCGGCGCGAGCTTCTTGGGCCGCGCCGTCAGCACCATGCAGTGCAGAATGGGCAGCCACAGGTAGCGCGGGATCTCGATGACGCGCGGATCGGCGAGAAACTCGCCCAGATACTTGCGGATCGCACGCGGCTCCGGCGTGTCGGGCGTGCCCAGATTGACCAGCAGCACGCCGACGCGCCCCGGACCGCTGGGCGGCGGGTCTTCGTTGAACGGATCATCCTGAGCGGGCTCGAGCAGGAAGCGCTCGGGCCAGAGATACTTGAACAGGCGCAGAAACACAAAACACCTCTCTGCAGGCCGCACATCCTCCCGCGCAGGCGGATGGCGGACCCGGTTATGGTTATTGATTGTGGCTCAAGGCATTGGAGAGCAGACGGGCGGTGATGTCCACGATGGGAATCACGCGCTCGTAGGCCATCCGGGTCGGGCCGATCACGCCTAGCGTGCCCACGACCTTGCCATCGACGCCATAAGGCGCCGTGATGACGGACACTTCTTCCATCGGCACCAGCTGCGAATCGCCGCCGATGTAGATCTGAACCCCCTGCGCACGGCTCGACACGTCGAGCAATTGCAGCAGGTCGGTTTTTTTCTCGAACAGCGAGAACATCTTGCGCAGCCGGTCCATGTCGGATGCGATATCCGAGACGTCGAGCAGCTTGCGCTCGCCCGAGATCACCACCGCGTCGCCATCTTCGGCCGCTTCGGCCGAGGCCTCGACCGCGGCCTGCATCAGCCGCGAGATGTCTTCGCGGAGCTGGGCCAGCTCGGTCGACAACGTGCGGCGCACCGCATCGAACGACTTGCCCGAAAAATGCACGTTGAAGAAATTGCCGGCCTCGATCAGCTCGGTGTCGGCGTAATCGCGCTGCACCGACATGATGCGATTCTGCACATCGCCATCGGGCGTGACGATGATGAGCAGCACGCGCTTGTCGGACAGGCGGATGAATTCGATCTGGCGGAACACCTGCGCCCGCTTGGGCGTGAGCACCACGCCGGCGAACTGGGTGAGATTGGACAGCAGCGCCGCCGCCGCGTTGACCGCCCGGCTCGGCTCGGCCACGGGCAGCATCTCGCTGATATTGGCCGGCTCGAACTGATACGGCCGCACGGCCAGCAGCGAATCGACGAACATGCGATAGCCGCGCGGCGTGGGAATCCGGCCGGCGGAGGTGTGCGGACTGTGGATCAGGCCGAGCTCTTCGAGGTCGGCCATCACGTTGCGTATCGTGGCCGGCGACAGGTCGAACACTTTGGAAAGCGTGCGCGAGCCGACCGGTTGCCCGTCGGCGATGTAGCGTTCGATCAACGCTTTGAGCAGTGCACGTGCGCGGTCATCCATAAGCGTATTTTAGGGAAAAGTTGTGCCGTAGGCGATTTTTGTCCGCCAACACAATATGCGGCCCCATATAATGCCCTGATAAGCTACACCAGATCCTCTACCCTACGGCGCCCCTATGCACTTCCCCACCGTCGCCTTGATCGGCCGCTACCAGGACACGGGCCTGGATGCGCCGCTGCGCGCGCTGGCGCACATGCTGACGCAAGCCGGCCGCGCCGTGTTGATCGAAGCCGATACGGCGCGCAACACCGGCGTGCACGAATACCCCGAAGCCACGCTGCAGCAGATCGGCGAAGGCGCCTCGCTCGCCGTGGTGATGGGCGGCGACGGCACGGTGCTGGGCGCGGCGCGCTATCTGGCGCGCTATGGGGTGCCGCTGGTCGGCATCAACCACGGCCGGCTCGGCTTCATCACCGACATCGCACTGCACGATTCTCAGAGCGCGCTCGCGCGTGTCCTCGATGGCGACTACCAGATCGAAGACCGCACGCTGCTGCAAGGCAGCGTCTGGCGCGGTGAGCAGGAGATGTTCTCCGCCTCGGCCCTCAACGACGTCGTGCTCAACCGCGCCGGCCGCGGCGGCATGATCGAGATGCGCGTCGAGCTCGACGACGCTTACATGTACACCCAGCGTGCCGACGGCCTCATCATCGCCACGCCCACGGGATCGACAGCGTACGCGCTGTCGGCCAACGGCCCCATCCTGCACCCCGGCCTCGACGCCATGGTGCTGGTGCCCGTCGCGCCGCAGAGCCTGTCGAACCGTCCCATCGTGATTCCGGGCAGCGGCGTGCTCAGCATGACCCTCACCGCCATGGGCCGCGTGGAAGTCGGCGCCAGCGTGCATTTCGACATGCAGACCTGGTCCGACCTGCAGCCCGGCGACCGCATCACCGTGCAGCGCGCCCCGCATACCGTGCGTTTCGTGCACCCGCAGGGCTACAGTTTCCTCTCAACCCTGCGCCGCAAACTGCACTGGAATCAGATGCCGCAGGCCACCGACAACGAATAACCCTCCGCGCTCGTCATGCTGCGAACCCTGCATATCCGTGACTTCGTCATCGTCGAGCAGACCGAAATCCATTTCGGCGCCGGCTTCACCGTTTTCTCCGGCGAGACCGGTGCGGGCAAGTCCATCCTGATCGATGCGCTGGCGCTGGCCCTCGGCGAGCGCGGCGACGCCTCGGTGCTGCGCGAGGGCGCGGCACGCGCCGATATCACCGCCATCTTCGACACCCCGGCCACCCTGCGGCCCTGGCTCGAAGAGCGCGAACTCGAAGCCGCCGAAGAGCTCACCCTGCGCCGCGTGATCGATGCACAGGGGCGCAGCCGTGCCTACGTCAACGGCGTGCCGGCCACGCTCACGCAATTGCGCGAGCTCGGCGAAAACCTCGTCGACATTCACGGACAGCACGCGCACCAGAGCCTGATGCGGCCCGACGCACAGCGCGATCTGCTGGACGCGCACGGCGGTCATGCCGAGCTGCGCCAGGATACCGCGCACACCTTCAAGCAATGGCGCGCCTTGTCGCGCCAACTCGAAACCGCCACGAAAGACGCGGCGGCGCTCGAGGCGGAGCGCGAGCGCCTCCAATGGGAAGCCGACGAGCTCGCCAAGCTCGGCCTGCGCGAAGGCGAATGGGAAGCCCTGCAGGTGGAGCACACCCGCCTTGCCCATGCGCAAAGCCTGCTCGACGGCGCCAGCCTCATCGTCGAGGCGCTCGATGGCGAAGACGATTCCGCGCTGCACCGTCTCAACGGCGCGAGCCAGCGTCTGGCCCAGATGCAGCGCCACGACCCCGGGCTTGCCGGCATCGCCGAAGCCCTGGATTCCGCCCGCATCGCGATGGACGAGGCCGTCTCCGACCTCAACAACTACGTGAGCCGCGTGGAGCTCGATCCGCAACGCCTCGCCGATGTCGAGGCGCGACTGTCCGCCGTGTTCGAGACCGCGCGCAAGTTCAAGTGCGAGCCCGAATCCCTGCCCGTCGTCGAGGCCGAGCTGTCGGCCCGCCTGGCCGAGCTGCAGGCCGCCGGCGACGTGCAGGCGCTGCAGGCGCAGACCCGCGCGGCCCAGGAGCGCTACGACGCCGCCGCCGGCCGCTTGAGCACGGCGCGGCGCAAGATCGCCAAGGAGCTCGGCAAGCTGGTCAGCCAGGCCATGCAGACGCTGTCGATGGCCGGTGGCCGCTTCGAGGCCGCGCTCACGGATGCCCCGCCCAGCGCCCAGGGCAACGAACAGGTCGAATTTCTGGTGGCCGGTCATGCCGGCACCACGCCGCGCCCGCTGGCCAAGGTCGCCTCCGGGGGCGAGCTCTCCCGCATTTCGCTGGCGCTGTCGGTCATCGCCAGCCGCGCCGCGCGCGTGCCCACACTGATCTTCGACGAAGTCGATAGCGGCGTGGGCGGTGCCGTGGCCGAGGTGGTGGGCAAGCTGCTGCGCGAACTCGGCGCACGCCATCAGGTCCTGTGCGTCACGCACCTGCCGCAGGTGGCGGCTTGCGGCAACACGCAGTTCCGCGTGAGCAAGAGCGAATCCGGCGGCACCACGCGTTCGCGCATCGCCGAGCTTTCCGCCGACGAGCGGGTCGAAGAGGTGGCGCGCATGCTGGGCGGCATCCAGATCACCGCCACGACCCGCGATCATGCCCGCGAAATGCTCGACGCCATGACCCGCCCGCTGGCCGCGCACGCCGGCTGAGACGCGGCCGGCCCGCGCGCCGTCACCGGCCAGCGCGGGCGATCCGGGCACCCCGGCCGCCATGGCGGGGCTACCATCCCCGCACCCGGTCCGAAAAAAAACCGCCTGCATCGCTGCAAGGCGGTTTTTTCTGGGGGGCTGTTGTGCTCCGCTAGCCGGCCCGGCATGTCGTGGCCCGGCCTGTCGTGGCCCGGCCTGTCGCGGCCCGGACGGCAGAGGGGCGCGGCAATGGCGAACCTGGCCGCCGCGGCCGATCAGCGCGACTTCTGGCAGGTGGCGCAGATGCCGTAGAGCACCATGGCGTGGCTTTCCAGCAGGAAGCCGTTGTCCTTGGCGATCTTGTGCTGGCGCTTTTCGATGTCGGGATCCGAGAATTCGACGACCGTGCCGCAGTTGGTGCAGATCAGGTGATCGTGGTGATCGCCGTCGTTGAGCTCGAACACGGCCTTGCCCGTATCGAACTGGCTGCGCGCCAAGATGCCGGCCTGCTCGAACTGGGTCAGGACGCGGTAGACGGTGGCAAGGCCGATCTCGACGCTTTCGCCGATCAGGGCCCGGTAGACGTCTTCGGCGCTCAGGTGACGGTGCTCGGACTTGCGGAAGATGTCCAGAATCTTCAGGCGCGGAAACGTCGCCTTCAAACCCATGTTTTTCAGTTCGCTTTGGTCGCTCATGGTGTAATCGCTCTCCGTCCGCGGTGGCATGGGTGGGTAGGATACCCGGCATCGGCCGCAAGCCCAGTGCTTCGAGATGCCCACTGCCCTGCGGAACTCGTTATTAAACCTTTATGATAACGGTTTTGTTCGTTTCCAATAATAGGGGCGCGTAGTGTCCATGATTGCACGTAATCCCTTCCGGCCCGTCAAGACGGTGCTGGTGACCGTGGCCCTGGCGGCTGTTCTCAGTGCCTGCTCGACCGGCAAATGGGGTTTCCCGTACCGGGCCGACATCCAGCAGGGCAACTGGATTACCAGCGAGCAGGTGGCCCTGCTGCAGAATGGCATGACGCGTGAGCAAGTGCGATTCGCGCTCGGCAGCCCCACCCTGACCAGCGTCCTGCACGGCGATCGCTGGGACTACCCCTACTACTTCAAGCCCGGCTACGGCAAGCCCGAAGAGCGTCAGTTCACGGTCTGGTTCGAAAACGACCGCCTCGTGAAATGGAGCGGCGACGAGCAGCCCGCGCTGCAGCCCTTCCAGATCAACACGCCCGACGCCGCCACCATCAAGAAGGATGACAAGGACGACGCGCGCGACGCCAAGCGCGAGGAAGAGGCCGACAAGACCCGCCGCGGCCCGGTCATCAATTCGCCCACGCCGTCCGTAACCGAACACCCCGGCCAGCCGGGTTCGACGCCCGAACCGATCAAGTAAGCCAAGGAACACCATGCGTATCGCAATCGCCGGCGCCAGCGGCCGGATGGGCCAGATGCTGGTCGAGTCCGTGCTCTCCACCGACGGCCTGCAACTGACCGTCGCGCTCGACCGCGCCGGATCCGCCAGCCTCGGCCAGGACGCGGGCGCCTTCCTGGGCCGCGACACCGGCGTGAAGATCACCGACGATCTCGCCGCGCTGGCGCAGGCCGACTGCCTGATCGACTTCACCCGCCCCGAAGGCACGCTCGTGCACCTCGAGGCGTGCGTCAAGCACGGCACCAACATCGTGATCGGCACCACGGGTTTCGACGAACACGGCCGCGCCGCGATCGACGTCGCCGCCCAGAAAATCGCCGTGGTCTTCGCGCCCAACATGAGCGTCGGCGTCAACGCCACGCTCAAGCTGCTCGACATGGCCGCGCGCCTGCTCAACAGCGGCTACGACGTCGAAGTCTTCGAAGCGCATCACCGCAACAAGGTCGATGCGCCCTCGGGCACCGCGCTCAAGATGGGCGAGGTCGTGGCCTCGGCATGGGATGTCGCGCTGCCCGACGTCGCCACCTGGACGCGTCATGGCGACACTGGCGTGCGCAAGCCCGGCACGATCGGCTTCTCGGTGGTCCGCGGCGGCGATATCGTGGGCGATCACACCGTGTATTTCTGCGGCCCGGGCGAGCGCATCGAAATCACGCATCGCTCCAGCAGCCGCGTCACTTACGCGCAAGGCGCCGTGCGTGCGGCGCGCTTCCTCGACGGCAAGCACAACGGCCTGTACGACATGCAGGCCGTGCTGGGCCAGTAAGCCTCGACGACCGCGCTGTGCGGCGGAATAAAAAAGGCCCCCACGCTGCGCCTTCGGCTTGCTGCCCCCCGAGGGGGCGCTTTTTGTCTTGGGGCGGCCCGGCGACAAAAAAGGCCCCCACGCTGCGCCTTCGGCTTGCTGCCCCCCGAGGGGGCGCTTTTTGTCTTGGGGCGGCCCGGCGACAAAAAAAAGCGCCCGGCGCGAGGCCGGGCGGCAAGGGGGGTGACACCGGAGATTCTAGTGACGGCGCAGCTCGGCGGGCGCGAGGCGCATCTGGCCGCGATACTTCGTGACCGTGCGACGGGCCACCACGATACCGTTGGCCGCGAGGCGCTCGGTCAGCGTGACATCGGACAGCGGTTCGGCGGGGTCCTCGGCGTCGATCAGTTCGCGGATCAGGGCGCGGACGGCCGCCGACGAGCACGAGCCGCCCGACTCGGTCGCGAGTTCGCGCGAGAAGAAGTGGCGGAATTCGAACACGCCGCGCGGCGTGACCATGTATTTGTTGGCGGTGGCGCGCGACACGGTCGACTCATGCATGTCGAGGTCGTCGGCAACCTCGCGCAGCATCAGCGGCCGCAGCGCGACTTCGCCGTATTCGAAGAAGCGTTGCTGGCGTTTCACGATCGCTTCGGCCACACGCTGGATGGTGGTGTAGCGTTGCTCGACGTTGCGCACCAGCCAGCGCGCTTCCTGCAGCTCCTGCGCCATCGGGCTGCGGTTGTCCACGCGGGCCCGGCGGAACAGATCGGCGTAGGTCTGGTAGAGACGGGCGCGCGGCATCGCATGGCGGTTCGGCACGACGCGCCAGCGCGACTGGTACTTGCTCACGAACACGTCGGGCACGACATACGCCGGCGCCTGGTTGTCGTAGCGGCGGCCGGGCTTGGGGTCCAGGCCGCGGATCAGCGCGCAGGCGGTCTGCAGGGCTTCGGCGTCACAACCGATCAGCTTCTGGAGCCCGTTCATGTCATTGCGGCCGAGGCGCTCGAGATGGTGTTCCACGATGGTCTGGGCCAGCGCCTGACCCGGCTCGGTGCGGCCCTGCAGTTGCAGCAGCAGGCATTCGCGCAGGTCGCGGGCGGCCAGGCCGGGGATGTCCATGCTCTGCACGAGCTTGAGCGCCGCCAGCCATTCGCCCTCGTCGGGCTCGGGCTCGAAGCCGGCATCGCCCGCGAGCTCGCACAGCGGCGTGCGCAGATAGCCGTCGGAATCGAGGGCATCGATGATGAAGGCGGCGAGCGCGCGGTCGCGCTCGTTCAGGGTGTAGGTGCCGAGCTCGCGCAGCAGGCGATCGCACAGCGACGGGCTGTGCGCCACCCAGTGGGCCAGGTCGTTGCCCTGTGCACCGCTGCCGTGGCTCGTCGGGTAGTCGCCCGAATACTCGCCGGGAAACTCGCTTGCGTACTCGGGCGCGTAATCGGCCTCGGAGGCGCCGGCGGTCTCGCTGGCACCGCCTTCGGCGCCGTCACCCGCCTCGGGGGCGGAGGGCGCCGTGTCGTTCATGGAGTCGGGGGCACCGCTGGCGGCGCCCACGGCGACGGGCATCCCGGCTACCAAGGGGTCTGCCGGCATGTCATCGCTCGTATCCTCAAGAAAGGGATTGGTCGCCAACGCATGCTGGACGGCAGTGGTGAACTCCAATGCCGACATCTGCAACAGCTTTACCGACTGCTGCAGGCGGGGGGCCAGCGTGGTCTGCTGGCGCAAACGCAATTCCTGGGCGGCGTAACTCACTTATATCTCCTGGGGGTGATGCACCGGCAAGCGCCGGCGGGTACTCGGAGATATAGATGCAAGATCCATGCCATCCTAGGGTAATCCCTGGGTTGGCGGGGGCGTTCCCAGGGGAAAACGGGCAGGGCGGGGGAAGGGTGGCCGGATGGGATGCGCCACCCTTACCGGCTGGCGGTAAGAATTGCGCATGTGGCGTGCCTGGGGCGCATAGCCCGGGGCGCGTAGCCTGGGGCGCATAGCCCGGGGCGCGGAGCCTGGCGCGCAAGGGCGGGGACGCGCAGCCCGGGGCGCGATCAAAGAATCGCGACGCCTGTTACTTTCTTCTACGGCGGGGATGTAACAGCAAGGCGCGGTCCCGGTTGCCGGAACCGCGCCCCATACGCTCACTCGTCGGCCGGAATGTCGTAGGCCGCGAGCCGGTTGTAGAGCGTTTTGACACTGATGCCGAGCGCCTGCGCGGCGCGCTGCTTGTCGTCGTCGCATTGCGCGAGCGTGGCGAGGATCAGCCGGCGCTGGGCGTCGGCCAGATTGGTGCCCACGGCGATGTCGAGCTGATCTTCGTCGCCGGCGCCCGCCGCCATCGGGCGCGGCTTGGGCGCGAGGGCGTCCCCGATTTCGTTGTCGGCCATGATGTAGGCACGTTGCACGATGTTCTTGAGCTCGCGCACATTGCCGGGCCAGTCGTAGCGCTGCAGCGCCTCGATCATGGCGGGCGCGAAGCGCTTGTCGCTGCGGTTGCTCTTGTTCAGATCATCGAGCATGCGCTGCGCCAGCACCGGGATGTCTTCGAGGCGCTCGCGCAGGGGCGGCACCCGCAGCGGCACGACCAGCAGCCGGTGCAGGAAGTCTTCGCGCAGGCGGCCCTGCGCCACGGCCTCGAGCGGGTCGCGGTTGCTCGCACAGATCAGCCGCACGTTGGCACGCAGCAGGTCGGTGCCGCCGACGCGCTGATAGGTGCCGGTCTCGAGGACGCGCAGGAAGTGCACCTGCATGTCGGTCGACATTTCGGTGACTTCGTCGAGGAACAGGGTGCCGCCGCTGGCGTGTTCGAAATAGCCGGCGTTCTGGGCCAGCGCGCCCGTGAAACTGCCTTTTTCGTGACCGAACAGGACGGCGTGCGCCAGGCTGCGGCTGATGGCGCCGCAGTTGACGGCCACGAAGGGCCGGTCGGCGCGCGGGCTGCCGGCATGAATGGCGCGCGCAACCAGCTCTTTACCGGCGCCGCTCTCGCCCACGATGAACACCGACGCATCGGTGGCCGCGGCGCGGTCGATCTGGCGGGTGAGCTGACGCATGACATCGCTGATACCCAGTATGTCCAGGTCGGGCGCTTTCCGGCTGGAGGATGGGGGCGTGGTGCTGCGGGCGGGCATGCATATACCTCTGCAATGACAGAACGCACATGATAGCGGCAGGTCACGCCCGCAGGGGGGGAAATGCGACGAGATGCAAATACCCGTATCATCCGGCGCGCGTCCGTATCGAATGTTTACGTATCCAACCCCTGGTGGTCGCATTTCTTCTAATGTCCACGCTATGCTCAAGGGTGCGGGTTCGGAAGCGATGATCGTGCGGGGCACAAAAGGCCCCAGCGCGCTTTCGAACGGGGAATGGCGCTACCGCGCCGACACCGCGTAGCGGTCACGACACTACACATATAAGCCAGAAGGAAAGCTTTCATGCCACACCTGCTCGTCGTCGATGATGATGATGCTATCCGCGAGACCCTGGCCGAGATCGGCCGCGAGAGCGGCTTCACGGTCGCCATGGCGGGTTCCGTGCGCGATGCGGTGCTGCAATGGGAACGCAAACTGCCTGACCTGGTGCTGGCGGACGTGCGCCTGCCGGAAGGCAACGGCATGGATATCTTCCGCCGCGTCCCGATCGGCAATGCCGAAGTGGTGGTGATCACCGGTCATGGCAGCATGGACAGCGCCGTCGAGGCCCTGCGTCTGGGCGCGACGGACTACCTGGTCAAGCCGATCAGCATGGAACGCCTGCAGCAGATCATGGACCGCGTGGCCGGCACGGCCGATAGCACGCCGTCGGATCAGCCGTTTTCCGAGGATGGCCGTTTCGGTCAGATGCTGGGCCGCTCGGAAGTCATGCAGCGTGTCTACGAACAATTGGCGCGGGTCGCGCCCACCGATGTCTCGACGCTGCTGATCGGCGAGAGCGGCACCGGCAAGGAGCTGGCGGCCCATGCGATTCACGATCTCAGCCCGCGGCGCCAGCGTCCGTTCGTGGCGGTGAACTGCGGTGCGATTTCGCCCAACCTGATCGAGAGCGAGCTGTTCGGCCACGAGAAGGGCAGCTTCACCGGCGCCGACCGCCAGCACAAGGGCTACTTCGAACGCGCGGACGGCGGCACGCTGTTTCTCGATGAAGTGACCGAGATGCCGCTCGATCTGCAGGTCAAGCTGCTGCGCGTGCTCGAGACCGGCCATTTCATGCGGGTCGGTACCAATCGCGAGATCGCCTGCGATGTCCGCATCGTGGCGGCGACCAATCGCAGCCCCGATCAGGCCGTGGCGCAGGGTCGCCTGCGCGAAGATCTGTATTACCGCCTGAGCGTCTTCCCGCTCGAGCTGCCCGCGCTGCGTGATCGCGGCGACGACATCCTGTTTCTGTGCGAGCGCTTCCTCGAGGCGCAGAACAAGGACAACGGCACGCAGAAGCGTTTCACCGACGCCGCGCGCGCGGCGATCATGGCGCATGGCTGGCCGGGCAACGTCCGCGAACTCAAGAACTTCGTGCGTCGCGCCTACATCCTCGCCGAGACCGACGACATCACGGACGAGTCGCTGCTGCCGCAGACCTCGCCCAAGACTAGCCGGGCCGACGATGCCTCGCGCGTCAGCGTGAAGGTGGGCGCCACGCTGGCCGAAGCCGATCGCCGGCTGATCCTTGCGACGCTGGCGCGTTGCGGGGGCGTGAAGAAGCAGACCGCGGCGATCCTGGGCATCAGTGCCAAGACGCTGTACAACCGCCTCGAAGAGTACGAACGCGACGGCTACCTGATCCCGGTGGACAAGGACGCCGCGGGCGCGCACGAGGCCTCCTGAGCGTTCTGCGTGTCCCTCACGGCCGGCGCCGGCATTGCCCGCGCCGGCCGTTTGTCGTCCGCGCAAAGGAGATGATGCCTTCCGTGACGCCTGCGGAATAAGGCGGGCCGCCGGGCTCGCTCGCCGTTGCGCGGGGAGGGCAGGAACAGCGGTTGCTGCAAGCGTGAGCTTTCCATCGTGTCAGCCCATGGGAGCGCCGCATGCAGACAGTCTCCGACTTCGTCCTCACCCGCTTGTCCGAATGGGGGATCCGCCGAGTGTTCGGCTATCCCGGCGACGGTATCAATGGTCTGATCGGCGCCTTCGGCCGCACCGAAGCGCCGCTCGAGTTCGTGCAGGCGCGGCACGAAGAGGGCGCGGCCTTCATGGCGTGCGCGCATGCCAAATTTACCGGTCAGGTCGGTGTGTGTCTCGCGACCTCGGGCCCCGGCGCCATTCATCTGCTCAACGGTCTTTACGACGCCAAGCTCGATCACCAGCCCGTGGTCGCGCTGGTGGGTCAGCAGGCGCGTAGCGCGCTGGGCGGCGACTTCCAGCAGGAAGTCGATCTGGTGAGCCTGTTCAAGGACGTGGCCCACGATTTCGTGCAGGTCGCGGCCAGCGCGGAGCAGGCGCGTCATCTGGTCGACCGCGCGCTGCGTATCGCGCTGGAACGCCGCGCGGTGACCTGCGTGATCTTCCCCAACGATGTTCAGGATCTGCCGGCGGTGGCCGAGCCGCCGCGCGCGCACGGCATGCTGCATACCGGGATCGGCATCACCTCGCATGCCTCGGTGCCGAGCGAGGCGGCGTTGCGCAACGCCGCCGATATTCTGAATCGCGGCGAGCGCGTGGCGATGCTGGTCGGGGCCGGCGCGCTCGAGGCCGGCGCCGAAGTGCGTGCCGTGGCCGAACGCCTGGGCGCCGGCGTCGCGAAGGCGCTGCTCGGCAAGGCCGTGCTGCCGGACAATCTGCCCTACGTGACGGGTGCGATCGGCCAGCTCGGCACCCAGCCCAGTTGGCAGATGATGAACGAGTGCGACACGCTGCTGATGGTGGGCACGTCGTTCCCGTACTCGGAGTTTCTGCCGGAGCCGGGCCGTGCCCGGGCCGTGCAGATCGATCGCGATGGTCGCAAGATCTCGCTGCGCTATCCGGTCGAGCTCGGCCTGGTGGGCGAGGCGCGCGGCACTTTGCAGGCCTTGCTGCCCCTACTCGACGCCGAGATGCCGCCCGCGCGCAAGCGCTGGACAGAGCAGGTGGCGCGCATGAACGAACGTTGGCAGAAGACCGTCACGGCGCGGGCGATGGACGAAGGCAAGCGCATGAATCCGCAACGGCCTTTTCTGGAGCTCTCCCGCCAGCTGCCGGAGCGCACGATCGTCACCTGCGACTCGGGGTCCGCGGCCAATTGGTATGCGCGCGACATCTCGCTGCGCGAGGGCATGATGGGCTCGGTCTCGGGTGGCCTGGCGACCATGGGCTGCGCCGTGCCGTATGCCGTGGCCGCCAAGCTCGCGCACCCCGACCGACCGGTGGTCGCGCTGGTGGGCGACGGTGCGATGCAGATGCTCGGCATCAATGAACTCATCACCATCGCGCACCGCTGGCGCGATTGGGCCGACCCCCGCATGGTGATTCTGGTCCTCAATAACGGCGATCTGAATCTCGTGACCTGGGAGCAGCGCGTGATGGGCGGCGACCCGCGCTTTCACGACTCGCAGTGGCTGCCGGAGTTCCAGTACGCGGAGTACGCGCGGATGCTGGGTCTGGAAGGCATCCGCATCGAAAAGGGCGACGAGTGCGCGGCCGCGTTCGAGCGTGCCTTCGCCGCCGACAAGCCCGTGCTGATCGAAGCAGTCACCGATCCCGAGATGCCGCCGATCCCGCCGCATGTGCCGTTCAAACAGATCAAGGCCTATCTGCAGGCCTTGCGCAAGGAAGATGCGAGCGGCCGTGACGCGTTGCGCGCGACCCTCTCCCAATGGTGGGCGGGCTGACGCGCCGCCCCGGACAAGCACCAGGAGCCAATCATGAGCAAACCGAAATCTCAGCCGGATGAGCGCGCGGACAAACCGGCCGGCGGCAAGCCGACGGAGGCCGACAAGGAAAGGGGCGAGGGCGAGGCGGATCGCAACAAGCCGCAGGACAACTATCCGCCGGACAGCCTGCGCAACCCTTTGCCAGGCCTGGATCCGCAGCAGACACCGGGATCCGACCGGAACGATTTGTAAGGCGTGCCGACCGCACGTCATCACCCAGGCAGGAGCCGTCGACGATGCAAGTGATGAAACTGGAGGCCGAGATGCGCGGCCGTACGCAACTCTCGGATCGTATGCCGCCGCGTAACACCGGCTGCGCGCAGGGCCCGCACGTGGCGCGGCGCGCAGCCGTGCGCGCACGCGTTGCGGCGGACCTTGGCACAAGCGGGGCGAACGCGGTGCCCGCCCCGGCGTTTCCCGCCCCGGCGTTTCCCGCCCGTGGCGACGTCGGTGCGGCCGCGCAGGCGGTCACGCTGGTCATGCCGATGATCGAGCGCGCGCTGCCCGACGAGACCGTGGGCGGCAGCGACGGCCTGCACATCGTCGTGCTGGATCCGCAGGCCGACCCGCGGCGCGATCCGTTCGAGCGCGCCGTGCTTTACGAACTGAGCGTGGGCGACGTGGCCGGATCGGACGGCCGCTATGCGGACGAGGCGCGGTCGCGCGCGCAGCTGAGCTATCAGACCGGACTGTCGGGCCGCGATGCCGCGACGCTGGCGCCCTATCTGCTGCCCGAAGGGCGGGTGGATGCGTGGGGCAGCGTGGTGGTCGATGGCCTCGTGGTGGCCGTGTGCGGCGCCAATCCCTGGTACGACGACGCGTTCGCGGGCGCGATCGCCCACGCGTTTCAGGCGGTGCGCATCACGCGCGGCGATCCGCCGGGAGCGGCGGCCATGTGAGCCGCGGCGCGGCCCTGCGAGGCGGCGGGCTGGCGGGTGCGCCGGCCCGGGCACGCGACTTGCTAAATCATCCTCTCGGGGTGCGCCGCAGGGCGCACCATGCTTCATTTTTTAAGGAGAGGTCATGACGAAACGCTACGAACGCGATATCGCCGGAGCCAAGAATCAGGTCAAGCAAAGTCTCAGCGAGCTGATCTCCGGCACCGAAGCGCTGCTGCGCAGCACGGCGACTTACGGCGGTGCCGAGATCGAATCCGCGCGCGACCGTCTCAAGCATCAGCTGGAATCCGCCCGTGAGCACGCCGGGCCCTGGGAACGTGCCGCTGTCGACCGCGCTCGCCGCTGGTCGCACGCCACCGATGGCTACGTGCACGATAACGCCTGGAAGACCATCGGCGTGGCCGCCGTGATCGGCGCGGTCATCGGCGCATGCCTGATGTCGTCGTCCGACAGCTGGCGCCGCTAAACCTCCCTGCGCGCGTCCACGGGCGCGCGCCGGCAGGTACAACCCCGCCGTGTGACGCGGTGGGGTTTTTCTTTTTGGGGCAGGGTAGCGAGGCGTGGCGGCCGCGCGCTCCGACCGGCAAACGCTGCCCTTAATACGCACGCTTGTAACCCGGCACGCGCCTTGCGTGCCATAAGGGCTTCCCCGCCGCCGTGCGCGACAGCGCCATCCCTCTCGCGGCGGGTTCGAATCAGGAGGCAGATCATGGGCCAACAGAAAGACCGCAACACCCCTCAGGAACGAGATCCCCGCGGCAGCGGCGACACGCCGCCCGAGAATCAGCGCGCGGGCGGTCGTGATGAACCGGGCTGGCATCCTGATCCCGGTGCCACCGGCAAGGACTCGCGCGCTCGCCACGCGCAGGAGCACGAGACGCGCAAGAGCGGACAGTTCGGCGCCGACGAGCCGGATTACGGTCGCCCGCAGGGCGATCGGCCCGCGGACAATGTCGGCGGCAAGCCGAACCGCGCCGGACCGCAGTACGAGGAGGGCGGGCGCTATCCGGGTCCGCGTCAGCCTGGCGGCGATGCCGCCGAGGACCCCGAGCCGGCCCGCTCCGCGCAGCACGATGGCTGGGCGCCCGGCACCCGCGCCGCCGCGCGCGACGAGCCGGTACGCAGCCGCAGCGCCGATCCCGGCCAGAGCAGCTACGGCGGCTTCTCGCACGAGAATCCCTCTTACCAGCGGCAGCAGCTGACCGACACGGAAGACCTGGCGTACTACCGCGAGGCGCGCGACCCCTGGGGCCGGCAGCCCGGCCGCGACGCGCCGCACGAGCGTGCGCGTGAAGGGCGTGGCGCGCAGGGTCGCCTCGACGAACGCGACGAGCGCGACCAGTGGCGCGAGGCGCAGTCGCGCGCCTGGCGGGATCAGCCGACGTATGTCGATCCCAAGGGATATGTCCGCTCGGATGAACGCGTGCGCGAGATCGTGTGCGAGCGTCTTTCGCGCAGTGGCCTCGACGTGAGCGACGTGTCGGTGGACGTGAGCGAAGGCACCGTGAGCCTGCAGGGCACGGTCGCCGACCGGCGCGTCAAGCACGACGTCGAGGATTGCGTCGATGCCTGCGCCGGCGTGACCGACGTGGATAACCGGATCAAGGTCGCGGCGCGCGGCCGTTGAAGCAGGGCGCCGGGTCATGCCCGGCGCGCCGCCCTGCCGGAGATCGCTTACTGGAGATCGACATGAGCGCAGAATCGACCAATATCGTGGGCGGGCCCAAGCGTCATCCCTCGGGCCCGGGGCCGGAAATCATGGCGGCCGAAACGCTCGAAGGCAATGATGTCTACAACCCGGCGGGCGAGAAGCTCGGCACCGTGGAAACCATCATGATCGACGTGCCGCGCGGGCGCATCGCCTACGCGGTGCTCGCGCGCGGCGGCGTGATGGGTGTGGGCGACAAGCTCTACGCCATTCCGTGGGCCGCGCTCACGCTCGACACGGATCGCAAGTGCTTCGTGCTCGATGTGCCCAAAGACCAGCTGAAGCAGGCCGAGGGCTTCGACAAGCATAATTGGCCGCGCATGGCCGACGAGCGTTGGGCCAGCGACGTGCACGCCTACTACAACCAGCGGCCGTACTGGTAAGGAAGCGGGCGCGCAAAAAAAGGCGCCGTCCCGAGGGGCGGCGCCTTTTGCGTCGTGGCGCAGCGCGCATTTCGCTTGAACAGGCGTGGTGCCGCGTGCGTAGGCAGGGTCAGCGCGCGCGCTCCTGCGCGGGTTCGCGCACCCAGCCTGCCAACAGCACGACGGCGTGCAGCGCCGCCAGGCCGATCAGGGCCTGCGCGACCCGCGGGGCCCACGGCCAGGGAGACAGCAGCACTTGCATGAGATCCAGGTTGACGGCCGCGATCAGCCCGGCGTTCAGGCCGGCGCACACGAGGACGGTCAGGGCGAGCCAGTCGCGCAGGCCCAGGCGGGTATCCTCCTGTCGCCGCACCCAGCGAGGCAGGTCGTCGGCGCGGCCATCGGTAAGAATTTCAGCGCTACGGTGCATGGTCGGTACCGTCATCCGGGCCGGCCGTTACGGACCGGATCGGGCTGGGCGTGAGACACACCCGCTTCGGTTTCGTCGACCACTTCGTCCGGGCCGATGTCGGTGCCGTCTTCGTCTTTCTCGAACGGGCGGACGGATTCGCGCTCGCCCGTGCCCTGGGCATCGCTGTCGGTGTCGGCTTCGCTGCGCGGCAGGTCGCTGGCGGAGTCGGACGAGTCGCTCGGACCCAGGCCCGGGCGCGGGTCGGGAATATTGTCGAGGTCAGGCATGGGCAGCTCCTGCAAGGTGAATGGGGTGCCTCCGCATCGGGAGGCCGCCGGCCTCACAGCAAGTGCCGTGCCTGGCACGTTCGCACGGCACGATAATTGCGTGGTGGAGGCGTCCGGGCGAACGAAGGAGCTCAACGTGCTCGAATTCCGCGGTGTGGTCGTGATTTCGCCCCACTACGATGATGCGCTGTTCAGCTGCGGCGCCGCCTTGTCCGGCTTTCCCGGAGCCACCGTGCTGACGGTGTACAGCGCGGTCCCGCCCGCGGGCACGCCGCCCACCGACTGGGATGGCCGTTGCGGCTTTCTCGACCCGCAGCAGGCGATGGCGGTGCGGCGCGCCGAAGACGGCAGGGCGCTCGCGCTGTTGCAGGCGCAGGGCCGCGCGCTCGACATGCTGGACCCGCGCTATGGCGGCGCCGGTGCCGCGCCGCGCCTGCGGGGCGTGCTGGCCGCGGCGCTGACATTGTTGCGTCCGCAACTGGTGTTGCTGCCGCTCGGGTTGGCCCATGCCGACCAGGGCGATGTCGGCGATGCCGTGCTGGCCGTCATGCCCTTGTTCGCGGGCGTGCAGTGGCTGGCCTACGAAGAACTCATCCACCGCGACGAGCCCGGCCGCATGCAGGCCCGACTTTCGATGCTGCAGCAGCGCCGCGTGAGCGCGACGCCCACGATCTGCGGCGGCCAGGATCACGCGCTCAAGCAGCGCGCGCTGGCGGAGTGCGCCAGTCAGTTGCGCGGGCTGGACGCCAGCGAGCTGGGCGGCACCAGCGTGCAGCCCGAACGGTTCTGGCGCCTGGAGGCCCTGCACGGCAAGGCGGCCGCGAGCCATTGATACTCGGCGGGGCCGGGGCCCATGGGCATGTCGCTTGCTGCGACGCCCGCGGTGCAGTGGCATCTTCCGGCTGGCACCGGCCGCAGACTCCAGGAGGCTGTCATGTCCTTGATTGTCGCAGCACGCTTCCAGACCTTCGACCACGCCGAACTCGCCGCGCAGAAATTGTTCGCGGCCGGCTTCGGCGAGGATGACGTACATACCTTTTATGTGAATACGCCGGGCGGCCACGCGCGTCACCCCCTGGGCGGCGACCGCACGGCCGATCCCGATTCGGCTGGGGCGCAGTATGGCGCGATCGCCGGCGCGGCCGTGCTGGGGCTGATTCTCGCGGTGGTCGGCGGCGTGCTGGGCATGCGCGTGAGCGGCTCTATCGTGGCCATCGTGGCCGGCGCCGGTGTGGGCGGCTACCTGGGCGCGCTCGGCGGCGCGATGTGGATCATCGGCCGCAAGAAGCGCCGCGGCGCGCCTGGCGCGCCGCTGGACGACGCAGGCCACCCCGAGGTCCGGCCGGCCGGCGTGCTGCTGGCCCTGCACGTCACGCCGCAGCAGGAGCCTGACGCCGTGCGCATTCTGCGAGGCGCCGGCGGCCAGGACGTCGAGCGGGCGCAAGGGCGCTGGCGCGAGGGCCGCTGGGTCGATTTCGATCCGCTGGTCGCGCCCGAGCGCGAGCCGGAGACGGTGGTTCGCCAGGATCCGCAGCCGGCGGGGCCGGCCGGCGTCGCCACGAGGAGCTTTCCATGAACGCCCTGCGTCTTCCGCTGATCGCCGCCGCGCTGCTGATCGGCGCGGCATGCCGGGCGGCCGCGCCGAATGCCGATGACGGCCAGTTCATTGCGCGGGCCGTCGCGCTGTCGCAGTTTCAGATCGAAGCCGCCGAGCTGGCTCAGTCGCGCGCCGCCGCCGGCGACGTGCAGGCTTTCGCACGCCAGATGCAGGCCCAGCATCGCGAAACCTTGCAGGCCTGGCAGCCCTATATCGGCAAGACCGCGCCCGCACCGACCGGCGCCTATGCCGGCCTGCTGGGCGATCTCAAGGATGCACGTGGCGCGGCATTCGATCAGCGCTATCTAAACGACGCCGTCGTGGGGCCCCTGGGCGAGGCACTGCCGGCCTACGACGCCGCCATGAAGCATGGCGCGGATCCCGCGATCCGGGATGCGGCCAAACGCGCGGCCGCGCAACTGGCCGAACAGCGCACGCGTGCCCAGGCGCTCCAGACGCCGGCTCGCACGCCGGCCGCCGATACCGTGGCGCCGACGCCGCGCGGGGAAGCGCCGGCGGTGTCGCCGGCGTCACGCACCGCACCGGCGGCCGGCACGGCCGGCCCCGGCGGCGGGGCGCCCCAGAAGTAAGCGAGGCATCAATCCCCGGCGCTGCCCGTGATGGGCAGCACGATGCCGGTGATATAGCTCGCGCAGCAGGGCGCCGCCAGGAATACATAGGCCGGCGCGATCTCCTCGGGCTGGGCCGGCCGGCCCAGATCCGTCTTCTTGCCGAATTCAGCCACTTCCTCGGCGGGGCGATCCGCGGGGTTGAGCGGCGTCCACACGGGACCCGGCGCCACCGCATTCACCCGGATACCCTGTTTGGCCAGGTTCGCGGCGAGCGCCCGCGTGAATGCGTGGATGGCGCCCTTGGTCGTGGAGTAGTCGATCAGCTGGCCGCTACCGCGCAGGCCCGTCACAGAGCCCGTATTGATGATGGACGAGCCTTCCTTCAGATGGGGCAGGGCGGCGCGCGCCATCTGCATATAGCCGTAGATATTGGTCCGCAGCGTCTCGTCGATGCGGGCGTCGCTGAGCTCGAGCAGCGACTCGGCGTGCTCCTGGAACGCGGCGTTGTTCACGAGGATGTCGAGCCGGTCGAATGCCGAGATCGTATCGCCCACGGCCTTCTCCGCGAACTTGGGATCGCGCACGTCGCCGGGAATGAGGATCGCGCGGCGGCCCTCGGCCTCGACGTGGCGCGCGGTCTCCCTGGCGTCTTCGTGCTCGTCGAGGTAAGCGATGGCGACGTCGGCCCCCTCGCGGGCAAACAGCACCGCCACGGCGCGGCCGATACCGGAGTCGGCGCCGGTGATCAGCGCGCTCATGCCGTCCAGCTTGCCGCTGCCCTTGTAGTGCGGCGCTTCGAAGCGGGGTGCCAGCGCCAGCTCGTGCTCATTGCCGGGCTTGTCCAGATGCTGTTCGGGCAAGGGGGGCTCGGGCTGCTTGCGCGAGCCGGCCTGCGCGGCGTCGTCCTCGCCGTTGTCGCCGCGGGCGGCGTCACGCTCGTCCTGCTGATCCTGCAGTGCGCGCTGGCGGCCTGCGGTCGTATCGGCCTGGTCGCGGTGCTTGCCGTCGGTAGGCTTTGCCATGGTTCGGTCTCCTTGGGAGTGTCGGTGTAGGGGGGAATGCGAAGCGCACGCTGACCGGGCCGCAAGACGCATGCCGTCGGCCGGGCACGGCAGTTGCTCTTAGAGCGCCACATTCGCCGCGTGGTCAGGACGAAGTCAGGTTCATACCCACCCCGCGACTCCCACCGCTGCCCCATCCCCTCGACCCTTGAGGATGCCTGACATGGACGCCATTACTCCCGACCGCGACTTGCGCGGAACCGCAGACCGCAGTGCCGCCCGCGGTTGCGGCATCAGTCAATATCCCGTGCTGTGCCGCGTGCTGTCGGCACTGACCGCCACCACGCTGCTGTTGCTGGCCATCGCCGGCATCCTGGCGTTCCTGGTCGTTCGCGTCGTCGAACTGCGGGTGGACAGCATCGTGGGCCCGCGCGGCCAGGTCGGTGACGTCCGCGTGCGGCCCAACGAGATCGTGTTGACCGATGTGGTCCTGCCCGGCACCGCCGGCCAGGCGCCCACCCGCGCCGAGCGGGTGGTGCTGGTGCCGCGCTGGCGCGAATTCCTGACCCATCAGGCCGTGTTCGAGCGCGTGCTGGTGCGCGGCTACGACATGGAAGTGCTGCGCGACAGCGAAGGCACGCTGCACGTGGCGCCTTCGCTGGCGCGCGCCCTGGCCATCGCCCGCGGCGAAGACGGCCAGCCGCGCCCGGCCTGGGCCGGCCGCGTGGTGCTGACCGACGGCACGATGCGCTATCGCGACCAGACCGTATCCAAGAACGGCCACGAAATGGTGTTCGAGCAGGCCCGCATCGAGCTCACGCCGCTGGCGGTGCCGGCGGGCGACGAGCGCATGGACGTGCGCTTCGAAGGCGTGACGGCCAAGGGCCCGGAGGGTCAGCGCGGCATGGCGGCCCTGGTGGGCTGGGTGCGCGGCAAGGGCCAGGACGCCGATCTGCGGCTGGCGGTGCGGCACATGCCGGCCGCCCAGGTGGCGCCGTATCTGCAGCTCTCGCACAGCGCGCCCATCACGGGCGGGCTGATCGATCTGGACATGCGCACCGATGTGCGCGACCACGCGCTGCAGGCCAACGGCACGCTGGCGCTCACCAAGGTGCGCTTCGGCGACGAGGGCAGCATCTTCGCGCTGCCGCGCCAGGCGGTGTTGAGCGCGATGGCCGACCGTAACGACACGGTGCGGTTCGACTTCACCGTCAAGGGCAGCCTGGACGATCCGAAGTTCGCCTTGCAGCAGAGCCTGCCGCAGCGCGTCGCGGGCGGCTTCGCCCGTGCCGTGGGCGTGTCGGCCGAAGGGGCGTCCGAAGGCTTCACCGGCGCCGTGCGCGAGATGGGCAAGGCGTTCACCAACCTCTGGTGATCTCTGCGCGGACAAGACGATGCGCAGCTGACACGATGCGATGCCCAGACGATGCGCGGCTGACACGATGCACAGATAAGAAAATGGCCGGAGGCGATATCGCCTCCGGCCATTTTGTTGGATGCGTGATCCGGGAGCGCGGCTCAGCGGCGGCCGACGATCACGCCAAACAGAAAAGCGGCGCTGGCGGCCCAGCCCACGGCTTGCCAGGGATGCGTGCGGACGTATTGCTCGGTGCAATCGACCGAGGCACGCATGATCTCGTTGGCGCTGCCGCCGGCTTCGTTCAGGGCCTCGCGGGCGTCTTCGAGCTGGGCACGCAGACGGGTCTTGAGCACTTCGATGTCTTCGTGACCCGATTCGCGCAGCGTGGTGTCGAGATCCTCGAGCAACTGGCGTGCGCCGCCACGGCGCGAACGGGTGGCCTCGGCGCCCGTGGCATTCAGCGGCGTGCCGGTGGGCGGGGTCGACGTGGATTCCATGGTTTCTCTCCTGAGTTTCTGCCGGGGAAAAGTGACACCCGATCGTACCAGTCCGGCGATCCGGTCACGCAGCCACACCGAAGTGGCCGCGCGGGCGGGCATCTTGAGAAAACGGGGCCAGCCGCTGACAGCGACAAGGCCGATGACGAGGGCCCGCGCGGTGCGCCCGACCTGCAGCGTGGTGTCGGGCGTGGCGGGACCGGGCGTGCGGTCGGGTTGCTCGGCCAGTTGCCGGCGTTGTTCTTCCATGCGCGCGAGCAGCTGGGCGCGCTCGGCGGCGAGATCGATCTGGCTCATGGCTGGCTCCGGTGGGCGGGTTCCGAGGGGCGGGGTGCGGGGCCGCGGACGACCACGTCCGGGGCGGTCGGACGCTGCATGGCGTCACGCAGGGTGTCGGCATCCAGGCGCATCTGCTCACCCACGCTCTGGAACGGCAGGCCATCGGGTACACCACGGCGCACGATCAGGAAGCTGATCAGCGCGATGGCGAACCACACGCCCGCGATGATCCAGGCCGTCATGCGGCGCCACGGCGTGTCCCAAAAATGCACCAGGGCGGCAATCGAGATGAAGGCGGCGGCGCCCATGCCGGTCAGCACGAGCGCGACCAGGGCGATCAGCGAGCGCACCAGGGATTGGCGGTACATCGCCATTTCGATATGCAGCAGCTCGGCATACTGACCGAGGCGGCCCGCCGCGAAGCGGGCCAGCACGGTGACGCGCGCAAGGCGGGCCTGGAGCGCGGCGGTGAAGCGGGAGGGGTTCATTGCGGCACCTCGATGAGGTCGGTGCAAGCCTGGGCCCAGGCTCGAAGGGTGGGGGTCGTGATCACGTCGGCGTGCTCCTCTCTGCTCGTGGTTAACCCGGAATGCCGGCCCTGGTCCGATTGGACCGCGGCTGTAAGGCTTTGTTCAGCAACTGGCGCGCCTGCCCCCGATCCTGTACAAACGAACCAGGGTACGGGAATTGCTCGAGGCGTTTGAGACAGCGTCGCGCGACCTCGTACCGGCCGCCACGCATGGCCGTATTGCATGTATCTACCCCCAAGGAGAACGTCATGACATCCAACGCGAAACCCACTGGCAAGTCCGTCAGCGGTGGCGCTCCGGCGCCGGCGCCCGACGACCAGAGCGTGAGCATCAATGCCAAGGTCCTGCCGCCGCGCGGGCCGGTCGATGTGCCGCGCATGCCGCCCCCGGTCGCCAAGCGCGCCGTGGACGAGGCGGGCGAAAGCAGCAAGCCCGCCGAAGACACCCAGACCGAGTCCAACTGGGCCGACCCCGTCGATCCCCAGCCGTACGCCAAGAACGCGCGCTCGTCGATTTTCTGACGTGATGACGCCCGGCATGGCGGCGAGCCGCCATGCCAGCCTTTCTTCCCTGATCACGATTTCTTTTCGCGCGGACATGTCGCCTCCGGTTCCGGCAGCGCTTGCAGGAACGCAAGCAGGCGACGTTCTTCCGCGGCGAGGCCGCGCGGCGTATCGGGCGCGCGCATATCGGGCGCCAGCGTGCCCGCCAGATAGGCCTCCATCACGGCAGGGTGGATATAGCACGCGCGGCAGACGGCGGGCGTGTTCGCCAGCCGCTGCGCCACCCGCTTGATCACATCGGTGAGCTGCTTGCGCGTGGCCGCGGGCGCCTCGGCATCGGCTTGCGCCGGCAGGCAGCACGCGCGCAGCGAGGCATAGGCGTAGAGAGTGCCGGCCCAGGTGCGATAGTGCTTGGCCGTAAAGTCGGCGCCGCTGGCCTCGCGCAGATATTCGTTGACCAGATCCGAATCCACCGCGCGCGGCTCGCCGTCTTCATCGATGTAGTGAAACAGTTGCTGGCCGGGCAGGTCCATGCAGCGGCGCACCAGCCGCGCGATGCGCCGGTCGGCCACGGTCACGTCGTGCGGCACGCCGCTCTTGCCGACAAAGCGCAGCCGGATGCGATCGCCCGCCACCTGGGCGTGACGGCGCGTCAGCGTGGTCAGCCCGAATGATTTGTTGGTGCGCGCGTATTCGCGCGATCCGACGCGGATACGCGTGAGCTCGAGCAGGCGCACCAGCGTGGCCGCGACCTTGTCGCGCGGCAGGCCGGGCAGCGCCATGTCGCGTTCGATGCGGGCACGGATGCGCGGCAGGCACAGGCCGAACGCCGCCAGCTGACCATACTTCTGTGCGTCGCGCACCGTCGTCCATTCGGGGTGGTAGCGATATTGCTTGCGGCCCCGCGCATCGCGGCCGGTGGCCTGGATATGACCCTGCGGGTCGGGGCAGATCCACACATCGGTGTAGGCCGGCGGAATCGCGAGCATGCGAATGCGGTCCAGCGTCGCCTTGTCGGTGATGCGCTTGCCGCGGGTATCCAGGTAATGGAAGGTCTTGGCGTTCACGCGCCGGCGGCGATAGCCGGGGCGGCTGTCGTCGGCGTAGACCAGGCCCGCGGCGGCGGGCAGGGGCAGGAGCTCGGGCGCATTCATGGCGGGCGTTCAAGCAAGCGCCATGCCCGGGCAGGCATGGGGGTTGCTGCCCAGGCGGTCGGGCCCGGCCTGTCCGGCCGGGCGACATGACAAGGAGCAAGCATGGCAACACTGAAAGATCTGAACGTCGCGATCCTGGCCGTCGACGGCTTCGAGCAGGTCGAACTGACCGAGCCGCGCGATGCCCTGCGTGCCGAGGGCGCGCGCACCATCCTGATCTCGGCCAAGACCGACCCCATCCAGGGCATGCACCACGACAAACCGGGCGACCGCTTCGACGTCGATCTGACCTTCGCGCAGGCCGAGGCGGATCCGTCGGAGTTCGATGCGCTGCTGCTGCCCGGCGGCGTGGTCAATGCCGACGAGATTCGCATGCATCCGAAGGCGCAGGCCTTCGCCCGCGCCATGGTCGAGGCGAACAAGCCCGTCGCGGTGATCTGCCACGGTGCCTGGCTGCTGATTTCGGCCGGGGTGGTGCGCGGGCGCAAGCTCACCAGCTGGCCGTCGCTGGCCGATGATCTGCGCAACGCGGGCGCGGACTGGCAGGATCAGGAGGTCGTGCAGGACGGCAAGCTCGTGTCGAGCCGCAAGCCGGACGACATTCCGGCCTTCAACCGCGCCTTCATCGAGCTGCTGCGACAGTCGCGCGGCTGACGCTGGCGCGTGCCACGCGCCCACGTAAAAAGATCGCCCGGCAATCGGGCGATCTTTCTTTGCGCCGGGCCGCACGGGGGCGGGCCGGCATGTCGGACGCGATGGCCGGGATCAGGGGCGGCGGGCGCCACCGCCGCGATTACGGCTGCTTTGTTGATCGCCGCCGGTGCCGATCTGAGAGGTGTGGCCATCCTTCTTGCTGCGATTCTGCTCGCTGCCGTGGCTCTGCTGCTCGGTGCGGTCCGTGTCGTCCGTCTGCGGTTTGTCGGCGTCCTTCTGGGCCTGGGTATCCGTGCGCTGATTCATGAGACGTCTCCTTCGTTGACGTGGTGGCGGCCGTCAAGCGCGGCCGGCCGAAGAGGCGGCACGCGCATTCGTGCCGCCGTTGAGAAAATCCTCCACATGACGCGGGATCTGCAGCAGGGCGTACGTCGCGCTGGCGCGCCGGATCGCATTGCGGCTGCCCGAGAACACGCGGGTCTCGGTATAGACGGCGGGCGTGGCGTCGGCCGCGCCGGCCTTGATCACCCAGGCATAACACTGGGTGCCGGGCGCGATGTCGGGATCGGTATCGTCGGTCACGCCCGTGTTGGAGATCACGATGCGCGCGCTGCTGCGGCGCGCCGCGCCCAGTGCCATCGCGCGGGCCACGGCCTCGCTGGTCAGGTTGTGCCGCTGCAGCGTCGTCGCACTCACGCCGAGCTCGCGCTGCTTGGCCTGCACGGTGTAGGTGACGAAGGCGCAGTCCAGCAGCGAGCCGGCGCCCGGCACGTCGGCCAGGGTGGCGGCGATCAGACCCGCCGTGCAGGATTCGGCCGTGGCGAGCGTCAGTTCGTGTTCGCGCATGAAGCGGGCGAGGTGTTCGATTTCAGTATCCATGGCGTCGGTGGCAAGCGCTCAGGGGACGGGCCGGGGTTCGCTCAGGCGAGCACCGGTCACCATCTCGGTCACCCAATTGACCAGAACGGACGTGTAGGCGCGCTGCGCCGTCTTGTCGCTCAGGGCATGGTCGGCGCCGTCGATGATGCGATGAGTCATCGAGTGGGCGCGCCGAAACGACGAGCGGTAATTCATGATGGTGGAATGCGGGATGTAGGTGTCGTGCTCGGCCTCCACCAGCAGGACGTCGCCGGGGAAATCGGCGCAGGCGGCCAGCGCGCGATTGTCCGCCGGGCCGAGATCGCGCTGGCGATACTCGCGCAGGACATCCCGGTCGAGCTCGACCTTGGGGCGGTCCCATTCTTCGTCGCGGTACAGCGCCGGCACGTGCAGCGCCAGCCAGCGCACGCGGCGCAGCGTCGTCAGAATGGTCGCGAGATAGCCGCCGTAGCTGCTGCCGACCACGGCGATCTCGGTGGTGTCGAGGTAAGGATGCGCCGCAAGCTGGTCGTACGCGGCCAGCACGTCATGCAGATTCTGTTCGCGCGAGACCTCGCGGCGCTGCGCTTCGGTGGCGGCGTGGCCGCGCAGGTCGAAGGTCAGGCACACGCAGCCGAGCGCGGCGATCCCGCGAGCGCGGGTAAGGTCGAATTCCTGGCTGCCGCCCCATCCGTGGATGAACAGTACGCCGGGCACCTTGGTCTGCGGCGTGAGGAACGTGCCGGCCAGCGGCGGCGCGCCTTCCACCGCGATTTCGGTGCGATTGCCGATCGTGTTGTTATTGGGCGCCACGGCGGGTCTCCTCGGCCTCGGGTTGGTCGGGACTCAGCCCGCCCGATTTGGAAATGAAGCCCACCGTGCTGTCGTAGGCATGGAAGGTCAGGTGGCCGCGCGGCGGCTGCACCTGAGGCTGACCATAGCGCTCCTGCGTATACGACTGCACCGTCTGCAGCGTGGGGTTATCGGCAAAGGCCTCGAGCGCCGCGATCTCCGCGATGCTCGCGCCTCCCGCGCGCCACGATTGCTCGAGCACGCCGGCGCGTTTGTCGCCGGCCTCGTCCTCGCCGATCGCGACGTCGTAGTTGCGCCGTGACGCGAGCAGGGCGGGGTAACAGGTCTGCACCGCGCTGTCGTAGACCCGGGCCTGCTGGATAGCCAGGCGTTCATCGGGATGCGTGGTCTGGGCCAGCAGTGCGTCCCAGCCGCCACGCACGACGCGCAGCCGCGAGCCGCCGTAGACCTGTTCGCCGCGGTTGTCCGAGGTGAGCGATTGCGTGCCGACATAGGCGGCATCCAGGGTGCCGATGCGCAGCGTGCCCACGCTGTAGGTCTCGAGCGAGGCCAGATTTTCTTCCAGCACCAGACCCAGGCTGCGCACGACGGGCTCCTGCAGGCGGCCCAGCGCGGCCTCGAGTTCTGCCGCGTTCGCCACCACTTCCTGGCCCCGGCCGGCATTCGCCTCGACCTGTTTGACCCGGATCGGGCCGCGCGCGAGCAGGGTGACGCCAGCGCGTTGCGCATCGGCCAGGCTGAACGCGGTGTAGCCGGCGAGCGTGACGCCCTCGAGCATCTCGCCCAGACGGCGCGACCAGCTCGACGGCGCGCGCGCCCGTGCGTTGATCAACGGGTGCGTGATGGACTTGGTGGCGACATAGGCGTGCGGAACGACGCCGCCGTAGAGGTCGGTTTCGCCGTCGATGCCGAGCGTGCTGGCACGGGCGCGTCCGATGATGGTACGAGCGGGCACGTAATACACGGAGCCGTAGCGCGGCCGCAGCGCCGGCCGATAGGCGGGCTCGGGATCGAGATCGAGCAATGCCGCAATGCGGCGCGCGAGCTGATCCTGCGAGGCGAGCTCGTGTTCGCTGGGCGCCTGGGCGCGGGGATAGGGTACGACCACGCCGCGGCGCGCCGCGGGGACGTAACTGGAAGAACGGGTGGGCGTCGTCATGAACGCGTCAGAGCAAGCCTCGTACCTGTAGTCTCACGACGGAGAGGAAACGGGGCCGCAACAAGCGGCCGGCGGCGGTGCTGCGCCGCAACGGCGGGCACACGACTTGCTACAGCCGCTGTATTGCCCGGTTACGGGCTCCTCCCGCGGCCCCGAGCCGTCGCATCATGACTCTCACGCTGATTTCTTCCATCGACTCGCGCGGTCCCGCCCGTGTAGCGGGCGCACCGGTGTTGCGGGTGCATGAACCTGCCCGCGGCGCCGAAACGCTGAATCGTTTTGCCTACAGCCTGCCCACGCCCTTGCGCATGGCGCTCACTCAGCGGCTCGCCATGGCCCGCCGCGCCCACTGGACCGAACGCCTGTGGCGTGCCGACGCCACCCTCTGGACGGGCGCCGACGAAGGCAACTGGCTGGGCTGGCTGACCTCGCTGCGCCGGCCGCAACGGCTTACGCGCGAGCTGGCCGCGCGCTGCGCGGCGCTCTGCGGCCAGGGCGCCACCGACGCCGTGCTGCTCGGCATGGGCGGTGCGAGCCTCGGCGCCGAAGTGCTCGTCGACATCGTGGGCAAGGCGGCCAAGGGCATGCGGGTGCATGTGCTCGACACCACCGACAGCGCCCAGATCCGGGCCGTGGCGCAGCGCATCGACCTGCGCTGCACGCTGTTCATCGTCGCCAGCAAATCCGGCACGACGATCGAATCGCGCATGCTGGCCGATTACTTCCACGAGCGCCTGTGCGCCGAGCTCGGCGAGGCCGAGGCGGGCAAGCGCTTCATCGCCATCACCGATCCGGGCACGCCGCTCGAAACCCATGCCCGCGAGCGTGGCTACGCCGCCGTTTTCCAGGGCGAGCCGACGGTCGGCGGACGCAATTCCGTGCTCACGCCGTTCGGTCTCGTGACGCTGGGCCTGCTGGGTCACGACCCGGCCGAATTCCTCAAGGCAGCGCGCCCGATGCTGCGCGCGTGCGCGCTGCGCGATCCCGAGAGCAATCCCGGCCTCTTCCTGGGCGCGCTGGTCGGCGAAGCGGCGCTGTGCGGGCGCGACAAGGCGACGATCCTGGCCACCCCGGGTCTGGCGCCTTTCGGTGCCTGGCTCGAACAGCTTTTGGCGGAGTCCACCGGTAAATATGGCCGGGGTGTGATCCCCGTGGACCGCGAGCCGGCCGGCGAGCGCGAAGACTATGGCGAGGACCGCCTCTTCATCGCCTTGATCGAGCCCGGCGAGGCCGGTCTGGCCGTGCGCTCGCGTGCGATCCGACTGGCCGAAGCCGGTCATCCCGTGGTGCTCTTCGAACTGGCGGATCCCGCGCGGCTCGGTCAGGAGTTTCTGCGTTGGGAAGTGGCCACGGCGATCGCCGGCGCGATTCTGGGCGTGAACCCGTTCGACCAGCCCGACGTCGAGGCCGCTAAGCAGCGGGCCCGCGCACTGACCGAGGCGTGGCGCACGGACGGCGCCTTGCCGGTGGCGGAACCGATGCTGCGCGAAGGCCAGCTGCGTTTCTATGGCATGCCGACCGGCGCGGGTTCCGCCGCCGAGCTGCTGGCGCATCACTTCGTGGCGCTGCGCGGCCGTGGCTACGGCGCCGTGCTGGCCTACATCGCGCGCAGCCGCGCGAACGAAGCCCGGCTCGAACAGCTGCGCCGCCTGCTGCGCGACGCCAGCGGCTGCGCCACGGTGGGCGGCTTCGGTCCGCGCTATCTGCACTCGAGCGGCCAGCTGCACAAGGGCGGCCCGGCCGGCGGTGTGTTCCTGCTCATCACGGCGGATACCAAGCCCGAGGTCATCGAAGGCCAGGGTCTGGACTTCGGCGTGATCCAGGCCGCGCAGGCGCAGGGCGATTTCGAGGAGCTGCGCGCGCGCGGACGTCCGTGCGTACGGGTGCATATCGAGGGCGACCTGCACAGCGGTCTGGCCCAGCTCGCGCACGCCCTGCACGAAGGCCTGTCGCAGTCCTGGCATCGCGCCGCCGAAGCGCACGCCTGATTCACGCAGTACAAAAACATCGCGGGACGACCGGTAGTACCGGCGTCCCGCGATTTTTATTGGGTGGAAGGAAGCGGGGTGGCTGCGGCAGACACGGCTCCCGCGTCCGCCGCACCCGCAGGATCAGGAATGCCGCACTTGCCCGCCGCCGTGACGCGCACGCCAGGCGAGCCGGGTTTCGATGATGCCGTAGGCCAGCACCGCGACCCCGAGCGGCACGACCGCGTATAGCGCGCGGTAGGTGAGGGCGGCGCCCAGCACCTGATAGCCGGGCAGCTGGCCCGCGAACGCGGCCATGAAGATCGCTTCGGTGGTGCCGAGACCGCCCGGGATGCGGGTCACGAGGGCGGCGAAACTGGTGCACAACAGCACGCCCAGCACGGCCGCGTAGTCGGCCTTGCCCTGCATCAGCACCCACATGATGGTGCCCATGATGGTCCAGGACAGCGCGGCCAGCAGCGTCTGCGCCACCGCCATGCGCCCGCCGGGCAGCACCAGATGCTGGCCGAACAGGCGGTAGCTGCGTTGGCGCGCCCTGGCGCAGTAGCCGATATAGACCACGCCCAGCACCAGGATCACCACGCCGATGATGCGCAGCACGCCACGGCCGATCTCCCAATCGGCCGGGACCGGCACCGCGCCGCTGACGAACACGGCGCCGCCCACGAAGGCATAGCCGATCCAGTTGGTCGCCGCCGAAAACAGCGCAACGCGCGTCGCCACCGACTTGCGCACGCCGAGTTTGGCGTAGAGCCTGAGCCGCATGCCCAGGCCACCCACCAGCACGCCGAGGTTCAGGTTCATGGCATAGCTCACCAGGGCCACGCCGGCGACCTGCAGCGACGGGAGCTTGTGCCGCGTGTAGCGCTTGGCGAGCAGGTCGAGGCTGGCATAGGCGAGATAGCCCGCCACCACCAGCCCGCCCGCGATCGCGATGTTGCGCGAAGGGATGTCGCGCATCGCGCTCCACACCTGTGGCCAATCGATACTGCGGGCCACGTGGAAGATCAGTCCTCCCACCACCAGCAGCACGAGCACGATCAGCACGCGTTTGATGAGGGGCCAGTGGCCTTGCCAGCGCCGCCGGAGGCGGTGCAGGGTGTGCGTACGCAGGTGTCTCATGACGGACTCCGGAAGCGGAAGCGCGGGTTCATGACGCCTCCGAGGGGGTGCGGGGCGTGGCGCTGTCGATGGTGTCGGCGCCCGGCAGGGCGTCGGCCTGTTGGCCCAGGGTCTTGAGTCGCGGCTTGTGCGCGGGCAGGCTGCCCGCCCAGGCCGGGAAGCGACGCAGGAAGTGATAGATCACGACGCCGAACCAGAGGCGGCGCAGACGGCGCGCGGACTGCGACGGGCGCGGCGCCAGCTTGCAGTGGTCGGCGATCAGGGTCTCCAGGCTCGTGCGCAGCGCCTGGTTGAGTCCGGTGTCGTGCACCACCACATTGGCCTCGAGATTGAGCGCCAGACTGAAGGGGTCGAGGTTGCTCGAGCCGATGGTGCTCCAGGCGCCATCGACGCAGGCGACCTTGCCGTGCAAGGGGCGCTCGCAGTATTCGTAGATCTGCACGCCGGAGCGCGCGAGATAGTCGTACAGCATGCTGGCGGCGTACTTCGCCACCGGCATGTCGGGCTCACCCTGCAGGATCAGGCGCACGCGTACGCCGCGGCGGGCCGCTTTCACGAGATCGCGCAGCAGGTTGAATCCGGGAAAGAAGTACGCGTTGGCGATCAGGATGTCTTCGCGGGCGGAGCGGATGCCGGCGCGGTAGTAGCGCTCGATGTCGGTGCGGTGCGTGTCGTTGTCGCGCACCACCAGGCGGCCGACGCCGTCCGCGCCGGGCGCGGCCTGCGTTGCGGTGCGCCGGCGCCAGCGCCGCCGTTGCCGCGGGCCCAGGGCCGCGCGCGCGTAGTTGGCCAGGTCCACGGCCAGCGGGCCATCGATACGCACGGCGTAGTCCTGCTTGGCCTCCGGCCCGGACTCGATCAGGTGGTCTTCCGAGAAGTTGATGCCGCCGATGAAGGCCACGGTCTCGTCCACCGCCACGATCTTGCGGTGCATGCGGCGGAACACGTTGGTCCGCATGCCGAGGATGCGCGGCCGCGGATCGAACACATGCAGCCGCACGCCGGCTTCGGTCAGTCCTTTGATGAAGGGCTCGGTCAGTTCGTCGGAGCCGTAGCCGTCGACGGTTAGGTCCACCGATACACCACGTCGGGCCGCCGCGATGAGCGCCTCGCGCAGCGCCTGTCCGACCGGGTCGTCGAACAGGATGAACGTTTCGACCAGCACCTCGGTCTTTGCCTGTCCGATGGCCTCGATCACCGCCGGGAAATACTCGCCGCCATTGATGAGCAGCTTGAACGTGTTGCCGTCGCGCCAGGGCATGTTCATCATAGCGAGATCTCCGCGGCGAGCGGCACGTGGTCCGACAGCTGCGACCACGGGCGCGAGGCCAGGGGCAGCGCGCGCCAGCTGCGCACGTTGCGAACATAAATCCGGTCCAGGCGCAGCAGCGGCCAACGCGCCGGAAAGGTCTTGGCCGGCCGGCCATAACGCGTGGCATACACCTCGGCGGCGCCGCAGCGGCGCATCACGCTTTCGGCACGCAGGCGCCAGTCGTTGAAATCGCCGGCCACGAGCACCGGCTCGTTGTCCGGCAGCTCCGCCATCAGGCTGCACAGCCGCGCGATCTGCCGCTTGCGCTGCCATTCGCGCAGGCCCAGGTGGACGCACACCGTGTGCACCGGGGCGCCATCGGCGCCCGCCGCGAGCACACAGTGCAACAGGCCGCGCGCCTCGTGGGGGCCTTCGCTTACATCGTGATTGTCGTAACGCATGATCGGATACTTGGAGAGCACCGCATTGCCGTGATGGCCGTGCGGATAGACGGCGTTGCGGCCGTAGGCGAAGTCCTGCCACAGGCTGTCCGCCAGAAATTCGTACTGCGAGGTCGTGGGCCAGTCGGTGTGACGCGCGGCATGTCGCTGATGCTCGCCCAGCACCTCCTGCAAAAAGACGACATCGGGCGCCGCCTGCCGCAGTGCCTCCCGCAGTTCGTGCAGCATGAAGCGCCGGTTGAACTGCGTGAATCCCTTGTGCGTGTTGACGGTCAGGACCTTGATCACGCCCGCGGCGCGAGGTGCGTCAGCGGCGCCAGAGGCCGGGGTCGATGGGGCGAGTGACTCCCGTGGGGGTGCGGTCATGCGGCGGGCTCCAGTGTGCGAGACGGCACCCAGAGCAAGCGTCATGCCCACGATGTTTTTCACCGGCTGGGCATGACACTTGCGAGAGCGACGGTGCGACCGCACTGTGCGCCGCGTCCAAGGAGACCGATATGCTTCATCTGATTCTGCCCAACGATAGCCTCGCCGCGCACACGCTCCGCATGCACGTGCCGCCGCGTCCCGATCCCATTCCGCCGGGCTCGCCCCCGGGCGATCTGCCCGTCGATCCCGATACCGACGAGCCCGAAGTCGACCTGCCGCCGGGCGAACCCGAGACGCCGCAAAAGGTGCAGTGAGCGAGCCTGGGGCAGCAGGGCGGCGCCGTAAGGCCGCCCGGTCAGGGCCGGCAAGTCGCCGCCTGCAACGCGCCATCCGGCCCGGGCACGCGACTTGCGAAAGGGGCTTCGGCGGAATCACCGCCTGTCTGTCAACACTCAGGAGACACACCATGAGTCAGCAGCGTCAGCCCGACCAGCAGAAACCGCAGAATCCCGGCCAGCGTCAACAGGCCCAGGAAAACATGCGCGACAAGAATGCTCCGCAGCAGCCCGGCAATCCCGCCGGCGGCAATAAGAGCGGGCAACAAGACTCGGGCAAGGGCAATCAGCAACGCTGATCGCTAACCCGAGGGGCCGCGTCTGTCCCAGGGTCGGGGCGGCGCGGCCCGTTTCCAGATAACGGACAAGGAGATCCTAATGGGCACCATACTTTTGATCGTGTTGATTCTGCTCCTCATCGGGGCGCTGCCGAGCTGGCCTTACAGCAGCGGCTGGGGCTATGGCCCGAGCGGCCTGTTGGGCGTTGTGGTGGTCGTACTGCTCATCCTGGTCCTTATGGGTCGGCTATAGAGCCTGCCCGCGCAACACCGTTTATTTCGATAACGCCGCGACGGGCCCGATGGGCCCGTTCGCGCACGCACATGAGAGGGGTAGCCTATGAGCAAGAGCGTTTGGCGTGATTTCGGCCCGTTTCGGGTGCATTGCAAGGTGGTGCGTACGCCCAAGGGGCGCTACGCGATCGAACTCTGCGTGGAAAAGCCGGAGTCCAAGGGCATGCCAAGCGTCTGGCCTTTGCCGCGCAACGTCGTCTTCGATTCCGAAGACGAGGCGATGAACCACGCGCGTCTGGTGCTGTCGGGTGTGCTCGACGTGCATCCGATCACCGGTGAGCCGCGCTTCGGCCTGCTCTGACCGCGACCGCCGGCATATCGTGCCGGCCCGGTTACACCGAGCGCCGGTCCGTCAGAGGCCATCACGCCGCTGACACACACTGCGTGGTTTGACGAACATATATCTTAAGATATATCGTACGATCTATATCGTAAGACATAGGTTCGTCATGCCCGCTCGTTCTCATTCCCTTCATACGTCCCGGCGCGAGCCCGGCCGTGGCGGCGACGACCACGGCTGGGCCCGCGGGCGCAAATTCTCCTCCGAGGATCTGCAGCTCATGGTGCTCGCGCTGCTGCGCGACGGAGCCAGCCATGGCTATGAGCTCATCAAGGCACTCGGCGAACGCAGCCAGGGCTACTACACCCCCAGCCCCGGCATGATCTACCCCACCCTGACCTGGCTCGAAGAAGCCGGTTACGCCACGGCGCAGAGCGAGGGCAGCCGCAAGCGCTACGCACTGACCGCCGCCGGTCTCGACCACCTTGCCTCGCACGAGGCGCGCGTCGCGCTGTTGCTGGCGAAGCTGGCGCATGTGGGCCGCAAGATGGCCTGGATCCGCCGTGCGATGGAGGCCGGCGAGCCCGAGCTCGACGCCGAGGGTGCCGACCGCCAGACCGGCTGGACGCCCGAATACGTGGCCGCCCATATGGCGCTGCGCGAGGCGCTGCTGTTGCGCGGGGGCGCCGCGCCCGCCGAGCAGCGCCGCATCGCCGCCATTCTGGCGCGGGCCACGCGGGCCATCGAGGCGCCGGGCACCGACGAGGCCGCCCCATGACGCCGCGGCTTGCCTGTACCCGGCCCGCCGTGCGGGCCCCTCGCGATACGGAATCACATTCATGAATCAAACGACACTCACCACCCCGGCCGCCGATCTCACCGTCGAGCGCGTGCGTCACACCCTCAAGCTGCGCCAGCTCACGGTGCAGCGCGTGCAATCCCTCACGCCGCACATGGTGCGCGTGACGCTCACCGGCGAGGACCTCGCCGACTTCGTGTCGGCATCGTTCGACGATCACGTCAAACTGTTCCTGCCCGAGCCCGGGCAGGCCGCCGTCCTGCCCACGATGAGCGAGCAGGGCCTCGCGTTTCCCGCCGACGCGCCCAAGCCGGTGATGCGCGATTACACGCCGCGCCGCTACGATGCCGCGCGGCGCGAACTCGACATCGATTTCGTGGTGCATGCGAGCGGCCCCGCCACCAGCTGGGCCGCGCAAGCCCGCGCCGGCGACACGCTCGCCATCGGCGGCCCGCGCGGCTCGTTCGTCGTGCCGACCGGCTTCGACTGGCATCTGCTGGTCGGCGACGACAGCGCGTTGCCGGCGATCGCGCGCCGCCTGGAAGAGCTGCCCGCCACCACGCAGGCCATCGCGGTGATCGAGGTCATCGATGCCCGCGGCGTGCTGGCGCTCGCCAGCCGGGCGGCGACGCGCATCGTGTGGCTGCATCGTGACGGGGCCGCGCGCTCGGGCCTCGCGGATGCCGTGGCCGGCCTGACCTTGCCGCCGGGCGAAGGCTATGCGTGGGCGGCCGCCGAATCGACGGCGGCGCGCGACGTGCGCCGCGTGCTGGTCGAGCAGCACGGCATGGACAAGAAGCGGGTGCGCGCGTCGAGCTACTGGAAGCAGGGCGCCGTGGGCGTGCACGAGACCCACGAAGACTGAGTTCCGCCACCGCGTTTGATCGGCCGCAAGCGTCGTGCGAGAGGTGTTGGCCGACGGGTCGGCGTACTGCCGTAGTATCGAGGGGAGCGGGCGGCTCGCGCCCGTTCCATCAGGAGACCGGTATGTACGAACACATTCTCATCCCCACCGATGGATCCGATCTGGCCGAAAAGGCCGTGGTGCAGGGGTTCGAGCTCGCGCGCAAGCTGGGCGCGCGCGTGACCCTGATCAGCGTCATTCAGCCGCTGCGTCCGCCCGGCGGCGAGTCGGTGCAGTTGCGCGGCACGCTCGAGGAATACGAGCGCGAACAGCGGCGGCAGACCGAGAGCTGGCTGGCGCAGGCGGGCCAGCGCGCCAGCGCGTCCGGCCTGACGTGTGACGTGGTGGCGGTCAACGCCATGAGTCCCGCCGAAGCCATCATCGACACGGCGCGCGAGCGCGGCTGCGATCTGGTCGCGATCGCCTCGCATGGCCGCAGTGGGCTGAGCGCCGTGTTTCTGGGCAGCGTCACGCAGAAGGTGCTGGCCGGCACGGATCTGCCGGTACTGGTCTACCGCTAAGACCGCTCACGGGCCGCGCCGTCGGCCCGTTGCCCCTCATAGCCCGCTTGCCGCCCACTCCAGCAGCGCGTTCTGCGCATGGAGGGCGTAGCCGTGCGCCAGCGGCCCGGTGCATGCCGCATGGCGCCAGGTGTCGGGATCGCAGGTGTCGGGATGGCTGTCGGGCGCCGCGATCACGTCGACGTCGGGGCGCAGCGTGTCGAGCAGCGCGGCATTGAGCCGGAACGGCGCCAGCAGTGTCGCCGCGGCATCGCGCGGCGCGGGCGCGGTCACGATCAGATCGGCGTCTTGGAGCTCGCCCATGTCGGTGCTGGTGACAAAACGCGGCGCCGTGCCTGCCGGCCGCAGCGCCAGCCACGGGCTGGCATAGACCTGCACCACGGTAATCGGCAGCAGCGTCGCTGCCTCGATCCAGGATTGCAGGCGCGCGCAATCGGGCATCACGGCACAGACCTTGATGCCATCGAGACGACCGTTGCGGTGCAGATGCCAGGCCAGATGGCCCAGCACCGGTAGCGGCTGATTGCGCCAGGTGCCCGCATTGATGACGGGGCAGGGCGCCGCGGCCGCGAGCGCCTGCAGCGTGGGGAGTTGCTGCGCGCCCGTCACGATCACGTCGAACCACGCGCCCAGTGTCGCGCCCGCGTCTTCGGCCTGTGCCGCGTCGCCCCAATCGGCGGGCACGCTGGCGCAGGTGCCGCCCATCGCCTGCACGCCGACCTCGAGCGCGGTGTTCTGCCGCCAGTTGCCGGCGGGCGGCAACGCCACGCGGCGTCCTGCCAGCACCTGCGGCACGCGCCGCGCCTGCCACCAGCGCGCCATGTCCTGCGCGCCTTCCAGGATCGCCATCAGATCGCGGGTCTCGAGCGCATCCAGCGCGAGGAAATCACGTGAGGCGGACGGCAGGGACGTGGGCTGCATATGGATATCCGGTTTTCGAGGATGCGGCATTGTGCCGCATGAATGCTGGCTGTGCGCGGTTCGGGCGCGGTTTCGCATGAAGACATTGCGCATCGGTATTTCGCGGGGCGCGCGGCGCGATCCTATCCTGCCTGCATGACAACGCGCCATCCGGACGAGGGCACGAGCAACCGAGATCGGTCTCCCTGTCCCGACCGCGTATTCCACCCGAACGTGTTCGACGCAGGAGCAGCAGCATGAACCGCAAGACGTTTCTGAAAAGTGGGCTGGGTGCCGTCCTGGCCGTGGCGGCCGGACTGGCGCTGTGGTCGGGCTCGGGCGCCGCGCCGGTCCCCGGCGAGGATGCCGCGCGCTTTCCGAACCGCCCGGTCAAGATCATCGTGCCGGTCTCGGCGGGCGGCAGTGCCGACAAACTCGCCCGTACGATTGCGCTGCGGCTGGGCGAGAAGTGGCAGCAGAGCGTGGTGGTCGAGAATCAGCCCGGCGCGAGCAGCGCCATCGGCAATGCCGCGGTCGCGCATGCGAGGCCGGATGGCTACACACTGTTGCTGAGCGGCGACTCGCTTTCCCTCAACGCGCTGCAGAGCAGCCGCGGCTACGATCCGCAACGCGACCTCACCGGCGTCACCAAGGCGGTCACCAATCCGCAGCTGCTGGTGGTGCGGCCGGGCCTGGGTGTGAAGACCTTCGAGGAGTTTGCCGAACTGGTACGCAAGCGCCCGGGTGAAGTCACGCTGGCGCTGCCGGGTGGCACCGGCAGCCTGCAACACCTGGCGGTGGAGCTGCTGAACGAGCGGATCGGCGCCAGGACCAACCAGATTCCGTATCCGGGCGGCGGCCCGGCCTCGCTGGATCTGCTGGGCGGCCACGTCGACGCGATGCTGATCACACTGGCCGCCGCGACCGAAAACGTGCGCACCGGCAAGTTGATCGCGCTGGCGGTCACCACCCGCTATCGTTCCAAGGCGCTGCCCGATGTGCCCACACTGCAGGAGGCGGGGCTGCCCGGCTACGAAGTGGAGAGCTGGCAGGGGCTGTCGGCGCCGGCCGGTACGCCGCGCCCGGTGATCGACCGCATCAATCGCGACGTGGTCGCCGTGCTGCGCGAGCCCGAGACCGCCACTTTGCTCGAGAACCTGGGCTTCACGCTCGCGGCCACGCCCGCGCAGGACGTCGACCGCACCGTGGCCGAGGACATCGCGACCTATCGCCGCGTGCTGGCCGGCGCCGGCGTCGCGCTGAAATGATTCCGCGATGTTGCATTGCGGCATGGCGCTTGCTGCGCCCGGGGGCACGCACCTCCACCGCGGCCGGCTCGGCCACGAACGGTGCGGTCCTCGAGGAGTTTCCGCCATGGCATCCCGACGTCGCGGCAGTGCCGCATCGCTATTCCGCAATACCGCCGAACTGGCGCTGGCCGCGCCGCAGGTCATCGCGCATCGAATGACCCGGCTGGCGTTGGCGGGCCACCCCTGGTCGGAACGCGACCGCAAGGAATTCACGCTCATGGGCATGGAAAAGGCCGGCGCCTTCGCGCAGGCCTGGAACGCGATGGCCTGGGCCAGCATGGTGAGCGGCCAGACGCTCGCGCTGCAGTGGTGGGCGGCCTGCTTCGCCCCGTGGCTGGGCTCGCGCAATACCGGCCAGTTCGTCCGGCAGTGGCAACAGGCGGGGCTGGGCGTGCTGGGCAAGGGGCTGGCGCCGATCCACGCCAAGGCGACGGCGAACGCGCGCCGCCTGGCAAGCACGCCGCTGTTGCCGGTGGGCCGGGGGCGTTGAGCCGGACACCGGACGTCGTATTCGCGGCACGCTTTATGCGGTAACACGGCGGTCCATGAACGCTCACCCGCCTCGTCGCGGGTCGCCCGCGGGGCTTGGCCGGCGCTTCGCCATCACCGCGTCGCGGCGTTCCATCTAGAATCAGGGAAACGCGCATCCGACGGACCGATCGAGTCCGGGCATGCTGACCCGAGGTCGAGACGGAATCCGATGGCCGCAAGTGTAGATCCCTCACACGAACTGCAGTACCAGCAGGAAGTGCGCCAGCGCTTTGGCGTGCTGCCCAACTTCTTTCGTGCATTGCCCGGCGCGTACGACCGCGTGCATCCGCTCTGGCCGTTCGCCCGCTCGGCTTATATCGACAACCCGCTGCCGTCCCTGTTCAAGGAGCGGCTGTTCGTCTACCTGTCCCGTTTCTGCCGCACGCGCTATTGCATCGTGCGCCATACGGGCTTTCTGGCGGGGCAGGGCCACGCCGCCGGCGATCCGCAAGCCGTGCCGCTCAGCATGGAGGCGATCCTGGGGTTGCTGCGGCGGCCCGTGCCCGACGCGTCGGCCGCCGAGCGCTCGCTGCGGGCCCTCGAGGCATATCCCACGCCGGGGCCCTTGCCCGAACCGGGCTCGCATCTCGACACACAGCTCTACGACGCGCTGACGCTCATGTTCCTCGCGCCGGAGCACGCGCGGCGGGCCGGCGCGGCGGTGCGCGAGTTGATCGGCGACGTTTATTACGAGCCGGTGAACGCGCTGCTGGCCTATACCCGCGCGGCGCATCACTGGAGCGATACCCATCCTGAGCTCGAAATCGAGCCGGACATGGTTGAATTCCTGGGGCGCCATCGCGAGCTGGCCCAGTTGCTGTACGACCCCGAGGAGGCGGCCGCCGCCAGCGTGAGCCTGCAATTGCGCCGCGCGCAGGACGACCTCGCGCACGCCGAAGACGCGCTGCAGCACAGCGAAGACCGCTACATCGGCCTCATCGAAGGGATCGCGCAGGCGATCTGGGAAACGGATAGCCACGGACGGATCGTGGCCGACAGCCCGAGCTGGCGCCGCTATACCGGCCAGACCGTGGAGCAGTGGCTCGATAACGGCGGGCTCATCGCGATCCATCCCGAAGATCGGGCGCTGGCCGATGGCGCCTGGCGCGAGGCGCTGGCGCATGGCACGAACGTGGACGCGGAGTTCCGGCTCTGGCATGCCGCCAGCCATGGCTACCGCTGGACCAACGTGCGCGCCGCGCCCGTGCGCGCGCCCGACGGCAAGATCGTCAAGTGGCTCGGCATGAACCTCGATATCGACGAGCGCAAACAGGCCGAGGCCCGGCTGCGCGAGCGCGAGGCCGATCTGGCGCGGGTTCAGCGCATCGGCGAAGTGGGCGGCGTGGACATCGACGTGGCCGGCGGCCTGCGCAGCTGGCGCTCGCCCGAGTATCTGCGCCTGCACGGGCTGCCGCCGCATTCGATCGAAGAGTCGCACGAGCAATGGCTGGCGCGCCTGCATCCCGAAGACCGGTTGCGCTCGCAACGGATCCTGATGGATGCGCTGGCCGGTAACGCCACGTTCTACGACAACGAATATCGCATCATCCGGCCTTCCGACGGCGACACGCGCTGGATCCACGCACGCGCGGACATCGAACGCGATGCGCAGGGCCGGGCCGTGCGCCTGGTGGGCGCCCACCTCGACGTCACCGAGCAAAAGCGGCTGCAGCAGGCGCTGCACGAGCGGGAAGAGCGCCAGCGCATGCAGCTCAAGCTGGCCGACGCGCTGCGTCCGCTGGCGTCGCCGCAGGCCATCCAGCGCGAGGCCGCGCGCCAGTTGGGCGAGTATCTCGGCGTGGACCGCGCGTTCTATGCCGAGATCGACCCGGCGGGGTCGGTGACGGTCAACGCCGAATATCGGAGCGACCTCGCGAGCGCGATACCCACGCAATTCCGCCTCGATGAGTTCGGCATCGGGCCGTGCACGGCGCTGGGCAACGGACGCACCCTGGCGGTACGCGATGTCGAACAGTGGAACTTGTTGTCGCCGCTGGACCTGCCCGCGTATCTGCGCGTCGGCGTGGCAGCGCTCATCAAGGTGCCGCTCGTGAAGGAGGGGCGGCTGGTGGCCTTTCTGGGCGTGCATCAGGACGCGCCGCGCGACTGGAGCGCCGGCGATGTCGCGCTGCTCGAAGAAGTGGCCGAGCGCACCTGGGCCGCCGTGGAGCGCGCGCGCGCCGAAAGCGCGCTGCGCGAGAGCGAGGATCGTCTGCGCAGCGCGGTCGAGGTGGGCCAGCTGGGCCTCTGGGACTGGAATCTCCTGACCGGCGAAATGCACTGGTCGGACCAGCTGTACCGCATGGCGGGCTACGTGCCGGGCGACGTGGTGCCCAGCTACGAGGCCTGGATGACGCCCATTCATCCCGACGATCGCGGTGCGGCCGAAGCGGCGCTGCGCAATGCCATGGGGGCGCACGGCGACTATGTGCAGGAGTTCCGCGTGGTGCATCCGGACAAGTCGGTGCACTGGCTGTACGGGCGCGGCCGGTTCTTTTACGACGTGGCCCGCCGGCCGGTGCGCATGATCGGCGCCACCGTCGAGACCACCGAGCGGCGCGACTTCGAGGACCGGCAGCGGGTGCTGGTGGCCGAGCTGCAGCATCGCACGCGCAATCTGCTCGCGGTGGTGCGCTCGATGGCCGACAAGACGGTGCGTTCCAGCGTGGATCTGCGTGATTTCCGGCGCCGCTTCGGCGACCGCCTGGATGCCCTGGGCCGCGTGCAGGGCCTGCTGTCACGTCTGAACGATCACGACCGGGTGGCGTTCGATGAGCTGATCCGCGAGGAGTTGTCCGCCATCGAAGGGCATTCGAGCCGTGTGACGCTCGAGGGCCCGAGCGGCGTGCGGCTGCGCTCGTCGACCGTGCAGATGTTGGCGATGGCCGTGCACGAACTGGCGACCAATGCCGTGAAATACGGCGCGCTGGGCCAGCCGCGCGGACGCCTGGCCGTGAGCTGGCGCCTGGAGCCGCACGGCGAGCACGGCAAGCCCTGGCTGCACATCGATTGGCGCGAAAGCGGCGTCGTGATGCCGGCGCCCGACGCGGCCCCGCGGGGCTCGGGCCAGGGCCGCGAGCTGGTCGAGCGCGCGTTGCCGTATCAGTTGCATGCCCGCACCACGTTCACGCTGGGCGAGGACGGCGTGCATTGCCTGATTTCGCTGCCGGTATCGAACACGCAGGCACACGAGGCGGAAGGGGACTGAGGCGGCGGCGCCCGTGCGCGCCGCGGTGAAGGCGCGTCGGGCGCCGCCGCGTCGGGCGCCGCTGTGTCGGGCGCCGCTGCGTCGGGTGCAGCGCGCCGCCGTTCCCGCGCGCGGGCGTCAGGCTGCCGTTTCGATGATGCGGGCGATGCCGCCCAGCATCGCGGCCGTGTTGTAAGGCTTGACGTAGCGTTCCACCTGCTCGAAGCGTGGCGGAATCGACGAGGCGTCGTAGCCGGTGGTGAAGACGAAGGGGATTCCCCGCGCGGCGAGCTCGTCGGCGAGCGGGAACACGGCCTGGCCGCCGAGGTTCACATCGAGAATGGCGGCGTCCATGGCGAGGCCGTCGCGCACCTGCCGCAGCCCGTCGTCGACGTTGCCGATCATGCCGGCCACGACGGCGCCCGCATCTTCGAGTTCGTACTGCAGAAACTCGGCAATCATGTACTCATCTTCGACGATCAGAATGCGCCGATCGCGCAGACTCTCTTCTGTCATTTCCGCTCCGGGACCCATCTTGTTGAGAAATCTCCTCGTCTATCGCGGCGCGTACGCCTTCTCGCTGCGCTGAGCATACCCCAGAGCGCGCGATGCGCGAGGCGGCGCCGGTGTGGGGACGCGGCGCCGAATGGCGCACGCGGCATGTTTCGTGCCTGCGCCTCGCGCCGGCCGGATCGGCCGGGCGGCGACGCTGTGTGATCGGCGTCGGAAGGGGTCGCCGGCGCCGCCGCGCTTGTGTAATAATAAATATCATTATCAACACGAGTGCCCCCCGTGCCGGACCGCGAGCACGCAGCCGGCGCGACGGTATCGGCTCTCTACAGCGCTCATTGCGGGTGGCTGCAGAGCTGGCTCCATCGGCGGCTGCACGACCACCACCAGGCTGCCGACCTCAGCCATGACACGTTTCTGACCTTGCTGGCGCGGCGCCAGCCGGTTGCCGACGTGCGTGAGCCGCGCGCCTTTCTGAGCACGATCGCGCGCGGCCTGCTGGTCGACTTCTGGCGCCGGCGCGACATCGAACAGGCCTGGGCCGAGACGCTGGCGGCGCGACCGGAAGAGACCCATCCTTCGCCCGAGGTCCAGCTGCAGGCGCTGCAGGCATTGGTGGAGATCGACCGCACCCTGCAACGTCTGGGCGCACGCGCCCGGGCCGCCTTCCTGATGCACAAACTGCATGACATGACCCACGCCGCGATCGCGGCCGAGCTGGGCGTGTCCGAACGCACGATACGCGGCGACATCGCGCGCGCCATGCTGTGTTTCCTGCGCGACGCGCCGGCCGCCGGGCCCGCGGCCGCGGACGGAGCGCCATCCTGATGCGCGCGCAGGCTGTCGCCCAAAACCGCGTGCTCGAAGCCGCCGCCCATTGGTACGCCGTGCTCAGTTCGGGCGCGCCGAGCGAGCGCGAACGCGCCGACTGGCGTGCCTGGCTCGCCGTCGACCCGGCGCACCGCACGGCCTGGCAACGGGTCGAAGCGATCAGCGCGGGCTTCGAGGCGCTGTCGGCCCAGTCCCTGAGCCGCGAGGCCAGCCTGGCTGGCCTGGAGGCGGCCGCCAAGGGGCGCCGCGACCGGCGCCGCCTGCTGTCGCTGGCGCTCATCGCCGGCGCGACCGGCGGACTGGCCTGGGGCGTCGCGGGGACGCCGGTCGGGCGCCGCACGCTGGCCGCGTGGCGCGCCGATCTGAGCACGCCGGTGGGCGGCTCGCACGATGTCACGCTGGCCGACGGCACCCGCGTTCAGCTCAATACCGACACGGCGTTGCGCGTCGATTATTCTGCCGCGCTGCGCCGCCTGGTGCTGCTGCGCGGCGAAATCATGATCTCGACGGCGAGCGATCCCGGGCGGGCCTTCGTGGTGGACACCGCCGAGGGGCGTATGCAGGCGCTCGGGACCCGCTTCAACGTGCGCAGCCTGGACGGCGAGACCACGCTGGCGGTGTTCGAGGGGGCGGTGCAGGCGCATTTTGCCGACGGCACGCCCGCGGGCTATCGCGTCGATGCGGGCATGCGGGTGCGCGGCGGCGCGCACGGCGTCGCGGCGCCCACGCAGGCCACGCCGCAGGACAAGAACTGGACCCGCAGCATCCTGCAGGTCGAAGACATGCCGCTGGCCGAGGTGCTGGCGGAGCTGGGGCGTTACCGGCGCGGCCACCTCGGCTGCGACGACGCGGTGGCGTCCATTCCCGTGACCGGCACGTTTCCCTTGCGGGATCCCGAGCGCGCGCTGCGCATGCTGGCGGAAGGCCTGTCGCTGCGGGTCAGCCAGCCCCTGCCGTGGTGGACGCGCCTGCAGCGCGCGTGAACGCCCGGCTGTTACAAAATCGTTTGCCGCTTTCGCGTCGCTCATCCGGCCTATAGGCACTCAACACCCTGTAGCGGACGCGTGGCATGCTCATCTCTTCTCGTAATTCCCCGATCTCTTCCTCGCGACCGGCCTGGCGGCCAGGCCGGTACGCGGCGCTGACCCTCGCGGCCAGCCTGACCCTGTGCGCCTGGCCGGTGATGGCGCAGGCGCAGGCGGCGGGCGCCGCCGCGCAGGTGCGGCAGTTCGACATTCCGGCCGGCCCGCTGGCGCAGGTGCTGAACCGGTACTCCGCCGAGGCCGGCCTGTTTGTGAGCAGTCACGGGGATCTCACCAGCGGGCGCCGCAGCCCGGGGGTGCGCGGTAGTTACTCGCCGCAGGCGGGTCTCACGGCGCTGCTGGCGGGCACCGGCTTGCAGGCCGATCGCCTGCCCGACGGCGGATACGTGCTGCGCCAGGCGCGCCAGGACATCGTCGAGCTCGCACCGATCGGCGTGACGGGCTACCACGAACGGCCCGATGGTCCCGTGTTCGGCGTGGCGGCCACCCGCAGCGCCACGGGCACCAAGACCGACACCCCCATCATCGAGACGCCGCAATCGATCTCGGTGGTGAGCTCCGTGCAGATGCGCGATCAAAAGCCGCAGACGCTGCAGGAGGCGCTGGGGTATACGCCGGGCATCATGCCGGGCGTCGTGTCCGTGAACTCGATGTTCGAAGACACCATGAGCATCCGGGGCTTCGAGGCCAACCCGCAGACCGGCAGCTATTACCGCGACGGCATGCGCTACATGATCAACCAGTACAACGGCAAGCAGGAGCCGTACGGGCTGGAGCGTATCGAGGTGCTGCGCGGACCTTCCTCGGTCCTGTACGGCGCCGCCGCGCCCGGCGGCATCATCAACACCGTGACCAAGCGTCCACCCTCCGAAGCGATGGGCGAGATCAATCTGGATGCCGGCAGCTTCGATCGGCGCCAGATCTCGGCCGACATCGGCGGCCCGATCGACGAGGCGGGGGAGTGGTCGTACCGCGTGACGGGTCTGTTCCGCGAGAGCAAGCAGTTCCTCGACCACAGCAAGGACAACCGCAGCTACTTTGCGCCGGCGCTCACGTGGCGCCCCTCTGCCGCGACGTCGGTGACCTTGCTGGCGAACTACCAGCGCAGCGATACGCTCTATCCGCCGGCGGTACCGGTGACCGGTACGCTCTGGACCAACCCCAACGGCGATATCCCGCGCCGGCGCTTTCTTGGCGAGCCGAACCACAACACGTTCGATGTGGAGTCGACCTCGGCCGCGCTGCTGATCGAGCATGCGTTCGACGACACGCTGAAGTTCCGCCAATCGCTGCGGTATTACGACGCCGATCTCAAAATGCGCTACGTGCTCTTGAGCGGTGACGTCGATGCGGCCACCCAGCGCCGGGTGGCGCGCCAGGCGCGCGGCTTCGACGATCGCACCACGGTGCAGACCTCCGACACCAACCTCGAGAAGAAATTCCAGACGGGCCCGGTGGCGCATACCGTTCTGGCCGGTTTCGACTACACACGTTCCACCTACAACAGCGACCGGCTGCGCGGCGCGCTGCCGGCCATCGATGTCTACAACCCTGTGTATCAGAACGAGGTGATTGCGTTGCCGTGGCAACAACGGCGCAACACCGAACATCGCCTGGGGCTGTACCTGCAGGATCAGCTCAAGATCGCCGACAAGGTCGTCGTGCTGCTGGGCGGACGCTACGATCGGGCGCGCGCCGAGAACCGCGCGCTTCACGCGCCGGGCAGCGATGCGCAGGATCGCGATTCGGCCTTCACGGGCCGTGCCGGGGTGGTCTACCTGGCGGACAACGGTCTCGCGCCGTATGCCAGCTTCAGCCAGTCGTTCGAGCCTACCAGCGGACGTGATCGCAACGAGAACACGTTCGAGCCCAGCCGCGGCACGCAGTACGAGATCGGGCTGCGCTACCAGCCGGCCGGTGAAGACATGATGCTGAGCGCGGCGCTGTTCGACCTGGAGCGCAAGAACGTGCTGACGGCGGATCCGTTCGATCCGACCTTCTCGGTGCAGACCGGCAAGGTGCGCTCGCGCGGTCTCGAACTCGAGGCTCGCGCCCGGGTCACGCCGCAGATCGACGTGATCGCCGCGTATACCTTCACCGACGCGAAAGTGCTGAAGAGCAATGTGCCGGGCGAGGAGGGCGAGCGCTTCAACACGCCGCGTCATGTGGCTTCGCTGTGGACCGACGTGAATCTGTCGAAGTGGGTGCTGCAGGGGCTGAAGGCCGGTGCGGGTCTGCGCTACGTGTCCGCGCGCCCGGACCGGCCCTCGCGCGACTGGCTGGGTGGCGCGGGCTACACCGTGGTGGACGCGCGGGTGAGCTACGAGACCGGGCCGTGGGTCTACGCCCTGAACGTCACCAACCTCACCGACAAGACCTACATTCCGTCGACTTGCTACACCGGCACGTGCAGCTACGGTGAACCCCGCCGCATCATCGGGACGGTGAGCTACCGCTGGTGATTCCCGTGCGTGGCGCGCTGGTACGCCTGCATCGCTGGACCGGCCTGGTCCTGGCCGGCTTCCTCGTCGTGGTCGGCCTGACCGGGATTCCCCTCGCCTGGTACGGCGATCTCGACCGGGCCACCGCGCCCGGGCTGCATGACGCCGCGGCGCCCGCGCCGGGCGCCGCGCCGCTCGATGTCATGGTTCTGCGCGAACGCGTGCGGCAGGCGTGGCCCGGGGCGCTGATGCCCGCCACGCCGCTGTCGGTGCCCGCCGGCGGCACGCTCGCCTTTCCGGTATGGGCGCAGACCGGCGAGGGCGCGCCCGTGCTGCACGAGGTGTTCATCGATCCCTACACCGGCGAGATCCGCGGCGACCGCCGCTGGGGCGACGCCAGCCAGGGCCTGCGCAATCTGATGCCGGTGCTGCATCGTATTCATGCGGCTTTGATGGTGGAGGGCGTGGGCGAGCTGCTGCTGGGCATCGTGGCCTTGCTCTGGACACTCGACGGCTTCGTCGGCGCCTGGCTGACGTTGCCCGCGCGCGCGGCCGCGCGTCCGGGCGCGCCGGGCTGGTGGCAACGCTGGCGGCCGGCCTGGCAGCTGCGCCTGCGGTCCGGCGCGCACAAGCGCAATTTCGATCTGCATCGGGCCGGCGGGCTGTGGCTGTGGGGCGCGCTCACGGCCATGGCGTGGAGCAGCGTGGCGCTGAGCCTGCCCCAGGTGTACGACCCGGTGATGCGGCAGGCGCTGGCGTATCAGCCGGATCCGCGGCGGCAGGCGGCAAGTCCGCAGCGCGTCGTTGGGACAGGCGCGGGGGCACCGGCCACCGGTACGCCCGCCGCCGGTACGCCGGCCGCCGGCACGCCGGCCACCGGTACGCCGGCCGCCGGCACGCCGGCCACCGGTACGCCGGCCGCCGCCTCCACCGCGGCGCGCTCGGGGCCATCGGCGCCGATGGAGACGGAAGCGGCGCGGGCCGTGGGCCGCCGATTGATGGCGGGGCTCGCGGCACACGAGGGCTTCGAGGTGCGGCGCGAGCATTGGCTCGCCCTGGACGCGCGCCGCAATCTGTACCGCTATACCGTGGTCAGCACGCGCGATCTGCGCGAACGCAGTGGCGCCACGTCGGTCTACTTCCGCGCCGATAGCGGCGACGAGGTGGGCCACTTCCTGCCGCGGGGGCGCGCGGCCGGCGACAGCGTCAAGCATTGGCTGACCAGCCTGCACATGGCCGCGATGTGGGGCTGGCCGCTGCGCGTGGCCGTGGCGCTGGTCGGCGTCGTGACCGTCTTGCTGAGCGTCACCGGCGTGTGGCTCTGGGCCAAGCGCCGCCGGGCCCAGGCCCTGGCGCGCCAACGGCAGCGCCCGCGCGCATAGGCGCTGCGCCGCGTGCGCAGTGGCCCGGCGTCGCGGCGAGTCCGGGTCAGGCCCGGCGCTGCCGGGGCACCTCGTCCTGCGCGCCGGGCATCGCGGCGAGCAGCTCGCGGGTGTAGGGATGGCGCGGATCGTGCCAGAGCGCGTCGGGCGTGCCCTGGTCGACGATACGGCCGGCCTGCATCACCATCACGCGATCGCAGAAGTAGCGCACCACGGCCAGGTCATGCGAGATGAACAGGTAGCTCAGGCCGAGCTCGGCCTTCAGGTCCGACAGCAGATTGAGAATCTGCGCCTGCACCGAAACGTCGAGTGCCGACGCGGGTTCGTCGAGCACCAGCAGCCGGGGCCGCACGATGAGCGCACGCGCGATGCCGATGCGCTGGCGCTGGCCGCCCGAGAACTGATTGGGATAGCGGCGCGCCGCGTCGGCCGGCAGCCCCACCTGACGCAGGATCTGCTCGGTGCGCGCCGCGCGTTCGTGACGGTCGCGGACCCCGTGCGCCTTCTGCACGGCGCCGAGGATGGTGCCGACGCTATGGCGCGGATTGAGCGAGGCGTACGGATCCTGGAACACCATCTGCACCTGGCGACGCCAAGGCTTGAGGTCGCGTTCGCGCAGCGCAAGCAGGTCGGTGCCGTCGAAGAGCGCGTGGCCCGCGTGGGCGGGCGTCAGTCGCAGCAGCGTGCGCGACAGCGTCGATTTGCCGCAGCCGGACTCACCGACCAACCCCAGGGTTTCGCCGCGCCAGACGTCGAGATCGACGCCGTCGACCGCCATGACCGGGCCGCCGCGCCCCTCGTAGCGGGTCTGCAGGCCGCGCACGCTGAGCAACGGAGCGGGTGCCTTCGCTACGACAGCCGCAGCGCCAGATGCTGGTACGCCGGTAGCCGCAGCGGCGGCCGCCGGTACGCCGGCCGCCGGAGCGCCGGCCGCCGGTACGCCGGCCGCCGCCCTCGCGGCCGCGGGCTGCACCACCTCGAATTCCCGCGGCGTGCCGTCGGCATCGCGTCGCACCCGGATCTCGGGCAGCCGTTCACTGCGGGCGCGCGCATCGATGCGCGTGTGCAGCGAGGCCGCAAGCAAGCCGCGCGTGTATGCGTGGGCCGGCGCGGCGTACAGGCGTTGCACCGGCGCCCGCTCGACGGCCACGCCGTCGTGCATCACGACGACCTGATCGGCGCGCTCGCGCACCACGCCGAGGTCGTGCGTGATGAGCAGCAGCCCCATACCCAGGTCGTGGCGCAGCTCGTCGAGCAGGGCCAGAATCTGCGCCTGCACGGTCACGTCGAGCGCGGTCGTGGGCTCGTCGGCGACGAGCAGGCGCGGCCGGCACGCGATCGCCATCGCGATCATCACGCGCTGGCGCTGACCGCCCGAGAGCTGATGCGGATAGTCGTGCAGCCGTTGTGCCGCGCGTGGGATGCGCACGCGTTCGAGCAGCTCCAGCACGCGCGCGTGCCGCGCGGCGCGGTCCAGGTCTTCGTGGCAACGGATGGCCTCGGCGATCTGGGCGCCGATGGTGTGCACCGGGTTCAGCGAGGTCATCGGCTCCTGGAAGATCATGGCGATGTCGCGGCCGCGCAGGCGGCGAAAGGCCGGCTCGGGCAGATCGTGCAGGGCCTGGCCGTCGAGGTGCATCGCGCCCGCCACCGCGGCGCCCGGCGCGAGCAGCCGCAACAGGGCGAGCGCGGTGGTGGACTTGCCGCAGCCCGACTCGCCGACCAGCGCCAGGGTCTGGCCCGCGGCCAGCGTCAGGTTCAGGCCGCGCACGGCATGGTGGACGCCGCCGGGCGTGGCGAAACGGACGTGCAGGTCGGAGACCTCGAGAAGCGGCGGGAGAACGGAACGGGTCATGCGAGGGAACACTCCGGGGCGGGCGTCAGCGCGACAGCCTGGGGTTGAAGGCGTCGTTGGCGGCGTCGCCCAGCAGATTGAGGGCGAGCACCGTCGCCACGATGGACAGGCCGGGCAGGGCGGCGAGGTACCAGGCCGTGCGCAGCATCTCGCGTGCGTCGCCGATCATGCTGCCCCACGACATCACGTTGGGGTCGCCCAGGCTCATGAAGGACAGGGCGGATTCCATCAGGATGGCATTGGCTACCAGCACGGAGGTGGTCACGATGATGGGCGGCAGCGCATTGGGCAGGATCTCGGCGAGCACGATGCGCGCATGACCATAGCCTTGCGCGCGCGCCGCCAGCACGAACTCCGCGTGCACCAGCGAACGGAACTCCGCCCGGACCAGCCGCGCCACCACCGGCCACGACGACACGCCGATCGCCAGCGCGATCACGGCCACGGAGGGCTGCGCGATGGCCACGATCACGATGACGAGCAGGAATGCGGGAATCGTCTGGAACAGCTCGGTGATGCGCACGAGCACCCGGTCGGCCCAGCCGCCGAAATAGCCGGCCGCGGCGCCGACGGCCACGCCGATCGTGAGCGAGAGCGCGGCGGCCGCGAGGCCGACCAGCAGCGACACGCGCGCCCCGTGCGCGAGGCCCGCGGCCACGTCCCGGCCCATGGTGTCGGTGCCCAGCGGGTAGGCCGCGTCGGCGCCCGGCCAGGTCAGCGGCGTGCTCACCATGTCGAGCGGATCGGCGGGAAACAGCCAGGGCGCCGTCAACGCGGCGCCGGCGACGACGGCCAGCAGTGCCAGGCCGACGAGCGCGGCGGGGTTGACCAGGAAGCGGCCGAGCGCGGTGGCGCGCCAGGGGGCGGGTCGGGCGAGTGCGGTGAGGCTCATGGGTGTCCAGTCTTGGCGTGGGGGGACGTCAGCGGCTGCGGACGCGCGGGTCGAGCGCGGTCTGGGCGAGGTCCACCACGATGTTGGCGACGATCACGAGCAGCGAGGAGAGGATGAGGATGCCCATGAGCACCACGTAGTCGCGGGCCATCACCGATTCGTAGGCGAGGCGGCCCAGACCGGGCCAGCTGAACACGGTTTCGACGACCACGGCGCCGCCCAGCAGCGTGCCGAAGTTCAGGCCGGCCACCGTCAGCACCGGCATCAGCGCGTTGCGCAGGATGTGCCGCAGCGTGACTGCCAGCGGCGCCAGACCCTTGGCGCGCGCGGTGCGCACGAAGTCCTGGCGGCTGACCTCCAGCATCGAGGCGCGGGTCAGCCGCGCGAAGATCGCCACATAGAAGCCCGCGAGGGCCAGCGTGGGCAGGACCAGATGGCGCGCCACATCCAGCACGTGCGCAAGCCCGTGGGCGTCGCCGCCCAGCGTGCCCACACCGCCCGGTGGCAGCCAGCCCAGTTGCACCGACAACAGAATGATTGCCATCAGGCCGAGCCAGAAGCCGGGCGTGGAATACAGCAGCAGCGCCGCGAGCGACAGGATGCGGTCGGGCCAGCGGCCCACGAAGGTGGCCATGACCGTGCCGAGCACGAGACCCGCGAGCAGGGCGGCGCCGAGCGCGGTGCTCATCAGCAGCGCCGTGTTGCCGATGCGGCTCGCGATCAGGTCCACGACCGGGGTGTTGTAGCGCGGCGAGAGGCCGAGGTCGAGCCGCAGCAGGTGATGCAGATAGTTGCCCAGCTGCTGCAGCATCGGCAGGTCCAGGCCGAAGTGTTTGCGGGTGGCGGCCATGCTGTCGGCGGTGGCCGAGCCGGATTCGGCGGCGATCACGTCGGCGGCGTCGCCCGGAATGGCCTGCATCAGGAAGAAGCTCAGCAGGATCACACCCACGACCGTGGGCAGGGCGTGCAGCAGCGCACGGCCCGCCGCGCGAGTCAGCACGGGCAGGCGCGAGGGGCGGGCGGAGACGGAGAAATCAGGCATCGGAACGGCCGGGCAGGGGGAAGGCGACGGACTGCCGATCGTAGAAGGGCCCCCGGGGGCGCGGCTACGAAGCAAAGCGCATATGCAAAGTCGGAATGCGCGCCCCGTCACGCCAGCGCCCGCTCATATCCATAGTTGAAAGCGTTCTTTGTCTTGCCGGCCGGCGGACCGCACGATGGGCGCACTTTCCGACTTGCTTCAATCGACCTGCGAGGTGATGTACTCATGGCACGACAAGAATTCCAACGCCGTTCGGCCTCCCGCCGCCTGCATCGTCAGGCGCGCCGTGTCGCGTGGCGCGCGGGCGCGGCGCTGGGCCTGCTGCTCGGCATGGGGCTGGCGCATGCCGACGCCACGCAGGACAAGATCCGCGAGCGCGGCAAGGTCACGATCGGCGTGCTCGCCAACGGCGGCGTGTTCGGTTCGCTCGATCCCTCGACCCAGCAACTGGTGGGCTGGAATCCGGAGCTGGCGCGCAAGTTGGGCGAAGGCCTGGGCGTGCCGGTGGAGCTGGTGCAGGTGCAGACGCCCACGAGGGTGCAGTTCCTGATCTCGGGCAAGGTCGATCTGCTGATCGCCTCGATGGAGCTCAATCCCGATCGTGCCGAGATCCTGGGCTATGCCCCGACGCCGTTCTATCGCGTGGGCGGCGCGGCCGCCACGCGCAAGAACAGCGGCATCAAGACCTGGGAGGACCTGCGCGGCAAGCCGGTGTGCGTGTCGCAGGGCTCGAGCTACGCCAAGCCGCTGGCGGGCGAGTATGGCGCGGAGGTCAAAGGCTACAAGACCTCATCGGACTCGCTGCTCGCGCTGAAGGGCGGGCTGTGCGTGGCGGCCGTGCATGATTCCACGCTGATCCATCCGCTGCTCAAGAGCAACGCCGAATGGGCGGATTTCCATGCGCCCATCACCACGGAAATCCTGCCGGCCAACTCGGTCGTCTGGACCCGCAAGGGCGAGACGGACACCATCGCCGCGGTGGACAAGGTGATCCGCGAATGGCACCGCAGCGGCTGGCTCATCGAAACCGAGAAGCGCCTGGGCATCACGCCGCCGCAGTCCTATCTGCAGGAGCTGCACGAACAGGCCGGAAAGGGCAGCTGAGCGTGACGGCATGACGCAATCTCTTCTCGAAAGCTGGGTGTCGTTCGCCCGCCCGCTCGGCCTGAACTACACGTTCGTGCTCGACGCGGGCGAGCGCGCGGCCTTCGTGCGCGGCCTGTGGGTGACGCTGCAGCTCTGCGTGGCCGCGATACCGGCCAGCCTGTTCTTCGGCGTGCTGATCGCGGCCGGCCTCACGAGCGGGCGGGCCTGGCTGGTGCGCCCGCTCACCGCCTTCGTGGAAGTGACGCGCAACACGCCCACGCTGGTGCAGCTGTATTGCGCGTTTCTCGTGCTCAACATGCTGATTGCGCAGAAGCTGGAGGGGGGCAACCCCATCACGCCGTTCATGTGGGTGGTGCTGGTCGTCGCGCTGCACAAGGCAGTGTTTCATGCGGAGGCGCTGCGCGCGGGCATCGAGGCCGTGCCGGCGGTCACGCTCGAGGCGGCGCGCTCGCTGGCCTTCTCGCGCGGCGAGATCCTGTGGCGGGTGCAGTTGCCGCTCGCCCTGCGCTTCGCGCTGCCGGCCCTCGTCAACAATCTGGTGGACCTGGTGAAGATGACGGCGATCGCGTCGGCCATCGCGGTGGGCGATGTCACGTACGAATCCATCATGATCTGGTCGCAGCGCGACAACGTGCTGGAGCTGCTGCTGCTCATCCTGATCTACTTCGGCCTGCTGACCTGGCTGGTCAGCGCGGCGGGGCGGTGGCTCGAACTACGCCTGAGGATGCCCGGTTATGGCCAATGACACGACGCTGTCGCTGCCGCGCGCGAGCGGCCTGAACACGGCCGTGCGTGGCGTGCTCGCCGACCCTTGGGTGCTGACCTTGATCGGGCTCGCGCTGCTGGCGGCCTGGTGGGCGGCGTCGGACACGACCCCGGCCGCCGTGGAGCGGCTCTGGTACTGGTGGCCCGCGCTGCTGCGGGGACTGGGCATGAACGTGCAGATCAGCCTGCTGGCAATGGCGCTCGGCACGTTGCTCGGCCTGGTGGTCGGCGCGATATCGCTGTCGCCCGTGGCGCCGCTGCGCGGCCTGACCCGCGCCTATGTGCTGGTGTTCCGCAACGCGCCCATCCTCGTGCTCGTGTACTTCACCACCTACGTGTTTCCGTTCGAGATGTCGGTGGCGCGCTGGGTGCTGCCGTTCCCGGACTGGATCAAAGTGGTGATCGGCCTCGCGCTGCCGGCCTCGGCCAACGTCGCGGAGATTTTTCGCGGCGCGGTGCAGTCGATCCCGGCCGCGCAGTGGGAGGCCTCGCAGTCGCTCGGGTTCGCCCGCACGCAGATCTTTCGCATGGTGATTCTGCCGCAGTGCCTGCGCCGGATGTTGCCGCCCTGGATGAATCTCTACGCCAGCATCACGATGAGCACGGCGCTGGCCTCGCTGGTGGGCGTGCACGACGTGGTCGACACCGCCACGGTGGCGAGCAACACGGTCAATCGCACCGACTTCACGATCCTCATCTATTTCACGCTGTTGGCGCTCTTCTTCGCCTACTGCTATCCCATCGCGCGTTTCACGCGCCATCTGGAGCGGCGTCATGCCCGACACTGACACCCTGGTCCGGCTCGCCGACGTACATCTCGCCTTCGGTGACACCGCCGTGCTCGACGGCATCGATATCACCGTGCGCCGCGGCGAGGCGGTCTCGATCATCGGGCCGTCCGGCTCGGGCAAGTCGACCATCCTGCGCTGCATCACCGGCCTGCTGCGGCCGCAACGGGGCGACATCCACGTCGACGGTGTCGACGTGCGGTCGCTGCGTCGCGAACGCGAGCTGATCGCGCTGCGCAAGCGCGTGGGCTTCGTGTTCCAGCAGTACAACCTGTTCCCGCATATGAGCGTGCTCGAGAATCTGGTCGCCGCGCCGATCAAGGTGGGCGGCGTCCCGCGCGCGCAGGCGCAGGCGCGGGCTCACGAGCTGCTGGCCCGCGTGCGCATGGAGCACAAGGCCGGCGCCTATCCCGGCGAGCTCTCGGGCGGGCAGCAGCAGCGCGTGGCGATCGCGCGCGCGCTGGCCCTCGCGCCCGAGCTGATCCTGTTCGACGAAGTGACGTCCGCGCTCGACCCGGAGATGGTGGGGGAGGTGCTGACCGTGATCCGCGATCTGGTCGACGATGGCCTGACCTGCGTGCTGGTCACGCACGAGATGCGTTTTGCCGAGGAAGTGAGCGACAACGTGTACTTCACCGAGGCGGGGCGCATCGTCGAATCCGGGCCGCCCGGCCAGCTCTTCGGTGCTCCCCGCAACGAGCGCACGCGCGCCTTCCTGCAGCGTGCGAGCGGGGCCGCCGCGCCCCGGCGCCGGCCCGATCCCTTTGCCCGTCTATTGGATTTCAACCCCCGGCATCTGGCGGTCTAGGCGTTTGCCTTTCGCCATGCCCATGCCCATGAACCCCGCCTTCGCGCGACGGCGACCCGCCGCGCGCTCATGAGGAGTCTGTAATGACTGTTTCCGTGCCTGCTTCCCAGGCGAACCCGGCCCATCCGGCGGCTGCCGCCGCGGCCGGGTCTCGCACACCGCGCCGCGCCAGTGTCGACGCCGCGCTGGCCGATATTCGTCTCATCCTCGCCGCGCAGGCGGTGGAGGGTGAGCCGCTCAACCGCGCCACGCTGGCGCAGGTGTCGCAACGCCTGGAAGCGCTGGCGGCCGAGCGCCATCTCTTCCCCGCCAGCGAGTTTCCGGCGCCGGGTGCCGGTGCGAGCGAGTCCTCCACCCGCTATCGACTCAATCCGGATGACGGCGACGACGACGTGGCGCTGTACCTGAACGCCATCAATCCCGGCAAGACCACGGTGCCGCACAACCACACGACGTGGGCCGTCATCGTGGCGCTGTCGGGCGCGGAACTCAACCGGGTGTACCGTCGCACCGACGATGGCCTGCGTCCGGATCGCGCCGACATCGAGCAGGTCCGCGAGGTCGTGGTCGAGCCGGGTCAGGCAATCGCCTTTCTGCCCGACGACATCCACAGCATTCATGTGTTCGATGGCGCGCCCACGCTGCACTTTCACCTGTATGGTCGGCCGCTCGAGACGCTCTCGGGCCGCATCGGCATCCGCCCCGGCACGGGCGAAATCATCAACTACAACGCCAGCCAGATGACGCCGAGCGTGGAGGTACGGACATGAGCCAGGCTCACGACATTCCGGCGCGCGCGGATCTGCGCACGCGTCTCATCCATGCCGGCACGCCGGACCTGAAGGACGGCGCCGGGCCGGTGAATGTGCCGGTCGTGCGGACCAGCACCGTGCGCTTTGCCGACAGTGCCGCGCAGCACCGGTTGCAGGCGCAACGCGGCGCCGGCGAGCGCGTGGCCACGTACGGCCGCCATGGCCTGGATACGCATGCCGCGCTCGAGGAAGCGATCACCACGCTGGAGGGCGGCTACCGCACGCTGCTGGCGCCCTCGGGCCTGTCGGCCATCACGCTGGTGTTTCTCGCGCTGCTCAAGCCCGGCGACCATGCGCTGGTGAGCGACAGCGTGTATGCGCCGGTCCGCAAGGTCGACCGCGTGTTGCTGGCGGAGCGCGGCATCACGGTGGAATACTTCACGCCGGGCCGCGACGCGCTCGAATCCCTGCTGCGTCCTCGCACGCGGCTGCTGTATCTCGAGTCGCCCGGCTCGCTGCTCTACGAAGTGCTGGACCTGCCCGCGCTGGCCGCCCAGGCGCGCGAGCACGGCGTGCTGGTGGCCGTCGACAACACCTGGGGCGCGGGTCTGCATCACCAGCCGCTGGCGCTCGGCGCCCATTTCTCGATCCAGGCCGCCACGAAATACCTGGCCGGGCATTCCGACGTGATGATGGGATCCGTGACCGCCAGCAACGTGGAACATTTCGACCGCCTCGCCGCCACGCACGATGCGCTGGGACTGGCGGTCGGGCCCGACGACGCCTACCTGACGCTGCGCGGCATCCGCACGCTCGACGTGCGCCTCACGCGGCACCAGGCCAACGCCACCGAGGTCGCCGGGTATCTGGCCCGGCATCCGGATGTGGTGCAGGTCTACTATCCGCCGCTGCCGCAGGATCCCGGGCATGCGCTCTGGCAGCGCGACTTCAGCGGCGCCAATGGCCTGTTGACGTTCGCGTTCGCGCAGATCGATCCGCGCGCGGCGGGCGTGTTCGTCGATGCGCTGCGCACCTTTTCGATCGGGGCGTCGTGGGGTGGTTACGAGAGTCTGGCGCTCGAGGCGGCGCCCGAGCGGCTGGGCGAGCATACGGGCTGGCCGGGCGGGCGCAGCGCCGTGCGGCTGCACATCGGCCTCGAGCATCCGGACGACCTCATCGCCGACCTCGAACAGGCATTTGCGGCCGTGCGCGAGCGCCTGCGGCGCAGTGCTTGAGACAGGTGCATCGCGGCCCACGGCGGGGCGGGGGCGGGTGCCTGTCGGGGCCCCGCCAGCCTACCGTCGGCTATATCGTTAGACCGCCGGGTCCTTAAGTCTCGCGCTCATGTAGACCGGATTACATCCTCTTTGTTTTTCATGGGCCTGCGTGCCTATCATGTGCCTGGTTCAGCAGCAGGAATCCAGGCATGTCCACCATTTTGTCCATCGAGTCCGTCCAACTCTCTTTCGTGGCGCGCCAGGCAGGCGCCGTCCGCGAGTTCTATCGCCACATTCTCGGCTTGCACGAGGTGGCGGGCGAGGGCGACGCACGCCTGACCTTCGCGCTGGGCAACGCCACGCTGTCGCTTTCGCCGGTGGCGAGCCGCAGCGCCGGCGTGAAAGCCGACTATCTGGCCTTGCGTACGGATGCCTTCGAGCAGGTACGAGATCGCCTGCAGGCCGCCGGCCATCATCCCGTCTGTTCGGTGCCGGACGCGGCCGAGCGCGTCATGTATGTCAAAGACCCCAGTGGCAATCAACTCGCGCTGCTGGGCTGAGGCCGGCCGCCCGCGGAACCGACGGAATCCCATATGAACTTCCAGCAACTGCGCTCCGTGCGCGAAGCGGTGCGCCGCGACTTCAACCTCACCGATGTCTCGGAGAGCCTGCACACCTCGCAGCCGGGCGTGAGCCGCCAGATTCGCGAACTCGAGGAAGAGGTGGGGGTCGACATCTTCATCCGCTCCGGCAAGCGGCTCATCGGTCTCACGCCGCCGGGCGAGTTGATCCTGCCGCTGGTGGAGCAGATCCTGCAGGCCGCCGACAATATCCGCCATGCGGGCGCCGAGTATGCCGGCGCGACCACCGGCGTGCTGTCGATCGCGGCCACGCACTCGCAGGCGCGCTATGCGCTGCCGCCGGTCATCAAGGAGTTCCGCGCCCGCTATCCCGACGTGGTGCTGCATCTGCACCAGGGCTCGCCCAAGCAGGTCTCGGAGATGCTGCTCGAAGGCGAGGCCGATATCGGCGTGGCGACGGAAGCGGTGGCCGACTATTCGGGGCTGGTCAACCTGCCTTGCTACCGCTGGACGCACAGCATCATCGTGCCGCCGCATCATCCGCTGGCCGGCAGTGTCGCGCCCACGCTGTCCGAGCTGGCGGCCTATCCCATCATCACCTACGGCCACGGCTACACCGGGCGCGCCCACATCGACGAGGCCTTCGCCCGCGCGGGCATCACGCCCGACATCGTCATGACGGCGATGGACGCCGACGTGATCAAGACCTATGTGGAGCTCGAGATGGGCGTGGGCATCGTGGCGTCGGTCGCCTGGGACGCCGAGCGCGATACCCGCCTCTCGGCCATCGACGCGCGCCATCTGTTCGAGATCAACCTGACCCGGCTGGCCGTGCGCCGCGGCGCGTGGCTGCGCGGCTACGCCTATCACTTCATCGAGCTGTTCGTGCCGACGCTCACGCAAGGCATCGTCGAGGCGGCGCTGCGCGGCGAAGCGCTGGAGGCGTAGCGCCGCGGCCGGCGGTGTCCGGCCTATTTGGGCCGGGGTTGCCGCAGGCCCGCATCCGGCGGCGTGAGCTCGCCGGAGCGCAGCCGGGGCACCGCGGCCGCCACCGCGCGGGCCACGTTGCGCACCTCTTCCTGCACGGCGTGATCCTCGTCCAGGTCGGCGTGGCTGGTCGCATAGGGCTGGTAGTAGCCGATGTAGCGGTCCAGCTTCGCGTCCGCGCCGGCCGCGACCAGACCCTTCCAGTCCAGCCAGTCCGACAGCGCGCGGCGCTGCGATTCGATGCCCGCGACGTCGCCGTGCACCACCACGCCATAGGCGCGGCCCGCCAGATGTTTGGGATAGTCCCAGCCATCGACTTCCAGCCGCTTGGCCTTCATCACGTCTTTGCCGGCGGTCGAGGTCGGATCGGGATTGCCGCCGTCGGCGCAGACCAGGCGGTCGATCATGAGCTTGAGCGGGCTGGGCGACTGATACCAGTAGGTGGGCGCGATCAGGATCACGCCGTGCGCCGCCACCCACTGCGCGTAGATATCGTTCATCGCATCGTTGACCTGACCGAGCGAGTGGTGGGGATAGCAGCTGCAGGGCCAGTGGCACAGCGGCATGGTGGTCGATGCGCAGCCCTTGCAGGGGTGGATCTGGTATTGGTATTCTGACACGGTACGGCTGAGGTCCAGCGTGTCGTGCCGGATGCCCGCCGCCTCGAGCTCGTGCGCCGCCAGCCGCGCCAGGCGCCAGCTCTTCGAGACCTCGCCCGGACAGGTGCCGTCGTTGCGCGCGCTGCCGATGATCACCAGCACGCGTGACGGCGTGGCGGGATCGCGCTGTGCCTCGGCGGCGTGCGCCAGGGCATCATGGGCGGCCTTCCAGTCGGCCGAGAGGTCGTAGTCGGGGTCGGCGTAGCCCGGGCCGGCTTTCACCGTGATCGGCGCCTTGCGGCTATCCATGTAGGCGTCCCACGCGATCTGCTCCAGCCGGTCGAGTGCGGCCCGCTCGACGGCATAGGCGGGATCGTGAAAGCGCTGCATGAAGCGCGCGCGGAACGCATCCCGCGTGAGTTTGCCCGGGTATTGACCGGTGCGGACTTCGAGCCGGGAAGGCGCCATGAGAATCTCCGAGAGGCGTGCTGCAGCCGCCTGCGCAAGCGCCATGCCCGGCGCGGCGTCGTCTCGCAGCGGTTTTCAGCGTTTGGTCTGCGGATCCAGATAGACGTCGGCGAGGTTGGACTCCACGCCATCGGCCGTGAGCGAGTGGTCGTGCACGCGCTGGTTGGCGATGGTGATGAACTCCGGCTGATACAGGTTCAGGTCGGGCACCTCGCGCGCCACGATCTGCTGGAACTCTTTGAAAAGCGCCACGCGGCGCGCCGGATCGTTCTCGACGGCGGCGGCCTCGAGCAGATCGTCCACCTTCGGATTGTTGTAGTGGGTGCCGTTGGAGAAGGGCACGCCCTTGATGAAGTTCTTCGACCAGTAAAGCCGCTGCACGCCAACGGTCGGGTCGAACAGATTGCTGGCGCCGTTGGTCGTGAAGGCGAAGTCGCGATCGGTGTAGACGCGCTTGATGAAGGCCGAGGCGTCCTGCGCGCGCACGTTGACCGAGATGCCCACGCGCGCGAGTGTGGTGCGCAGGTAGTCGGCCAGGCGCGCCCCGTCCGCGCCGATCGGATTGAAGTCGAGTGGCACCGCGAAACGCACGTTGTTGGCGCCGCGCGGATAGCCGGCCTCGTCGAGCAGCGCGTTGGCGCGCTTGAGGTCGTAGGGGTAGGGCGTGGGCGCCGGATCGTTGTACTGCTTCAGGCCCGGCGCGATCGGCGAGTAGGCCACCTGGCCCACGCCGTAGTTCACCACTTTGAGAATCACATTGCGGTCGATCGCGTGGGCCACGGCCTGGCGCACTTTCTCGTTCTTGAAGTACGGGTTGTCGAGGTTGAACTCGAGCCGCGTCACGTTGAACGAGTAGCTGTTGCCCTTGGTCTCGAAGCGCAGCGTGGGCACCTTGCGCAGGCGCTCCAGGTCCGCCAGCGGCACCGGCGTGCGGTAACCCAGGTCCACCGTGCCCGTTTCGAAGGCGATGGCCGCGGCCGCCGGATCGGCCACGACGCGCACGATCAGCCGATCCACATAGGGCTTGGGCTTGTCCCAGTAGTCGGGGTTGCGTTCGTAGACGATATGGCTGCCGCGCACCCACTCCTTGAACTTGAAGGGACCGGTGCCGATCGGCGCGGCGGTCGCGGGGTTGGTGAGCGGGTCGGTGCCGTCGTAGACGTGCTTGGGCACGATGGGCGTTTCGGTCGCGACGAAGGCGCGGATCAGGTAGGGCGCGGGCTTGGACAGGCGCAGCACCACCGTGTGATCGTCGGGCGTCTCGATGGCGGTCACGTTGGCGAAGGTGTTGCGGCCGCGCGGGTGAATCTTCTTCAGCAGCTCGAGCGAGTATGCGACATCGGCGGCGGTGAATGGCTTGCCGTCATGCCACTTGACGCCCTGACGCAGCGTGAAGGTGTACACCGTGCCGTCCGGGCTGATGGTCCAGGCCGTGGCGAGCTGCGGCTGCGGCGTGAGGTCGTAGTCATACTTGAGCAGGCCTTCGGTGACCTTCGCGCTCACGCTCAGGATCGGCGTGGCGACGTTGCCCACGGTGACCAGCGCCGTCGGCTCCGACGGCAGCAGCAGGGTAAGCGTGCCGCCTTGCGGCTTGGCGGTGGTTTGCGCGAGCGTCTGGCCGGGCAGGGCGAGCGCAGACAGGAGGGCCGCGCCGAGAGCGGCTTGCAGCAGGGTACGTCGGGTCAAGGTCATGGCAGGCATTCAGCGGTGATATCAGTGGCGGTGGGTGGGCGCGGGCCCGGGGCGGACGCCGCGCGTATCGGAGGCGATTCGTTGCGGGCTCAACCGTTTCGTGCGGCCTGAGCTGTGGCGTCGGGCGTGACCAGGCCGAGGCGCAGGTCGGTTCGCACGGCGGCGGGATCGCGCTGCGCGGGATCGCCGAGCCCACCGCCGCCGGGCGTGTGCACGACCAGCGTGTCGCCCGCGGGAATCAACTGGCGGCCCTTGGCGCGCAAGGCGGCGCCAGAGGCCAGCGCGAGCCGGCCGGGCGCGCCATCGTGGCCGCCGAGCGCGCCCCTGGCCGGGTGGACGACGCGATCGAAGGCGGCGGCGAGAATCATGGCGGCGCCGGGATCGGCGTGCCGCAGCGCAATGGTCTGGCCCAGGCCGCCGCGCTGGGTGCCCGCGCCGCCCGAGTCGGCGCGATACTCCTTGCGTTCGAACACCAGCGGATTGGCCGCCTCGAGGATCTCGATCGACACGTTGCGCACGCCGCTCGGATACGAGGTGACCGACAGGCCGTCCTTGCCGGGCCGTGCGCCCGTGCCGCCGGTCGAAAAGCTGACGGCATTGAAGCGCCGGCCGGCGAGCAGCGCCGCGTTCTGCTCGGCGCTGGCGCCGGCCAGCGGTTCGCCGCCCACCAGATGCAGGTTCCACAGCGAGGAGCTGCCTTCCGCCGGCACCTGGTCGGGCCGCGCCTGCCGCAGCGCGCCGAAGACCACGTCCGGCAGCATCTGGCCTATGATGTGGCGCGCCGTCACGGCGGCCGGAAAGCGGGCGTTCAGGATCGAGCCCTCGGGCGCGCTGACCTGCACGACCGACAGCGAGCCGGCGTTGTTCGGCACGTCGGCGCCGATCAGGCAGCGGATGCCAAAGGAGGTATAGGCGTCGGTGTAGGCCTTGACCACGTTGATCCCACGGGCCACCTGCGCCGAGGTGCCGTCGAAATCGACCAGGATGCGGCCGGGCTCGATCGTGACGCGCGCGCTCAGTTCGATCGGGGCGTCGTAGCCGTCGATGGTCAGCAGGTTGGTCCAGCTGCCCTGCGGCCAGGCGGCGATCGCGTGCAGCATCGCCAGCCGCGATTGCTCGATGATGGTGTTGCCCAGGGCGTTGAGGTCGTCGAGGTGGAACTCGCGCAGCAGGTCCTTGAGCCGGCGTCCGCCGACCTCATTGCAGGCCACCAGCGCATACAGGTCGCCTTCGACCTGCTCTGGCTCGCGCACGTTGGCGCGGATGATGGCCAGCACGCCCGGGTCGGGCTTGTGGGCATGGAACAGCTTCAGGATCGGCAGGAACAGTCCCTCGTGATAGACCTCGAGGCCGTCCGCGCTGCTGCCGATGCCGCCGATGTCGATCACATGCAGCGTCGATGCGAACAACGCGACCAGACGTCCTTCGTGAAAGACCGGCGAAACCATCGTCATGTCGAACAGATGGCCCGTGCCTTTCCAGGGATCGTTGGTGAGCAGCACGTCGCCGTCCTGCAGCGATTCCACCGGGAAGACATCGAGGAAGTGCTTGACCGATTCGGCCATGGCGTTGACGTGGCCCGGCGTGCCGGTGACCGCCTGAGCGATCATGCGGCCGTCGGGCAGGAACACGCCGGCCGACAGGTCGCCGGCTTCGCGCGTGGCGGTGCCGAAGGCCGAACGGATCAGCACCTGGGCCTGCTCTTCCACGACGGACAACAGGCGGTTCCAGGCCAGCTGATGGCGGATGCGCGAGAGGGCGGAGGCGGCGCGGGCCTGGTTGGCGGTGGCGCCGGAGGTCGCGGGAAGGGGGCTCATGCCGTGGTCTCCAGAAAGGTGGCGGGCGTGGTGGGCACGCGCTGGTGGTCGTGCAGCACCAGCGAACCCTGCGGGCTGCGGTGGCCGACGAAGCCGTCGGGCACGTGCGTGGTGGTTTCGTCTTCGACGATCAGGGCCGGGCCCGCCACGATCTGGCCGGTGGCCAGGGCCTCGCGCTCGTAGACCGGTACGTCGCGCCAGCGCGCCGCCTCGAAGTCGTACAGGGTGCGCTGGCCGCTCGGCGTGGCGGGCTGGCGGCCGGCCGCGTCGATCACGTCGGCCGCAATGGCGCGGCGGGCGCCGGCCTGCGCGGCCACCGACCAGCTCACGGTCTCGGCCGGCACATGCGGCAGGCTGCGTCCGTAGATCTGCGCGTATCGCTGGGCAAAGTGTTGGCCGAGCGTGCGCACCGAGTCGGCATCGAAGGGCCCCGGCGGCAGATCGATCGCGATTTCATGGCCCTGGCCGGCGTAGCGCATATAGACCTGGCGCTTGAGCGAGATCGGTTCGTCCGGCGCGGCGCGGCGCACCACGCCGCGCACCTGTTCGGCCAGCGCATCGAGCAGCGAGCCGGCCAGCGTGGTGTCGATGCGGTCGAGCCGCTGGTGCAGGCTGCGCACGGCCTGGTAGGCGATAGGGGCCCACAGAAAGCCCACGGCCGAGCCCACGCCAGCCGATTGCGGCACGATCACGGTGGCGATGCCGAGCTTGCGGGCGAGCAGGGCGGCGTGCAGCGGGGCCGCGCCGCCGAACGCGATCAGCGTGTGATCCTCGGCGGACTTGCCCAACTCGGAGGCGTGCACGCGCGCGGCATTGGCCATGTTCTCGGTCACGACTTCCAGCACCGCGTGGGCGGCTTCGGGATCGGTGAGCTTGCCGGGCCGGGCGAGATGGGCCTGGACGGCGAGCCGCGCGAGATCGGGATCCAGGGCGACCTTGCCCACCGCGAAGCGCTCGGGCGTGATGGTGCCCAGCACCGCGTGCGCGTCCGTCACGGTCGCGTGCTGGCCGCCGAGTCCGTAGGCGGCCGGGCCGGGCGTCGAGCCCGCGCTGTCGGGGCCGACCTGGATCACGCCCAGGTTGTTGATGCGCGCGATGGAACCGCCGCCCGCGCCGATCTCGATCATCTCGATGACGGGAATCCGGATGGGCAGGCCCGAGCCTTTCAGATGCCGATGCACGCGGCCGAACTCGAAGCTGCGGCTGATCTGCGGCTGGTAGTCGTCGATATAGCAGATCTTGGCGGTGGTGCCACCCATGTCGAAGGAGAGGGCGCGCGCCGCGCCGACCTGCTCGGCGATGTGCTGCGCCAGGATGGCGCCGCCGGCCGGCCCCGACTCCACCAGGCGCACCGGCTCTTCCACGCCGGTCTGCAAGGTGGCGATCGCGCCGCCCGAAGTCATCAAGAAGGGTTCCGCCCGCAGGCCGCGTTCGCGCGCCGCGTCCTGGAACCGGCGCAGATAACCGGACACCTGAGGCTGCACATAGGCGTTGGCGCACACGGTGGAGAGGCGCGGATACTCGCGGATCTCGGCGCACACATCCGAGGACAGCGAGATCCACAGTGCCGGCGCCACGTCGCGCAACAGCTCGCGGATGCGGCGCTCGTGCGCCGGGTGGGCATAGCTGTGCAGCAGGCACACGGCCACGCTTTCGATACCGTCGTCAAGTAGCCGGGCCGCCAGGGCCCGGACTTCGGCTTCGTCGAGCGGCGTCAGCACCCGGCCTTGCGCATCCACGCGCTCGGCGACGCCATGGCGCCAGTCGCGCGGCACCAGCGGCTGCGGCTTGTCCAGAAAAATATCGTATTGCGCATAGCGGTCTTCCAGACCGATCTCGACCAGGTCACGAAAGCCGGCGGTCGTGATGAGCGCGGTGCGGGCGCCCTTGCGCTCGATCAGCGCGTTGGTGGCGAGCGTGGTGCCGAGCACGAGACGCTCCACGGCGGGCCAGCCCAGGCCGGCGGCCTCGAGCAGTTCGCCGATGCCGGCGAGGACGGCCTGCTCGGGCGCGGCGGGGGTGGTGAGCAGCTTGGCGGAGCGGCGCAGCTCTCCCTGCTCCAGCACGATATCGGTAAAGGTGCCGCCGACGTCGACGGCCACGCTGACGGCGGCGCGCCGCGCGGCGGGCGCGGGGGATTGAGCGGACATGGGGGCGTACCCTGTGGCGGATGAATCGGAGGACGCCGCGTCGTGCACGGCATCGAGGAACTGAAGGCCACGATGCTAGGGAGCCGCAGGGGGCCGCGGAACGACGTTTTTCGTATGTCCTTATGCGTCGCGGCGCGCCGTCCGCGCGCATATGGATAGTCGGTTTTCTGCGTTGTCGCGCTGGACCGCGGCGCCGTAGTCTTGGTTGCATCCCGGCCGGGATCGCATCCCGGACCCCGACGCCACCACGGAATCCCCATGACCACGTTGCCGCCCAGCTCCGATCTCTCTCTTCAGACTACGCGTTCGCGCGCCGTCGCGGCGTTCATCGCCGACGTGCGCGCCATCCTGCCCGATCCGGCCCGGGCCACGCCCGCCCAGCTGGAGGCGGCGGCCGCGCTGCTGCGCGGGCTCGCGGCGCGCACCGAGCTGTTCGCGGCCGAGGCCTTCGCCTTGCAGCCCGGCCGCCCGGCGTCGATCTACCGACTAGCCGAAGACACCGACGGGGCGTACGCCCTGTATCTATCCCTGGGCGAGGCGGGCAAGGCGCAGCCGCCGCATGACCACACCACCTGGGCCATCATCGCCGGCGTGCGCGGCGACGAGCGCAACGAGGTTTACGCCCGTGGCCCGGGCGCGAGCGCCGGCCACGAGACGCTCACGCATGTGCGGCGGGTCGACGTGGGCGCGGGTGGCTCCATCGTGCTGCAGCCCGATGACGTGCACACGATCGAACTGATCGGCGACACCTCGGGCGCGCATCTGCATTTTTATGGTCTGGCGCTCGATCGCCTGCCGGGGCGCGTGGTGTTCGAGAGCACGGCCGGTGGCGCCTCGCGCACCTTCGGTCCGCCCGCCGCGATCTTCCACGCGCGGGTCGACGCCGCCGAGCTCGAGCGCGCGCTGCGCGCCACCGGCGAGATCGCGCTGCTGGACGTGCGCGAGGCGGGGCGCTACGCCGAACGCCACATCCTCGAAGCGGCGAACGCCCCGCTGTGGCGTCTGGAGCAGCGCATCGACCGCCTGGTGCCGCGCCGCGGCACCCGCATCGTCGTGACCGACGAGGACGAAAAGATCGCCCACGACGCGGCGGGCAAGCTGACCCGGCTGGGCTACACCGACGTGGCCGTGCTCGCCGGCGGCACGCGCGGCTGGGAAGCCTCGGGCCGGGAAGTGTTCTGGGGTACCAATGTGCCGAGCAAGGCCTTCGGCGAAGTCATCGAGCACGAGAAGCACACGCCCTGGATCGACGTGGACGAGCTCGCGGCCCGGGTTGGCGCCGGCGAGAACATCCTGGTGGTCGACAGCCGCACCACCGAAGAATTTCACAACTTCACGCTGCCGTTCTCGCACAGCCTGCCGGGCGCCGAGCTGGTCTATCGCATCGGCGAACTGGCGCCGGACCCCGAGACCTTCGTTGTTGTGAACTGCGCGGGCCGCACGCGCTCGATCGTGGGCGCGCAGACCCTGATCGACGCGGGCATTCCGAATCGGGTCGCGTCGTTGAAAAACGGCACGATGGAATGGCTGCTGTCCGGCCGCGAGCTGGCCTACGGGCGCCATGCGGCCTTGCCCGAACCGGCGCCGGCGCATCTTGCCCAGGCGCGCGAACGCGCCCGCTCGGTAATCGCGCAGGCGGGGGTGGAATACATCGATGCCGCACGCCTGGCCAGCTTCGAAGACGAAGCCGCCGCCGGCGAACGCAGCCTCTACCGCTTCGACATCCGCACCCGCGAGGAGTACGAGGCCGGTCATGTGCCGGGCTGGCGCTGGGCGCCGGGCGGGCAGCTGGTGCAGGCCACCGACGAATACGTCGGCACGCGCCGCGCCCGGGTCGTGCTGGCCGACCACGACGGCGTGCGGGCACTGACCACCGCGGCCTGGCTCAGGCAGCTGGGCGCGGTGGAGGTCTATCTTTTTGCGGCGGCGCTCGAGCCGGCCGCGCCCGTGGCGGGCAAGCCGGCCGTGCCGGTGGCGCTCGAGACCGGCGCCGAGCGCGTCCGCGTGCTGCGTCATCGCGAGGCGGCGCCGACGGTCCGCCCGCAGGTGCTGCAGGGCTGGCAGGAGGCGGGCGACACGCAGGTATACGACGTGGACCGGCGCCATGCGTACGAGCGCGGTCATGTGCGCGGCGCGCGTTTCGCGGCGCCCGATCGCCTGCCGGCGCTGCTCGCGGAGCCGGCGGCACTTCGCGTGGTGATCGTGTCCGACGACGGCGTGCTGGCGCAATCGGTGGCCGCGGAGCTGCGCTGGCAGCTCAGGCGCGACGACAATGCGCCCGCCGTGTATGCACTGGCCGGGGGCACCCGGGCCTGGCAGGCACAGGGCCTGCCGCTGGCCACCGGGCCGGCGGGCGTGCTGACGGGCGACGATGACCAGGACATCAGCCCTTATCACCTGGACGACATCGGGGCACGCAACGCCGGCTTCCAGGCCTATCTGGACTGGGAGCTGGGGCTGGTGGAGCAACTCGAACGCGCCGGCGCGCAGGACATCCGCCTGATCGGTGCCGCGTAATAACCGCAACGCGTGCCCGCGCACGGCACGCGCTCATATCACTCTCATCCGCAACAGGAGTTACGCATGGCCATTCAATCCATCAACGCCCGCAACCAGTTTCGCGGCAAGATCCGCGAGATCGTGCTGGGCTCCGTCGTGTCCGAGGTGGACATAGACACGCCCGCCGGGATCGTCACGTCGGTAATCACGACGCGCTCGGTCAAGGAGCTGGACCTGCAGGTCGGCACGGAGGTGCTGGCCTTCGTGAAGGCGACGGAGGTGTCGGTGGCCAAGCTCTGACGCAAAGCGCGCCGGGTGGCCTACGCGCCGCGAGCCCGTGCGCGCAGAGCCTCGATCAGGCTGGCCGCGTCGCGCTCGCCGTCGTAGCGCGTGCCCTCGATAAAGAGGGTGGGCGTGCCATTGACCCCGCTGCGGATACCGCCCTGGAAGTCGCGCTGGATGCGTGCATCGTGCGCGCCGGCGAAGGCTTCGTCGAGCGCGGCGGGCGCGAGGCCGAGCGTGCGGCCATAGGCCAGCAGGTCGGGCAGCCGCAGCGCCTGCTGATTTTCATACAGCATGTCGTGGGCTTGCCAGAACTTGCCCTCGCGGGCAGCGGCCTCGGCAAACTGCGCCGCCATCACCGCGTGCGGGTGCAGCTCGGTGATCGGGAAGTTGCGAAATACGAAGCGCAGCTGGTCGCCCAGCGCGCGTTGCACTTCCTGGATGATCGGGTAGGCCTGGCCGCAATACGGACATTCGTAATCGCCATACTCCACCAGGGTGACCGGCGCGTCGGCCGGGCCCTGCGAGTGATCCTGGGCGTCGACGGGATAGATCAGGCGGCTCATGATTGCGCTCCGGAAGCGGGTTGAGAGGCGGGTTGAACGGCGGCTTGGGTAGCGGCGGCGCCGAGCGCGTCGAGCGCCTCGAAGATGCCGTCGGCACCCGGATTGATGCCGAGCGGGGAAACGTAACTCCACCGGATCACGCCGCGGGCGTCGATCACGAACAGGGCCCGCTCGCAGATGCCTTCGGCCTCGCGGTATACCCCGTAGCTGCGGGCGACGGCGCCCTTGGGCTCGAAGTCGGCCAGCAGCGGAAAATGCAGATGCCGGTCGGCCGCGAATGCCGCGTGGCACCACACGCCGTCCACCGAAATGCCCACGAGTTGCGCGCCGGCGCGATGAAACTCCGGCAGTACTTCGTTGTAGAAGGCCATCTGGTCGCCGCACACCGGGCTCCAGTCGGCCGGGTAGAACGCCAGGATCAGCGGGCGACCGAGCAATTCATCCAGCGACACACGCTGGTCCGGGGTGGCGGGTAGCGAGAACGGCGGCGCGGCGGTGCCCGCGGGCAGGGCTGTCAGGGTTTGCGCATGCGACATGATGGGTTCCGGTGGACGTGGCGGGGCTCAGCGCGGCGCGCGGGTCGATTCGAACAGGAACCAGCTGCGGCGCTCGGCTTCGTCGATCCAGTTTTCGATCAGGCTGGCGGTGGCGACGTCGTTGTGGGCATCGCAGACCACGTGGGTGGCGCGCAGAAAGCCGGTGAGCTGGCGATTGTCGTCCGCGAGTTCGGCCAGCATGTCCTGCGGCGTCACGTACTCGGCGTCGTTGTCGAGCAGGCGCTGCAGGCGATGAATATGGCCGATCGAGCGCAGCGTGGTGCCGCCTACCTTGCGGGCCCGCTCGGCGATGGCGTCGGTGGTGGCGTAGATCTCGTCGCCCTGTTCGTCGAGCAGCAGGTGGTAATCGCGGAAGTGCGGGCCCGACATGTGCCAGTGGAAATTCTTGGTCTTCAGGTACAGCGCGAACACGTCGGCCAGCAGCGTGGTCAGCGCGGCGGAGATGTCGGCGCTGGCGTCTGCGCCCAGGTCGGTGGGGGTGCGCAGCGGGGCGCGCAGGCTGGCGGGAAGCGTGAGGTCGGTCATGACAAGCTCCATGCGGGTAGGGGAGAGGCCGGCAGACGGTGCGGGTGCGACCGTCCGTCGGACCGGGCTGTGAGGGGGGGTGCCCGATGGAAAACAGCTTATCGGCGCGCCGCGCCGGCATGAATCGGCTCATCGTTTTTCGCCGTCATACTTTGGTTTAGGCCACCATATGCTCGGGTGCGAGTGCGTTCGGCCCGGCGATGTCTGATAATGAGCGCGCCCGGGCCGCCACGGCGGCCCGCCTCCTGGAGGTGCCTTCTTGTCCACGCCGCCTGTGCGGGCATCGCGCCCGACACCGATCCCTGGTGCGTTTGCCGCCGACCCCGTCGAAGCCGGCGCGTCTCCCGCCGTCTGGCGCGTGGGTGCCGGCCTGCTGGCGCTGGGCATCTTCCTCGTCGACACCTTCACGACCGTCGAAGGGGCGGTGGCGGTGCTGTACGTGCTGGTGGTGCTGATGGCGGCGCGCACCGCGCGCGGCCGCGACATCTGGCTTGCCGCGCTGGGCACGCTGCTCCTGACCCTGGTGGCCTACATCGACTCGCACGGATTGCGCCATGTCGGCGCGCCCACCGTGCGCGCCTTCGTGAGTCTGGCCGCCATCGCGATCGCGGGCGTGCTGGCGTTGCAGAACCAGCGCGCGACCCGTCGCCTCGCGGCCCAGGCGCGCCTGCTCGACCTGTCGCACGACATGATCTTCGTGCGGGATCGCCAGGGCGTGATCACGTTCTGGAACCGCACGGCCGAAGACATCTATGGCTGGCCGGCCCGTGAAGCCATCGGCCGCGTGGCCGATGAATTGCTCCAGACCCGCTATGCGGAGCAGCGCGCGGCCATCGAGGTCGAGCTGATGCGGACCGGCCGCTGGGATGGCACCCTGCGGCAGGTCACGCGTGCGGGGGCGACGCTGTCGCTCTCGAGCCGCTGGGTCGTGCAGTACGGCCCCGAAGGGCGGCCGCTCGCGGTCATGGAGACGCACACCGACGTGACGGACCGCGAGGCGGCGCACGCGGCGGTGGTGGCCAGCGAGCGCCGCTATCGGCGCATGTTCGATGCCAGCCGCATCGGCGTGGTCCAGGAAGACTGGTCCGCCGTGCCGGCCGAGCTGGCGCGTCTCGCGCCCGACGCCGATGGGCTCGCGCGCCACTTCGCCAGTCATCCCGAAGACGTGCGGCGCATCCGCTGCTGCGTGCGCATCGATGACGTGAATCCGGCGTTCGAGGCCATGACCGGGCGTCTCGAGCGCAACGCGCCGCACAGCGTGGACGACGTGCTGAGCCCGGGCGATCGCAGCTTCGCCGACGCGCTCGTCGCCTTCGCGCGCGGCGAGCCGTTCCACGAGGGCGAGACCGACATGATCCGCGCCGACGGCACGCTGGTGCCGGTGCTGTTCACCATCACCTATCCCGCGGCCGACGATCCCGAAGGCTGCGTGCTGGTCTTCGTGGTGGACAACACCGACCGCAAGCAGGCCCACGACGCATTGCTGCAGGCCCAGGCCGAGATCGCGCACGCCGCGCGCGTGGCGACGCTCGGCGAGCTGACGGCGTCGATCGCGCACGAGGTCAACCAGCCGCTGATGGCAGTGGCCACCAGCAGCGACGCCGGCATGCGCTGGCTCAGGCGGGATCCGCCCGACCTGCACGAGGTCGAGACGGCGCTGGCCCGCATCGGGGCGGAGGCGCGCCGCGCCTCCGAGATCGTCAAGCGGGTGCAGGCCTTTCTGCGCAAGGCGCCGGTGCAGCACGATGCGCTCGCGCCGGCCGCCATCATCGAAGAGGCCGCCCGCCTGGTGGCGCACGAGCTCTCGCGCGAGCGGGTGGAGCTGCGGCTGGACATCGCGGCCGGCCTGCCGGAGATCCTCGGCGATCGCATCCAGCTGCAGCAGGTCCTGGTGAACCTGATGGTCAACGCGTGTCAGGCGATGGCGGAGCAGCCGGGCCCGCGCGCCCTGTCGATCACCGCCTCACAGCAGGCGCCGGACCAGGTCGCCATTGTGCTGCGCGATACCGGCCCCGGCATCGCCGCCGCCGACCGCGAACGGCTGTTCGATCCTTTCTTCACGACCAAGCCCACCGGCATGGGAATGGGCCTGGCCATCTGCCGCACGACCATCCAGGCGCATGGCGGCACGCTCACGCTCGCCGACACCGACGGTCCGGGCGCCGTCTTTCATCTCACGCTGGCCGTGGCGCACGCTGGAGCTCACGCATGAATCGTCCTTTCTCTTCCGTGCCGCCGGGCCAGCCCGCGCCCGCCCGCGAGCCGCTCGTGATCATCGTCGACGACGAGGCGCCGGTGCGCGATTCGCTCGACAGCCTGTTCCGCTCGGTCGGGTTGCGCACGCAACTGCACGCCGCGCCGGCCGAGCTGCTGCAATCGAAAATGCCGGACACCCCGGGCTGCATCGTGCTGGACGTGCGTCTGCCGGGCATCAGCGGCCTCGATTTTCAGGCGCAGCTGGCTGCCCATGGCATGGACCTGCCGATCGTCTTCATGACCGGACATGGCGACATCCCCATGACGGTAAAGGCGATGAAGGCGGGGGCGGTGGATTTTCTGGCCAAGCCGTTCCGCGAGCAGGACATGCTGGACGCGGTCACTACCGCCATCGAGCGCGACACCGAGCGGCGCGCCGAATCGGCCGCGCTGCGCGGGCTGAAGGCCGCCTACGAGACACTCACGGCGCGCGAGCGCGAAGTCATGGGCCACGTGGTGTCGGGGCTCATGAACAAGCAGGTGGCGGGCTTGATCGGTCTGAGCGAGATCACCGTGAAGATCCATCGGGGCAACGTCATGCGCAAGATGGGTGTGCGGTCGCTGGCGGATCTGGTGCGGCAGGCCCACGCGCTGGGCATTTCGCCCCGCTGAGCCGGAACGCCGGCAAACCTCTGTATGATTTTCCTTATGGTCAATAAGGTTCATAACGGAGACTGCCGCGTTTCGATGCACGCTCGTGCTGACCGCGGCCCGAAGGATTTCGTATATGAATCACGTTCCCACGATAGCGATCGTCGATGACGACGATGGGGTCCGCACCTCGCTGTCCAGCCTGATCCGTTCGCTCGGCTATCGCGTTCGCGCCTATGCGTCGGCGCCCGCGTTTCTGGCCAGTCTCGACGAAGGCTATCCCGACTGTCTGGTGTCGGACATCCAGATGGCGCCCATGACAGGCGAAGCGTTGCAGGCGGCCCTGATCGCCGCCGATTGCCGCTTCCCGATGATCTTCATGACAGCGTTTTCCACCGAGGCCATCCGATCGCGCATGCTCGCCAGCGGCGCGCGCGCCTGGCTCGAAAAGCCGGTCGACGGCGACATCATGGCGCGCTGTCTGGCCGACGCGCTCGACTGAATCACGACGCCGGCCCGGGTTACATGTGCTTGCCGAAGCCCCGTTTTCTTTTCGCGGTGTTTCATCGTCGCGTGCATGACACGCCATCGCCGCGCTGCTATACATACGTTGGTATGGCGCTCCGACCCCACGGTAGGATTTCGCGACGGCGCCGGTTTCCCTAATCTTGTCTTGCGGTCCACTTCCACTCACACCCCCCGGAGCAACCAGACCATGAGCACGATCACCACGAAAGACGGCGTCGAGATTTTCTTCAAAGATTGGGGCCCCAAGTCGGCCCAGCCCATTGTGTTTCACCACGGTTGGCCGCTGTCCAGCGACGACTGGGACGCCCAGATGCTGTTCTTCGTGAACAAGGGTTTTCGTGTCGTGGCGCACGACCGCCGCGGCCACGGCCGCTCGGCGCAGGTGAGCGATGGCCATGACATGGACCACTACGCCGCCGACGCGGCCGCCGTGGCCGAGCATCTGGACCTGCGCAATGCCGTGCACATCGGTCACTCGACCGGTGGCGGCGAAGTGGCGCGCTACGTGGCCCGGCATGGCCAACCGCAGGGCCGCGTGGCCAAGGCGGTGCTGGTGAGCGCGGTGCCCCCGCTCATGCTCAAGACCGACAGCAACCCCAACGGCACGCCGCTGGAGGTGTTCGACGGCTTCCGCGCCGCGCTGGCCGCCAATCGTGCGGATTTCTTCCACGAAGTGGCCGCCGGCCCGTTCTACGGCTTCAACCGTCCGGGCGCCAAGGTCATCGAACCGGTGATTCAGAACTGGTGGCGTCAGGGCATGAACGGCAGCGCCAAGGCGCACTACGAAGGCATCAAGGCCTTCTCCGAGACCGACCAGACCGAAGACCTCAAGGCCATCGAAGTGCCCACGCTGGTGATGCATGGCGACGACGACCAGGTCGTGCCCATCGATGCCGCGTCGCGTCTGGCCGTCAAGCTGCTGAAGAACGGCACGCTCAAGGTTTACGAGGGCTATTCGCACGGCATGCTCACCATCAACGCCGACGTGCTCAACGCCGACCTGCTGGCCTTCATCAAGGGCTGAAGCGGATTCTCCTCGCGCGCGTGGCGGGCAGCCGGTTCCCGGTGCCCCCACGTGACGCCGGCATGAACGAGGGCGCCTCATCGAGGCGCCCTCGTTGCGTTAGCGCGGCACGGCCGCGTTGATCCGGGCGAAGGCTTCGGCGTGGCGATTCTCGCGTTCGGCGTAGCGCTGGAAGTGGGCACGCTGCACCACGATCTCGTCGGGCACGGGCTGCTGCTGGAACAGCGCCATGACTTCGTCCATGAAGGCGTTCAGCGGCAGAAAGCCCTCACGCACCGACTGACCCGGCGTGAGTTCGGTCTGCACGCCCGGCGGGATCAGCTCGATCACCCGCACCTGGCCCTTTAGTTGCTGCCGCAACGATTGGGTGTAGGAGTGAACCGCAGCCTTGGTGGCGCTGTAGACGGCGGCATCCGCGCGCGGCACGAAGGCCAGGCCGGACGAGACGTTTACCAGCGCCGCGCCCGGACGCGTCTTCAGATGTTCGATCAGGGCGTTGTTCATGCGGATCGGGCCGAGCAGATTGGTGGTGATCTGCGCCTGCGCGTCGCGCAGGTCGTGCTGGCTGCCCACGTCCTCGTAGCGCATGATGCCGGCGTTGTTGATCAGGACATTGAGCGCCGGATGCTCCGCCACGACGCGCCGTGCAAACGCGTCGATCGCCTGCGGATCATCGAGGTCGAGCGTGAGCGCTACCATCCGGTCGCGATCGCCGATGGTCTCGCGCAGCGGTTCGAGCCGTCGTCCCGTGATGATGACCGTGTTGCCGAGGGCATGGAAGCGTTGCGCGAGCTCGCGGCCGATGCCGGAGCCACCGCCGGTGATGAGGATGGTGTTGCCGGTGGGGCGCAGCGCCGTGCCCTCGGAGGGGGCGGACGAGGCGGCCGTGTCACGTGCCGGCGCCGCGCTGTGGGCCTCGGCGCCGAACAGGCTGGCGGCCAGCAAGGTGGCGGCCGCCAGCATGCCGCGCGGCATTGCGGCGAAGCGGGCGGTCCAGGTGTCGTGGGGCAGAGAGGGGGATGCAAGCGAGGGAGAGAAGGTCATGCGAGTCTCCAGGACGGGGGTAGGAAGGCGCCTCGACGTGCTCGCGGCGCCAGGGACACGAGTTGAGGGGCCTTCAGGCCGGCGTGCGGTCGGCTTCGAGCGCACGCTCGCGGCGGCCGAGAAACACCCCGCAGCAGCCCCAGGCCAGCGCCAGCAGCGCGCCGACCACCATCGCCACGGCGGGGCTCTCGCTCAGAACGTCGATGGCGCGCTTGAGCCAGCCGCTCAGCGCGTCGCCGGCCCGATACACGACGGTGTCGATGAAACTCTTGGCCTTGTACTTTTGTTCGGCGGGCACGACCGTGTAGAGCATCTCGCGGCCCGGCCGCACCAGCGCGTACTCGCCCACGCGGCGCACCACCATCACGGCCACGAAGATCGCGAACAGCGGGGCGACGGCGAGCGCCAGCATGCCGAGCGCCATCACGAGCGGCACCGATACCAGCAGAACGCCGATCCCCATCCGCCGCGCCAGGCGCCCGGTGATCAGGGCCTGCACCAGCAGCGAGAGCGCCTGCACCACGGCGTCGATCGTGCCGAACACCTGGGTCTGGGTAGTGCGATCCGGGAAGTGCTCGGCCACCAGCCGGGCCTGTTCGAAATAGAGAAAGGTGTTGACGCTGGCGAGCAGCAGCACGAAGGCGGTGATGCCGAGCAGATACGGCGAGCGCAGCGTCAGGGTGGCGCCCGCGAACGGGTTGCCGCCCAGGGGCCGGCTGCGGCGCGCCGTCTCGGGCGCGGGCCTGCCGTCGGGCAGGGCCGGCAGGGGGTGGGCGTCGCGCCATCGATGCAGGGCCACCGCGCAGACCGCGCTGGCACCCAGCATCAGGGCCGACAGCAGCAGCAGGCCCGCGTGTCCGAGCGGGCCGACCAGCAGGGTGCCGAGCACCGGTCCGGCCAGTCCGCCCACGCTCGCACCCGCGGCGACCAGCGCGAACGTGCGCTTGGCCTGGTCGGCGGCGAGCACGTCGGCCAGCACGCTCCAGGCCAAGGAGATCGCGAGCAGGTTGAACACCGACAGCCAGATATAGAAGGCTCGCATGGTCCAGAGCGAATCGGGCGCGACGGTGAACAGCGCGGCAAAGCCCGCCAGCATCAGTGCGCAGGCGCCGTAGAGCCAGGGCAGCAAGGTGCGGCGCGACACCTTGCCCGCCAGCCAGCCGAACAGCGGCAGCACGGCCAGCGTCGCCACGAAGGTGGCCGAGAACAACCACTGCAGATTGTTGACGCCGGCGGCGACGCCCATGGTTTCGCGCACGGGGCGCAGCATGAAGTAGGCCGTGAACAGCAGGAAGAACATGGCCATGCCGGCCGCGACGGCAAAGCGTTCGGGCGGTTCGATCGCAAGGATGCGTTCGACGAGACGCGGGGCAGGGGAAGCGGACGACGATGAGGAGGAGGACATGAGCGAGACCCTCGACGAGGGGGAGTTGCACGATGGCCGCCAGCTTAGGGTTCTACACTCTCTAATGGGAAGTAGGCACCTTTAAGTACTATACTTACCTGAAAGAGAGTAAAGCGGCTCTCCCGGGCGTCGTGCCCGGAAGCGGCCAATGGTGGGCGGCAGTCGCCCAGCGATGGAGGCAGGAAAATGCCGATCGACAAGGCCCGGCACCTCGAGGTGCAACGCAAGCTGGCACAGGAGCACAAGCCGGATCCGCGCGTGCAGGCGCTCGTCAACGACGTGATCGCACGCGTCGCCGACAAGTGGACGATGATCATCCTCGAAGTGCTCGCCGAGCACGGCGCGCTGCGGTTCACGCAACTGGCGCGCCAAGTGAGCGGAATCAGCCAGAAGATGCTGACGCAGACGCTGCGCGACATGGAGCGCGAAGGTCTGGTGCTGCGCACGGTCTATCCGGTGGTGCCGCCCAAGGTCGAGTATCAGCTGACCGACCTCGGCCTCGGGCTCGGCGAAGCCTTCTGCGGCGTGTGGGTGTGGGCTCAGCAGAATCTGAACACCATCGAAGGCTCGCGCGCGGCCTTCGATGCACGGGCGCGGAAAGACGCCTGAGTCTGGCGCGTGCGCGGTGCACGGGCGGGTTATGCTCCAGTCACCCGATGCCCACGCATCGCCAACCGTTTCGGAGCATCGCCCATGAGCCAGGAATTCGTGCTGGTCAAAACGCTGTACCCGCCTAAGTCGCTCGCCACCCTGCAGGAAGATCTCGACGCCACCGTCGACGACTACGCCGACCTCGCGGAGGCCCTGTTCCCGTCGCTGGATTGGGACGAAACGGACGACGCCGACCAGACCGGCGGCGAGATCGACCTCGACGAAGACGACAGCGATACGCTGGCCGAAACCGCGCACATCGAGATGCCCGGTCTGTCGATCGAGGTGCGCGCCGATGAGGGCGCGCTGGTGCTCGCCGTGCAAGGCGAAGGCGAGGCCTTGCAGTCCCTCGCCCGCGGCGTGGCCCACGCGGCCGCCGCCCAGGGCTACGCCATGATCGACGTCGAACGCAACGTGCTGGTGGCGTCCGACACGCCCGACCTCACCTACACCGCGTGGCGCAAGCAGGCCGGCTGAAGGCGCGACCACCCAGACACCGTGGCGCGCGTCAATGCGCTGCGGTGTAGCCCCAGGCGTTAGCGAGTGCCTCTGCAAAGCGGCTGCATCTCGCGTTGTCGAGCACGGTAAGGAATGCGGCCTGGTCGAGCGGCGGCTTCCTGAATCGTTTGATCATGTCGTGCAGGATGGTAGCTGCGACAGGATGCGCATTGAGCACTGCAACGAGAAAAGTATCCGGCCGCAGACTGTGAACGGCGGTTCCCGCGAACGCACGGGGTGGAAGATCCTTGATGTTTTGAGTGACCAACGCGACTCGCTGCACACGGTTTCTTGACCTGCTCAGCCGTAACGCGCCCGCAGCGACGTGGCAATCCTTGGCGTCGATCATCCCCTCCTCGGTGAGCCTGCGCTCAACCCCGGGGCGATGTGAGACCAGTGCATCGGGAAAAGCATCAGCGAGGCTCAGTAACAGCGTGTCGGCGCGCGCAGCGCTGAGACCGAAACGCTTCTCGAGGTTGTGTCTAAGCTCTTCAAGAACCCGGGGTCCCCAATGGACGCGCATCAGCCCGGCATGAGCCAGGTCCAGGAAGACGGCACGCAGATGCGTAGGCAATAGAACATTCGCATCGAGGAACGCGACGGGCCGTTCATCAGGCATCAGCACATATGGCGACGGCCCGCGCCCCGACCGGGCCATCAGGGCTTCCGAATCCAGCGCCGAGCCGGCGTGGCGAGCGCTGCCTTGAGCTCGTCGGCATGTGTGTCGGCGGCGAGCTCCTCGATCCTGTGCAGTGCGTCGTTGCGTGAATCATGCATCTTGCGCGCCATTTTCTCGACTTCCGCTAAGGGAATCCGACGGTGATTGGCAGCCGTGCGCTGCACGCCTTTAAACGCCCCTTGGTCGACCAGCTTGATGACGTAGGGGCGGCTGACATTGAGGTAATCAGCGGCTTGCTGGGTCGACAGCATGCTCGGGCGGTTACCCGGCAGCGGGCGATCGGACAATGGCCGCAGCTCGAAGATCACCGCGCTGGTATCGTCGGGCGCCGTCAGGGCCTTGAGGCTGAAGCGCCGGTCTGTGCCGCCAGGCTGGCGCAGGCGCACGGTGCGTTCTCGAGTGGGCGCGCTGGCCTCGCCAAGCGCGCCGGGCGCCGGGGCGGCGCGCTTGTTCTTGGGGGTTGGGACATAGGCGGGCATCGGCGCTTCCATCAGGGCCAGAACCGCGGTTTCCAGGGAAACCACCGGCAGCGGCGCGTAGGCGTCGTGCGGCTCCTTCCCTTTGGCGGTGGCGGGAGACGTAGAACGGGGGGAGACAGATTTACGGGAGACCATGGATCAGAGCGTAGATACATTCCCGAAAAATCGCAATTATCGAAACTTCGAAATTGGCCGAGCGTGTTGGTTTGGAGGATCAGGGGCGGCTGAGCTGCCCACCATTCCCCCCTGATCCGTCCAGCCGCGGCGGCCTGGCCGCGGCGCTTCACGGTCCGCATATCGTCATGCGGATCAAGTATTTTTCGGCGTATCGGCTGCCTGACAGAATCGCTCCATTCTTCACTCAAGGAACGATTCATGCAGGTTCGACGCGGATTTCTGAAGCTGGCCCTGCGCCAGGCACTGGCCGGCACGGCGCTGCTGACGATGGCCGCGTTCGCGGGCCCGGCGGCACAGGCGGCGCAGACCAAGGATGGCAAGACGACCATCACGGTTGGCATCTCGGTAGGCTCGGCCGAAAAGATCTTCGATGTCGTGAAGCAGGTCGCCGCGCGCGACGGGCTCGAGATCGAGCTGATCAAGTTCAACGACTATCAGCTGCCCAACGCCGCGCTCAACAACGGTGACCTCGACGCCAACGCGTTTCAGCACAAACCGTTTCTCGACAACCAGATCAAGGCCCGTGGCTTCGACATCGTGCCGGTGGGCCTGACGGTCACCGCGCCGCTGGGCTTCTACTCGCGCAAGGTCAAGACGCTGGACGCGCTGCCCGAGGGCGCGACCGTCGGGATTCAGAACGATCCCTCGAACGGCAACCGCGCCTTGCTGCTGCTGCAGTCGTACAAGCTGATCACGCTCAAGCCCGAGGCCGTGCAAAAGAACACTGCGACGCCGCTCGATGTCGTGCAGAACCCGCGCAAGCTCAAGCTGGTGGCGCTCGATGCGGCGCAGTTGCCGCGTTCGCTCGACGACCTGACGGCGGCCTCGATCAACAACGATTACGCCGAACAGGCCGGTCTCGTGCCCGCCCGCGACGCCATCGGCCGCGAGGCGCCCGACGGCCCCTACGCCAATCTCATCGCCGTACGCCGCCAGGACCAGGAACAGCCCTGGGTCAAGAAGCTGGTGGCCGCGTATCAATCGCCCGAAGTGCGCACCTTCATCCAGAACGAGTTCAAGGGCTCGCTGGTGCCCGCATTCTGACGACAGGACGCCGACCGGACCATGACGATATTGACCTTGGCGGGCAGCCCGTCGCAACGCTCCCGCTCGTCGGCGCTCCTGCGCCATGCCTCACGCCGTCTCCAGGGCCTGGGATTCAAAACGCACGAACTCGGCCTGCATGACATTCCGGCCGAGGATCTGATCGAAGGGCGCTACGCCGGTGCCGCGGCCGCGTCGTTGCGGGCGCGGGTGCACGCGGCCAGCGCCGTGCTCATTGCCACGCCGGTCTACAAGGCCTCGTTCGCCGGCGGACTCAAGGCCGTGCTGGACCTGCTCGACGAGAAAGCGCTGATCGGCAAGGTGGTGCTGCCGATCGCCACGGGCGGCAGCCCGGCGCATCTGCTGGCGCTCGAGTACAGCCTCAAGCCCGTGTTGTCGGCGCTGGGCGCGCGACACATCCTGGCCGGCGTCTATGCCACCGACAAGGAAGTGACGTACGACGAAGACGGCCAGGCACGCATCGACGAGCTCGTGCGGCTGCGGCTCGACGAAGGGGTGGACCGGCTTGCCGAGCACGTGCGCCCGCATGCGCCGGCCGTCGACCTGGGCCAGCTGGCATTGCAGGCCCGCTTCAGCGTTTGAGCGGCAGGGGCCGCGTCATCACGGGAGAGTGGAATATGGAAGGGTACGTTCGAAAAGGGTCGCGGCTGGCGTGGCTGCGGCAGTGCGCCTTGATATTCAGCCTCGGGCTCACGGGCTCGGGCGCCGCGCAGGCGCAGGAAGCGCCGCGCGAGCTGCGCATCGGCTTCCAGAAGTACGGCACGCTCACCATCGTGAAGGCGCTGGGCACGCTGGACAAGCGTCTGGCGGAGCAGGGCATCAAGGTGCGGTGGACGGAGTTCCCGGCGGGTCCGCAGTTGCTCGAGGGGCTCAATGTCGGGGCGATCGACTTCGGCACCGTGGGCGAGGCGCCGCCGATCTTCGCGCAGGCCGCCGGCGCGGCGCTCGTGTACGTGGCCAACGAGCCCGCCGCGCCGACCAGCGAAGCGCTGCTCGTGCCGAAGGACTCGCCGATCCAGCGCGTGGCCGACCTCAAAGGCAAACGCGTGGCGCTCAACAAGGGCTCCAACGTGCATTACCTGCTGGTCAGGCTGCTCGAGCAGGCGGGCGTGGCCTATCGGGACGTCGATGTCGCCTATCTCACGCCCTCGGATGCGCGCGCGGCCTTCGAGCGGGGCTCGATCGACGCCTGGGTGATCTGGGATCCGTTCCAGGCGGCCGCCGAGCGGCAGCTGGGCGCGCGCGTGCTGGCCGACGGCACGGGCGTGGTGAAGAACTATCAATTCTTCCTGGCGGCGAAGCCGTTCCAGGAAAAGCATGGCGCGGTGATCGATGCGGTCATCGACGAAATCCGCAAGGGCGACGCCTGGGCGCGCGAGCACCAGACCGAAGCCGTGGCGTTGCTGGAGCCGGTGCTCGGACTGCCGCGTCCGGTGGTCGAGCTGGCCGCCAGTCGTCTCGCCTACGGCATCGTACCCATCACGCGCGAGGTGCTCGCCGAGCAGCAGCAGGTGGCCGACGCGTTCCATGCGCTCAAGCTCATTCCCAAACCCGTCACGGTGCTCGATGCGGCGCCCGCGACCCTGAAATAGGCGGTTGGCTCGATATGGATGTGTTCTGGTTCATTCCCACGCATGGCGACTCCCGGTATCTGGGTACCCGCACCGGCGCCCGCGAGGCCAGCTACGACTACTTCCGCCAGGTCGCGACGGCCGCCGACACGCTCGGCTACGATGGCGTGCTGCTGCCGACCGGCCGATCCTGCGAGGACGCCTGGGTGGTGGCATCGAGCCTGATCGGCGCCACGCGCCAGCTCAAGTTCCTGGTGGCGATCCGGCCCGGCGTGAGCTCGCCGCAGTCCGCCGCGCGCATGGCGGCCACGTTCGACCGCCTGTCCGGCGGCCGTCTGCTCGTGAATGTGGTGACCGGCGGCGACGCGGCCGAGCTCGAGGGCGACGGCATCTTCGCCAGCCATGACGAGCGTTATGCCATCACCGACGACTATCTGAAGATCTGGCGCGGTGTCCTGTCGGCGAGCCACGACGGCGTGGGCTACACGTATCAGGGCGACCAGCTCACCGCGCGCGACGGCAAGGTGCTGTATCCGCCCACGCAGCGCCCGTATCCGCCGCTGTACTTCGGCGGCTCGTCCGAAGCGGCGCACGACCTCGCGGCCGAACAGGTCGACGTGTACCTGACCTGGGGCGAACCTCCCGCCGCCGTGGCCGCCAAGATTGCCGACATCCGCGCGCGCGCCGCGCGCCATGGCCGCACGCTGCGCTTCGGCATCCGCCTGCATGTGATCGTGCGCGAGACCGAAGAGGCCGCCTGGGCCGCCGCCGATGCGCTGATCAGCCATCTGGACGACAGCACCGTGCAAGCCGCGCAGCAGGCCTTCGGCCGCATGGACTCCGAAGGTCAGCGCCGCATGGCCGCGCTGCACGGCGGCCGCCTCGACGACGGCAAGGGTGGACGCGCGCATCTCGAAGTGGCGCCCAATCTGTGGGCCGGCGTGGGCCTGGTGCGCGGGGGCGCCGGCACGGCGCTGGTGGGCGATCCGCGCACGGTCGCCGCGCGCATCCAGGAATACGCCGATCTGGGCATCGAGACCTTCATCTTCTCCGGCTATCCGCATCTGGAAGAGTCGTACCGTTTCGCCGAGCTCGTGTTTCCGCTCCTGCCCGGCAAGGGGCAGCGGGCGCAGGCGCAGGGCGTCCTGACGGGGCCCTTCGGCGAAGTCATGGGTACCGAAACCGTGCCGCGGCGCGCGGCGGGCTGAGGACACTCGGCCATGGCGCTCGCGATCCGGAATCCTCATTGGCGGCGTGCCGCCTTGCCCTGGCTGGTGCCGCTGGGCATCGTGCTGCTGTGGGAAGCGGCCGCGCGGCTGGGCTGGCTGTCGTCGCGCATCCTGCCCGCGCCTGGCGCGGTGCTGGAGGCCGCCTGGACACTCGCGCGCTCGGGCGAGCTGTGGGAGCACGTGCGGGTGAGCGCCTTGCGCGCACTGGTGGGGCTGGCGGTGGGCGCGGGGGCGGGCCTGGCGCTCGGCCTGCTCAACGGCCTGTCGCGCACCGCCGAAACGCTGCTCGACACCACGCTGCAGATGCTGCGCAACATTCCGGTGCTGGCGCTGATCCCGCTCGTGATCCTGTGGTTCGGCATCGACGAGATGGCCAAGCTGGTGCTGTTGGCGCTCGGCGTGTTCTTTCCGATGTACATCAACACGTTGCACGGCCTGCGTGCGGTCGACCCCGCGCTCATCGAGATGGGCCGCTCGTACGGGCTGCGCGGCTGGGCCCTGTTCCGGCAGGTGATCCTGCCCGGCGCATTGCCCTCCATGCTGGTGGGCCTGCGGTTCTCGCTCGGGCTGGTGTGGGTCATTCTGATCGTGACGGAGACGATCTCCGCGCGATCGGGCATCGGCTACATGACCATGAACGCCCGCGAGTTCCTGCAGACCGACATCGTGCTGCTGGGCATCGTGCTCTACGCCTTGCTGGGCAAGGGCGCGGATTTGGTGGCACGGGGCCTCGAGCGACGGCTGCTGCGCTGGAACCCCGCCTATCGGGCGGCCTGACGCCGCGCGCTCCGCGGCCCGACCTGTACCCGCCACGACCTGCGCCATGACACTGACAGAGTCTCTATACATGGAAAAAATCGAGTTCGACACCATGACCGGCGCGCGCGACGTGGGCCGCGTGCCCGACGTCGCCGCCACGGTGGAAACCTTGGCGCAAGCCCTGGCCGCCACCGCCGTGGCGCGCGACCGGGCGGGCGGCCATGCGCGCGAAGAGCGCGAACGCATCCGTGCCAGCGGCCTCCTGACCCTGTCCGTGCCGCGCGAGCAGGGGGGCGCCGGCGCACCCTGGTCGGTGGTGCTGCGCGCAGTGCGCCGGCTCGCCGAGGCCGACAGCGCGCTGGCGCATCTGTTCGGCTTTCATCATCTGCAGGTCGCGGGCGTCCTGCTGTACGGCACGCCGGCGCAGCACGACTATTTTCTGCGGCCCACGGTGGCGCGCTCCCTGTTCTGGGGCAACGCGCTCAATCCGCTGGATCGCCGCACGGTGGCCCGTCGTCACGGTGAAGGCTTCATCGTCTCGGGCACCAAGAGCTTTGCGTCGGGTTCGGTGGGCTCGGATCTGCTCACGATCTCGGCCTGGCACGAGCCCAGCGGCCAGGCGCTCATCGCGGCCGTGCCGACCGACGATGCCGCAATCACGGTCGAGGGCGACTGGGATGCATTCGGACAGCGCCAGACCGACAGCGGCACGGTGCGCTTCGATGCCTTGCCGCTGGAGCCGATCCAGGTGCTGCAATGGCCCGATGCGCCGCCCACGCCGCGCGCCACGGTGCGTTCGCAGGTGGCGCAGCTCATCATGACCAATCTCTATCTGGGCCTGGCGCGCGGCGCCAACGCCGAGGCGGTGCGCTTCGTGCGCGAGGAGGCGCGCCCGTGGTTCGACAGCGGCGCCGAGCGCCAGGCCGACGACCCCTATGTGCAGGAGCGGCTGGGCGAGTTCCGCCTGCGTGTCCGTGCCGCGGAGGCGCTGGCCGACGTGGCGGCGGAGCGGCTGGACGACGCCTTCGCGCAGGGCGACGCGGTCACGGCGAGCCTGCGTGGCGAGCTCGCCATCGCGGGCGCCGAGGCCAAGGTCTGGGCCCATCGCGCCGCGCTCGCCATCGGCACCGAGCTCTTCGAGGTGACCGGCGCGCGCTCCACCTCCGCACGCTACGGCTACGACCGCTTCTGGCGCAACGCGCGCGTGCACACGTTGCACGATCCCGTGGTCTACAAGGTGCGCGACCTCGGCCGCCATGCCCTCGACGGCAGCCTGCCCGTGCCGGGCCCTTACAGCTGAATCCTTCTCACAGGCCATCCATGACTGCCCATTCCCATCCCGCCGCCACCGTGAGCGCGGTGCCGGTACCGTTGATCCGGCTCGACGATGTCAGCAAGTCGTTTCAGATCAAGGGCGCGCGCCACGACGCGGTGCGCGGCGTTTCGCTGTCGATCCGCGCGGGCGACACCTTCGGCCTGATCGGCAAGAGCGGCGCCGGCAAGTCCACGCTGCTGCGGCTGATCAATCTGCTCGAGCGGCCCGATCACGGCAGCGTCCATGTCGCCGGGGCCGAGCTCACGCGTCTGTCCAAGCGCGATCTGCGCGCGGCGCGCCAGGGCATCGGCATGATCTTCCAGCAGTTCAATCTGCTGCAGAACGAGAACGTGTTCGAGAACGTCGCCTTTCCGTTGCGCGTGCATGGCGGCATTGGCCGCGCGGCCCTGCGCGAGCGAGTCCATACCTGCCTCGAGGTGGTGGGCCTGACGGACAAGCTCGCAAGCCATCCGGCCCAGCTCTCGGGCGGACAGAAGCAGCGCGTCGCGATCGCCCGTGCGCTGGCGAGCGAGCCCTCGGTGCTGTTGTGCGACGAGCCGACCTCGGCGCTCGATACCGAGACCACGCGCTCGCTGCTGGGCACGCTGCGCGACATCAATCAGCGGCTCGGCGTGACCATCGTGATCGTGACGCATGAGCTCGCGGTGGTGCGGGCGCTGTGCCGCCACGTGGCGGTGCTCGAGGACGGCCGCGTGATCGAGCAGGCCGAGATCGCGGGCCGCGATGTGGCGCTGCATTCCTCGCTCGGGCGCGAGCTCGTGCGCGAGGCCGACAATCCCTACGAGGCGGTGGCCTGATATGTGGAATACCTTCGTCGAACTCTGGCCCGAACTGACGGTTGCCGTGGGCCAGACCTTTCTGATGCTGGCGATCGCGCTGGCGGCGTCCGTCCTGCTCGGCGGGCCGCTCGGCATCCTGGTTTTTCTGACCGGGCCCGGCCAGTCGCTCGACCGGCCGGTGCTGCACGGGGTGCTGAGCTGGACGGTCAATACCGTGCGCTCCTTCCCGTTCATCATCCTGCTGGTGGCGCTGGTGCCGTTCACCCGGGTGATCGCCGGCACCTCGATCGGGCCGGTGGCGGCCGCGGTGCCGCTGTCCTTTGCCGCGATTCCGTACTTCGCCCGCCTGGTCGAGCAGTGCCTGCGCGAGGTGCCGCGCGGCGTGATCGAGGCCGCGCATGCGGCCGGCGCGTCGGAGCTGCAGATCGTGCGCCGGGTGCTGCTGGTGGAAGCGCGCTCTGGGCTGGTGCTGGCACTCACGGTGCTGGCGGTCAGTTTCCTGTCGTATTCGGCGGTGGCCGGCGTCGTGGGCGGCGGCGGCATCGGCGACCTGGCCATTCGCTATGGCTACTACCGCTTCCAGACCGACGTGATGGTGCTGACCGTGGCCATCCTGGTCGTGCTGGTGCAGATCATTCAGTTCGCGGGGACGACCGTGGCCCGCCGCATCGACAAGCGCTGAACGCGCCGGTGCATCTCCTCCTTCCCACGGCAAGGCACATCGAGGAAAACGCATGACATACGCAAGCAAGCTGGCCATGGCGCTGGTGCTGGCCACCGGGATCACCGGTGCCGCGCTGGCCGCGGATCCCGACAAGAAGGAAATCGTGTTCGGCGCCACCGCCGGGCCCTACAGCGACCAGATCAAGCTGGGCATCAAGCCCATTCTGGAGAAGCAGGGCTACAAGGTGCGCATCTTGGAGTTCAACGACTACGTGCAGCCGAACTTCGCGCTGGCGCAGGGGGCGCTCGACGCCAATGCGTTTCAGCACATCGTGTACCTGAAAAACTTCTCGACCAAGAACAATCTGCAGCTCACCGAACTGGTCAAGGTGCCCACCGCCCCGATCGCGATCTACAGCAAGAAGTACAAGAGCGTGGACGCCGCGCCCGACGGCATCTCGGTCGCGGTGCCTAACGACCCGACCAACCAGGCGCGCGCGCTGGTGGTACTCGAGGAGCTCAAGTGGATCAAGCTCAAGCCGGGCTATGACCCGCTGACCGCCTCCGAAAAGGACGTGGTCGAGAATCCGAAGAAGATCAGGATCGTGCCGCTCGAGGCCGCGCAGCTGCCCCGTTCGCTGGACGACACCGACTACTCGTTCGTGAACGGCAACTTCGCGATCGCCTCTGGCCTGAAGCTCACGTCGGCGCTGGCGCTCGAGAACACCACGCCGACCTATCAGAACCTGGTGGCCGTCCGGACCTCCGACAAAGACAAGCCGTTCGTGCGCGACATCGCCGCGGCTTATCAGTCGCGCGAATTTCTCGAGGTGACCGAAAAATCCTTCGCCGGTTTCGTCAAGACCGACTATCAACAACGCCTGGAGGCGACGCGCTGAGCGCGCGGCCGGGCCTTCCGCGGAGCGCCGTCATGTTCCTGAATCTCAACGAGTTCGAACTCTTGCGGTATCTGGAGGAAGGCGAGGCGCGCCGCCACGACGAGCCCCAGGGGGGCGGCACGCGCGCCGCCCCGCTGCCGGTGTCGGTGCAGCTCGCGCAGCTGTCCAAACACTACGGCACGCGGGGCGTGCTCGACGACATCACCTTGTCGGTGCGGGCCGGCGAGTTCGTGGCGGTGGTAGGCCGCAGCGGTTGCGGCAAGAGCACGCTGCTACGGCTTTTGGCGGGCCTCGAAACCGCCGACATGCGCGGCGCGCTGCGACTCGACGGCGTGCCCGTGACCGGCGCGGATCCGCGCGTGCGGCTGATGTTCCAGGAGGCTCGTCTGCTGCCGTGGCAATCGGTGCTGGCCAATGTCGCGCTGGGCCTGCCGGCCTGGCGGGCGCCGCAAGCGCGCGAGGTACTGCGCGAGGTGGGCCTGGCGAGCCGGGCCGGCGACTGGCCCGCCGCGCTCTCGGGTGGCCAGCGTCAGCGCGTGGCGCTGGCGCGAGCGCTGGTGCACCGCCCGGGCCTGCTGCTGCTGGATGAGCCGCTGGGCGCCCTGGACGCGCTCACACGCATCGAAATGCAGCAGCTCATCGAAGGGCTGTGGCAACGCGACGGGTTCACCGCGGTGCTGGTGACACACGATGTGGCCGAGGCCGTCGCGCTGGCCGACCGGATCCTGGTGATCGACGAGGGCAAGGTGGTGTTCGACGAACGCGTGCCGCTCGCGCGGCCGCGGGTGCGCGGGCACCCCGAGTTTGCACGGATCGAGTCGCGCGTGCTGGACGTGATTTTCAAGCGCACGCCGGCCGTGCCGCCGTCGCCGCCGCCGCTGATCCAGATTCGCCACCTGCGCCTGGCGGTGTAGGCGGGCAGGGCCGGGGTGTGGCGAGGCGTTCGACGCACGTCACACTCCCGGCGCATCGGCGGCCGGCCCGGCTACACGCGCTCGCCGCGCGCGGCGCCTTCCCAGAACACCACACGGCGATGCAGGCGCCGCATCAGCAGCGAGCCCGTGAGGCCGATGACCGCGAGCAGGGCAACCCCGGCGAACATGGTGGCCAGACTCATGCTGACCGAGGCCGATGCGATCAGGTAGCCCAGGCCGCGCTGCGCCGACAGGAACTCGCCGACCACCGCGCCGATCAGCGCCAGCGATACGCCGATCTGCAGGCCCGAGAAGATATCGCCCGCCGCGGCAGGCAGCTTCACGTGCAGCAGCAGGTACGCGCGACTCGCGCAGAAGGCACGGCAGGCGTCCAGCAGCTCGGGATCGGTGCGCTTGATGCCATTGACCGTGTTCACGAACAACGGAAAGAAGCACACCAGCGCCACCAGCACGACCTTGGATGCCATGCCGAAACCGAACCACACCAGGATGATGGGGCCGAGCGCCACCTTGGGCATGGCCTGCAGGCCCAGAAAGACCGGATAGCAGAAGCGTTCGAAGGTGCGCGACTCGGCCAGCAGCGCGCCGAACAGAATGGCGAGGCCGCAGCCCAGGCCGTAGCCCGTGAGGGCTTCGGCGAGCGTGGCGCCGATATGCGGCCACAGCGAGCCGGTCGCGAAACCCTGGACCAGCGCATCGAACACCGCACCCGGGCGCGGCAGCAGGTAGTCGGGAATTTCGAACAGCACGATGGCCGCTTGCCACAGACCGATCAGAACGGCAAGGCTGATCAGTGGATAGACCGGGGCGGGCAGCAGTGGCCGCGATGGAGCGCGCGGGCGGACCGGTTTGGCGGTGGAACGGGGCAGGTCAGGCATGGTTCGTAAAATGACGTCGCAGGTGATGGCAGGCCGCGTTGAAGTCGGCCTGGCCCAGGGTGTCGGGGGTGCGCGGCCGGCTCAGCGCGGGACGATAGTCCTCGACGATGCGCCCCGGCCGCGGCGACAGCACGATGACGCGGTCGGCCAGGAACACGGCCTCCGGGATGCTGTGCGTGATGAACAGCACCGACTTGCGCTGCTGACTCCAGATGCGTTGCAACTCCAGCGTGAGCGCCTCGCGCGTGAGGGCATCCAGCGCGGCGAACGGTTCGTCCATCAACAGCAGCTCGGGATCGGCCAGCAGCATGCGGGCGATGCCCACGCGCTGCTGCATGCCGCCCGAGAGTTCGTGCGGATAGTTCGAGGCATAGCGGTCCAGGCCCACCAGGGCGAGCAGCGCCTGGGCCCGTTCGCGTGCCAGGGCGGGGTCCAGGCCGAGCGTGGCGGCGGGCAGCAGCACGTTCTGGCTGACGGTGCGCCAGGGCAGCAGGTTGGGCTTCTGGAACACCATGCCGGTGCGGCGGCTGGGCCCGACGATCTCTTCGCCCGCGAGGGTGAGCGTGCCGGCCGTGGAGGCAAGCAGGCCGGCGGCGAGCTTGGCCAGCGTGGACTTGCCGCAACCCGAGGGGCCCAGCACGGCCACGAACTCGCCCTGGGACAGGGTCAGGTCGATCGGGCCGAGCGCCTCGATCTCGCCGCGGCGGGTGGGGTAGCTCAGCCGCACGCCGTCAAGTCGGAGGTCCTGCGTCATGCGCTCGCCTCGCGCAGAAAGCGTTGCACCGCCGCCCACGAGGCCCGGTTGGCCTCGGCATTGAGCCGCGCGGTGCCGCCTCCATCGAGCACCACGCCGGCGACCGGGTGCGGTTTGGCGATCAGCGTGGCGGGCAGGTTGGGAATGCCGATGGCGTGTCCCGCGCCCTCGCAGCGCACGTGTTCCACGGGCCAGGCGTGTTCGTGACGGTACAGCGTGTAGGCGATTTCGCTGGCGTAGAAGGACGAAGGCCAGAAGCCGTCGTCGGTGCCCGAGACCAGCATGACGGGCCCGGAGATCCGTTCGACCGGGATGCGGGCGGCCGCGACGCTGGGCGCGTGGCGCTGCGCGCTGACGAACGACGGTGCCTGGCGCACCGGCGCGGTGCCGGCGTCGCGGGCCTCGAAGGCGGACCAGTCGGCCAGCGGGTTGCCGTCCCAGACGCTGGCGAGCGGCTCGCCGCGCCAGGTCCAGGCCGGCTCGCCGGGCGGCTGGCCGGCGCGGCCCGCGCGCAGCGTGCCGTGCACGACAGCGCTGGGCACATAGGCGATCACGGCGCTCACCCGTTGCGGAAAGCGCGCGCCCAGCAGCAGCGACAGTTCGCCACCGCGTGACTGGCCCGTCAGCGCCACGAAGCCGCGCGCGGGCTCGAGCTCGGCATGAACCCAGTCGAGCGCCGCTTCGAAGTACTCCAGCGGCGTGTCGGAGATGTGGTCCGGGCGGCCGGGCGACTTGAAATAGCCGAGCGCGACGGCCTCGTAGCCGCGGGCGGCGTAGAGCGCCGCGCGTTGCCGCGCCACGCCGCCACCCGAGCCGTTGAACACCACGATGACCGGGTGCGGGCCGGGGCCGGCCGGGGTGTAACGCGTGCCGGACAGCGGGCCGTCGAGCTCGCGGCGGATCACACCTTCCGCCTCGAAGCGTTGCACCAGCTGCGTCTGCAACGATGCGCCGGGCCAATGCAGGGTGAGATCGACGCTGAGGGCGCGGGTCTCGTCGCTGAGCGATGGCGTGACGGGCGCGGCGGTGCGGCGCAGCGCCCAGACCACGGCCATCGGGTCCATGGCATCCCAGTCGCCGGCGACGGGCGCCATGGCGTCCAGGTCGAGCACGCCGTCGGCGCCGACCTCGAACTCGGCGTTGGCCTGCCATTCGCTGCCGTCCGGGTGTCGCAGGCGCGATTGCAGGCTGACGCGGCCCGCGGGCAGGCCGCTGGCGACGATGCGTCGACGCACGTCGACCAGCGCATCGGCCGGCTCCACGCGCAGCGCCGGGCGGCCGCACGGAGCCGTCGCCGGGTGGGTCAGGACGTCCTGGCTCATGGCTGGGCCTTCGCCTTGGCGCGCACGGCGTTCGCGTCGAAGTCGTTGATGCGCGGCAGCAGGTCGTTGGTGAAGAGCTTCTCGACGGGCACGTCGGCGCTGGGATACTCGCCCGCGTCGGCCATCGCCTTGATGCCGGCGCGGATGGCGCTCAGATCGTACTGGCCCGGCACGCGCGCTTCGCCCGACGGCGTGTGCAGCACGCGCTGCAGACGGCGCGACAGCAGGGTGGTGGCGTCCTGCAGGGCGCGGGCCTGGTCACCCTCGGGCCTGGCCTGCGGATTGGCCTTCCAGAAGGCCTGGACGCAGAAGGTCGGATTGGCTTCGCACGCCAGCTGGCCCTTGGTGTAGGCCCGCGCGAAGCGCTCGAGCAGTTGCGGATTGTCGCGCAGGGTGTCGACGTGCGCGATGAAGCCGTTGCCGGCGGTTTCGCCGAACACCGCGGGATAGGCCACGCGGCGGATCTGGGTGCCGGACATTTCCAACATGTCGTTCCAGCTACTGTTGAAATTCAGCGCGTCGACCTGATGGTTGCGCAAAGCCTGGAAGCCCGCGGCCAGCGCACCCACGGCGACGAAGTCCACATCCCTGCCAGGCGTGAGGCCGGCGGTGCGCAGTGCGGCCCGGCCGCCGGGGATGGTGCCCCAGGTCAGGGCGCCCACGCCGATCTTCTTGCCGTTGAGGTCGCCCAGCGTCTTGATGGGTCCGTCGGCCAGCACGGCGAACTCCATGGTGGTCGCCGGCACGCCGTTGTAGAAGTACTTGAGCGGCAAGGGGTCCTTGCCCGCGAACGTGCTCGAGATGACGGGTTCCGACGTCGGGTAGCCCACGGTCACGCGCTTGTTCGCCACCTGCGGCAGCAGCGCGCCCGCGCCCTGGAACACGATGGTCTTCACGTCCAGGTTTTCTTCCTTGAAGAATCCCAGGGCTTCGGCGGCGGCGTAAGGCGCGCCGTCGTGCACGGCAGGCGGAATCGCGAGCGCGACGGTGAACTCGTCGGCGGCATGGGCCGTCGTGCCGCCGAGCGCGAGCGCAAGCGCCAGAGCCAGACGCGCGAGGGGTCGTTGGGGATGGTGCATGGAAAACTCCTGTGTCTGTCGTGTCGTTATGGATGTTCAGGGCGTGGCGGCTGCGTGCACGCGTGCCGCCGCGTCGCGCAGCAGGGCGCCGCGGTCGATCTTGTTGGTGCCGGCCAGCGGCAATGCCGGCAGGAACCAGACGTGGCGAGGGTGCTGATACGCCGGGGCGTGCGCCAGCGCGTACTGTTTGATCTGCTCGGCGTCGGGCGTGGCGCCGGCGCGCGGCACGATGTAGGCGACGGGCTTGGCGCCCTTGATGTCGTCCTCCACCGGCACCACGCAGGCCTGTTGCACGTCGGGATGTGCCTCGAGCATGCGTTCGACCTCGCCGGGATAGATGTTCTCGCCGCCGCAGACAAACATGTCGTCGCGCCGGCCCACGAAGGTGTAGAAGCCATTGGCGTCGCGCGTAAACACGTCGCCGGTGCGGTAGAAGCCATCGGCCGAAATGGGCAAGACCAGGTCGGGGCGGGCGTGATAGCCCAGCATCAGACCCGGACTGCGCAGCTCCAGGATTCCGGTGTCCGGCGCGTCGTCCGGCCCCTGCGCCAGACGGATGTCCACCGCCGGGTGGGGGTAACCGACGGCCAGCGGCGGGGTGGGCAAGCCTAGCGGATGCGGGCCGAATACCACCGGACCGCCTTCGGTCGTGCCATAGGCGTTGATGACGCGGGCATTGGGAAACAGCGCGCGGATCTGCGCCAGCAGGCTGGCACTGACCGGCGCGGATCCCATCCGGATCACGCCCACGGAAGAGAGATCGGTGGCGGCCAGGAGCGCGTGCTCGCGCAGCATCATTGCGATCATCGGCGGCACGGCCGTGAGCCAGGTGGCCTGCCAGCGCGCGATCGCCTCGATGTAGAGCCGCGCGTCGAACTGCGGCAACAGCACCGCCGTGGCGCGGCAGCCCAGCACCAGGAAGGCAAGGGCCAGCGCGTTCATGTGGTAGAGCGGCGCCGCGATCAGCGTGCGCTCGCGGTCCAGCGGCGTTGCCGCCTGCCGGGTGCGTACCGTCCAGAGCTGCCCGGCGTGCGACAGACGCACACCCTTGGGCTTGCCGGTGGAGCCCGAGGTGTACAGCATGAGCGCCACGTCCTCGGGACCGGGTGTCCACGGCGGCTGCGAACCGGGCGCGAGAAACGCGTCCCAGGAGGCGTCGTCCAGCGGCTGGGCCGCCACGCCCGCGGGCACCGCGTCGGCTCGTGCGCCGTCATGGAACACCAGGCGCGCGCCGCTGTCGCCGATCACGTAGGCGATCAAGGCGGGCGGGAACTTGAAATTGACCGGTACCGCGATCAGGCCGGCGCGCATGATGCCGCACAGCGTGGCCAGATAGCGGGTGGAATTGGCGGCGAGCACGGCGATGCGTTCGCCCGGCGCGTAGCCGCGCGCACGTAGCCCTTGCGCCACGCCCTCGGCCTGCGCGGCGAACTCGTCGTGACTCACCGCCACGGCCGCACCGCTGGCGTCCAGCCCGATCAGCGCGATGGCGTCGCCATCGGCCAGGCCGGGCGCGCCGGCGAGCGCGCCCAGATTGCGGATGTCGGCCGCGGGGGTATCGAGGGCGGGCATGCCGGCTCCCGCTTACGCGCGCGGCGTGGCGTACACGCCGCGGCCGCTGGCCACGAGCTTGCCGTCCGCATCGAAGATCTGTGCCTCGGCCACGGAGACCTGGCCGCCGAACTTGATGACCTTGCCGTGGGCGCGCAGATCGCCCGGGCCGGCGGGGCGGTGGTAGTCGACGCGCAGGTCGATCGTGGGCACGCCGCGGCCGGTCTGCGAGACCAGTGCCCAATCGGCGGTCAGATCGACCAGCGCGGCCAGGATGCCGCCGTGGGTGTAGCGCTTCTCCGCGTTCACGACCCACTCTTCGCGCCAGCGCGCCGTGAGCTCGATCTCGCCTTCGCGCACGGCCTGGACTTCGAGGCCGAGCCACTGGTGGTAGGGGCCGCGCAGCAGGCGGGCCTGGATGTCGGCCGGCGTCGGCAGGGTCTGGGTGTCACTCATGATGGGCTTCCAAAAGAATTCGGTTGTCGGGGTGCGCGTCGCGCTCAGGGATTGACGATGACCTTGCCGAGCACTTCACGGTCGCGGATCAGCGCGAGGCCGTCGGCGGCCTGCGCAAGCGGCAGGCGGCGGTCGATCAGCGGATCGATGCGGCCTTCGGCCACGAGGTCCAGCAGGGCCTTGAGGTTGTCGTCATAGAAGCTGTTCGAGCCCTTGATGTTCAGCTCGAAGCTCCACACGTAGCGCAGGTCTTCCTTGGGATCGTGGCCGGCGGTGGCGCCGCACACGAGCAGCGTGCCGCCGCGTTTGAGGCATTTGAGCGAAGGCACCCAGGTGTCGCCGCCGGTGAAGTTCACCACCACGTCCACGCCGCCTTCGTTGGTGCGGCGCTGCGGCTTGCCGTACTGCGCGATGGCCCACTTGGAGAAGTCGGTCTCGCGGTAGTTGATGACGTGGTCGGCGCCCAGCGCCTTGAGCGCCTCGCCCTTGGCGTCGCTCCCGGCGCACGCGATCACTTCGGCGCCCAGCAGCTTGGCCAGGATCACGCTGGCGGTGCCCACGCCGCCGCTCGCGCCGAGGATCAGCACGCGGTCTCCCGCGCGCACGGTCTGATGCGTGATCAGCATGCGGTGCGCGGTGCCATAGGCCACCGGCAGCGCCGCGGCCGCGTCGAAGCTCACCGCATCGGGCAGCGCGATCAGTTGCTCCTGCGACACCAGGCAGTACTCGGCCATGCCGCCATCGAGCATTTCGCCCATCAGGCCGCGGGCGCGGTTCAGCGGATTGACCAGCACGCGGTCACCCGCCTTCCAGCCGGTCACGCCGGGGCCCACTTCGCTGACCTCGCCCGCGAGGTCCAGGCCGATCACCACGGGCAGCGGCACCTTGATGCCGGGCATGCCCTGCACGGTGAACACGTCGTGATAGTTGAATGACGAGGCGCGCACGCGGATCACCACATGGCCCTCGGTGGCGGTGGGCACCGGCTTGTCGGTAACGACGTGCAGTCGGTCGAGGCCGCCGTGTTCGGACAGCAGCAGCGCTTTCATGGTCTTGCTCATAACGGGATTCCTTGGGTTCGATGAAAAAGGGGGGGCGGGCGCCGCGCCGGGCGCGGGCAGGGCAGCCGGCCTACTTGAGCTTCTTGGCGGCTTCGTAGGGACCGGTAACGAACAGATCGGCGGGCAGTTCACCCTTGATGAGGCCGCCGGCGGCGAACACTTCGTGCTGACGCTTGAGCGTGGCCAGATCGGCGGCCTCGAAGGCCACGCGATTCATGTCGTTCCATTGGGCGGCGTAGATGCGCGCGTCTTCTTCGGGCAGGTTGGCCGACTTCTGCAGGATGCCGACCACCTCGTCGCGATGTTTGTCGCCCCAGGCCAGCGTGTTGCGCAGGCCGGCGATCACGCGCGCCACGACCTCGGGATGCTCGGCGACGAACTCGGCGCGGACCGCGCCGATCCCGATATAGGGCACGGACGGCGCGCCGGTCAGGCGCTGCCACTCCTGGGCGAAGGAGCCCAGGCGCGTGAGCTTGAGCTCTTTCAGCTGGGCCACGGTGACCGAGCGCAACGCGGCGCCGTCCACCTGTTTCTGTGCGAGGAACTGCGCGAGGCGCGACTCGTTGCCGCCGACGAGCGAGAAGTCGTTGGCGCCGATGTTGTGATTGCCCGCGAGCACCGCGCCGGCAATCACCGCCACCGAACTGCCGGCCGGCGACATGCCGATCTTCTTGCCGCGGAACTGATCCAGGCTCTTGATCGGCGAGCCCTCGGGCACCACGAACTGCACGTCGGCGGGCTGAGTGGCCGCGAACACCCTGATCGGCACCCCTTCGGCGGCGCTGCTGAAGACACCGGCGGCCGGTGCGCCGAACGCCAGATCGATGGAGTTGGAGGCCAGCGCGCGCAGCGGCGCATTCACGTCCGGGAACCGCACGAACTGGACGTCCAGCCCTTGCTGCTTGAGGAAGTCGGTGGCTTCGAGCACCGAGCCGTAGCCGAGGCTGACGCCACTGCTCCAGTAGCCGATGCGCACCTTGTCGGCGGCGTGAGCGGAGGGCGCGGCCAGGGCGCCGGCAATGGCGAGGGCGGTCGCGGCGGTGCGCAGGAAGGCGGGCAATTGCATGGGGAGACTCCGTTGCTTCAGAGAGGTTTCCAGCGGAACAGATGGCGTTCCAGCGGTTTGAGAATGCCGCCTTCCAGCGCCAGCATCAGCGCGACCAGCAGCAGGGTCCAGGCGAACACCTGGTCGGTTTGCACCAGATCGGCGGCCTGGCGCAGGCGGTAGCCGATGCCATCGGACGAGCCCAGCGTTTCGGCCACCAGCGACACGCGCCAGCCAAAACCGAAGGCCAGCCGCGCGCCCGAAAAGAAGTACGGCAGGATGGAAGGCAAATGGATGCGGAACAGGATCCGCGTGCGCGAGAAGCGCAGGCTGCGGGCCAGGTCGATCCATTGCTTGTCGACGTTGCGCGACCCTTGCCACACGTTGGTGAGGATGAGCGGCATCGCGGTCATGAACACGACGAAGATCGTGGTGGCGTTGGAGATGCCGAACCAGATGATGGCGAACACCGCCCAGATCGCGGACGACACGGTGTTCATCACGGCCAGCAGCGGTTCGAATACACGGGCCAGCGCGCGGCTCGAGCCCAGGGCCAGGCCGAGCGGCGTGCCGACCAGCGCGGCCAGCACGAAACCGGTCGCCACGCGATACGAGGTCATGCCGACGTCGTGCGCGAAGCTCGGGGTCTGCGTGAGCGCGACGAGCGCGTGCCAGACCTTGACGGGACCGGGCAGCACGAAGCTCGGCATGCGCGCCGCCGCGACGCTCCAGAGCGCCAGGAAGGCCGCGGCCAGCAGCACGCGCGTCAGCACGAGACCGACCCAGGGAGAGCGGCCGCGGTTCGCGGTGGGGGCTAGTGAGGACAGGGGAATACTGTTCATTGCTGGACTTTCAGGCGCAGGCGGCGCGTGGTTTCGGTGACGTCGGCATCGGTCGGCGTGCGGGGCCGCGGCAGGGCGATGGACACGATCTCGCGGATGCGTCCGGGACGCGGCTCGAGCAGCACCACGCGATCGGCCAGCACCACGGCCTCTTCCACGTCGTGGGTGACGAACAGAATGGTGTTGCCGCTCTCGGCCTGGATACGCATCAGCTCTTCGTGCATCTGGGTGCGGGTCAGCGGATCCAGCTTGGAAAACGGCTCGTCCATCAAGAGCAGATCGGGGCCGATCACCAGCGTGCGCGCCAGTGCCGCGCGGCTGCGCATGCCGCCCGACAGCGCGTGCGGCCAGGCGTCGCCGAAGCCCGCCAGGCCCACGCGCTCGAGCGCGGCGTCGGCACGCTGGCGGCGTTCCGCGCGCGACAGCGCGTCGGTCTCCAGACCGAGCGCCACGTTGTCGCGCACGGTGCGCCAGGGCAGCAGGCGGTCCTCCTGGAACAGATAGCCGAGTCGGCCGTGACGGTGAAACTGCGTCGCGGGCTCGCCGGCCAGCGTGATGTGCCCCGCGCCGGGCGCCTGGAGACCGGCGATCAGGTCGAGCAAGGTGCTCTTGCCGCAGCCGGAGGCGCCGAGCAGCGCGACAATCTCGCCGTGACCGACCTCGAAGGCGATGTCGCGCAGCACCTCGAGCGAGCCGAAATGCTTGGACAGGCCCGCCACGCGCAGGGCGGGCGCCGATGCCGACATGGCGTGACTCATCGCCAGCTCCCCGGACCCGTCACGGGAATGGCGGCGCCGGTCTCGGCGAGGCTGGCGTACAGCTTTTCCAGCGTCATGGCCTGAAACGTCTCGATGTGACGCCGCGCGATTAGCTCGGCGCGGCGGCCGTCGCCTTCTTCGAAGGCGGCGATCATGGCGTTATGGTCGTGCTTGATCTCGGGCTTGGTCTTCTGCACGCCGAAGCCCAGCGCCACCAGGCGCGACATCTCGTCCATCAGGCCGGCCAGGGTGCGATGCAGGCGTTCGTTGCCGCACGCCGCCGCAATGGCCAGATGAAACGCCTTGTTGGCGTCCATGAACACGTCGATCTGGTCGTTCAGGTGCAGCACGGGATGCTGCACGCGGCAGGCGGCCTCGAGCTCGCGCAACAGGCCGAGGTCGACGCGGCCCACGGCGAGGCGCGCGGCGAGCGGTTCGAGCTGCGCGCGCAATGTGAAGACTTCCTCGACGTCGCGCAGCGTGATGGGGGCGATCTGATAGCCCTTGCGCGGCCGCGATCGCACGAATCCTTCCTGCGCCAGGCGCGTGAGCGCGATGCGGCAGCTCGTCTTGCGGATGTCGTAGCTCGCCATGAGCGCCGGCTCGGTCACGATGGCGCCCGGCGCGAGCCGGCACGAGATCACGTCGCGCCGGATGCGCTGGTAGGCGTCGTCGCCGCTGCTCTGCGCGGCGTCTTCGTTCACGGGAAGTCGGGAGGTGTCCATCGCGGCCTCTAGAGTGGGTCTGGGCGGCTCACCGATGCGTACACATCGGCTTACCCAAAGATTCTAGGGAGGGGTAGGGCGAGGACGAACGAAGAATATCTGCTATGGATATTCGCCCTGGTGACCTGCTTACGTGAGCTGCCCACAGCGCGGGGCTTCGCGGCCCACCGTGCGCCCCTGGAGGGCGTGGCGGGCAATCTGTCCTCATTACCCGATGTGCTAAGGCGAGCGCCGTATATGGACGTGCGAAATTGGTTGTTCGCGCAACCGGGGCCGCTCCCTACGATGCAGCCTGATTCTTCGGTCAGGAGCGAGCCTCATGGGGGCAGTAGTGCAGCACGGGCAGGACAAGACAGTTTCGCAGAGCGAAAGAGGGCGGCGTGCGCGCCGCGTGGTGACGGGGTTGCTGGTGGCGTCGATCGCCACCGCGGGCCTCGCGCTGGGCGCGAAGGCCCAGGCGCAGGCGACGCCGAAGGCCGGGGGGACGCTCATCATCGGCCAGTATCAGGAGCCCACGGTCTACGACCCGAACCGGCAGTACTCGTGGGAAACCTACCGGGTCGACAAGCACATCTACGAGTCGCTGATCGCCGAGGACCTCGGCCGCCCGGCAAAGGACGGTCCGCCGCCGCTCGTGCCGGCGCTGGCCGAACGCTGGGAAGTCAGTCCGGACGCCCGCACATTCACGTTCACGCTGCGCCGCGGCGTGAAGTTCCATGACGGCACCGACTTCGACGCCGAGGCCGTGCGCTTCAATGTGCGCCGCTACACCGACCCGGGCTTCGAGTTCTACGACGCCCGTGCCGCCGCCACCATGAAGCCGGTGTACGGCAAGCTCGATGCGGTCAAGGTGGTTGACGATCACACCGTGCAGTACGTGTTCAAGGAGCCGTTCATCGATTTCCCGCGCCTGCTGCCTCAGGGCAACTACGTGTCGGGCATCTTCAGCCCGGCCGCGCTCAAGAAGCACGGGCAGGACGGGCTGGCCCTCAACCCCACCGGAACGGGACCGTTCAAGTTCGTGGAGCGGGTGCACGGCGAGAAGACGGTGCTGGTGCGCAACGACGCCTGGTGGGGTGGCAAGGCGCCCCTCGACCGCATCATCTTCCGCCCGATCCCCGACGAGGCCACGCGCCTGGCCGCGCTGCGCTCGGGCGAGATCGACATTCTGACGCGCGTGCCGCCCGATGCCGCCGACGCGCTGGAGAAGGCGCGCTACACCGTGCACGACAGCACCACCGCCGGCCAGTTGTTTTTGAGCTGGAACTTCCGCAACGAGTTCGTCAGCAAGCGCGCGGTGCGCGAGGCCATCGCCGCCGCGATCGATCGCGACAGCCTGGCGCGCACCATCTTCAAGGGCCGCGCGCTCGCGTCGCGCAACATTTTCAACATCGGCAGCACCGCCTACGATCTGGCGCAGAAAGACGTGGCCTACGATCCGGACCGCGCCCGCGCGCTGCTGAAAGAGGCCGGCTACAAGGACGGCGAGGTGCGCTTCACCATCATCACCGATGTGGCCAACCAGCCCGCCGTGGAGTGGATACAGCGCGATCTGGGCAAGGTGGGCATCCGCGTCGACGTGGTGTCGCAGGAGTGGCTGACCTACACCAGCAAGCTCGCCAACCTGGCGCCGGATACGGGCCTCTTCACCATGGAATGGGGCTTCGTCACGCCATACTGGCTCAAGCTCGCGTATGACGCTTACGTGGTGACGCGCGGGGGTGGCGAGAAGGTCGTGGATCCCGAACTCGGACCGGCCATCGCGCGCGCCGCCGCGCAGACCGACGAGACCCAGGCCATCGCGGCCTGGAAGGCGGCCAACGCGGTGGCGCAGCGCGACGTGGCGTTCCTGCCGCTCGTGACGTTCCGCAACCACTTCGCCTCGGCGCCGAACGTGCAAGGTTTCAACGTGCCGGCGCAGAACTTCTACGACCTCACCAAGGTGTGGATCAAGCCATGAGCCGGGCGATCCTGTCACGCCTCCTGCAGGCCGTGCCGCTCTTCTTCGTGATCTCGGTGCTGGTGTTCTTCATTTCGCATGCGGGTGGGGGCGACCCCATCACCAATGCGCTGGCGAGCACGCTGCCGCAGGAGTCGATCGACGCCATCCGGCGCGAGTACGGTCTGGACCAGCCGGTCTGGGTGCAGTACCTGCGCTGGCTGCAGCATCTGGCCGCGGGGGACTGGGGCACCTCGCTCGTCCTGCGCACGCCGGTGTTCGACGTGCTTGGTCGCAGCTTCGGCAACACGCTGATCCTGACCGGCGCGGCCGTGCTGGTGTGCGTGGCCGGCGGAGTGCTGGTGGGCGTGACCAGTGGTCTGAAACGCGGCAGCCTGCTCGATCACGCCACGATGCTGGTGATCCAGATCGGCCACAACTTTCCGGTGTTTTGGTCCGGCCTGCTTCTGATCTGGATCTTCGGCGTGCAACTGCGCTGGTTGCCGGTGTCCGGCATGTACGACCTGCGCGGAGACCATGGGTTGGGGGATCTGTTGCGCCATCTGATCCTGCCGGCCATCGCCGCCGCGATCATTTCCATGCTGATCCTGGCGCAGCTGGTGCGCGCGCAGGTGATCGAGATCATGGGCTCGGACTACGTGCGCACGTTGCGCGCGCAGGGGCTGCCGCGCGGCCTGATCCTGCGCCGGCATCTGGGACGCAACCTGCTGCCGCCCGTGGTGAACATCACCGGCCTGCAGATCGGTTATCTGCTGTCGGGCGTGGTGTTCGTGGAAAACGTCTTCAACTGGCCGGGCATCGGCACCCAGCTCTACAACGCCGCCGCCGGGCGCGACTATCCCATGATCCAGGCCGGCGTGATGCTCGTGACGGGCTGCTTCATCGTGGTCAACCTCGCGACCGACATCGTGCTCGACCTTCTCAACCCGCGCCTGCGTGGCGCCACGGCCTCCGCATGAATACGCTCGATACTGCTCTCATCGCCGCCGTGCCGGTGGCCTCGCACGGCGCAGGTCGCCGCGCCTGGCGCCGGCTGGCGGCCAACCGGCTCGCGCTCGTCGGGCTCGTCATCATTCTGGCGGCCGTCGCGGCGAGCCTGGCCGCGCCGTGGCTCGCGCCCTACGATCCGAATGCCGCCACGCCGATGCTGCGCAACGCGGGCTTGGGGACGCAGGGGCATTGGCTGGGGCTCGACGCCCAGGGACGCGACATCCTGAGCCGCCTGGTCTGGGGCGGACGGCCCGCGCTGCTGTCGTCGATCGTGCCGGTGGCGATCTCGGTGCTGCTGGCACTCGCCTGCGGGCTGCTGGCCGGCTACTACCGCAATCGCTGGTCGGCGCTGATCATGCGCGTGATCGATGTGCTGTTCGCGTTTCCGATGGTGCTGCTGGCCATCGGGCTGGCCACGGCGCTCGGGCCCGGTGGCTGGGCAGTGGGGCTGACGATCATTTTCTCGGCCACGCCCTATCTCACGCGGGTGGTCTATGCGGGTGTGCGGGCCGAGCGCGACAAGGACTATGTGGAGGCCGCGCGCGCCGGTGGCGCCACGCCGGCCGACCTCCTGCTGCGCGAGATTCTGCCCAACGTCGTGAGCGCCGCCGTGGTCTACGGCACCACGCTGGTGGGCGGCATGATCGTGTTCCAGGCCGGCTTGTCGTTCCTGGGTCTGGGCACGCAGCCACCGCACGCGGACTGGGGCAGGATGGTCGCCGAAGGGGCGCAGGTCCTGGTGCTGGGCGCGGCCCATGTGGCGACGCTGCCCGCGCTCGTCATCGTGGCGGTGGCGCTCTCGTTCAATTGGCTGGGCAACGGTCTGCGCGACGTGCTCGACCCGCGCGACTAGGAGACGTCATGAGCATTCTGCATATCGACGGACTGCGCGTCGACTTCACGGCGCCCTCGGGCGAGGTCCAGCCGGCGGTGCGGGGCGTCGACCTCGCGATCGAATCCGGCGAAGTGCTGGCGCTGGTCGGGGAGTCCGGATCCGGCAAGAGCGTGACGGCCGCGGCCGTGCTCGGCCTGCTGCCGGAGCGCGGCGTTTCGGTGAGCGGCTCGGTGCGGTTCGAGGGCGAGTCGCTGCTCGGCCGCAGCGAAGCCGGCTACAACCAGGTGCGCGGTCAGGGCATCGGCATCATCTTCCAGAACTCGCTGGCGTCGCTGGACCCGTCGTTCCGTATCGGCGATCAGCTGTACGAATCGCTGCGCTTTCGCCAGGGCCTGCGCGGCAAGGCGGCGCGTGCTGCGGCCAGCGGTTGGCTCGAGCGCGTGCGCATCCGGGATGTCGATCGCGTGCTGCAAGCCTATCCGCACGAGCTCTCCGGCGGCATGCGGCAGCGGGTCATGATCGCGCTGGCCATGCTGGGCCGGCCGCGGCTGCTGATCGCCGACGAGCCGACGACCGCGCTCGATCCGACCATCCAGAAAGCGATTCTCGAGCTGCTGGCCGACATCAATGCGCGCGAAGGGGTATCGATCCTGCTCATCACGCACGACTTCGGCGTGGTGGCCGCGCTGGCCGACCGCGTTGCGGTCATGCGGGCGGGCGAGATCGTGGAGTCCGGAAGCACGGCCTCCGTGCTGTCCGCGCCGGTCCATCCCTACACCGAACGACTGGTGCGTTCCGTGCCAGGGCGCGTCAGCCGGGTGCAGGCCAGTGCAACCGCCGCCGCTGACGGCACATCCTCCTCGCCACTCGTGAGCCTGGAGCAGGTGTCACGCCACTACACGGTCGGACGCCGCTGGTTCGGCGCCGCGCAGACGGTTCAGGCGCTCGCCCCGGTGGACCTCAGCATCCGGCGTGGCGAGATTCTCGGCCTGATCGGCGAGTCCGGCTCGGGCAAGTCGACCCTGGCGCGGGTCGCGGCACGCTTGATCGAGCCGTCCGGCGGCACGGTGCGCGTCGCGGGGCAGGATGTGACCGCGCTGCACGGCGCCGCGCTGGCGCCGCTGCGCCGGCAGGTGCAGGTGGTGTTCCAGGATGGCGGCGCCTCGCTCAATCCGCGCCGCACGGTGGGCGCGCAGCTGATCGCGCCGTTGCTGCGGCTGGGCGCGGCGAGCTCGGTCGCGCAGGCGCGCGGCCTGGCCGTGGACGCACTCGAACGCGTCGGTCTGGGTGCGCAACATCTGCAGCGCTATCCGCACGAGTTCTCGGGCGGACAGCGCCAACGCATCGGTATTGCCCGCGCGCTGGCGCCGCGACCGGCGTTCGTCATTCTGGATGAGCCCACGTCGGCGCTGGATGTGTCGATCCAGGCGCAGGTGCTGGATCTGCTGCGCGAACTGCGGCAGGCGCTGTCGCTCACCTATCTCTTCATCGGCCACGACCTGGCCGTCATCGAGTCGCTGTGCGACCGGATCGCGGTGATGGAACAGGGGCACATCGTCGAGGTGTTCGACCGCGACGCGCTGCGCGACCCCGGCCGTCATCCGGCCACGCGCCGTCTGCTCGACGCGGTGTTGCCGGTGTCAGGTGCCACCCGCCTCGGCGCTGCGGCGCACCGCACCCCCTCTCTCTCCACGCTGCCCGAACGCGCGGCGGCCTGATCTCGCCCGATCCCCATGGCCCACAAGAAAATCATCTACAACGCATTCACGCAGTTCACGCTGTCGCACCAGGCCCACGGCCAGTGGCGCCGCCAGGAGGCAGCCGCGCAGCGCAATTTCTCCCGCTTCGCGCCCTGGGTGCGACTCGCTCGCACGGCCGAACGCGCGGGGCTGGACACGATCTTCTTCGCGGACACGATCGGCGTGTACGACGTGTACCGCCAGGGCTGGGACACCGCCGCGCGCGAGGGCATGCAGTTTCCGGCCAACGACCCGGCCAGCCTGGTGTCCGCGCTGGCCTATGCGACCGAGCATCTGGGCTTCATCGTCACGAGTTCCATCCTGCAGGACCACCCCTTCAATTTTGCGCGCAAGCTGTCCACGCTGGATCATCTGAGCGAGGGCAGGGTGGGCTGGAACATCGTCACCAGCTACCTGGACAATGCCGCGCGCAACTTCGGCCAGCCCCGCCTGGACGGCCACGACGACCGCTACGCCTGGGCCGAGGAGTACACCGAGGTCGTCTACAAGCTATGGGAGGCGAGCTGGCAGGACGATGCGGTGGTGGCCGATCTCGCGGGCGGGATCTACGCCGATCCGGCGCGCATCCATCCGATCCATCATGAAGGCAGACGCTACCGTGTCGAAGGGCCGCATATGCCGCAGCCCTCGCCACAACGCACGCCGCTGCTGGCGCAGGCGGGCGCCTCGGGCACCGGACGCGCCTTCGCCGCGCGCCATGCCGAGATGACCTTCCTGCCCGCGATCACGCCGGCCTCGGCCGCGGCCGACATCGCCGATCTCGACGCGCGGCTCGTGGCGGCGGGGCGTCGCGCGGGCGATCTCAAGTATGTGGTTGGCCTGCACCCCGTCATCGGCAGCACCGAGGCCGAGGCGCGCGAACGCTACGAGGAGTTCCTCCATTGGCGCAGCGAGCCGGGCTACCTGGCACACGCTTCCGGCAGCATCGGCTTCGATCTGTCGGTCATCGATCCCGACACGCCGCTGGCCGACGTCAAGTCAGAGTATGTGCAGGGGGGCATCCGCGCCGTGATCGATGCCGAACCCGACAAGCAGGCCCGCTTCGGCGACGTCCTGCGTCAGCGCCTGAACAAGGCGGCGCCCGGCACGCCGGAGCAGATCGCAGACACCATCGGCGAATGGGCGCGTGCCGGCGTCGATGGCTTCAATCTGATTCCGGTCACTTTGCCGGATTGGTTCGACGTGTTCGCCGACGAGGTGGTGCCCATCCTGCGCAAGCGCGGCCTGATCCAGTCCGAGTACCGCTCCGGCACCTTGCGCGAGAAGCTGTTCGGCGACGCGCCGACGCTTCCCGACCGCCACCCGGCGCGCCGGCTGCGGCCCTGGGCGCAGGCCTGAGTTCCCGTTTTCTCATCCCTTTCCACAGGATTTTCCCATGTCTCACGACGCTCCCACCGATCAGGAGCTGGCCGAGCGGTTTCGGCCTGTATTCGCCCGTATTGCCGAGGGCGCGGCGCAGCGCGACCTCGATCGCCAGCTCGCCCACGAGCCGGTGCGCTGGCTGGCCGAGGCCGGCTTTGGCGCGCTGCGCGTGCCGCGTGAGTTCGGCGGCCTGGGCGCCTCGGTCGAACAGCACTACGATCTGCTCATCGAGCTGGGCGAGGCCGACTCGAACCTGCCCCAGGCGCTGCGTTCGCATTTCGGCTTTATCGAGCGTCTCTACGCGGAGGTCGACCCGGCGCTGCACGAGCCCTGGCTACGCCGGATCGCCGACGGCGCCATCTTCGGCAACGCCACGACCGAGCGCGGCGATCACCCGCTCGGCGAACTCGATACCGTGTTGCGCGAGACGCCCGATGGCTGGCGCCTGACCGGTGAGAAGTTCTACAGCACCGGCACGCTCTATGCCGACTGGATTCAGGTCAGCGCGCGGCGCGAGGGAAGGGCCGCCGCGCCGGAAGGGCATCAGACCTTCGTGCTGGTGCCGGCCACGGCCGAGGGCGTCACGCGCGAGGATGACTGGACCGGCTTCGGCCAGCGGCTGAGCGCGTCGGGCACGACGCGCTTCGACGCCGTGGCGGTCGACCCGGCGCACATCCTGTCGTACTCGCGCCAGGGCCCCACGCCCATGACCGCGGTGTTCCAGCTCACCCACCTCGCCACCCTGGCCGGCATCGCGCGCGCGATCGTGCGCGAGACCGCCGCGTTCGTGCGGCCGCGCAAGCGCACCTTCAGCCACGGCGCCGGTCAGGCGCCTGCCGAGGATCCGCTGGTGCAGCAGGTGGTGGGGCAGTTGTCGGCCACCGCGTTCACGGCCACGGCGGCGGTGCGCGCCGTGGCCCGTACCCTGGGTGCCGCCGATCGGGTGCGCCAGCGCGAGGGCCGGCTGCCGCCGGCGCTGCTGGTGCAGGCCGAGCTCGAGACCGCGCAGGCACAGGTCGGGCTGATCGACAGCGTGCTGGGCGCCGGCAGCCGGCTGTTCGACGTGGGCGGCGCGTCGGCGCTGCTGGAATCGCGCGGGCTCGATCGCCATTGGCGCAATGCCCGCACGCTGGCCTCGCACAACCCCACGCCATACAAGGCGCGGCTGCTGGGCGACCACGCGATCAACGGCACCGGGCCGTCGTTCTATTGGACCGTCGGCGCGCGCGCCGCCTGAGGGAGAGATGCAATGACCGCGACTCCCCTGATTCTGAACGGCTTCATCATGAATGTGGTGGGCCATGTGTCGGCTGGACTGTGGCGTCATCCCGCCGATCGCGCCACCGAGTATGTCGACCTCGATTACTGGATTCACATCGCGCGGCTGCTGGACGAGGCCGGCTTCGATGCCCTGTTCATCGCCGACGCGCTCGGTCAGCTCGACGTGTACGGCGGCAACGCCGACACGGCGCTGCGCACCGCGGCGCAGACGCCCGTCAACGATCCGCTGCTGCTGGTGTCGGCGCTGGCCGCGGCCACGCGCGACCTGAGTGTCGGGGTGACGGTGTCCACCACCTACGAGCATCCCTATCTGTTGGCGCGCAAGTTCACGACGCTCGACCATCTGAGCAGAGGCCGGATCGCGTGGAACGTGGTCACGTCGGTGCTGGAATCGGCCGCGCGCAATCTGGGCCTGGAACGGCAGATGGATCACGACGAGCGCTACGATCGCGCCCAGGAGTTTCTGGACGTGACTTACAAGCTGTGGGAGGGCTCGTGGGAAGACGGCGCGCTGGTGCAGGATCGCGTGGCAGGTGTGCATGTCGATCCGGCCCGCGTCCATCCGATCGGCCATGCCGGCACCTACTTCAATGTGCCGGGCGCGCATCTGAGCCAGCCCAGCGTGCAGCGCACGCCGGTCATCTTCCAGGCGGGCACCTCGCCGCGCGGCCGCGAGTTCGCCGCGCGCAACGCCGAGGTCGTGTTCCTGGGTGGCGCGCGTCCTGCGGACATCCGCGAGAGCGTGACGCAGATCCGGGCTCGCGCGGCGGAACTGGGGCGCGCCCCTGACGCGATCCGCTTCATCACGGCCGTGACCGTCGTGACGGCCGCCACGGCGCAAGCCGCGCAAGAGAAGCATGAGGATCTGCTGCGCTACACCGACGAGGACGCCGCCCTGGCGCTGTTCTCGGCCTGGACCGGCGTGGACTGGTCGCGCTTCGACCGCGATCAGCCGCTGGAATACATCGAGACCAACGCGGGCCGCTCGGCCCTGCGCAACTTCACGCGCATCGACGCCGAGCGCCGTTGGACGGTCGGCGATGTGGCCCGCTACATCGGTATCGGCGGCCTGCATCCCACGCTGGTCGGCGACCCGGTGCAGGTGAGCGATGCGCTCGAGCGCTATGCGGAGGAGGCCGGCGTGGATGGCTTCAACATCGCCTATGCGGTGAGCCCGGGCAGCTTCGAAGACTTCGTCACCTACATCGTGCCGGAGCTGCGCCGCCGCGGCCGTCTGCCGCCCAGGCCCGAGCGGCCGCTCACGTTGCGTGAACGGCTGCAGGGCACCGGCCAGCAGCGCCTGCGCGACGACCATCCCGGCGCGCGGTTTCGCTCCTTGCACACCCAGGTGACTTCGGAGGGCGCGGCATGAGCCTGCATCTGCATTGGTACCTGCCGACCAACGGCGATAGCCGCGGCATCACCGGATCGGGCGACGACTCGCACCGCATCGCCGGCACGGCGGGTGCCTTTCGCCGGCCCTCGCTCGCCTATCTCAAACAGGTCGCCCAGGCGGCCGAGAACCTGGGTTTCGAGGCGGTGCTCACGCCGACCGGCACCTGGTGCGAGGATGCCTGGATCGCCACGGCCGCCTTGTCGCAGCACGTGGCGCGGCTGAAGTTTCTGGTGGCGTTCCGGCCGGGCTTCATCTCGCCGACGCTGGCCGCGCACCAGGCCGCCACCTATCAGCGGCTGACCGACGGCCGCCTGCTGATCAACATCGTGACGGGCGGCGATCCGGTCGAGCAGCGGCGCTTTGGCGATCACGCCGATCATGGGCAGCGGTATGCGCGCACCGGCGAGTTCCTGTCTGTGTTTCGCGGGCTGGGCGAGCGGGCCGGCACCGGTGAGCTGCTGGACTTCGGTGGCGAGCACTACCGCATCGAAGCCGCGCATCTCGATCCTGCCCCGGCCGGCGCGCCGCCGGTGTTCTTCGGCGGAGCCAGTGCCGCGGCCGAACAGGTTGCCGCACGCCACGCCGATGTCTACCTGGCCTGGGGCGAGCCGCCCGCGCAGATCGCGGAACGCGTCACGCGGGTGCGCGCCCTGGCGCGCGAGCAAGGCCGCGCGCCGGCCTTCGGCATTCGACTGCATGTCATCAGCCGCGATTCCGAAGAAGCGGCCTGGGCCGAGGCCGGCCGCCTGCTCGCGGGGATCGATCCGCAGCGTGTCGAGCAGGCGCAGTCGTTGTTCTCGCGTACCGAATCGGTGGGACAGCAACGCATGACCGCGCTGGTGTCCGGCTGGCAGGCCGGGCGCGATGCCCGCGCGCTCGAGGTGGCGCCCAATCTCTGGGCCGGCTACGGGCTGGTGCGGGGCGGCGCCGGTACCGCGCTGGTCGGCAGCCACGCGCAGGTGGCCGATCGCATCGCCGAGTATCACGCGCTCGGGCTGACGCACTTCATCCTGTCGGGCCAGCCGCATGTCGAAGAGGCGTACTGGTTTGCCGAGGGGGCGGGCGCGGAGCTGCAACGCCGCGGCTTGTGGCAGCCGGCCTGAGGTTGAGCGATCAGGTCGGCTCGGCGACCAGGTCTTCCACATGCACGTGGCGCGCCTCGCCATCGCTCAGGATGCGGGCCTGCACGCCGTAGGCCTCGCGCAGGCGCGCCGGCACGATCACCTCCCGTGGCGTGCCGCGCGCGAGCAGCCTGCCGGCCTGCAGCAACAGCGCCTGATCGGTGTGATTCAGCGCCATGCCCAGGTCGTGCAGCACGATCACGGTCACCATGCCGCGCTCGCGGGTCTCACGCGCCAACAGGCGCATGACATGGAACTGGTAGTTCAGATCGAGCGCGGAGAGCGGCTCGTCGAGCAGCAGCAGGCGCGGCGCGCGGATCAGCGCCTGCGCCAGCCCGGTCATCTGCCGCTGCCCGCCTGAGAGCTCCGCCAGCGTGCGGTTCGCCAGCCCGGCGATGCCCAGACGGCCCAGCAGCGCGATGGCTTGCGCCAGCCGGTCCGATGCATCGGCGCCGGCGTTTGAGGGCGCGCTCGCGGCGCCCGCCGCCAGCACCGATTCGAGCACCGTCATGTGCACGCCGGCGGGCAGGGTCTGCGGCATGTACATCGCGTGCTGCGCGCGTTGCGCGGGCCGCAGCCGGTCCAGCCGCAGATCGCCCAGCCAGACCGCGCCCGCGCTCAGCGGCACCAGCCCGGCCATGGCCCGCAGCAGGGTGGACTTGCCGCTGCCGTTCGGACCGATCAGCGCCGTGACGGAGCCGGCCGCGAGCCCGGCGGCGTCGATGCCGTGCAGGACCTGACGGCGGCCGTAACCCGCCTGCACCCCCGTCAGAGACAGGCCGCTGGACGCGCACGTGCTCATGGGATTCAGCGCGCCAGTGCCAGCGTGCCGCGCATCATCTCGGCATGCGCGGGGAACGAGCAGTAGAACGTGTACGACTCGCCGGCCGCCAGACGGCTCACCGGGAACGTCACGGTCGCGGTCTCGCCGCCGCCCAGCATGGGCGTCTTGGCGAGCACGCGCGCGTCATTCGGCACGAGCCAATCGTCCTGCGGGCCGGCGCGCATGCCGTCGAGCATGACCTGGTCGATATCGGCGGTCTTGGTCAGCACCCAGTTGTGGCCGGCCTTTTCCTTGCTGTTCTTGCCCGTGTGGATCAGGCGCACCGTGAACTCGGTGCAGGTGGCGGGCACCACGATGTGACTGGGCTCGAACTTCTTGCCGGGCTGCCCCTGCACGTCGACGGCGCATCCTTGCGGCGTGGCCTGCGAGGTCTGCGTGGCCGGAGGGGCGGCGGGTGCCGCGTGCTCATGCGCCTGGGCCGTGGCGGCAAACAGAAAGGGCAGGGCGAGCAGGGCGAGGCGAGACGTCATTGCGGATTCCATGGTGAGGGAGGACAAGAGGCCGGTGGCTCACTGCTTGCGCAGCGTGCGCACCACGATGGCCAGAAAGAAAGGGATGCCCACGAGCGAGGTCACGATCCCGACCGGGATCAGCGCGCCGGGCAGCAGCGTCTTGGAGGCGATGGACGCGCCGGACAGAATCAGGGCGCCGGCCAGCGTGCTGCCCGGCAGGTAGAAGCGGTGGTCTTCGCCCAGCAGCATGCGCGCGATGTGAGGCGCCACCAGGCCGACGAAGCCGATCGTGCCGACGATCGACACGGCCAGCGCCGTGAGCGCGCTGACCCGCAGCAGGCTGACCATGCGCAGGCGTTTCAGGTCGACGCCCAGGCTGGCCGCGCGCTCTTCGCCCAGCCGCACCGCGGTGAGTTGCCAGGCGTCGCGCATCGCCCACGGCAGCACGCAGGCGAGTGCCACGGCGAGCGCGGCGACGCTGCCCCAGCTGGCGCGCCCGAGGTTGCCCATGGTCCAGAACACGATGCCTTGCAGCGCCTCTTCCGAGGCCACGAACTGCAGCAGCATGATGAGCGCCTGGAACGAATACACGAGGGCGATGCCGAACAGCACCACGCCCAGCGTCGAGCCGCCGCGCCAGCGCGCCACGCGTTCGAGCAGTGCCACTGACAGCAGCGCGCTCGCGAACGCGCACAGGGTCACGGTCCAGGCCGGCGGCAGGCCGGGCAGGCTGAAGTTGAGCGTGATCGCGGCCGCGGCGCCGAACGCCGCCGCCGCGGAGACGCCGAGCGTGAAGGGGCTGGCGAGTGGGTTGTTGAGCAGGGTCTGCATTTCGGCGCCGCCCCATCCGAGCGCGGCGCCCACCAGCACCGCCATCACCGCGTAGGGCAGGCGGAAGTCCCACACGATCACGCGCATGCCGGGCGTGGCGGCATCGGGATGCACCAGCGTGCGCAGCAGGTCCGCCGCGCTCAGTCCGGCGGGTCCGCAGGCTATGTCGACCAGCAGGCACAGCACCAGCGCGGCGGCGAACGCGCCGAGCCACACGCGGCGGCGGCGCTGCATGCGCAGATGGGTGCGCGCGATCTCCTGCGCCGGCGCGGGCAGGGCGGCGGTATGCGTCATGCCCATGCTCAGCGTGGCTGGGCCAGCGTGGTCCAGTAGGTGCCGTCGGCGGGCGCGCCGAGGAAGTCCGTGTGCAGCGTGCGCAGGTCGGCCTCGGGATCGATGCCGCGCGCGGCCGCTTCCTGCGGATGGAACCAGCGCGCCAACGCTTCGAGGGCGAGGATGTTGTAGGGCGAGTTGTAGTACGCGTGCCAAAGACCGTGGGCACGGCCCGCCTGCACCGCCGTCAGATCCCGGATGCCGGGGCGTGCCGCCAGCACGGCCAGGCTGTCGAGGGCGGTGGCGGGGGCCACGCCGGGGCCGGCGAGCAGGCCGGGACGGCCGGGCTCGCTGCGGCTGCCGGTGGCCACATACACCTCCGGCTGCTGCGTGATCAGATACTCGAGGCTGACATCGCCGATGGCGCCGGGCACCACGCCCTTGGCGATATTGACGCCGCCGGCGGTCTCGACCATTTCGCCCAGGCCGCCGCCGCCGGTGGTGTGGCAGCACGATGGCCACACGCCCGCCAGCAGCTCCACGAACACGCGCGGGCGCTTGCTCTCGGGCACGGCCGCGACCATATCCTGCACGCGTTTCACGCGCGGCTCATAGAAGTCGACATAGGCCTGCGCCTCGTTCTGGCGGTCGACCGCCGCGCCCAGGATCTTCATGCTGGCGGCGGTGTTCTGCAGCGGGTGCTGGCGGAAATCGATGAACACGACCGGAATGCCGGCCGCCTGCAGCGCCGCCACCATCGGGCTGTTCTTGCCGGGGCCATGGCCTGCCAGGCCGAAGATGGCCACGTCGGGCTGCAGGTCGACGATGCGCTCAGGGCTCACGCTGTCTTCCGAGCTCTTGCCGATCAGCGGCACTTGCGCGGCGCGCGGGTAGGTGCGGGTGAGTTGCGACCAGGCGTAGGGATCCTGCTGCTTGAGCTCGCCTTGCCAACCCACGATGCGCGCGGTGGGATCGGCACGATCGAGCAGGGCCATGGCAAACACGAAGCGGCCTTCGCCCAGCAGAATGCGCTTGGGATGGTCGGGCACCTCGACCACGCGGCCGGCCAGGTCCGTCACCTGCCGGGCACCCGCGGCACCCGGCAGCAGGGCGCCGAGCGCCAGCACGGCGGTCAGCAGCACGCGGGGGCGCAGCACGGCATGGAGAAGGGCGCGGGGGCGGAGCTGGAACATCATCATCTCGTTTCGATAGGCGGGAAAATCCGCCGGACAGACGCGGTCCGGATTACCCAGGAAACGCGAATGGTTCTTATTGAAACGAGAGTGTGCGTGGGTTAATGTCAAGGGAACGTTAAGACCGCCGGCCCTACAATCCGGTCCATCTCTCTTTGCCGTCCGTGGGCGGCGTTGTCCGCATGCGCATCCTGGTCATCGAAGACGATCCCTCCATCCTGTCCAACGTGGCGGCCTTTCTGGGCCGGCGCGGCTATATCGTGGATTGCGCCGAAGACGGCCGCCAGGGCTACGCGCTTGCCGCCACGGGCGAGTTCGATCTCATCGTGCTGGACCTGATGCTGCCGCGCATGGATGGCTACGACCTGTGCCGGCGCCTGCGCAACGAGGCACGCTGCGCGACGCCGGTGATCATGGTCACGGCCCGCGACACGCTGGATCACCGCCTCGAAGGCTTCGATGCCGGCGCCGACGATTACCTCGTCAAGCCCTATGCCCTGGCCGAGCTGGCCGCCCGCATTCACGCGCTCCTGCAGCGCAGCCAGGGCCGCGTCGCGGCCACCGTGCTGCAAGTGGCCGACCTGCGCTGCGATACCGCCACGCTCGAGGTCTCGCGCAACGGGCGGCGCATCCGGCTGGCGCCCGCGCCGCTGCGCATCCTCACGATGCTGATGCAGGCGAGCCCCGCGGTCGTGCATCGCACCCGTCTCGAAGAGGCGCTGTGGCGCGACTCGCCGCCCGACAGCGACAGCCTGCGCACGCACATCCACCAGATCCGGCACGCCGTCGACAAGGACGAGGCGGTGCCGCTGGTGCACACGGTGCGCGGCATCGGATACCAGCTGCGCGATGCCGCTCTCTAGCCTGCGGCGCGGTCTCGCGCGCAACCTGGTGCTGACCTATGTGCTGCTGGCGTTGCTGGTGGGCGGGCTGCTCACGGCCGTGTCGATCTTCACGGTCACCGGGCTCGAAGCGCATCTGCAGCGCATCGACATGGGCATGGCGGTGCAGCGCGTGCGTACCGAATACCTCGCTGGCCAGGACCCGGGCCGGCCCAACCGCTTCTTTCATGGCGTCGCGGGCAGCGAGGCGTTCCCGGCCTGGCTGCGCGAGCTGCCGCCCGGCTTCCACAAGGTCAACCATGACGGCCGCGTCTGGCACGCGATGGTCGACGACAAGGACGGCGATCGCTACATGCTGCTGCGCGACTACACCGACTACGAGCGCAGCCAACGCGGTTCGCACTGGCTGGCGGTGGGCGGGATGGCCGGCGGCCTGCTGGTGGCGTTCGGCCTGGGCGCGCTCATGATCCGCCGGGTGGTCGCGCCGCTCGCGCGCCTCGCGCGCCAGGTGCAGGGCCGTCCCGGCCAGCCGCCGCGCACCCGGCTTGCGCAGGACTACCCCGCCAACGAAATCGGCGCGCTCGCCGCCGCGTTCGACGCAACCTACAACCAGCTCGAGCAGGCGCTCGAGCGCGAACGCCTCTTCACGGCGGATGTGGGCCATGAGCTGCGCACGCCGTTGATGGCGATCACCAGCTCCTGCGAGCTGCTGCGCGACGATCCCGCGCTCGGTCACGCCGATCTGACCGCGCTGGCGCGCATCGAACGCGCGGCCGCCGACATGCGTCAACGGCTCGACGTCTACCTGATGCTGGCCCGCGGCCGCGATAGCGCGCAGAACTCTTTCGAGCAGGCCAGCGCACAGGTGGTGGCGCGCGATCAGGCCGCGGTCTATGGCCCGCTGGCGGAGCGCCGCGGCATGACGCTGCGGCTGGTCACCGACGGCCCGCTCACGCCGTACTACCCCGTGCCGCTGCTCAGGGCGGTGCTGGGCAACCTGATCCAGAACGCGCTGCAATACGCCGGGCCCGGCGCCACGGTGACGCTGGCCGTGCGCGGTGCGGCGTCCGGCGGACCGCCCGAGGTCGAAGTGAGCGACGACGGACCGGGCATCGCGGCCGACCGCCAGGCCAGCGTGTTCGCGCCGTTCGTGCGGGGCGCCGAGCGGGGCGCCGAGCGGGGCGCCGAGCGGGGCACGGAGCGCGGCGGCGAACGGGGTGGCGACAGCTACAACCTGGGGCTGGGCCTGTCTCTCGTGGCCCGCATCTGCGAGCACCAGGGCTGGCGCGTGAGCCTGCGGTCCGAACCGGGCGCCGGCGCGGCGTTCCGGGTGGTCCTGGCGCCGGGGGACGAGGCCATGGACACGGCCGTCGGCGCGGCCGCCGGCTAGGCCCCCGACGCGGCCTCCAGCGCGGCCACCAGCACGGCCGGCTCGGCCCGCGACGGCACGACGGCCTGGGCTACAGCAAGGGGGCGGGCGTCCGGTTTTGCGCCGGATTCTGCGCGCGCGCAACGGTTTTGATCAGCTTTCAGGGCAGGTGTCTGCCGGGTGTGCCACGGCCCGTGAGCTTGCGCTAAGATTGCCCGGTGCTATCGACATGATCGATTCAATTCATTGGAGAGTCAGCACTCTTTCAAGCAATAGTTATCCGCCGTGAGTCATGATGCCCCAGGCATCGCGTGCAAATGATGGAGTCTGTATGCAGCAAAGAGAAGATTTTCTGGATCTGCCCCCGCAACCCCAACCGCCGGCCGCGCAGAACAACGCACCGCCGGAAGTCCTGGTCGATCTGCTTGCACTGGCTGATGTGCGGATCAACGGCAATCGCCCCTGGGACATCCGCATTCGCGACCCGCATGTTTATAGCCGCGTGTTTTCCAGCTGGTCGCTGGGATTCGGCGAGTCGTACATGGATGGCGAGTGGGAATGCGACCAGCTCGATGAGTTGTTCACCAAGCTCATGAGCGCGCATCTCGAAGATGCGGCGGTGGGCCTCTCCAAGCTGCGCCTGATGGCCGAAGGCCTGCGGCACAAACTCTTCAATCTGCAGTCCAAAGGCCGCGCGTTCGAAGTCGGCGAGCGCCACTACGACGCGGGCAACGACGTCTTCGAAGCCATGCTCGATTCGCGCATGATTTATTCGTGCGGCTATTGGGCCACGGCCGACTCCCTCGAACAGGCGCAGATCGACAAGCTCGATCTCATCTGCCGCAAGCTCCAGCTCAAAGAAGGCGAGACCCTGCTCGACATCGGTTGCGGCTGGGGCGGCCTGGCCAAGTTCGCCGCCGAGCGCTACGGCGTGCACGTCACGGGCGTCACGGTCTCGAAAGAGCAGCTCGCGCTGGCGCAGCAGCGCGTGCAGGGGTTGCCGGTGCAACTGTTGCTGCAGGATTACCGCGACCTGCAAGGCACGTTCGACAAGATCGTGTCAGTGGGCATGTTCGAACACGTCGGCCCCAAAAACTACATCACCTACTTTGATACGGTGAAGCGCCTGCTCAAGCCCGAGGGCATGTTTCTGCTGCACAGCATCGGGCTGGCCACCACCAGCACCGCCACCGATCCCTGGATCGACAAATACGTGTTCCCGAACGGCAAGCTGCCGTCGCCCGAGCAGATTGCGCAACCCATCGAAGGCCGCTTTATCATCGAAGACTGGCACAACTTCGGCCAGGACTACGACCGGACCTTGATGGCGTGGTGGCAAAAGTTCGACGCCGCCTGGCCCGAGCTCGGCAAGCGCTACGACGAGCGCTTCTACCGCATGTGGAAGTATTACCTGCTGTGCTGCGCCGGCTTCTTCCGGTCGCGCGAAGGCCAGCTGTGGCAGCTGGTGCTGACGCATCCGACGCGGCGCGACACCTACCGTTCCGTGCGCTGATCGGCGCGCGGCCGGTTTTGCGCGGCCTGTGTTCGCGTCTCTTACGAAGGGCCATCTTGAGGGATGGCCCTTCGCTTTGGCGGCGCGGATTCATGCCCGGGCCAGGTGGGCGAGCGGGGCACGGGCACCGTCCGGCACGGAACATGCTGGCCCGCGGTACGGCCTGGTTCAGGCCGGACGACGCGCCGCCGCCTTGCCGGGCCCGGCGCGAACGCGATGAGGTTCACACGGGAGGATGGCAATGCGGCTGAGGACGAGCACACGGATGAGCGCGGGGCGGGACGGTGCGGGGCAGGGCGACGCGGCTCAGGGCTACGCGGCTCAGGGCCACGCGGGGCAGGGCATGGCCACAGGCGGCCACCGGCGCGGGTCCGGCAGGCGTGCGCGCCGGGTGCGGACGTGGGCGGCCGGCCTGGCGGCGGCCACCGTCATGGGAAGCGTCGTGGCCGCGGGCAAGCCGGTGGATGTTTCGGATGTCGCCATCGGCGGCGTCAAGCTGGGCATGAGTCACCGCGAAGCGATTCGCGCCGCGGCCGCCTACTTCAAGGTCGAGGCCGATCAGATCCGGCCGGACAAATTGGCCGCCGATAAGGGCGCAGCCGGCGCCGGCATGCCGATGTCGTTCAGCTATGCGAGCCGCACCGAGACGCTGCGCGTCTCGTCGGTGTCGCGCACGCCGCCCGACCCGGACCGTCCGACGGCCGTCACGCAGATCACCTACGAGCGCAAGGGCGAGAGCCCCGAGGTGAATCAGTCGGTGCGCGACGCGGCCGTGGCCAAGTATGGTGAACCGACGAGCGGCAAGACGAACCAGGGTGCTTATGCGTGGTGCGCGCAGCCGGGCGAAATGGGCTGCGCCAAGTCCGCCGGCGCCGTGCTGACCGCCACCGGCAGCATGCTCACCTTGCGTGATCGCGGCTACGAAGAGCGCGCGCGGCAGGTCGACAAGGGCGACACGGTGCGCAGGCCGCAATAACCTGGGTGTATGACGCGGCGCGGCCAGGCGGCCCGCAGCGGGCGGCTGGGACACCCGCGCGCGGCCGAGCCCGTCCCGCATGTGCCACCGCGCCCGTCACGCACGTGCCGCGGCGCCCGCCACTCAGCCGAGCCCGTCAAGCACGTGCCCCCGCGCCTCTCGCTCAGCCGCGCCGGCGCATGCGCCACGGCCGGCTGTAGAACACCGCCGTCATGATCGCCGTGCCCAGCAGTGCGGGCAGACCGACCAGCAGGAACGCGGGGCCGATCGGATCGCCCGGCCAGCGGTCGTGAAAGTTGCCTAGATACAGCGTCATCGTGCCCACCATGCCGGCGGTCGCGGTGAGACCGAAGCGGCCCCAGGACCAGCGCGACGTGCGCAACGCGCCGGCCAGGAGCCCCGTGCACAGGGCCGGCATCCCGCCGAACAGATACGCCGTCTGGACGCCCGCCACCAGGATGCGCGTGAACGCGTCGGCGTTGAGGTTGCTGATGGACGCGCCCAGCGCCAGCGTGGCCAGCGCCGCGAGCGGTCCCAGCACCAGATAGAGGGTGCCGCCCATCAGGATGTCGCGCAGCGCGAGGGCCGGCGTGTCGGGCACGACATTGCCCTTGACGGCCGGTCCGCCAGGCGCGTTGGCCTGGGCCGCGCGCGCCGCGCTGCGCATGCGCCAGATCACGCCCAGCAGCGCGAACGCCACGAGAGGCAGGAGATAGACGTTGAAGATCGAGTTCATGTAGGCGCTATGGCGGTGCAACGGCGGCGATAGCCTGAATCGTATCAGGCGGCGCGGAGGCGAGAGGGCGCAGGCCGCTTTGAGCGGAATGTCAGTCGGTCCATGGTACTTTTTCGAGCAGTCTCCTCATTCCCATTCCCATGTCGCCGCGCAGCCCGCTCATCCGTCTGCTGACCCACTTGCGCCTGCTGGCGCGCCGCAAGGCACGCCATCTCAGCCGCCTGTCGCGCAAGAGCGTGCAGATGGTGGTGCTGCTGGGCGGCGCGGCGCTCGTTGCGATCGTGTCGCTGGGCTTCGCGTGGCTGGCCGATCTGGCGCTCGAGTGGAACGCACGCTGGGTGGAGCGCGCCGGCTGGGCGGCTTTGATCGTGTTGCCGTTTTCGCTGGCGGGTCTGCGCTGGCTGACGCTGCGCTTCGCGCCCAATGCGGCGGGCAGCGGCATTCCGCAGGTCATCGCGGGTCTGTCGCTGCCGCCCGGGCCCGGCCAGACCAGCCTGGTGTCGCTGCGCCAGACGCTCTGGAAAATCCCGCTCGCGTTCGGCGGCATGCTCGCCGGCGCATCGATCGGGCGCGAAGGGCCGTCGGTGCAAGTCGGGGCGGCCGTCATGCTGGCATGGGGCGAGTTCTGGAAGCGTCAGGGCGTGAAGCTGCGCGGCTTTCATGCCAACGAACTCATCGCCGCCGGGGCCGCCGGAGGCCTCGCCGCTGCCTTCAACGCGCCGCTGGCCGGTGTGATCTTCGCCATCGAAGAGCTGGGCCGGGGCACGGTGCTGCGCTGGCAGCGGCTCGTCCTGATCGGCGTGCTGGCCTCGGGGTTTCTGGTGGTGGCCATCGCGGGCAACAACCCATACTTCGGCGTGTTCGAGGGCAAGGCCTTCACCGAGCAGATGCTGGTGTGGGTGCTGGCCGCGGGCATCGTCAACGGCGCGCTCGGCGGTCTGTTCGCCTGGCTGCTGGGCAAGGGCGCCGCCGGCATCGCGCCGCTGCGCTGGCGTGACCGCATCGTCGCCCATCCCATTCTGACGGCCTTCGGGCTGGGACTGGTGGTGGCGCTGATCGGGTTGCTCACGCAGGGCGCCGTCTACGGCACCGGCTATTCGGTCGCGGCCGGTCAGCTCTCCGGCGAGCACCCGGCGCCCACGGGCTTCGGCCTGGCCAAGATCGCAGCGACCGTGGCGTCGTACTGGGCCGGCATTCCGGGCGGCATCTTCACGCCGGCGCTGACCGCGGGCGCGGGCATCGGCGAGCACCTGTGGCAGCTGACCGGCGCCGCGGTGGATCCGCGGGTTCTGGTCCTGTTGTCGATGGCGGCGTTTCTGGCGGCGGCCACGCAGGCGCCGCTGACCGCCAGCGTGGTCGTCATGGAAATGACGGGCAGCCAACCCATGCTGTTCTGGCTGCTGGTGGCATCCCTGACGGCGTCGGTGGTGTCGCGGCAGTTTTCGCCGCACGCGTTCTATCACCTCGCCGCCGGGCGCTTCCGCCGCCAGGCGCTGGCGCTGCAGGGGAAGGCGGGCAACGCCAACGGCTGAGGCCGGCGGCGCTTTACTCGCGCTCGACGGCGCGCAACGGGCGGCCCGACGCGGGCCGGCGGCGGGCCTCCGGGGGGCGTCCCCGCCGCCACATCCTATACAATCCCCGCACTCCGCCATCCGCCGCGCCCGAGGGCAGCCGCGGGGCAATCCTATTCCGAATTCGAGACGACGCCATGATCATCAAACCCCGCGTGCGCGGCTTTATTTGTGTGACGACCCACCCGACCGGCTGTGCCGCCAATGTGCGCGAACAGATCGAGTACGTGAAGGCCCAGGGTCCGATCGCCAATGGTCCCAAGAAGGTGCTGGTGATCGGGGCGTCCACCGGTTATGGCCTGGCCGCGCGCATCACGGCGGCCTTCGGCAGCGGCGCCGCCACGCTCGGCGTGTTTTTCGAGCGCGAAGGCGAGGCCGGCAAGGCGGGCACCGCCGGCTGGTACAACAGTGCCGCGTTTCACGAGCAGGCCGAGGCCGCCGGCCTGTACGCCAAGAGCATCAACGGCGACGCCTTCTCCGACGAGATCAAGGCCCGCACGATCGACGCGATCAAGGCCGACCTGGGTCAGGTCGATCTGGTCGTCTACAGCCTCGCGTCGCCGCGCCGCAAGCACCCCAAGACGGGTGAAGTCTTCAACTCCACGCTCAAGCCGATCGGCAAAGAGTTGAAGATGCGCGGCCTCGATACCGACAAGGAAATCATCAAGGAAACCGTGCTGCCGCCGGCCACTCAAGAAGAGATCGACAACACCGTGGCGGTGATGGGTGGCGAAGACTGGCAAATGTGGATCGACGCGCTGTCCGAGGCCGGCGTGCTGGCCCCCGGCGCCAAGACCACGGCGTTCACGTATCTCGGCGACACCATCACGCAAGACATCTACTGGAACGGCACCATCGGCGCCGCCAAGAAGGATCTCGACGACAAGGTGCTGGGCATCCGCGCCAAGCTGGCCGCGACCGGTGGCGACGCCCGCGTGGCCGTGCTCAAGGCCGTGGTCACGCAGGCCAGCTCGGCCATCCCCGTGATGCCGCTGTACCTGTCTCTGCTGTTCAAGGTCATGAAAGAGAAGGGCACGCACGAAGGCTGCATCGAGCAGCTCGACACGCTGTTCCGCCAGGGCCTGTACACCGATAAGCCGATCCAGGACGAGGTGGGCCGCCTGCGCGCCGACCTCAAGGAACTCGAGCCCGAGGTGCAGGGCACCGTGACCGCCCTGTGGAACCAGGTGCAGGACGACAACATCTACCAGCTGACGGACTTCGCCGGCTACAAGGCCGAGTTCCTGCGCTTGTTCGGCTTCGGCATCGACGGCGTGGACTACGAGGCCGACGTGGACCCGGACGTCAAGATCGCCAACATGGGCTGATCGCACGGCCCGCGCGGCCCGTGCGCGCGTCGTGCCAATGACCCCCGCCGTTCCGGCCTGTCCGGACGCCGGGGGTTTTTGTTTGGTGGCGCCGGGATGCGGGGCCTGTCACAGGTGGCCCCGCGCCGATCCGGCGCGTCGCCCGCGCTTTGGCGGGCGCGCCTATGCCTTGCCATCCGCTCGTCCGCACCGCCTTGTCGGGCCCGCCGCTGGCCCGCTACCATTCAGTTTTACTGCATCCAGCATTCAGGGCGGCTTCGTGACCGACACCTCCGACATTCGCTTTTTGCTCACGATCCAGGCGGGCGGCAGCCTGCTGGCCGCCGCTCGTGCGCTCGGCGTCACGCCCTCGGCCGTGTCGCAGCGTCTGCAGCAGCTCGAGGCGCGGGTGGGCGCGCGGCTGGTCGACCGCAGCGCACGGCGGCTGCGCTTCACCGACGAGGGCGCGCTGCTGTGCCGGCGCGGCGAGGCGCTGGTGCATCAGCTCGACGAATTGATGCAGGAGGTGCAGGCCAGTCAGGCCGGGCTGCTCGGCCGGCTGAGCGTGTGCGCGCCGCTGGGCTTCGGCCGGCGGTACGTGGCGCCGCTCGCCGCGGACTTTCAGCGCCTGAATCCGCGCATCGAGGTGGCGCTCACGCTGTCCGACGAACCGCTCGCGGTCGCCGCCGAGCGCCACGACGTGATCGTCCACATCGGCGCGCTGCCGGCCTCCAATCTGATCGGCCATGCGATCGCGCCCAACGCCCGGCTGCTGGTGGCCGCGCCCGCCGTGCTGCGCCGCTTCGGCACGCCGCAAACGCCCGAGGATCTGGCCGGCATGCCGTGCATCGTGCTGCGCGAGAATAACGAAGACGTGTCGCTGTGGAGCTTCGCCAAGGGCCGCACCACCCGCAGCGTGCGCGTGCCCGCGCCGCTGTCGTGCAACGACGGCGATGTGATCCGGCAGTGGGCGGTGGAGGGCCGGGGCGTGATCCTGCGCTCGGAATGGGACGTGGCCGACGATCTGCGCGCGGGCCGGCTGGTGCGGCTGCTGCCCGGCTGGAAGGCGCCCGACGCCAACGTCGTGGCGCTCACCCACGATCGCGCCGGGCTGCCACGCCGGACGCGCGACTTCATGGCGCATCTGCAGGCCGGCTTCAAGGGCGGAGCGCCCTGGCGTCTGGCGCGCACGCCGGAGGCGGGGTAGGCCCAGGGCGACGGCGGCGCCATGTCGGCGCATGGGCAGCCGAGGGCGCAGCCATGGGCCTGGCGTGGCAGCACGCTGCGTGCGCCGGAGCATGCGCACTGTCGGGCGCTGCCCCCTGGGCAGTCACGGATCCGTCGGCGCACGCACGTTGACCCGCCGGGAACGCTTCGTGCTCGGTACCGAAGCCCGCCCGCCGCTGCGCGCTGCTCCCCGGGCGTCCCGCGCCAGCCTCGCCATTGGTGCCAGGCGCGCTTTCATCCACGCGAGGTACTCATGCGGCCATTGCTGATCCTGCTCATTGTCGTGACGGTGGTGTTGGCGCTGTCTCAATGGTTTGGCTCGAACGCCATCGGCGAACGTGCGCAAGGCGGATACGACGGGACCAGCACCCTCGCGCCGGGGCAGCATGCCGAGGCGCGAGGCGATGCCCGCGACGCGCCCGGCAACGCGGAGCGCGCCACGCAGCAGCTGAAACAGGGCGCGCAGGGCAACTGAGGCGCGCGCCCCGACCTTCCGGATCGTGTAAAGCAAGCTTGACACCGCACGTCGGTCGATGTCAAACTTGCTTTACATCATCACAACGGAAGTTTCTCGTGTTCAAACAAAAGCGTTACGCCGTCGAACTCTGCGCCGCCCTCGTGCTCTACGCCGTGTTGCTGGTCGGGGCCAATCTGATCGAAGCGGCGCTCGATCCCGCAGGCGGTCTCAAGATTGCGATCAATCTGCTGCCGATGCTGGGCGCGCTCGCGGCCGCATGGTCCATCATGCGGGCGCTCTGGCAGATGGACGAGCTGCAGCGCCGCATCCAGCTCGATGCCATCGCGATCTCGTTTCTGGGCACCGCGCTGATCACGTTCGGCTGGGGCTTTGCCGAGGGGGCGGGGCTGCCGCAGCTGCGCGCCTTCGCGGTGTGGCCCATCATGGCCACGCTGTGGGCGGTAGGGCTCGTGATCGCGCAGCGCCGCTACCGATGAACAACAGCATCAAGCAATTGCGGCTCGAGCGCGGCTGGAGCCAGGCCCAGCTGGCCGAGGCGCTCGCCGTCTCGCGCCAGACGGTCAATGCCATCGAGAATGGCCGCTACGATCCCAGCCTGCCGCTCGCGTTCGTGATCGCACGCGTGTTCGCGCTGCGCATCGAAGATATCTTCCAACCCTGATCACCGGAGTCCACCTTGAAGTACCGCGTCCACACCGCGCATCGCAGCGAGTATCCCGATCCGATCCGCTTCGAGCGCCACACGCCGCTCGTGGTCGGCGAACGCTATGCGGGCCCGGAGGGGTGGGACGACTGGTATTTCTGCTCGGTGGCCGGCCATGACGGCGGATGGGTGCCGGCGCAACTCATCGAGCACATGCCCGATGGCAGCGCGCGGGCGGTCGAGGCCTACAGCGCGCGCGAGCTCGACGTCGATCCGGGCGAAGCGCTGCTCGCGCGGCGCGAGCTCAATGGCTGGGCGTGGTGCGAACGCGAGACCCTGCCCGACGCGGGCTGGGTGCCGCTGGCGAACCTGACGCCGCAGGCCTGAGCTTCATTCGTCCGCATCCGTATCGAGCGCGGCGGGCAACGCGGTCGTCGCGTCGACCGCGCGCAGCAGGCGGCCGAGGTGTCCGCTGCTCGAGAAGCCGAGCTCGTTGCTCACGCGGGCCAGGCTTTCGCCCAGCGCCAGCCGCTCGCGCGCGGCCTGTGCCACCAGCATGCGCCGCAGCGTGACCGGCGAGACCCCATACACATCGAGGCAGGCGCGCTGCAAGGTGCGCGGCGACAGGCCCAGCGCGTTCGCCGCGTCGGCCACCGTGGACGGCGGGATGCCTTCCTGGAGCTGCCGGCGCAGGCTGGCGGCCCAGCGCAGTGCGGGATTGTCGGGGCCCGTTTGCACGAGCGTGGCCGTGCGGCTGCTGTCGAGCTGCGCGAGCAGCGCGGCGACCAGGGACGGCACGGCGCGGGGCGAGAGGGCGGGCTCCCACAAGGCATCGAGCATGGCCTGGGCGGCGCCGTCGAGCTGAAGAATGCCGCGCGCCCCGCAGGCGCGCAGCAGTTCGGGGGCGAGATAGAGCTCGCCATGTTGTTGCGTCACGCTCTGCGCGCGCGTGCTGTGCTCGCAATGCGAGGGCAGCAGCAGCGCCTGACCCCGCACCAGCCGGCCGCGCCGGCGCGCGGCGCCTGCATCCTGCCAGGCGGTGTCGAGGACGCCCGCGCGCGGCCACAGCAGCATGGCGCAATCGTGTTCGTGCCAATGAAACGTGTAGCGCGGCTGCCGGCTCGCGGCGAGCGCGAAGCCCGTTTGGGCGATCAGATCCAGCTTGGAAGAGAGCGGAGCGCGGCGCGTCATGGCGGTAGTGCAGGGGTGCGGCGCAACGGCGCCGGCCCGGTCGGTGGCGGGTGAGGGTGGAGTCAGTATCGGCGGGCGCACGCGTTTGCGCAATGGCGGGCGATACCGGTTACGAAGCCGCGGCCCCCGGCGCCCGGCCCCTGTCGTGTTTTGGATCGCGCCGTGTCGCGGGCGGGATCGCTCGCGCTGGCTACCGTCCTTACGATAGGCCGCACTAAACCACGACAAGGGGATGTGCATGATGCGCACGCTTTCACTCACTCTGCTCCACGGCCTGATGCTGTCCGCGATACCCGCGCTGAGCTCTGCCCAAGCCGCCTGGCCGGACCGGCCCGTCACGCTGATCGTGCCGTTCCCGGCCGGGGGCGGCACGGATCTGGTCGTTCGAACGCTGCAACCCGCGCTCAGCAAGCAACTGGGCCAGACCGTCGTCATTCAGAACGCGGGCGGCGCGGGGGGCACGGTGGGCTCCGGGCAGGCCGCCCGCGCCAAGCCCGACGGCTACACGGCGCTCGCCGTGACCACCAGCACCACGGCGCTGGCGGCCAATCTGTACAAGAACCTGGCGTATCGCCCGGACCAGGATTTCGCCTACGCCGGCTTCATCGGCACGTCGCCCTATGTGCTGGCCGCGAATCCCGCGTTGAAGGCGACCACGCTGCCCGCGCTGGTCCAGGCCCTGAAGGCGCGCGGCCAGGGCTCCTATGCATCGGTCGGTGCGGGCACGCTGTCGCACCTGCTGGGCGATCTGCTCAAGAAAGACGAAAAGCTCGATATCACCCACATCCCTTACCGGGGCGCGGCGCCTGCCTATACCGATCTGATCGGCGGGCAGGTGGACATCATGTTCGACAACCCCGTCGGGCTCGCGCCCTTCGTGCAGAGCGGCAAGCTGGTGGCGGTGGCCACCACGGCGCCCACGCCGATTCTGCCGGGCGTGCCCACCTTCGCCGCGCAGGGCATGCCTGCCTACACGCAGTTGCTGTGGTACGGCCTCGCGTTCCCGAAAGGCACGCCGGCCGACATCGTGACGCGCATGAACGGCGCGCTCAACGCCGCGCTGCGGGATCCGGCCGTGGCGGCCGACCTGGCCGCCAAGGGCGTCGATGTGCGGCCCGACACGGCGGCCGCACTCACGGACAGCGTCACCAAAGACCTCGCCTTCTGGGGCACGCTCATCAAGCAAAACGGAGTCCAATTTGACTGAGTACTACACGAACCCGCCCGCGCCTCCCCCGGCGGGCGCGGCCGCGCTGTTGCGCGTGTTCGTCGACACGTCCGCCGCGCGGGCCGGCGGCAATCCCGTTCCGCTCGTGCTGGACGCACGCGGTATGAGCGACGCGGCCATGCAGGCGCTGGCCGCGCAGCACGGCCACGAGTCGGCCTTCGTCCTGCCGCCCGACGCGCCCGACACGCTGTGCCGGCTGCGCTTTTTCGTGCCGGGCCACGAGATGGAAATGTGCGGCCACGCCACGGTGGGCAGTCTGTGGGCCCTGCGCCAGTGGGGCCGCTGGACCACGCAGCGCACGCGGGTGCAGACGCTGAGCGGCAGTGTCGACGCGGAATGGGACGAGGCGCGCGGCGGGGCCTGGATCTCGCAGCCCGCCGTCTCGCTCGCGCCGCTGCCGCAGGCCCACTGCGAAGCGATCGCGCAGGTATTGGGCATCGACGCGGCACACGCGGCCGTCAACGCCAGCACCAGCCGGGTCAAAACGCTGTTGCGCATGCCGGATGCCGAGGCGCTGGACGCATTGACGCCCGATTTCGGTGCGATGCGGGCGCTGTGCGAGCGCATCGGCTCCACCGGCCTGTATCCGTACGCCGTGTCCGCGGATGGCGTCTTCGCGCGGCAGTTTCCCAAGGCCTCCGGCTATCCCGAAGACGCCGCCACCGGCATCGCTGCCGCCGCGCTGTGGGGCTACTTGGACAGCGTGGGCGATATTCCCGCCGGCGCGATCTGCACGGTGTACCAGGGCAGAGCGATGGGCTCGCCGTCCGCCATCCATCTGCGCCGCCGCGCCGATGCGCCCGGATGCTGGCTGAGCGGGGAGACGCAATGGATGGCCTGACGCCGCATGCCGCCATCGAGGCGCGGCTGGCCGCGGCGGGCCTGGCGCTGCCGGCGCCGCCCACGCCGCGCGGCAGGTACGCGCCGTTCCATGCCTATGCGTTGGCGGACGCCGTATTCGTGTCGATCAGCGGCCAGGCCAGCCGCGACGCGGGCCGGCCCGTGCAGGGGCGCTCGCGTGCGGGCGATGCCTTGAAGCCGGCCCAGTCTGCCTGCGGCCGCGCGGCGCTGGCCGGCCTGGCCGCGCTGGCGTCCGCCTGCGAAGGTGATCTGGGACGCGTGCGGGCCATCACGCAGTTGCGCGGCTATGTGGCGTGCGATCCCGATTTCGAGGCGCACAGCGCGGTGCTCGACGGCGCGTCGCAGGTGATCGAACTGGCGTTCCCGGATCTGGCCCGACCGGCGCGCAGTGCCGTGGGCGTCACGAGCCTACCGGGTGGCTGCTGGGCCGAAGTGGAGTTGTGCGCGATCATCGCGCCGTGCCGACGCTGAAAAAGCCCATGGCCTCCAGATCCGCCTGCAGCGCGCGGGCGAGGGCTTCCAGCGCCACGTCGTGATCGATCCGCACGCGTACCCGCGTGTCGCCCGGCGCCTGGGTGAGCTGCACGCGGCCGTGCAGGGCGGGCACGTACAGCACGGCGCCCCAGGCAGCGTCCTGCCGGTGCGCGGCCGGCGCTTGGCGCTCCACGCAGGCGATCACGTCGGCCAGCGCGAGGGATTGCGCGGTAAAGAGCTCGAGCGTGACGCGGTCCAGGCCCGAATCGAAGCTGCGCCACGCGGGCGAGGGCGGCGGGGGCGCGTGCGGGCCCCAGTCGAGCGGATCTGCGAAGCCTCGCGGCATCCAATAGGCCCGGTCGTCGTGGCGCGGCAGCACGAACAGCGCCGCGCGCGCCGGGCTGTAGAACACCTTATCGCCGTCGATGGTCTGGCCGAACGGCACGGCGCGCGCCGCCTCGTCCAGCCTCAGGTCGTCCTCTTCCTCCCACAGCTCATCGAACCACTCGCGCACGAACGCCTGCTCATCGGCGGTGGCCGCCATGATCTCGTCGGGCAGCCACACGATCAGCCGTCCGTCGTACAGGCCCGCGCCGAGTTCGGTGACGTGTTCTGCGTATCCGGGTGGCAGCGGCGCGCCCAGCCAGTCGGCCAGCGCGGCCAGACGCGCCGGATCGGCAAGACGGCGTTTTGGAGTGACGAGGTAGGGAGCGGCGGGCATCGGGCGGGGCGAGAGCAGGGATGCTGCACTGTATACGAAGGATCCGCGTCCGCCGCGGGGCGCCGCCATCATGTCCCAGGTGATTGTGCATTTCTTGGCTCTGGCTGGCAGGACATGCGGCCTCTACAGTACGCCCATGCCCTGACAGACGTGATGAGCACGCAGACCAGGGCAGCCAACGGGCGCAGCACAGGCCCTCATACACAACACGGCCGCCAGGCTCGCGGTCAGGTCCGGAGAGAACATCATGCAAGCAAAGAAAGTGGTTGTGATCGGGGGCACCGGCTTGATCGGTTCCAAGGTGGTGGCGCTGCTGACGGCAGCCGGCCATGAGGCGGTGCCGGCCTCGCCCAACACGGGCGTGAACACGCTCACAGGCGAAGGGCTGGACGCCGCGCTGGCCGGGGCGGATGTGGTGATCGACGTGTCGAACTCGCCGTCGTTCGAGCCGCAGGCGGTCAAGGCCTTCTTCGAGACGTCCACGCACAACCTGCTGGCGGCCGAGGCGCGGGCGGGCGTGGGACATCACGTGATCCTGTCCATCGTGGGCACCGACCGCATGCCGGGCAACGGCTACTTTGCGGCCAAGGTCGCGCAGGAGGCCCTGATCAAGGCCGGCCCGATCCCGTACAGCATCGTTCGCGCCACGCAGTTCCTCGAGTTTCTGGGCGGCATCGCGGACGCCACGACGTCCGACGGCGTGGTGAGGCTGGCGGGCGGCTTGTTCCAGCCGGTGGCGGCGCAGGATGTCGCGGCGGCCGTGGCCGAGGTGGCGCAGGGTGCGCCCTTGCTGGGCACCACGGAAATCGCGGGTCCGGAGCGCGCGCCGTTCGACGAGATCGTGGCCCGCTACCTGGCGCTGGCGGGCGATGGCCGCCGGGTGGAGCGCGATCCGCAGGCGCGCTATTTCGGCGGCGTGGTCGAGCAGGAATCGCTCGTGCCGACCGGCCCGGCGCGGCTCGGCGGCATCGGTCTGGCGGAGTGGGTCGCCCGCCGGCCGGCGGCGTGAATAAGATGCGCGGGCGGGCAGAGCGGCTTGAGCCGCCCGCCTCGGGGCATGCATAGGGGGCCGGAAAAGGCAGCAGCAGCGGCTTCGGCAGCGTGAGCTTGCGGCGGGTCCGCGCCAGTCTGCCGGCGCGACCAAGATTCAGTCTGGCTACATCTAACGATTAGCCCGACCGACACGAGCAGGGCGTCCGGCGTTCGTAGAATACGGCTCATGCAGTGCCGCCCCGTCGGGCGGCCGCCCGACCGGATATGCCCATGAACGCCATCGCGCAAGACCTCTACGCCGACCTCGACACCCCCGCCGCGGTCGTCGATCGCGCGCGCCTCGCCGCCAACATCGCGCGCATGCAGGATCACATGAACGCGCTGGGCGTCGCCCTGCGTCCGCACGTGAAAACCACCAAATGCCTCGAGGTCGTGCAGGCGCAGATCGCCGCCGGCGCGCGCGGCATCACGGTGTCCACTTTGAAAGAGGCCGAGCAGTTCCATGCGGCCGGCATCACCGACATTCTTTATGCGGTCAGCATGGCGCCGTCCAAGCTGCCGCGCGCGCTGGCGCTCAAGCGCGCCGGCTGCGATCTCAAGATCATCGTCGACAACGTCGCGGGCGCAGAGGCGATCGTGGCCGCGTGCCGCGAGTCGGGTCTCGCGCTGCCGACGTGGATCGAGATCGACACCGACGGCCATCGCTCCGGCATCACGCCCGAACAACCCGAGTTGCTCGACGTGGCGCGCGTGCTGGACGCCGCCGGACTGGTGGACGGCGTGCTGACCCACGCCGGCAGCAGCTACGAGCTGAACACGCCCGACGCGCTCGCGGCGTTGGCCGAGGTGGAGCGCGCCGGTTGCGTGCGCGCCGCCGCTCGTCTGCGCGAGGCCGGCATCGCCTGCCCGAACGTCAGCGTCGGCTCCACGCCGACCGCGCTGGCGGCGCGCGCGCTCGACGGCGTGACGGAGGTGCGGGCCGGCGTCTACGCGTTCTTCGACCTGGTCATGCATAACGTCGGCGTTTGCCGCCAGAGCGATGTCGCGCTGAGCGTGCTGACCACCGTGATCGGTCATCAGCCCGACAAGGGCTGGATCGTGGTCGACGCGGGCTGGATGGCCATGAGCCGCGACCGGGGCACGTCCAGGCAGGGCCAGGACTTCGGCTATGGCCTGCCGTGCACGCTCGACGGCGAGCCGTTGGCGGGCTGGCTCATGACGCAGGCCAATCAGGAGCACGGCATCATCGCGCCGGTCGACGGCGCCGCGCCGGGCGATGTCACCGAACGCTTCCCGGTGGGCATGCGGCTGCGCCTGCTGCCGAATCACGCATGCGCCACGGGCGCACAGTTTCCCGAGTATGCGGCGGTGGACGAAAGCACCGTCGAAATCTGGCCGCGATTCTATGGGTGGTGAGCGATACTCTCGCCATGCCAGATCCAGTGTCATTGTCTAGCGCGCCCGCCGCGGGCCGGCCAGCCGCGGGATCGCCCGCCGCAGGATCGCCTGCCGCCACCTTGTTATCCGTGCGCGGGCTGAGCTGCGAGCGGCTCGCGCCGGTGTCGTTCGATCTCGCATCCGGCGAGTGTGTCGCCATTCTCGGTCCGTCGGGCGCCGGCAAGTCGGTGTTGTTGCGGCAGATCGCCGATCTCGATCCGGGCGAGGGTGAGGTCTGGCTCGACGGGCGCGCCCGTTCGGCCATGCGCGCGCCCGCGTGGCGGCGGCAGGTGGTGTATTGCCAGGCCGAGGCGGGATGGTGGCACGAACAGGTCGGGGCCCATTTCGCCAATCGCGCCGCTGCCGCTTCGATGCTGGATCGGCTGGGGCTGGACGCGGCCAAGCTCGATGCGCAGGTACACGAATGCTCCACCGGCGAGCGCCAGCGTCTGGGTCTGGCCCGCGCGCTGCTGCTCGAACCGGCCGTGTTGCTGCTCGACGAGCCCACGGCCGCGCTCGATGCGCAATCGATCGCGCGCGTCGAGGCGGTGCTGCACGCGGAGCTCGCGCGCGGCGCGGGTCTCGTGCTCGTCACGCACAACGACGAACAGGCGCGGCGGCTCGCGCTGCGGTGCTTTCATATGGAGGCCGGCCGCCTGAGCGTGCCGGCCGATGCGCACGGCGCACGTCAAACGCGCGCGGCAGATCCTGCGGCGATTCCCGCCGCGAGCCTCGCGGAGAACCCAGCCGCAACCCAGGGAGCGCGTCATGGGCGTGATTGAACTGAGCGCGGGCGATCTGGTGCTCGCGGCCAGCCTCGTCGTGGTCTCGGCGCTGATCTCGCTGGCCTTGCGCATGGGGCTGGAGCGGCAAGTGCTGTGGGCGGCGGTGCGCACGGTCGTTCAGCTGCTGCTGGTCGGACACATTCTGCGGGTGGTGTTCGCCCACGGCACGCCGTGGCTTACGGCGCTGGTGCTCGTAATCATGATGGGCCTCGCCGCGCGCGAGGTGGCGGCACGGCCGGCCGAGCGTCTGCGCGGCCGGGGCAATGGCTGGGTCGGGGCGGTCACGGTGGCGTGCACCACCTTGCTGACCGCGATGTTCATTCTGCACACTACGCTGCGGCCGGATCCCTGGTACGACCCGCGCTACACCATCGCCCTGGTTGGCATCGTGTTGGGCAGTGTGCTCAACGCGGCGAGCCTGGCGCTCGACGGCATGCTCTCCGGCATTCGGCGCGAGCGCGGCGCGATCGAGGCGCAGCTCGCGCTCGGCGCGTCGGCACGGCAGGCGTTCGCGCCGCTGGTGCGTGCCTCGGTGCGGCGCGGCATCGTTCCCAGCGTGAACCAGATGGCGGCCGCGGGGATCATCACCTTGCCGGGCATCATGACGGGCCAGATCATCGCGGGCATGGATCCGGTCGAAGCGGCCAAATACCAGATCCTGCTGATGTTCCTGCTGTGCGGGGCGAGCGGGCTGGCGGCGATGGGCGCGGCCTGGCTGGCGATGCGGCGCCTGACCGACGCGCGCGATCGGCTGCGGCTGGACCGCCTGCTGCCCGAACGGGCGGCGTGAGCCAACCAGGCGCGACGCCAGCGGCACCGGGCGCGCGAGCGTCTATCCCGCGCTCGACAGAAAATCCAGAATCAGCGCGTTGACCTCGCCCGGTTGCTCGAGGCTGGGCAGGTGCGCCACGCCGCGCAGGGCGTGCCCCTGTACGGCCGGCAGGGTCTGCACCATGCGGCGGCAGCGCTCCTGGATGTGCGGAAAGTCGTACTCGCCCCACAGCAGCAGCGTGGGTACGCCGATCTCGGCGAGACGGGGCCAGGCCCGGTCCATGTCGAGATCGGTGCCGGTCGGCGGCGCGAGCAACACGCGCTGGTTCATGTCGAGAAACAGCGAGCGCGTGGCGCCGCCGATGCGGCCTTCGGGCTGCAACGGGCCGTCGAGCCACAGCCGCGCCTTGATCGCGTTCATTTTGTCGATGTCACCGCGGGCCTCGGCCTGCTGCAGATTGGCGAGCAGCGGCAGCGCGGCGGCCGGATAGGCCGGCGCCGGCGCACCCGCCACGCTCGGCGAAACCAGCACCAGCGCGCTCACGCGTTCGGGATGGCGCAGCGCGGCGTCGATTGCGATGCGGCCGCCCGCGGAGCACCCCACGAGCACCGCCTGGCGGTCGGGCGCGACGGCGTCGAGCACGGCGAACAGGTCAGACACACTGGAATGGTCTTCGGGCACCGCACGCGTCTGCCCGAAGCCGCGCCGGTCGTACGCGATGGCGTGGAAAGCCTCGCCCACGGCCTCGACCTGCGCCCGCCACATGCGGTTATCGCACACGTTCGCGTGCAGGAACAGGACGGGGGTGCCTTCTCCGGCGGTGTCTGCGGCAAATACCGCGCCGGCATGCGCGATCTGTAAGCGGGTCGACATGGAACGAGCGCTCCGGTTGGGGAAGGTGGGGAGGGGGGGAAGGGCATCATGCTAGCCCTCGCGCCGTGGACTGGCGAGCAAATATTGCGCAGCTCGATGGGCCGCGCGTTGGTATTGCGCGTCTTTGGGGAAAGTGCGCCTTGACGCTCTGGCGATTGTCGAGGTTTAAACGGTAGTCTCGTCCGGCCGGGGCGCCGGCGCCGGCGACGGGTCCGGGGGCGGATCACCGCGTGCGCGCAAAGGCCGCGGCGCCGCGCAAGCGGAAGGCGCAGGCGGCAGGCCGGCGCTGTGGCCGCCAGACCACGTCTTGCGGCGAGCCCGCGGCGTCCCTCCGGCCCGCCGCACTGCTGGCTTTACAAGCAGGCAAAAAAACTCGACACTTGTATTACAAGTCCGGCCGCACCGGCTTGTGAGCGCTACCGTGCTGATCCCGGGGGCAGGCCCCGGGACACGCGCGTACAGACGACACGATCGAGACACCCGCCATGCCCGCCGCTACCGAAGTCCAGCTTGATGCTCCCCGCCTTGCTCCCCTGTATATCAAAGTCCACCCGAACGACAACGTCGCCATCGTGGCCAACGACGGCGGTCTGCCGGCCGGTACGGTATTTCCCTGTGGTCTGACGCTGGTCGAAGGCGTGCCGCAGGGTCACAAGGTGGCGCTGACGGACCTCGCCGAGGGCGAGCCGGTGGTGCGCTACAACGTGACCGTGGGCTATGCGGCCAAGCCGCTGGCGCGCGGCAGCTGGATCAACGAGCGCGTCACGACCATGCCCTCGGCCCGCACGCTCGACGACCTGCCGATCGCCAACCGCCCCGCGCCGGATACGACGCCGCTCGAAGGCTATACCTTCATGGGCTACCGCAACGCCGACGGCACCGTCGGCACGCGCAACATTCTTGCCATCTCCACCACCGTGCAATGCGTGCAGGGCGTGGTCGAGCACGCCGTGCGCCGCATCAAGGACGAACTGCTGCCGCGCTATCCCAACGTGGACGACGTGGTCGGCATCGAGCACACCTACGGCTGTGGCGTGGCGATCGATGCGCCCGGCGCCGCGGTGCCGGTGCGCACGCTGCGCAACATCGCGCGCAATCCCAACTTCGGCGGCGAGCCCATGATGGTGAGCCTCGGCTGCGAGAAGCTGCAGCCCGAGCGCCTGATGCCGGTGGCGGGCCGCCCGAGCACCATTCCGATCGCCCAGCAGGATGCCAATCCCTGGCAGGAGCCGGTCGACACGGTCTGCCTGCAGGACGATGTGCACGTCGGTTTCGGTTCGATGATCGATGCCATCATGCAGACCGCCGATCGACATCTGCAGCGCCTGAACGCGCGGCGCCGCGAGCCCTGTCCGGTGTCGGACCTCGTGGTGGGCGTGCAGTGCGGCGGAAGCGATGCGTTCTCCGGCCTCACCGCCAATCCGGCCGTGGGCTTCGCGGCCGACCTGATCGTGCGCGCCGGCGGCACCGTCATGTTCTCCGAGAACACCGAGGTGCGCGACGGCATCGATCAGCTCACCGCGCGCGCGGCCACGCCCGAGGTGGCGCAGGCGCTCATCCGCGAGATGGACTGGTACGACAAATACCTCGAGCGTGGCATGGCCGATCGCAGCGCCAACACCTCGCCGGGCAACAAAAAGGGCGGCCTGTCCAACATCGTCGAGAAGGCGATGGGATCGATCGTGAAGTCCGGCTCGTCGGCCATCTCGGCCGTGCTGTCGCCGGGCGAGCGCCTTACCACGCGCGGCCTGGTGTTCTGCGCCACGCCGGCCAGCGATTTCATCTGCGGAACGCTGCAGATGGCGGCCGGCATGAACCTGCACGTCTTCACGACCGGCCGCGGCACGCCTTACGGCCTGGCGCAGGTGCCCGTCGTGAAGGTGGCCACCCGCAGCGATCTCGCGCGCCGCTGGCACGACTTGATGGACGTGAACGCCGGCCGCATCGCCACCGGCGAGGCCACCATCGAAGACGTGGGCTGGGAGCTCTTCCATTTGCTGTTGTCGGTGGCGAGCGGCGAGCGCCAGACCTGCGCCGAGAAGCTCAAGCTGCACAACGCGCTGGCGCTGTTCAACCCGGGCCCGGTGACGTAAGCCGCGCCGGGCTTGGTATGCTCGGGTAACGAGCCACTCCTGCCCGCGCTATGTCCTACGCCGATCCCACGCTGCCCCTCGCCGAACTGCGCCGCCGCCAGTTGCGCCGCATGAAAGTCTGGGCGCTCGTGCTGCTGCTCGCCATGCTGGCGGGCTTCATCGCGAGCCATGTGATGGGCGGGCAGGGCGCGTGGGCCTGGGTGCGGGCGTTCTGCGAAGCCGCCACCGTGGGCGCGCTGGCCGATTGGTTCGCCGTGGTGGCGCTCTTCAAGCGCCCGATGGGCCTGCCGATCCCGCACACCGCCATCATCCCTTCCAACAAAGAGCGCATCGCCGACAACCTGGCGATCTTCGTGCGCGATCATTTTCTCGACCCCGATACGCTGCTCGAGAAGCTGCGCACGTTCGATCCGGCCACGCGGCTGGCGCGCTGGTTGTCCAAGCCCGCGCAGACTCGGGCGCTGGCGCAGGGCGCGCGCAAGATCGCGCTGCAGATGCTCGACCTGCTCGACGAACGCGCGGTGCGCGGCGCCATCCAGCGCTTCGTGGTCGATACCGTCCAGCGTTGGGACGCCGCGCGCACGGCGGGCGATGTGCTCACGCTGCTGACCCGCGACGGGCGGCACCAGGAGCTGCTGGACGCCGCCCTCGCGCGGCTGGGCAACTATCTGGGCGAGGCCGACGTGCGGGATCGGGCCTCGGCGCTGTTGGTGAAGTTCGCGCGCAAGGAGTGGCCGCGCACCATCAAGGCGCTCGATTACGTGGCCGATCTCGACGAGATGGCCGACAACCTGGCCGAGCGTCTGGCCCAGGCCATGGTCGACGAATTGCGGGAGGTGCTCGCCGCGCCCGACCACCCGGTGCGGCGCAACTACGAAACCTGGGTCCTCGATTACATCGAGCGCCTGCGCGACGATCCCGCGCTCGCGGCCCAGGTGCAGAAGCTCAAGCAACAGGCCATCGAGCATCCCAAGGTGCAGGAGTACGTCCAGACCCTGTGGGGCGATATTCACGATGCGCTGCGCCGCGACCTCAACGATGAAAATTCGGCGATGGCGACGCACCTCGAGTCCGCGCTGCGCAACCTCTCTGGCCGACTGGCGCAGGATCCCGGCCTGCGCGACGCGCTCAACGCCCATCTGATGGGTGCGGCGCGCCGCCTCACGGGCCGGCTGCGCAGCGGCGTGACGCAACACATCGCGCGCACGGTCAAGACCTGGGACGAGCGGCATCTGGTCGAAGAACTCGAGCTGAGCGTGGGCCGCGATCTGCAATACATCCGCTTCAATGGCACCCTGGTGGGCGGGCTGATCGGCGTCGCGCTGCACGCCATCGTGCTGTTGCTCACGCCGTGACACCCGCCGGATCAGCGCTCGGCATCCCAAGACGACATCAAGACGCAACGCCCAAAGGACCCTCATGCTACGCATCGATAAGCTCACCAAGCGCTATGGCGACGTGCTCGTCTTCGACGGCCTGACACAGGCGTTCGAGTCGGGTTGCGTGGCCCTGTGCGAGGAAGACAGCACCGGCAAGTCGACCCTGCTGGCGATCGTGGCCGGCGTGCTGGCGGCGGATCACGGCGATGTGTGGATCGATGGCCTGTCGATGGCCAGCGCGCCGCAGGTGGCGCGCGCGCGGCTGGCCTATGTGCCCGACAACTGCCTGCTGCATCCGGCGATGACCGGCCGCGAGCTGCTGGAACAGGTGGCGGCCGACAAGGGCGTGGCGCTGGATGACACGACATGGGCGCTTGCCGAGGATTTGGGCCTCACGCCGCATCTGGACAAGCGCTTCGAGCAGATGTCCACCGGCACGCGCCGCAAAGTCTTCCTGACGGCCGCCCGGTTGGGCGACCCGGCCGTCGTGATCGCGGACGGCCCGACTAACGGCCTGGACATGGCCGCGCGCGACGTGCTGGCCGAGGTGTTTGCCCAGTGGGGCGAAGATCGCGTCGTGCTGTTCGCCAGCCACGATCCCGAGTTCGTGCGGGCCTGCGGCGCGCGCGAGATCGAGGTCGGCACGCTGCGCGAACCGGCGCCCTGACACGGCGTCGCGCCCGCGGCACGCGTGCGCCTCGTGCTGGCCGAAATGCGCCGGCGCGCCGTGCCTGCGGGACGGTGCTCAGCGCGCGGGGTCGAGCTCCCGCTCGAAAAAGAAGCGCAGCATTTCCCCGGTGGCGTCCGGGCCGTTCTGGTCCGTGTACGAACCGCGGCTGGAGCCGCCTGCCCAGGCGTGGCCGGCGCCATGGATCTCCCAGCGTTCGACGATGACCGCGCCGGCGGCATTGCGGTAGAGGTAGCGCGTGCTGCCACGCCGGGGTCCGGCGGCGGGCACCGCGCCGGATTCGATCCGGGCCGACGCGCCGGCGCTGGCGGCGGCCACCGCCTTGGCGTTGGCCGGATGCACGGTGGCGTCGCGGTCGCCATGGAACACGATCAGCGGCACGCCGTTGCCGGTTGGGGCGGCGCCGGCAAGACCCTTGCCCTTCATGGCGGCCAGGGCCGACGGCAGGTCCGAGGCCGCGCCGGGCGCGAGCCCGGAGTGCACGCCCGCCGCTGCAAACAACTCGGGGTAGGTGTTGGCCAGGATCGCGGCCATCGCGCCGCCGGCCGACAGGCCCGCCGTGTAGACGCGCCGGGCGTCGATGTTGTGCGCCTCCATCACCGAACGCGTCATGCCGGCCAGAATCGAGGGCTCGCCGCGGTCGTGCTGCTGGTGATTGTGCTTGAACCAGTTCCAGCACTTCTGCGGATTGGATTCGCGCGGCTGAATCGGATAGAGCACATAAAAGCCCTGGGCCCGTGCCGCCTCGTCCATGGCCGTGCCGGCCGCGAAGTCGTTGGCGTCCTGGGTGCAGCCGTGCAGCATGACGACCAGCGGCCGGGGGCGGTCGCCCGCGCCCGGCGGCACATACAGCCGGTAGGCGCGCTGCCCGGACGCATTGCGGAAGGTGCCGGTGATCACGGTGTCTGCCGCGGTGGCCTGATCTCGGGCTGCGGCTGCGTTGGCGGCGGCGGGCGCGGCCGCCTGGGTGGCGCGCGCGCCGCTGCGCGCGCCGCTGCGCGCGCCGCTGTCCGGCACTTCGCGCGCCTCGACTTCGATGACATCGCCATCCGCCGGACGCACGGATGCGGCGGCCATCGGCGCTTGTGCGCCGACACCGCGCAGCGCCGACTGGATCGCGGCGGTGGCCGCGCCCAGATCGCCGGCCTGGGTGAGGCGGGTGGCGTGATTCATGAACTGCAGGAACTCGGGGTGCATGGCATTCCCTTTACGGCAAGAAGGCGTCAGCCGATACGCTGACGCAAGGCGGTTTTGACGGCGGGGCTCGCATGTAGCGCGCCCAGGACGGTCAAGGATTCGATGGTGGCGAGGGCCAGCTCGGGCGTCACGTCGGGCGCGATCGTGGCCAGGCCCAGCACGCGGATCTGCAACATCTCGCCGGCGGCCTGCACCGCGAGGAGGTCCTGCGCGGTGTAGTGCTGGATACCGAGCACGAGCGTCTTGCGGGTGACGACCTGGCGCACCGCTTCGCTGTGCAGCGCCAGCTGATTGCGGATGGCCGTACGTATCAAATCAGTGCGGTTGGCATAGAAGCCCTCCTGGACGAGCAGATCGATCTGACCGAGGTCGACATAACCCAGGTTGATCGTGACCTTCTCATCGGGAGGCTTGGGTGCGGCGGCGAGGGCGGGGGTGCGGGGAGGCATGTGCGCATATTAGTACCATCCAAGTGGATGGTCTATGGCTGTTTCATTTGCGCACGCCGTGGTGTAACGCGGCGCCGGCGGGTGCGCGCCTGACAGGGGGCGTGCTCGTTCCTGGCGGCACATAACCATGCAGAAACGCTAATGGCTCCCTCAGCTTTATTCATTGGTCGCTCATGCCCCGTCTCCCCATAATCCTCGGACAGCCATACAGGCGCCGCCGTCGGCCGACGGCGTATTCGACGATTCAAGGGGAACGACATGCTGAAGACGCTATCGCTGCGCGCGGGCCGTGCCGCGGGACTCGCATTGCTCATTCTGGGCGGACCCGCCGGCGCGGCGGGCTACCCGGACAAGCCCATCAAACTGGTCGTGCCGCAGGCGGCGGGCGGCGGCACCGATGTGATCGGGCGGTTGTGGGCGGACTATCTGTCGCGCCAGCTCAAGACGCCGGTGGTCGTCGAGAACCGGCCCGGCGCGAACGGCATCCTGGCCTCGAGCTACGTGGCCAAGCAGCCGGCCGATGGCTACACGGTGCTGGTGAGCGGCATCTCGTATCTGGCCTTCAATCCGCACATGTACAAGGACCTGGCCTATCGGCCGTCGCGCGATTTCGACGGGGTCAGCCTGCTGGTCAACACGCCGTTCCTGCTGATCACCAGCACCAACACCGGCATCCGCAATCTCGATGAGCTCGTCGCCCGCGCCCAGGCGCAGCCGGAGTCGCTGAACTTCGCCTCGGCGGGCAAGGGCAACTCCACGCATCTGGTGGTGGAGATGCTGGCGCAGCGCAAGAACATGAAGCTCACCCATGTGCCGTACAACGGCGCGGCGGCGGGCCTGACCAGCGTGGTCGCGGGGCAGACCGAGGTGATGGCCGACGTGCTGAACACCGCCGCGGCGCAGGCCCGGGCCGGCAAGGTCGTGCCGCTGGCCGTGGTGGGCACGCAGCGCGCGGCGAGCGTGCCGGATGTGCCCACGCTGGCCGAGCTGGGCCTGAAGGATTTTCCGTTGCCGGGCTGGTATGCGCTGGTGGCGCCCAAGGGCACGCCGCGCGTGGCGATCGACCGGCTCAACGCCGAGACGCGCCGCTTCTTCGACGACCCCGCGATCAAGGCCCGCCTGCAGGAGCTGCAGCTCGAGCCGCTGCCGTCCGCACCCGAGGCCGTGGCCGAGTGGACCGAACGCGACAGCGCGACCTGGGGCCCGCTCATTCGCCAACTCGGCCTGAGCAACGACTGACCTCCCACCTACAAGGATATGTAATGCCCAAACTCACCAAGGCCGTCTGGCAGTATCGATTCGACAAGATGACCGCGATGATGGACGAGCTGGCCGTCGATGCGATCATCTTCACGTCGGCCGATTTCTTCCAGTTCGCGACCAACTTCCATACCGACGTGCTGCCCTGGGAGCGGCCCATCTTCGCAGTGGTGCCGCGCAACGGCACGCCGTTCCTGGTGATGAACGAGCTCTCCACGCACCATATGCGGTTCTCGCAGGAGCAGGGCAAGGTCTGGATCACCGACATCAGCTACTACGCCGAACATCCGCGCGTGACGAATCGTCTGCCCCTGATCACGCAGTTGCCGGAGGTGCTGGCGGCCCGGCTGAAGTCGGCCGGCCTGGCGCGGTCGCGCGTCGCGGTCGAAGGCGGCAGCCCGGTGCTGGCGCAGGTGGGCCGGCTCCTGCCCGAGCTCGTGTTGCGCAGCGCCACGCCGGAGTGCCGTTCGCTGCGTTGGCAGAAGCACGAGGAAGAGCTGGGCGTGATGGCGGCGGTGGCCTCGATCTCCGACTGGATTCAGGATCGCTATCGCGAGAACATCCGTCCGGGCCGCCTGGTGCAGGAGCTGGACTTCGCGATGGCCTCGCTCTTCGTGCAGGAGGCCGCGGAGCGCTTTCCCGGCGAGCACTTCGAGGTGATCCGCTGCTGGACGCTGAGCGGGCCGGCGTCGGCGTCGCCGCACGGCGATGGCGCCTCCTGCGGCGCGCGCATCAAGGAAGGCGACGTGCTGGTCAACATCGTGATCCCCCGCTTGAACGGGCTCACGATCGAGAACGAACGCACGTGGTTCTGCGGCACGCCGTCGGCCGAGCAGACGCGGCTGTGGTCGGCGGCCAAGGCCGCCAACGAGGCCGCCATCGCCGCGGCGCGCACGGGCAACCCGGTCTGCGCGATCGACGCGGCGGCCCAGGCCGAAATCGAAAAGGCCGGCTACGCCGACTTCATCCGCCATCGCACCGGACACGCGGTCGGCATCATCCACCACGAGTATCCGGAAGACATGGCCTTCAGCCAGCGGCCGTTGCTCGACAACGAGGTGTACTCGGCCGAGCCCGGCATCTATGCCTACGGCATCGGCGGCTTCCGTCTCGATGACACGGTGGTCGTGGGCGACACCCCGCGCGTGCTGACGAACACGCCCAAGACGCTCGAGTACGCGACCGTCAAGTAGAAGAGGGATCGGCCATGCCGGGCGCGAAGAGGCTGCGTGCCTCTTCGCGCAGGGTCTCGCGCAGGGCCGGCAACACGATGCTGGGCGAGTCGGCCGCCCACAGCATGCCGATCGGGCCGAACTCCAGCCTCGACGGCACGCGCACGATGCGGATCAGATTGAGCTGCTCGTACATGTGCGCGACCGAGCTCGCGAGCGTGGCGATGTAGTCGCGATCCTGCAGCATCGACAGCAGCGCCACCAGCGAACTGGTTTCGACGGCGGGCTTGGGCGGCGGCATGCCCGCATCCACGATGGCCTGGTCGAGCCGCACGCGCGACAGCGTGCCCGGCGGCGGCAGAATCCACGGATAGCCCTGCGAATCTTCCCAGCGCGGCGCGGCGAGCTCGGCCAGCGGATGGCCGCGCCGCGCCACCACGCTGAAGGTGTCCGTCATCAGCCACTCGGTGCACAGCCCGGAGCGGCTGGCGCGCACGTCGAGCGGGCCGATGATCAGGTCGATCTCGCGCCGCTCCACGCGCTCGATGAGCGCATCGAGCAGACCCTCGACCAGCTCGATCTGCACATTGGGCGAGCGCTGATGCAGCGCGGCAATGGCACGCGGCAAGAGCACGGGCGCGGCCGACAGAATGGTGCCGATGTGCAGATGACCCGCCACGCCGCCTTTGACCGCCTCGATCTCTTCGCCGGTGCGCGCCGTGTCGCCGAGCACGCGGCACGCGTAGCGCCACAGAGCGCGGCCCGCCTCGGTGAGCTCGAGCGTGCGGCCGCGCACGAACAGCGGCGTGCCGACCAGGTCTTCCATGTCGCTCAGCCAATGCGATAGCGCGGGCTGCGTCATGTGCATGCCCTTGGCCGCGGCCGTCACGCTGCCCGCGCTTTCGAGGGCAGTGAGCACCTGCAGATGGCGCAGCTTGAGGCGGCGGGTCCAGGCCAGATCGGTGGGGGCGGCATCCATGCAGAAATGGTAATGGATATCTCAGGTTTATTCATTAGCGCCTATGGGGCTTGCCGGTCAGAATGCGTTTCGACCAGAACGAGGACAGGCCGTGACGCATACAGGTGAGGGGATGCCGCAGACGCTGCTGTTGAGCGACGTCGCGCAGGCGCTGGCACGGGGCGATCAGCCCGAACACGGCCTGCGCGCGGTGGCCGCCGCGCTGTCGGCGCGCATCGGTTACCGCCTCTTTACGGTGCTGGTGCTCGACCGCGAAGCGGGTCTCAGCCGGCGCTATTTTTCGAGCCAGCCCGAGGCCTATCCCACCGGGGGCGCCAAGCCGATCGACACGGGCAGCGCGTTTTACGCGAGCGTCGTCGAGCGCGGCGAGGCCCGGATCTGCGCGGATCGCGCCGCCTGCGAGCGTGCCTTCTTCGATCACGCGCTCATCACGTCGCTGGGTTGCGAGAGCGCGGTCAACGTACCGGTGCGCTGGGACGGCCAGACCATCGCGTCGCTCAATCTGTTGCACCAGGCGGGCTGGTATCGGGACGAGATGTTGCCCGAGTTGAGCTGGTACGCCGCGCTCTGCATTCCGGTCATTCAAAAAATCATTCACAACAGCCGTACACAGGGGGAACCATCATGAATCGCATCCATACCGGCGTGCTTGCGCTGGGCATCTGGGCGGCGTGCGCGCCGGCCCACGCCGCCGACGCGTATCCGTCCAAGGCCATCACCATCGTGTATCCGTATGCGCCGGGTTCGGCTTCGGACACCTTGACCCGCCTGCTCGCGGACGCGATGTCCAAGCGTCTGGGACAAGCCGTGATCGTGGACAGCAAGCCGGGCGCGGGCGGGTCGATCGCCACCGAACACGTCGTGCGCGCCGCGCCCGATGGCTACACGCTGCTGCTCAGCGCGAGCGGTACCATCGCGGTCAATCCGCACATTTACAAGCTGCGCTACAACCCGGTCGAAGACCTCGCGCAGGTCTCGATCGCGGTGGAGGTGCCGTTTGTCTTCGTGGTGGGCAAGGACTACCCCGCGCAGGACTACGCCGCCTTCAAGGCGCGCAGCGCCAGGACGCCCGGCGGCCTGAGCTCGGCGAACGCGGGGCTGGGCACGCAGGCACACCTGACGCAGGCGGCGTTCGCCAAGGCGGCCGATGTGAACCTGAGCATCGTGGGCTACAAGGGCGCCGCGCCCGCGGTCAACGATATCCTGGGCGGTCACGTGGATTCGATGATGGACAACGCCGCGTCGCAGATTCCGTACGTGACCACCGGCAAGACCACGGCCCTGTTCGTGACCAGCGACTATCGTTTCGAGGGCTATCCGCAGGTGCCGACCGCCAGAGAGCTCGGCATCGAAGGGCTGGTGCCGGCCGGCTGGTTCGGCCTGGCCGCGCCCAAGGGCACGCCGCCCGCCGTGGTCGACAAGGTGCAGGCCGCGCTGGCGGCCAGCCTGAAAGAGCCGGACACGCAGCGCAAGCTCAAGGAGCTGGGCTGGGTGATCGTGGGCAACACGCCGGCCGAGGCGCTCGAGCGTGCGCGCACCGACTACGCGCGGCTGGGTCAGGTGGTGAGCGCGATCGGGCTCAAGCCGAACTGAGGGCAGGGCGGCGAGACGCGGCGCGGCGATGGTGGCATAGTGCTACCCGTCGCCGTCCCCGCACCGCTCCCGCACCATGACAGAAGGCCCGATCTCCATTCCGCTTGGCTACACCGACGTCCCGCGTGGCCATATCGCCAGCATCGTCACCGACCTCGAAATGCGTACGCCGCCGCCCGCGGGCGACACGGCGTTGCCCGCCGGTTATCGCCTCGCGCCGGTGGAGCAGCTCGGGATCGACGCTTACCGGGCCTTGTTCCGCAAGGTCGGCGCCGACTGGTTGTGGTTTTCGCGGCTCTTCATGAGCGATGCGGTGCTGGCGGGCATTCTGGCCCATCCCGATGTGCAGATTCACATCGTGCGCGCGGCCGACGAGGATGTCGGCATCCTCGAACTCGACTTCCGCCAGGCCGGCGAATGCGAGCTGACGTTTCTCGGGCTGACGCCGTCGTGCACCGGCCTGGGCCTGGGGCGTGCGCTGATGCAGCGTGCCATCGCGCTGGCGTGGGCGCGGCCCATCGAGCGCATGTGGGTGCACACCTGCACCTACGACCATCCTTCGGCCCTGCGTTTCTACACGAAGGCCGGCTTCACGCCGTATGCCACGCGCATCGAGCTGCAGGTCGATCCGCGCCTGACCGGACATCTGCCGCGCCACGCGGCCGCCCATGTGCCGATCATCGAATGACGACCTCATCGCGTGACCGACTGCTGCGCGTATTGCCCTGGCTGCGCCGGCTGGCCGGCCCGGTGCTGTTCATCGCCATCGCGCTATGGATGGGCCAGAAGGCGTTTTTCGTGCTCGAAGGTCCGGTCAAGCGTCAGAGCCTGCGGGCGGACGCGACGCCGGATTCGCTGCCGATGCCGGTCGAAGGCGTGGGCATGCGGCGCGTGATCGTGGCAAAGGATTCCGGCAACCCCGCCGACCGGAGCGCGCACGGGGTCAACATCTATGCGGGCCGCGGCGCGCCGGTGCGGGCGGTGACCGATGGCGTGCTGAGTTTCGTGATGTTCAACGAGAAGCTCGGCAATGCGCTGATGCTCAGCGGGCCGGGCGGCATGTCGATTCACTACTCGCGCATGGACGGCTTCGCCGACATCCGCAACAACCAGGTGGTCAAGGCCGGCGACCTGCTCGGTTATGTCGGCAATACCGGTCTCAACGCCGGCGACGACGAGCCGCACCTGCATCTGCAGGTCTACGTGGACGCGCAGCCCGTCGATCCCTATCCGCTGCTGCGCAGCGGCGGCGGCTGACGCGCGCGTCGTCGCAAGCCTGCGGGCGGCATGCGGCGCTGAGCGCAGCGCAGGCGCTGATCGGCCGCCAGGCCGCGGCCGCGCGTGGCGGTATCCCGCCCGCGCTACTTGCGCGCGCGCTTTTCCTGCAGGGCTTTCATGTCGGCAAGGCGCTCGAGCAGGGCGTTGATCTCGCGCTGATACAGCGCGCGGAACGAGGGCGCCTCGTCCGGCTCGAGGTCGTAGCCGTCGAAGACGGCGAGCGTCTGGTCGGGCCGGTAGCCATACAGACTGGAATCGCCCTCGACCTTCAGCACCGGCGCGAAATCGGGGATGTCCTGTTCGCGCACCTGGTCGAGCATCACCTCGAGATCGAGCCACTCGGGGACGTCCGGCGCGAGTCCGAACACCATCACGCCGCGCCAGAAAGTCCAGGCCGGGCCGACGTCATACAGCTTGGCCTCGGGCCAGAGCTCGTCGCGCGCGGTCACGTAGACGCCGCCAAGCTTGGACAGCGACAAGGCACGAAACTCGTCGGGCAGCGCGAAGCCGACGCGGGCTTCGTAGGCGTCGAAGCGGTCGGCCTCGGCCGCGCCGGCGACGACTTCGAACTCCTTGATATCGACCGGTCCCAGGATGGACCACATGGCTTCGAGGATGGGCGTATCGGACATGGAGACAGTAAAAGAGAAGCCGACCGCTCGCGCAGATCGCAGGACGCGCGCGGCGGGCGCGTTATCGGGGACGCAAGCTTACCGCAGGCCGGGCGTGCGGCGCGGTTCGCCGGATGTTCGTTCGAACGCGTCTGCAACGCAACGCAAAACCGGGCGTCGCCGCGCATGAACTGGGCTGCACAGGTCTTAAGCAATGCCGCGTGTCACGCGCGTTCGCGCATGCCCGTAACAACTGCTCCCGGTGCGCAACAATCCCTCACGCTTGATCTGTCCCTTCGTATTGTCAGCCCCGGTGGGGCTGGCCTATTCTCGCGGCACCCTGGTACACGGCCCGGGCCGACAGGCTTCGACGGGCACACTTGATGACACTCACCATGAAAGCCGCTACGCGCGCATCGACGCGCTGGTCCCAATCGTTAGCCGGCTGGGCACTGGCCGCCGCCGCGCTCGCTCCCGGATTCGCGCCGCTCGCCGCGCAGGCTCAGAAGCTGCCGCCGGGCGCGATCTTCACCGCCATCCACAACATTCCCGAAAAGAACGTCGACGCGGACTCGGTCGAGCTCGAGAACGGCGTCATCTCCACCTATTGGTACGGTCACGAGTTCGACGTGGCGGGCCGGCATTTCTTCACGGGCTTCGTGTGGAACACGCGAGACGCCGAAGCGCGCAAGGGCGAGGATGTCGCCGCGCCGGATGTGCAGGTCAAGATCGCCCAGGCCACCTTCGAGCGTACCCATCCGGGCAAGACGCCTGCCTATTCGTTCTATGCCGTGGAGCGCAAGACCGGTCAGTTCGGCGGGCGCGAAAAGCCGCCGGAAGTCGACCCCTCGCGCAAGCCGCTGGAGTTTCATACCCAGGACAACCGCATGGTGCTGGCGGTGCCGACGCGCACGTTCGATAACGGCGTCGCCCTCGACGGTTATGCCACCTTCCTGTTCACGCTGAAGAAGGAATTCGAGCTGCACGAATGGCTCTGGGCCTACACCGGCTCCGTCCAGACGGGCGAGGACAACGCCGCGGCCTGCGACGGCGGGGCCGTCATGCCGTGCGCCAGCAGCACGGGCACACTGAGCTTCGTGGCCGGCGCCGGCGGCCTGCCGCAGATCCGCGTGGTACCGGCTGGCACGACCATCGCCGGTCCGGGCAAGACCCGCGCGCTCGGGGCGGCCGACGCGCAGACGTACCGCTTCGACGAAAAGACGAGGAAGTATGTGAGCGAGTGAGGGCGGGGCGGGACGGTTGCGCCATTGTCCGTGCCTCGGGCACGCCGGTTGCTCATGGCATCCCCAGCAATCAAAGGGGAGACATGAACATCGCGACGAAAACGGCTGTCCCGCGGGGCCGGCGAGCGGCGGCGGGAGCGGCCAGGGGTCATTTCAGTGGACGTATTGCCGGGGCAGCCCGGTCAGCGGCCGTCGTGCCGTAGCCAGCCATGCATACCACCTTGGATACCGAAAAGCCCGGCCCGAAGTCCACGCCGGAAGACGAAGAAGATAAGAAGGTAACGGTGCAGGAGGCGGGGCTCATCCCGGAGCCCGAACCGCCCGTGCCGCACGTCTGGGCGCGCGGCGCCTGTCTGACCACGCTGACCGTGCTCGCGGTGCTGTTCAGCCTCAAGGCGGCACAGGAGTTCATCGTGCCGGTCGTGATGGCGATCGTGATCGCCTACGCGCTGGACCCCGCGGTGACTTTGCTCGTGCGGGCACGCATGACCCGGGTGCTCGCGGTGGTTCTGGTCATGACGGCCATCACGATGGCGCTGATCGGCGTGATCTACGCCACCAGCGACCAGGTCGCCGACATCGTGCATGCGCTGCCCGAGATATCGCGCAAGATCTCCCGCACCTTCGGCAGCTTCGCCAGCGGCGAAGGCTCGGTGTTCGAACGCCTCAAAACGGCCTTGAGCCTGCTCGAGGATACCGGCGGGGGCGGAGGCAAGCCGGTGGTCGTTGCCAAGGCGGATCCCGCCATCAATCAGGTGCTGCTGTGGGGCTCCAAGGGGCTGGCGGCGTTCGTGGGCCAGGCGACCATGGGCTTCTTCCTGGTGTTCTTCCTGCTGCTCTCCGGCAACGCCTTCAAACGCAAATTCGTGAAGGTGGCCGGCAAGACGCTGTCGGAGAAGAAGATCAGCGTGCACATGCTGGATCAGATCAACAGCTCGATCCACATGTACATGTTCATGATGCTCGTGACCAACGTGGCGCTGGCGTTGCTGTCATGGATCGCGTTCCGGCTGCTGGGCCTGGAAAACGCCGCGACCTGGGCGGTTGCGGCGGGGGCCCTGCACATCATTCCGTATTTCGGTCCGCTGGTCACGGCCCTGGGCACCGGGGTGGCGGCCTTGCTGCAATTCGGCGAGATCGGTCCGGCGCTGGCCGTCGCGGGTGCCTCGGTGGCGATCGCCGTGCTGATCGGCATCGTGGTCACGACCTGGATGTCCGGCCGCATCGCGCGCATGAACGCCGTGGCGGTCTTCATGCTGCTGTTGCTGTTCACCTGGCTCTGGGGCGTGTGGGGCACCTTGCTGTCGGTGCCCATGGCGTTCATCGCCAAGGTGGTCGCCGATCACATCGAAGGCCTGGAGGCGGTCTCGGAGTTTCTGGGCGAATAGGGCTCGGCGGAGGTGGGCCTCAGCGCGGCAGCGGAGGCGCCAATCCCGCCTGCTCCAGACGCCATCGCGGGATCTCGTAGTCGTACCACGCGTCTTGCAGGCTGGCGTATTGGCCAAGCCACGGCGCGAGGTGCGCCTCGATGTCCGCCGGCAGGGTGGGCAGCCAAGCGTGCAACGCGTCGGGATCGGTGAAGGTAAGAATGTGGCCGCTATCCCCGCGCGGATGCGGCAAAACATGACGATTGCTACCGGAGATGGCCGCGGCGCCCGGCTCCGTTTGGGAGGCGGCCGCCGTGCCGCGGTCAGCGCGTGGCCACCACGAACAGACGCGGGAAGGGCAGCAGCACGGTGCCGTCGCTCAGCGTGGTGTACGCGCCGTCGATGGCGTCGTGATAGTCCTGGAGAAACGCGCTGCGGCCCGCGTCGTCGAGTGGCGCGAGGAACGGGCGCAGCGCGGACGCGGTGAACCAGTCGACCACGGCCTGCGTGCCGCCCGCGAGCGCATGCGTGTAGGTCGTGCGCCAGACATCCACCCGCGCGCACTGGCGATAAAGCAGTTCGTAGTACCACTCGCCGGCATGACGATCCGGATGCGTCGCCTGGCCGACCCGGTCGGCCCAGCGGCCGCTGGCCGCCAGCTCGCGCGCCACGCGGTGCGCGGGCTCGTCGAGGTTGTCGGGCGTCTGCACGGCCAGCGCGCCGCCGGGCGTGAGCGATTGCAGCAGGCGAGGGTAGAGCGTGGCGTGGTCCGGTACCCACTGCAGCGAGGCGTTGGCCAGAATCACGTCGTAGGGGGCATCGGCCTGCCAGGTTTCGATGTCGGCCAGCGCGAAGGCCGTGCCGGGCAGCCGCTTGCGCGCGGCGTCGATCATGTCCTGCGAGCTATCCATGCCGGTGACCTCGGCCTGCGGATAGTGCTCGGCCAGCACCTCGGTGGAATTGCCGGGGCCGCAGCCGAGATCGACGGCGCGGCGAACCTGCGCCTCGGGCGTGGGAATCGCCGCGACGAGGTCGCGCACCGGCCGGGTGCGCTCGGCTTCGAAGGCGGAGTATTTCTGGGCTGACCAACTCATGAGGTGTCTCCTGGTGCGCGGGCGTCCCGTGGCGGGGTCGTGACCCGGCGCGTGTGCGGGGTGTCGATGCAAAGAGTCTAGCGCGAGGCGCCGCGGATCGGCGCGTCCTTGTCCAGCGGGGCGGCGGCGTCGGCCGCTTCGTCGGCGGCCTCGCGGTGCCGCTGCGCGCGGCCCAGCGCGAGCCCGGTGGCGGCCCAGCCCAAGGCCAGCGCGGCGCCGATGAACATGGCGAGCGAAGGGTGATCGCCGAGCAGGTCCAGCCCGCGCTTGACCCAGCCGCTGACCGCGTCGCCACCCCGGTACACCGCCGTATCGATGAAGTTCTTGGCCTTGTACTTCTGCTCGGGCGAGATCACGGTGAACAGCATTTCCCGTCCGGGCCGCACCAGCGCGTATTCGCCCGCGCGGCGCACCACCATCACCACGGCGAACACCGCGAACACCGGCGAGAACGCCAGCGCCAGGAAGCCGAGCGCCACCACCACGGGCACGGCGCCCAGCAGGATGCCCACGCCCATCTTCTGGGCAATGCGACCGGTCAGGAACACCTGCGTCAGGATGGCGAGCGCCTGGACCAGCGTATCGAGCATGCCGAAGATCTGCGTCTGGCGCGTGCGATCCGGGAAGTGCTCGGCCACGATGCGGGCCTGCTCGAAATACAGAAAGGTATTGGCGCTGGCGAGCAGGATCACGAATAGCGCGATGCCCATCAGGTACGGCGAGCGGAATACCGCGGTCGCGCCCGCCAGCGGATTGCCGCCCAGCGGCTTGGCGCGTTGCGCGGCATCGCCGGGCGCGAGCGGATGGCGCGCCCGCCAGCGCAACAGGCCCATTGCCGCCAGCATGCTGCCCGCCAGCATCAGCGCCGACAGCACCAGCAGGCCGGCGTGCCCGAGCGGGGCGACCAGCAGCGTGCCCAGCAGCGGGCCGGTCAGGCCGCCGAGGCTCGCGCCGCCGGCCATCAGCGCGAACAGGCGTTTGGCCTGACGGCTGGTGAAGACGTCGGCGAGCACGCTCCATGCGAGCGAGATGCTGAGCAGATTAAAGACCGACAGCCAGACATAGAAGACGCGCCCGGTCCACAGGTCCTCCGGATCGGCGGAGAGCGCCACCGCGAAGCCCAGCAGGTTCAGCACGAAAAAGCCGTACACCCACGGCACGATGCGCTGGCGCCCGATGCGCGAGGCGAGCCATCCGAACAGCGGGAGGACCAGCAACGTGGCCACGAAGGTGGCGGTGAACAGCCACTGCAGATTGTTCACGCCGCCCGCGATCCCCATGACCTCGCGCACGGGCCGCAGCATGAAGTAGCCGGTGAACAGCAGATAGAACATCGCGAGCCCGCCCGCGACCACGCCTGCTTCGCCGGGCCGCAGATTGAACAGGCGGCGCAGGCGCTGCGGCAGCGATGCGGGCGCGGGGGGCGGCGGCATCGTGCTGCCTCAGCCGATCAGGTCGATCAACGACTGACGTTGCTGCGCCGTGAGCGGCTCGCCGTAACCGGCGCGCAGATTGTCCGACTGGCGATCCGGACGGCTGGTGGCGGGGATGACGGCCGTGACCGCGGGATGGCTGAGCGAGAAGCGCAGGAACGCCTGTGCCCAGGATGTGATGCCGGCCTGCGCTGCCCAGGGCGGCAAGGCCTTGTCCTTGACGCGTCCGAACAGACGGCCGTCGTCGAAGGACCGGTTCACCAGCACCGCCACGCCCAGCTCCTGGGCCAGCGGAAATAGCGTCTTCTCAGCGCCGCGTGCGTTGACGGCGTAATTCACCTGCAGGAAATCAGGCCTGACCTGCCGCACCACCTCGGCCAACTCCTCGTGGCCACTCTCGAGGTAGTGCGTCACGCCGGTATAGCGGGTCTTGCCTTGCGCCTTGATCTCTTTGAGCAGCGCCGTCTGCGTCTTCCAGTCGCGCAGGTTGTGCACCTGCAATAGCTCGACCTGATCCGTCTTGAGCAGCGACAGCGAGCGTTGAAACTGCTGCAGGCCGGCGTCGCGGCCGGAGGTGCCGATCTTGGTCGCGAGAAAGGCCTGCTTGCGCAAACCCAGCTCGGCGAGCAGGTCGCCCAGCACGGCCTCCGCCTGGCCGTAGCTCGGCGCGGTGTCGATCAGGGTGGCGCCGGCGGCGAAGAAGCGGCGCAGCACCTCGCGCAGCGGATCGCGGTCTTTGGCGTCGTTGCCCACATCGAAACTGTCCGCCGTGCCCATGCCGATCACCGGCACCTGCTGGCCGCTCGACGGGATGGTGCGCCGCTGCAGCGGCTGGCCGGCCGGTTGCGCGGCCAGGGCGGCGCGCAAGGGCAGGCCGGATAGTACGAGACCGGCGCTCAGGGCGGTCAGCCCGGCAAGGACGTGGCGGCGGGTTGGCATCCAGGGACTCCTTTTGACAAGGCGGGATCGGAGTCCAGTGTAGGGCATGCATAGCCATTCCTATTCCCGGCATGTCTGCCCTTGCAAAACAATATGTTATATCATTACAAAACTACAACAGGGGAAAGAGAGCAGCAACATGAAAGAGCAGGTTCGAAACACGCACCGCGAGGCGACCGGGCGGCGTGACGCCGCAGGCATGTCTGGCGCCGGAGCGGAAAGGCGCGGGGAACGCGTCTCGCGGGGGCTACGTGCGTGCGGCACGGTAGGAGCGATGAGCACGGCGCTTTGCGTCGCGCTCGGCGCGCAGGCGCAGCCCGTCGTGGTGGGCAGCGGCGCAGGCGCCGATGCACAGTCGGCCACCGTCGAGCTGAATCCGGTGGTCGTGACGGCCACGCGCAATGCGCAGCGGCTCGATGAGGTGCCCTCGTCCATGGAAGTCGCGGACGGCAAGGTGCTCCAGGAGACCGTGGCCACCAGTTTCATCGATCAGCTGAAGAAGAACGCCAGCGTCGATGTGATCCAGTACCCGAACGGCCTGGCCGGCATCGGCCTGCGCGGCATGCGGCCGAACTTCGAATTCACGATCAACCCGCGCACGCTTGTGCTCATCGATGGACGTCCGTCGGGCTCGACCAGCTTCACCACGCTGTCGCCGGAGAGCATCGAGCGCGTCGAAGTGCTGAAAGGGCCCGCGTCCTCGCTCTATGGTGCTTCGGCCATGGGCGGTGTGGTGAACATCATCACTAAGCGCTCCACGGGCCCCATCGGCGGATCCATCGGCGTGGGCTACGGTTCGTTCGACACCCGCATGACCGATGTCGCGCTGGGCGGATCACTGGGCGAGCGCAGCGACTTCGATCTGGCACTGGGCTATGTGAACCAGAACGGCGATTTCAAGACGGGCGCGGGCGACAGGCGGCCCAATAGCGACTTCCGCCGCACCTCGGGCAAGCTGCGCGTCGGCTCGGACCTGACCGAGGTCGTGCGCGTCGACGCGACGTTGGACTGGGCGGACCTGCGCAACAACGCACCGGGACCGCTCAGCTTCGATCCGCCCAACGCCTCTGCCAACGAGACGGACCGGGTGGGCGGCGACCTGCGCTTCACGCTCACGCCGCAGGATCACCTGATCACCGCCGTCGCCTATGCGTCGCGAGAGAACTACAACTACATCACCGTGCCCGCCACGGCGGATCGCTACCGGTCCAGCCGTACGGAATCGCGCTACCTGGGCTTCCAGCTTCAGGACGTGTGGGCCTTCAACGACACCATGACCCTGACCTACGGCGCCGACTGGCAGCGGGTCGAGGCCGACCGGTTTTCGTACAGCGCGCAAGGCGCGCGCCTCGCACCGTTCAGTCCCAACGAGCGGCGCGACAGCAATGGCATCTTCGCCGAATGGGGCAGCCGCTGGCTCGAGGACAGGCTGATCGTGACGCTGGGCAGTCGATACGACTGGATTCGCTCCAGCACCCTCAATACGCCTTACAAGTCCTCGTATACGCCCGGCGGCTCGGACTTTACGAGCTTCAACCCGCGCGGCGGCGTGGTCTACAAGCTGACCGAGCATTGGCGCCTGCATGGCTCGGCCGGCACCGCGTTCGCGCCGCCGCAGGGCAGCGAGCTGGCAGGGGAGAACGTGGAGTATGCCGGGTCGCAGCGCCGCATCACCACCGGCAATCCGGGCCTCAAGCCGGAGCGCAATCGAAGCTGGGATCTGGGCGTGGGCTATGCCGATGCGCGCGTCGACGCCGACCTGACGTACTTCGACTCCCGCATCCGCGACCGGATTCGTTCGGTGATCGTGAGCAATACGGCCACCGAGCGCGTCAGCAGCTACGAAAACGCCAATAAGTCGCGCATGCGCGGGATCGAGGCGCGGCTCGCCTATGACGCCGGGCACTGGTTCGGCCTGCCGTCCGGCCGAATTGGATTGTCGGGCAGCCTGACACGCCTGCTGCAAGCCGAAGACTTCGACGCGGCGGGCGCCACGCCGATCCGCAACGTGGCGAAGTGGAAGGGCAATCTGTCGCTCACGGTCAGTGACGGCCACGCGCTGTCGGCCACCTTGACGGCGCGGCACGTCGACACCCGCTACGACACCGACAACAGTCAGCGCAGCGTTTACACGGGCGGGCGCGGCGGCCTGTTCGAGAACGAGCCGTTCACGGTGGTCGACCTGAGCGCGCGCTGGAAGGTGACGCCCAAGGACACGCTGCGCTTCGATGTATCCAACGTGTTCGACCGCGACTATTACGAGAAGGCCGACTACATCATGGCCGGTCGCGCCTACTACCTGCGCTACACGCGAGCCCTGTGATGATCGACGCCAAACTCATTCTGGAGCAGATCGCCCAGCTTTTGTTTCTGCCGGTGCTGGGCCTGCTCGTGGCGCTGGTCGTCTGGGCGCTGGTGGCATTGGGGATGTTCGCACGCAGCGCCTGGGGGCGCTGGCGCGGACAGCGTCCGGCCCTGCTGCGCTACGCCGGGCGCATCGACGCGGCTGCGAGCAGCCCGCACGCCGATGCGGACCTGCGCATCGAGCAGGTGCTGGCGCAGGCCGAGCACGCGGGGCTGCGCAGCCTGAACGCCGTGCGATTCGCGGTGCGGGCGGGACCGTCGCTCGGGCTGATGGGCACGCTGATCCCGATGGCGGCAGCGCTCAATGGCCTGGCGCGCGGCGATTTGCCGGCCCTGGCCGACCAGATGGTCGTGGCATTCTCGGCCACCATCGTCGGCATCGCGATCGGGGTGGTGGCCCACGTGATGGCGATGGTGCGCGAGGGGTGGCAGCGGGCCGATCTCGATGCGTTGCGCCTGCATGCCGAGCGCGCGCTGCGTGCGCTCGAGTCGGGCGGCCCGGTGGCGGGAGGCAAGGCGTGAGGCGGCGGCTGCGCTACGCGCGCTCCCGGCTGGAGGGTGTGCACCACGACGATCCGCTGGCCGGTGTCGCCAACCTCTTCGACGCCAGCCTGGCCTTCATCGTGGCGATGGCGCTGGCGCTCTTTTCGGTGTTGGGATCAACCGATCTGCTGAGCGAGGAGGCGTCGTGGACGCTGATGCGGCGCTCGGCGAGCGGCGAGCTCGAGATCGTGAGCAGGGAACAGCAGCAGGTGAAGGTCGAGCGGGTCAGCGATCGTCAGCTGTCGGGCGAGGGCGAGCGGCTGGGTACAGCCTATCGCCTGCCCGATGGCCAGGTGGTGTACGTCCCGGAACAGGAAGGCAAGGCGCGGTAATGAGCAAGCAGAGGGAGCGGGAGACGTCGGCGCGGGCGCCGTTGACACAGGGGCTGGCGCCGCGACGCCGGCGGCGGGCGGCGATTGTGCTGGCGCTGGCGGCGTGGTGGCTGGGCGCGGCCTGGGCCGGGTTGCCCGCGGCGACGCAGGCCAGGGATGCCGCGGCAGCGGGCGTGGCGGCAGCCGGGCCTGTCGCGGCCAGCCGTCCGCGCGTTGCCATCATTTCCATCGAGCTGGCCCAGCAGCCCACCGCCATGCGGGCCGCCGTGGCGCGTCAGGCGGGCGCGTTCGACATCGATCTGTTCGGGCTCGGCGGTGGACTCTTGCCCGGCATCGACGATGTCGATCTGACGGCTTACGATCTGGTGCTCATCGAGGGTGTGGGTCCGCGGCTCGCGCAGTATCGCGGCCGCATCGAGGCGGCCGCGCGCCGTACCCGCGTGCTGGTGCTCAACGGCGCGCAATGGGCTCGGGGCAACGTGCCCGAGACGGCCGTGCCCCAGGCGATGGACTACTGGCGTAACGGCACCGTCGACAACTACGCCCGGCTTTTCGATTACCTCGGTGCGCGTCTGCTGGGCCTGACGCGGCCGGTGCAGGCGCCGGTTCACTACGCCGACCGCGCCTTCTACCACCCCGATCATCCGCAAGGCTTCGACACCGTGGAGCGCTATCTCGCGTGGGCGGGGCAACGTTTTCCGGATGCGGCCACGCGTCCGCGGGTCGGGATCGTGTTCTACCGCAGCCTCGTGCTCACGCAGAATGCCGCCGTGATCGATGCACTGATCAGCGAGACCGAGCGGCAGGGCGGCTTGCCCGTGCCCCTGTGGCGCAGCGATAGCCACGACACGTTGCGGCATCTGCGCGGGGCCGACGGCAAGGCGCGGGTGGATGTCTTGATCCTGTGCGCGAGCCAGATCGATTACACCGACCATCGCGCCGGCGTCGCCGACGCCCGCGCGCTGGGTGTGGCCGTGCTGGGGTGCACCACGGACTACACCCGGAACGCAGCGCAATGGCGCGCCGATGCGGGCGGTTTCGCGCCCGATCGCAGCGGTCAGCTCGCGCTGAGCGAGGCCAACGGGATGATCGAACCCCTGATGGTGGGCGCGCGGCACATACAGGCCGGCGGCGCGGTGGCGCACGAACCGATCGTCGAACAAGTGCAATGGCGCGTCGCCCGCGCGCTGGCCTGGACCCGGTTGCATCGTTTGCCCAATGCCGAGAAGCGACTGGTCATCGCCTATCACAGCGAGGCCGCCGACCAGGCGGACGTGGGCAGCGATCCCGACAGCTACCTCGACGCCCAGGCCAGCCTGGCGGCGCTGCTGCCGAGACTGCGGCGTGAGGGCTACGATCTCGGCCCGGACCCCTTGCCCGACGCGAAAGCGCTGGCCGAGCGGATGGCGCGCGATGGCGGCAACGTGAGCGCAGGCAGCGCACGCGACGCCCGCGATGAGCAGTCCCCGCGCGCTCAGGCCGAACTTGCGCGCCGCATCGCGGCGGGCAGCGCGGTGACCGTGCCGCTGCCGCAGTACCTGGCCTGGTACCAGGACTTGCCCGAGACGCTGCGCCGCGCCACCGAGGCGCGCTGGGGGCCGCCTCCCGGACGCTTGATGGTGCACCGGAACCCCACCGGAGAGCCCGAGATCGTGATCCCGGTGCTGCGCTTCGGCAAGGTGGTGCTGGCGCCCCATCCCGTGTGGGGCTATCTGCAGGACGCCGGCGCGCTGGCGTCCACCGGTGCGCTGCCCCCGCACCATCAGTACATCGCGTTCTATCTGTGGATGGCGCATGGCGAGCATGCCGATGCCTACGTACCGTTGTTCACGCAACTATCGCTCATGCCCGGAAAGCAGCAGGGGCCCTGGCGCGATGACGCGGTCGGACGGCTGATGGGCACGTTGCCGCACATCCAGCCCACACCGCTGCAGTCCAATGGGGGCGTGGGTAACAAGCGCCGTGCCAGCGCCACGACGACCGGCTTCATGCCGGCCATGGCGCAGGGCGAGCTGCCACCGGACCTGGTGGCGCTGCGTGACCGCCTCGAGGCGGCGGGAAACCGCGAGCTCGAGACGGAGCGGCAGGCCGTGCGGACACTGGCCACGCCGCACGCCCGTGCGTTGGGGCTCGACCCGGCGCAGGCGCCGTGGCATGACGTGGACGCGGCATTGCGGCGTTACCTCGAGGAGGTGGCGACGGCGGTGATTCCACTGGGCGGCCACGTGCTGGGTCAGGCCCCCGACGCCGACACGACGGCCCGCATGGTGCACGCCATGCTGGCCGGCGAGTTCGACCACCCCCCGAGTTTGCCCACGGTGCGCGCGGCGCTGTCCGGCGCGTCGACGGACATGCCCCCCGACGCCGCCGCGCGGACCCATGACTTCGCCGCGCGCATCGTGGCGGCGGGGCGGGAGACGGACGCGCTGCTGGCAGCGCTCTCGGGTGGGTACGTCGAGCCGGGCCCGATGGCCGATGCGGTACGCAACCCGGATGCCTTGCCAGCTGGCCGCAACCCATACACCTTTGCCACCCGCACCTTGCCCACGCGCGAGGCCTGGGACACAGGCGCGCGGCTGGCCGACGATCTTGTGTCGGACTACCGGCGCGGCCACGATGGTGCAACGCCTCGCAAGGTGGCCTTCGTGCTCTGGTCGGTGGAGACCGCGCAGAACCACGGTGCCATCGAAGCGCAGATCCTGCGCCTGCTGGGCGCGCGTCCGGTGTGGAATCCGCGTGGCGAAGTGGTCGACGTCGTGCTGGATAGCCGTGCGGCGCTGGGACGCCCGCGTGTGGATGTGCTGGTGACCACGTCGGGCACGTATCGCGACCACTTCGGCGACAAGATCGCCATGCTGTCCAAGGCAGTGCGCCTCGCCGCCGCGGCCGATGAGGCGGACAACGCCGTGCGCGCCAGCAGCCTCGACGTCATGGCGCGGCTCATGAATGCGGGTGTGGCGCGCGACGAGGCCCGTGCGCGCGCCGACCGCCGGATCTATGCGACCGCCCCTGGCGCCTATTCCCCGTCGACGCAGTTCGCCATCAAGGCCGGGTGGGACGAAGCCCGGCTGACGCAGCTCTACACGGACAGGCTGGGACATGCGTATGGCGAGAACGACGCCGGCACCGCCGACGCGGAGGGCTTCGTCGCGCAGATGGAGGGCGTGCAGGCCGCCGTCTTCAGCCGCAGCTCCAACGCCTACGGCCTGCTGGACACCAGCATGCCGGCGGCGTATCTGGGCGGTATCGGCATGGCGGTGCGCACCCACACAGGCGTCGAGGTGAGCCAGTACGTGGCCGATCTGAAAGACACGCGCGCGGGCGCTGCCCGTCTGGAGCCGCTTGCGCGCACCTTTGGCCGTGAGCTGCAGTCCCGCTATTTCAATCCGGCCTGGATACGCGCGATGCAGCAGAGTGGCTATAACGGCGCGCGCTATATGGCCGACCTGCCTGCACATCTGCTGCTTTGGGACGTGTCGACGCCCGAGCTCGTGAGCGATGCCGATTGGGCCGAGGTGAAAGCGGTGTATGTGGACGACAGGCTGGGCCTGGGTATGGACGACTATTTCGAGCAGCACAATCCCCATGCGCGCCAGCATCTGATCGAGAGCCTGATCGACGCGATGGATCGGGGCGCATGGCAGGCCGGCGCGGCCGAACGGCTGCAACTCGAGACGGCATTGGCCGACAGCCGGGCCCGGCACGGGGCCGACTGCGTCCTGCCCGGATGCGCCGGACAGCCGGTGGCCGGGACGGCGCCCGCGCCATCGGCCGCCGCGGCACCGGCAGCCGCGGCACCGGCAGCCGCGGCACCGGCAGCCGCGGCACCGGCCGCCGCGGCATCGGCCGCCGCAGCGCCGGCTGCCGCGCAAGCCGCGCCCGAGGCGCGGACGCTGACGCCGGTGGCGGGCTACGCGCTCGAGCCGCGTTCCGCCGCTCCCGCGCCGCCCCGACCCACGGTCTGGCCATGGCTGTTGGCAGCCCTGTTCCTGTGCGGGGCGGGCGCGGCGTGGCGCCCACGCTGGTGAGGGCGGCGGCATCGGTTATGGCGTTATTTCGGATCGATCGTTCGTGTATGGGGTCTGCGCGCGTATTCTGCATTCCAGACATTGCACGCTTAACCGCCCGGGAGGGCCATCATGTTCGATACGTCTTATGCCTTGTCGGTCCGCGCCATCGCCGCGCTGGGCCGCTACCAACCGCCGGCGACGCCGGTCGATGCCAGCCGCGCCGACGATAGCCGCGCGGCGTCCGCGCGCGCCGTCGAGCGCATGCTGGCCGTGTCCGCCGCGTATTTCCAGGTTCCCACCGCCCACTGACACGCCGCCACGGCGAGATTATTTCTCTGAACGTAATTAAGAGATGTGAAATAGGCGGATTCTGCTTCTGAGGATACTTAATTAATCTGACGTGACGGTACAGCACACGGTTGTACCCCCACCGGAGATTCCTCATGAAGCTGTATCACTTCGCACTGTCCGGCCACGCCCATCGTGCCCGCCTTCTGCTCTCGCTGCTCGGCGTTTCGCACGAGCTGGTCGAGGTCGACATGGCCGCCGGCGGCCACAAGACGCCCGAGTTCCTGAAACTCAATCCCTTCGGCCAGGTGCCCGTGCTGGAAGACGACGGCGTGGTCGTCGCCGACTCGAACGCCATCCTCGTCTATGTCGCGAAAAAGGCCGGCCGCACCGACTGGCTGCCCGAAGACGCGCAAGGCGCTGCGGCCGTTCAGCGCTGGCTCTCCGTCGCCGCGGGCGAAATCGCGTACGGCCCCGCCGCTGCGCGCCTCGTGACCGTATTCGGCGCCAAGTTCAATCCCGAAGAAGTGATCGCCCGCGCGCACCTCATTCTCGGCCGCCTCGAAAGCCACCTGGCCGGGCGCGAATGGCTGGTGGGCAACGCGCCCACCATCGCCGATGTCGCCATCTACAGCTACGTGGCGCGCGCACCCGAAGGCAATGTCGACATCTCGGGCTATCCCAAGGTGAATGCGTTGCTGCGCCGGATCGAGGCGCTGCCCGGCTTCGTGGGCATTCCCGAGACCGCGGCCGGCCTGAACGCCTGAGCCCCTGTGCCGCGCCCGTGCCGCGCGGGCACATGCCGCGGCTCACGACTGTCGAGGACACCGAAATGGCCCAGAATCCGGCGCCGCAGCCCACGTGGCATGCGGGCGAGCTCTTCATCCAGGAACAGGTTGGCGTGGTGGACCGCATGCGGGCCGTGGGCCAGCGCGTGGTGCGCGACCACATGCCCGACCAGCATCGTGCGTTCTACGAGCAGCTGCCGTTCATCGTGCTGGGCAGCGTGGACGACCAGCACGACGCCTGGGCCACCGTCCTGGCGGGTCAGCCCGGCTTCATGCGCTCGCCGAGCCCCACGGTCCTGGACATCGGCGCCCGCGCCGACGCCTACGATCCGGCGGGCGCGGGGCTGCGCGACGGCGCCCCGGTCGGCTTGCTGGGCATCGAGATGCACACCCGGCGGCGCAACCGCATGAATGGCATCGTGACGCACGCGGCGTCGGGGCTGCGCGTGACGGTGGACCAGAGCTTCGGCAACTGCCCGCGCTACATCCAGCTGCGTGATTTCAGTTTCGCGCGCGACCCGGCCGAGCCGCATGTCGCGCCGCGGGAAGACCTGCCCGCGCTGGATGACGCGGCGCGCGCGATGATCTCCGGCGCGGACGCGTTTCATGTGGCCTCGTATGCGGACCGCGAGGGCGGCCGTCAGGTCGACGTGTCGCATCGCGGCGGCAAGGCCGGCTTCGTGCGCGTCGATGCGGACGGCACGCTGACCATACCGGACTTCGACGGTAATCTGTTTTTCTCGACGCTGGGCAACTTCATTCTCAACGGCAAGGCCGGCCTGCTGTTCGTGGACTACGAGCGCGGCGACGTGCTCCAGATGACGGGCGACGCGGAGGTGATTCTCGAGTCACCCGAGATCGCCGCGTTCCAGGGCGCGGAGCGTCTGTGGACCTTCCGGCCGCGCCGCATCGTGCGCCGCAGGGCCGCGCTCGCGCTGCGCTGGACGTTTCAGGCGGAGGGCTGGTCGCCCAACGTCCTGATGACCGGCGACTGGTCGCAGGCGGCGAGCCGGCTGCAGGCGAGCGAGCTGGCCACGCGCTGGCGTGCGCTCACGGTCACGCGCATCGTGGACGAAAGCGCCTCGATCCGCTCGTTCTACCTGGCGCCGGCGGATGGGCTCGCGCTGCTGCCGCACGAAGCGGGTCAGCATCTGCCGATCCGGGTAACGCCGGCCGATGCCACGGCGCCGCTCATCCGCACCTACACCTTGTCGCTGGCGCCGTCGGACGGCGCGTATCGAATCAGCGTAAAACGCGAAGGCGTGGTGTCGCGGCACCTGCACGACCATGTGCGCGTGGGCGACGTGATCGAAGCGCGGGCGCCCGCCGGCGCCTTTACCGTCGACGCGCGGGAGCCTCGGCCGCTGGTATTGCTGGCCGGCGGCGTCGGCATCACGCCGATGCTGGCCATGCTGCGGCATATCGTCTACGAAGGGCTGCGCAAGCAGCGCGTGCGTCCGACCGTGCTGATCCAGGCGGCGCGCTCGCTCGCGGAGCGCCCCTTCGATGCCGAGGTAAGCGAGCTCGTGGCGGCGGCGAAGGGCGCGGTCAAACTGGTGCGCGTGTTGAGCGACACGAGCGGCGCCGAGGCGGGCCGCGACTACGACGCCGCGGGCCGTGTCGACACCGGCTTGCTGACGCGATTCCTGGCCTTCAACGACTACGACTTTTATCTGTGCGGACCGGCCGGCTTCACGCAGTCGCTCTACGACGGACTGCGCGGGTTCGGCATCGCCGACGGACGCATCCACGCGGAAGCGTTCGGCCCGTCGGGGCTGGTGCGCCGCCTCGACGCCGGCGCGCAGGCCGCGCCGGTGCGCGCGGCACCGGCCACCGAGCCGGTGCCGGTGGCCTTTCTCGAGTCCTTGAAAGAGGCGCGCTGGACGCCCGACTCGGGCACCTTGCTGGAACTGGCGGAGGCGCGCGGGCTGGCGCCGGAGTTCAGCTGCCGCTCCGGCAGTTGCGGCACCTGCCGCACCCGGCTGATCGAAGGCGAGGTGACCTACATCAAGGAGCCCACCGCCCCGGTTGCCGACGGCGAAGTGCTGATCTGCTGTGCGGTGCCGGCGCGGCAGGAGGGCGGCACGCAACGTGTGCACCTCGCGCTGTGAGCGGGGGCGTGATGCCGGCCGCCGACCTTGCCCGTATCATGGAGCCTCATTCGGAACGCGGGAGGCGCACGGTGGATCGCTGGCAGGCAATGCGGATCTTCGTCAAGGTGGCGGAAACGGAAAGCTTCGCGGCGGCCGCGCGGCAGTTGCACATGAGTGCGCCGGCCGTGACGCGCGCGATCGCCGCGCTCGAAGACCTGATCGGTGCGCGGCTGTTCGTGCGCACCACGCGGTCGGTCAAGCTGACCGAGCCGGGCCGGCGCTATGTCGACGACTGCAAGCGCATCCTGGCCGACATCGACGAGGCCGAGGCGGCGGCCGCGGGGTCTTATGCCGCGCCGTCGGGCACGCTGTCGCTCACCGCGCCGGTGATGTTCGGCCACATGTATGTGCTGCCGCTGCTGCACGATTTCCTCAAGATGCACCCGACCGTGAACGGGCGCGTGCTGTTCGTGGACCGTCCGGTGAATCTGATCGAAGAGGGCATCGACGTGGCGATCCGCATCGGCCGGCTGCAGGACTCGGGCTTCTCGGCCATGCCGGTGGGCACGGTGCGGCGCGTGGTGTGCGGATCGCCGGCGTATTTTCGCGAGCGTGGCGTGCCGCTCACGCCGGCCGATCTGCGGCAGCATCGCGTGACGAGTTCGACCGGCGCCTGGGTGTCACCGGAGTGGCGCTTCGCCAACGAGCAGCGCGTCACGATCCAGAGCTGGCTGCAATCCAACACCAATGACGCGGCCATCGCCACGGCGATCGCCGGGCTCGCGCTCACGCGGGTGCTGCACTACCAGATCGAACCGGCCCTGGCCGAGGGCAAGCTCGAGATCGTGCTGGCCGAGCATGAAGAGCCGGCCCTGCCGATCCACGTGCTCTACACCGAAGGCCGGCAGGCGCCCGCCAAGGTGAGGGCGTTCGTGGACATGGCGGTCGAGCGGTTGCGCGCGCGCGGCGCGGCCGGCGCCTGATAGCGAGGCTCGTTCAGCGCGGCACGGGGTGTCGGCTGCGGCGGGCGCGCCAGCGCAGCCGCAGGCGGTCCAGCGCCAGATACACCACCGGCGTGCTGTAGAGCGTGATGACCTGGCCGACCAGCAGGCCGCCCACGATGACCACGCCCAGCGGACGGCGCATCTCGGAGCCTTCGCCCAGGCCCATGACCAGCGGCAGCGCGCCTACCAGCCCGGCCAGATTGGTCATGACGATCGGGCGCAGGCGCTGCAGCGCGGCCTGATGGATGGCGGCCATCGGCGGCAGGCCGGTGCGGCGTTCGAGCTGGATCGCCACGTCGATCATGAGGATCGCGTTCTTCATGATCACCCCCACCAGCAGAAACAGGCCCAGCAGCGCGATCAACGTGAACTCCAGCCCCGCCAGGCGCAGCGCGATCAGCGCGCCCAGGCTGGCCGAGGGCAGGGTGGACAGGATCGTGAGCGGGTGCAGCGGGCTTTCGTACAGCATGCCCAGCACCAGGTAGATCGCGAGCAGGACCGCGGCGATCAGCCAGGGCTGGTCCTGCAGCGATTTCTGGAAGGTGCGAGCGCCGCCGCCCAGGCGGGTCTGGACATCGGACGGCACCATCAGCTGCGCCACGCCGCGGTCGATCGCCGCCAGGCCTTGCTCCAGCGACACGCCCGGCGCCAGCGAAAAGCCGATGCCGGTGGCCGGAAAGAGGCCGTCGTGGAAGATCCAGTCCTTCACCATCCGGTAGTGGTAGGTGGTGAAGGCCGCCAGCGGCACCCGGCTGCCATCCTCGGCCAGCACCTGTACGCGGTCGAGCACCGCAGCATCCTGCGTGTAGCGCGGGTCGAGCTCCAGCACCACGCGATACTGGTTCATCGGATCGTAAAGCGTGGCCACCTGACGCTGCGAAAATGAGTTGCTCAGCACATTGGCGATCGTGTCCATGTCGACGCCGAGCCGGCGCGCGGCCTCGCGATCGATCTCCACCTGCACCTGCAGCGTGCCGGCTTCGCCGACCGTATCCACGCTGGCGAGCTCGGGCATGTCCTGCATGGCGTCGCCGATGCGCTTGGCCCAGACCTGCAGCGAATCCACATCGTTGGCAAGGATCGCCAGCTCGTGGTCGCCCGAGGTGTCGAAGCCGCCCGGCATGCGCAGGTCCTGGTCGGCCTCGATGAAGAACATGCCACCCGCCACCGGCGGCGCGTTCTGCCGCATCCAGTCGATGATGGCGGGCGCGCTCTCGGTGCGCTGCGCCGCGGGTTTCAGCCGGATCAGAAACAGCGAGTTGCTGATGCCCATCACGCCGCCGCTATACCCGATGACGTCCTGGATGTCGGGATGCTGCATGACCATCTGGCGGTAGGTCTCGATCTTGGGCTGCATGACCTGGAACGAGAAGCCGTCGTCGCCGCGCACGAATCCCCGCAACTGCCCGGTGTCCTGCTTGGGCAGAAAGTCCTTGGGCGCCTGCACATAGAGAAACACGTTGAGCGCGATCGCCAGCGCCAGCGCGGCCAGCACCAGGAAGGGATGCGCGAGCACGCGCGCCAGGCTGCGGTCGTAGCTGTGCACCAGCCAGGCGTTGAAGCCGCGGGCGGCGGGGGCAGGCGCGGCGGCGCCCGGCGCGGCGGCGCCCGGCGCAGCGGCGCCCGGCACAGCGGCGCCCGGCGCTCCGACCGGCTTCGGCGTGGGCCGCAACCAGCGCGCGCACAGGCCGGGAATGATCGCGACCGAGACCACCAGCGAGATCACGATGGCCGCGACCAGGGTGATGGAAAACTCGCGGAACAGCCGCTCGACCAGACCGCCCATGAACAGGATCGAGGCAAAGACGACGGTCAGCGCGAGCGTCATGGCGGCCAGGGTGAATCCCACCTCGCGCACGCCGCGCAACGCGGCACGCCGTGGCGTCAGCCCGCTATCGAGGTGGCGCTTGATGTTCTCGAGCACCACGATGGCGTCGTCGACCACCAGCCCGGTCGCCACGATCAGGGCCATCAGCGACAGGTTGTTGAGCGAGAAACCCAGCAGATGCATGACCGCGAACGTGGCGATCAGGCTGACGGGAATCGCCACGCTGGGAATCGCGGCGGCGCGCACATCGCGCAGGAACGCCCAGACCACGGCCACTACCAGCAGCGTGGCGAGGCCCAGCGTGAGATGCGCCTCGTGCAGCGTGGCGCGGATACCGGGCGAGCGGTCGAGCACCACGGTCAGCGACACATCGGCGGGCACCAGCGCGTGCAGGGTCGGCAGCAGCGCATTGATCGCGTCGATGGTCTCCAGCATGTTGGCGCCGATCTGCCGGCTGATCGTCATCACGACCGCGGGGTTCTCGTTGTGAAAGCCGCTGCTGTAGCGGTTTTCGATCGAGTCGCTCACCCGCGCGACCTGCGACAGCCGCGTGACCGCGCCGTCCTGATGGCGGATCACCAGCGACTCGAACTCGGGCACCGTGCGCGGCTGGGCCGCGCCGCCGATCGCCCAGCGCTGTGCGCCGGTGTCGATCTGGCCTTGCGGCAGCAGGGGGGCCGCGTCGACGATGGCGTCGCGCACGTCGTCGAGCGCCACGCCGTAATGCGCCAGCATGTTCGGATTGACCTGGACCCGCACGGCGGGCAGCGCGCTGCCGCCGAGCGTCACCTCGCCCACGCCGGACACCTGCGCGATACGCTGCGACAGCACGCTGGCCGCCATGTCGTAGAGCTCGCCCGGCTTGCGCGTGGGCGAGCTCAGCGCGATGGCCATGATCGGCGTCTGCGACGGGTTGAGCTTGCGATAGCTGGGAAGCGACGGCATGCCGGCCGGCAGCTCGCCGCTCGCGACGTTGATCGCCGCCTGCACATCGCGCGCGGCCGCGTCGATGTCGCGCTCCAGGTCGAACTGCAGCAGCACGCGCGACGATCCCGGGCTGCTGGACGAGGTCATGGTCGTGACGCCGGCGATGCTGCCGAGCGCGCGCTCGAGCGGGGCGGCCACCGTGGCCGCCATGCTTTCGGGGCTGGCGCCGGGGAGCTGCGCGCGCACCTCGATGGTCGGAAAATCCACCTGCGGCAGCGGCGCCACCGGCAGCAGACGCCAGGCGGCCAGGCCCACCAGCACCAGGGCCACCGCCAGCAGGATGCAGGCGATCGGACGCTGGACCAGCGCGCGGATCACGAGCGCGTCCCGTCGGCTTGCAGGGCGCGCGCCGGATCACCGCGCCGGCCCAGGCGGTGGAAGAACAAATACACGGCCGGCGTCGTGAACAGCGTCAGCACCTGACTCACGAGCAGGCCACCCACCATCACCCAACCGAGCGGCTGCCGCAGTTCGGCCCCCGACCCCGTGGCCAGCATCAGCGGCACGGCGCCGAACAGCGCCGCGAGCGTGGTCATCAGAATCGGGCGCAGGCGCAGCAGCGCGGCCTCGCGGATGGCGGCCAGCGGCGCGAGCCCGCGCGTGCGCTCGGCCTCGAGCGCGAAGTCGACCATCATGATGCCGTTCTTCTTGACCAGCCCGATCAGCAGGATGATCCCGATGACGGCGATCAGGTCCAGCGGCCGCCCGGTGAGCATCAGGGCCAGCAAGGCACCCACGGCCGCCGAGGGCAGGGTGGAAAGAATGGTGATCGGATGGATGGCGCTCTCGTACAGGATGCCGAGCACCAGGTACATGGTGACGATGGCGGCCAGCATCAGCCAGAGCGTGTTGGACAACGACGCCTCGAAAGCCGCTGCCGCGCCCTGCAGCCGCAGCTCGACCGAGGCCGGCATGCCGATCTCGGCGCGCGCCGCCTCGATGGCGGCCACGGCGGCGCCCAGCGAACCTCCCGGCGGCAGATTGAACGAGAGGTTCGCGGCCGGGAACTGCCCCACGTGATTGATGAGGGTGGGCGCGGTGCGCTCGCTCACGGTGACGAGCGAGGACAGCGGGACCGGCTGATCGGCGTCACTGCGCAGATAGATGCGTTCGAGTGCCCGGGGGCCGTCGGCCAGCCCGTTGTCCACCTCGATCACCACGCGATACTGATTGGATTGCGTGAAGAGGGTCGTGATCTGGCGCTGGCCGAACGCGCTGTAGAGCGCCTGCGCCACATCGGCCATCGTGAGGCCGTAACGCGCGGCGGTGTCGCGCGAGATGTCGAGATAGGCCTGACGGGCATGCTGGCCCAGGTCGGTCACCACGTCGGCGATGGCCGGCGAATCGGCCAGGCGGTCCGCGAGCGCGCGGGCATTCGTGGCCAGCAGAGCGGCGTCGGGCGAGGTCAGGATGAACTGATACTGGCCGCCGCCGACCCGATCTTCGAGATTGAGCTCCTGGACGGGCTGCAGAAACAGCGAGAGCCCGCCGGCGGTGCGGGCGCGTTCTTCGAGGCGCGCGGTGATCTCGGCGAGCGGCGCGCTGCGTTCGCTCCACGGTGCGAGGTTGATCAGCAGACGGCCGGTGTTCAGGCTGGTGTTGGTGCCGTCCACCCCGATGAACGACGACAGGCTCACCACATCGGGATCCTGCAGCAGCGTGTCGGCGAGCGCCTGCTGGCGCCGGGCCATGTCGCCGTAGGACACGCTCTGCGGCGCCTGCGTCACGCCCTGCAGCACGCCGTTGTCCTGCGCCGGAAAGAAGCCCTTGGGAATCAGCGCGTACAGCACACCGGTGAGGCACACCGTGATCAGCATCACGGCCAGGGTGGTGCGCTGATGCCGCAGCGTCACGTCGAGCCAGCGCGCATAGCGCGCCTGCAGACGCACCATGAGCTGGGAGGGCGCCTGCTCATGGGCCGGCAGCAGCCGCGCGCACATCATCGGCGTGAGGGTGAGCGAGACCCCCAACGAGATGAGGATGGCGACCGCGAGCGTCACGGCGAACTCGCGGAACAGACGCCCGATCACGTCTTCCATGAACAGCAGCGGAATCAGCACCGCGATCAGCGAGAGCGTGAGCGACACCAGTGTGAAGCCGATCTGGCGCGCACCCTTGAGCGCCGCCGCCATGCGGCCCAGGCCCTGTTCGCGATAGCGGGCGATGTTTTCCAGCATGACGATGGCGTCGTCCACCACGAAGCCGGCGCCCACGGTCAGCGCCATGAGCGTGAGGTTGTTGGACGAGAAGCCCGCCAGATGCATGACGCCGAAGGTGCCGATCAGCGACAGCGGCACGGCCAGGCTCGGAATGAGCGTGGCCGGCAGATTGCGCAGGAACAGAAAGGTAACCAGCACGACCAGCCCGACCGCGAACACCAGCTCGCGCTGCACCCCGCGCACCGAGGCGCGAATGCTTTCGGTGCGGTCGGTGAGCAGACGCACCTCGACCGACGCCGGCATGCCGGCCGTGAGCTGCGGCAGCAGCGCCTTGACCTGATCGGCGACGGCAATGACATTGGCGCCCGGCTGGCGCTGGATATTGACCAGCACGGCGGGCTGGCGGTCGACCCAGGCGGCGAGGTAGCGATTTTCCGCGCCTTGCTGCACCGTGGCGACCTCGCCGAGCCGCACCGGCGCTTCGTTGCGCCAGGCCACGATCAGTTGCCGATACTCCTCGGCGCTCTGCAGTTGATCGTTCACATCCATGATGACGGAGCGCACCGGACCGTCGAAGCTGCCTTTGGGCTGATTCGAGTTGGCGTTGCCGATGGCCTCCTGCACGTCGTTCAGCGACAGCCCGCGCGCGGCCAGCGCCATGGGGTTGACCTGCACGCGCACGGCCGGTCGCTGGCCGCCGGCCAGACTGACCATGCCGACGCCGGACAGCTGCGCCAGGCGCTGCGCCATCCGCGTGTCGACCAGATCGTGCACCTGCGGCAGCGGCAGGGTGGCCGAGGTGATCGCCAGCGTGAGAATGGGCGTGTCGCCCGGATTGACCTTGCGATAGACCGGCGGGGCGGGCAGATCGTTGGGCAGCAGGCTGCCGCTCGCGCTGATGGCCGCCTGCACCTCCTGTTCGGCCACGCCCAGCGGCACGTCGAGCGCGAATTGCAGCGTGATCACGGACACCGACGCGCCGCTGGACGACGACATCTGGCGCAGCCCCGGTATCTGGCCGAACCGGCGCTCGAGCGGCGCGGTCACCGCGCGCGCCATGACCTGCGGGCTCGCGCCGGGATAGTGGGTGGTGACCTGAATCACCGGGTAATCCACCTGCGGCAGCGCGGCCACCGGCAACATGCGCCAGGCCAGAATGCCGGAGAGCAGCAGCGCGATCATCAGAAAGCTGGTCGCGACCGGGCGCAGCACGAAGGGTTTGGAGATATCCACGGTCTTTATCCTTGCGCGGGCACGATGGTCACTTCACGATCCACGCGCACACGGTCGACGCCCTCGACCACGATGCGTTCGCCCTGGCTCAGGCCCTCGCGCACCGCGACCTCACCGGGCCGCGATTCGCCGAGCACGAGCGCGCGGCGTTCTGCCCGGTCGCCTTCGCCGATCACATAGACGTAGGGGCCGTCGGCGGCATACTGCACGGCGGCGGCGGGCACCATCAAGGCCTCGGCGTCGCGCAGCAGCACCAGCCGCACATTGACGAATTGATTGGGGTAGAGCGCCACGTTGGCGTTGCCGAACAGCGCCCGCAGCTTGAGGCTGCCGCGGCCGGTCTCGATGCGATTGTCCTGCGCGTGCAGCTCGCCCTCGGCAAGCAGCACGCGGTCGTCGGCGTCCCAGGCCTGCACGCGCATCGGGCCGGACCGCGCGGCCAGCGCCTCGCTCAGCACCGGCAGCGTGGCCGCCGGCACGGAAAACACCACCGAGATCGGATGCGTCTGCACCAGCGTGACGAGCCCGGTGGTATCCGCCGCGCGGACATGGTTGCCGGCGTCGATCGCGCGCAGGCCCAGCCGGCCGGCCGAGGGCGCCACGATGCGGGTCAGCGCCAGCTGGCGGCGCGCCTCGGCCACGCGCGCGCTGTCGCGCTGATGTTGGGCGGCCAGGCCGCGCTCCAGCGCGCGGGCGGCGTCGAGCTGGCTGGCGGCGACCGATTCGGCCCGGCCCAGGCGCTCGTAGCGCGCCAGATCGGCCTGCGCATTGCGCCAGATCGCCTCGGTGCGCGCGAGCTCACCGAGCGCGCCGGCCAGCGCCAGCTCGAACGGGCGCGCATCGATCTGCGCCAGCAGTTGTCCTGCCTCGACCTGCTGGCCTTCGGCGAAGTGCACGCGCTCGAGATGGCCATCGACCTGCGGGCGAATGAGGACGCGGGTGAGCGGGGTCACGGTGCCGAGCGCGTGGACGTCCTGGTGCAGGGCATCCAGGCGCGCGGTGGCCACGGTCACGGCGGGGGGCTTGCTGTTGCGGTCCTGCACGGGCGCGCGGGGCGCGGGCGCATAGGCGCGCCACACTACCCAGGCGCCGATGAGCGCGAGAAGCAGGCCGAGCCAGCGATACCTGTGCAGCAGCTGTCGGCCCGTGGACGACCGGGACATGAATGACTCCTGAACAGTTGCTGAGTCGGGCATTCTAGCTGAATGCAAATCATTTTTATCGAAGGCGTGCGCGACCGCGCCGAATCTTTGCGCGCGCGGCGGGCGAGCGTGACGGAAGGGAGGTGTCAGGGGCGCGCGGCGCGCCTGTCGGCTAGCCTGCGGGACTGGTGCTTTTGCCACCAGATTACTACGCCCGTGATACTGAGCAGCGCGACAACCAGGCCCAGAATGCAGACCACGATACGGCCCGCGAGTCCGCCGATCTGACCGCTGTGCAGCGGAAACTGCAACTGCGTGAAGACATCGGCTGCCGTGCCTGCGCCAGGGAGCGTGGCACCGACAAGCGCGCCGCTGTAAGCGTCGTAGTAAAGCATCGGCGTGCCCAGGCCCATGCCGCGGTCGTGGTGCGACGGCCAGAGCAGCGCCAGATACAGCCCCATCTCGCCGAAGTGGCTGATGCCGCTGACCCGCTCGGGCCAGCCTTCGCGCGCGGCATGCGCGTTGGCCCGCGCACGAATCACGTCGAAGCCCACGGGGAGGGCGCCCTCGCGGGCCGCGGGGGGCGTGGTCGCCTCCGGAATGGGCGTAAGCGTGGAGACCACGGCCAGCACCGGCCGAAACAGTTCCTGGCGCAGATTCAGGTAGGCGCTGCTCAAGGCGAGCAGGATGAGTGCGATCCAGAGCCACAGACCGAAGGCGCGGTGCAGGTCAAGATTGAGCCGATAAGCGCCGCCACCGCGCTTGATCAACCACGAAGGCTTCCATTTGGACACGCGCGGCGCGCTGCGCGGCAGCGTCAGATAAAACCCGACGAAGCTGTCGAGCAGCCAGATGAGTGCGATGCCGCCCATGAACCACCAGCCCCACAGACCTGGCAGATAGAGGCTGTGGTGAATCTGGAGCATGAAGGGCACGAAGGTTTCGGCCTGCAGGCAACAGCCCTGGCGCGAACGCTTGCCCTGCACCTCGCCGGTACCGGGGTCCACGAAGATGTGGTCATAGCCGAGCGGCGGGTGACCGGGTCGTGCATACACATAGGCCTGCGCCGTGTGGCCGGGCACGCCGTCGTAACTGAGATACTCGATCTGCAAGGCATGATCGGACGCCTCGATGCGCGCGGCCAGCGCGTCGTAGCCCAGCGCCGGCTGGGTGGAGCGCGCCTGGTAGAACTCGGGATTGAGCCACGCATCGATATCGTGGCCGAAGGCAAGAATGCTGCCGGTCAGCCCGGCCACCGTCAGGAAGACGGCGGTGAGCAGACCGGCGTAGCGGTGCACCCAGACCCACGTCTGGCGCTCGGCGAGGCGCCGAAGCCGAGTGGGACCAGCCTGGGTCATCAGAAGTCGATGCTGGCCGACAACATGTAGGTACGCGGCGCGGCGCTGTTCAGATACTGATAGCCGGGCGACGAATCCCAGTAGCGGCGGTTGAACACGTTCTCGACGGTGGCGCGGAACACGACCGGGTGACTGGCGATCTTGGTGGCGTAGCGCGCGCCCACGTCGAAGCGGGTCCAGGACGGGACAGTCGCCGTATTCGCGGCATCGAATGGGATCGACGAGGTGTAGATCATGCGCGCCGTGGCGGTCAGGCCGGGCACCTGCGCGATGTCGTACTCGGCGCCCAACTTGACCGACCATTTCGGCACGACGCCGGCGCGGTTGCCGTCGAACTCGCCGTTCGCGGTTTTGGTCAGGATGGCCTGTGTCCACGATACACCGCCCAGGATACGCAGGCCGCGGGCCGCTTCGCCGAAGGTCGAGAGCTCCACACCGCGATTGCGTTGCTCGCCCGCCAGACGGTAGTAGTTGTCGCTATCCACATAGCCGCTCGGGCGCTTGATCTCGAACGTGCTCAGCGTGTTGGAGAAAGTGCCCCAATCCATCTTCGCGCCCAATTCCCACTGCTTGGACACGAAGGGATCGAACACCTCGCCGGCGTTCACGGCGCGATCGGGTGCCACCTGGCCCTGTTGCAGCGCTTCGACGTAATTTGCGTAGAGCGACAGGTTTTCGATGGGCTTGACCACCAGACCCACGGCCGGCGTGTTCTTGCTGCGCTGGTAACTCGACTGCCACGCGCCCGACGTGCGGTTGTAGGCGTTCGTGTCGATCTTCTGGTGCCGCAGGCCCAGGGTCAGCAACACGCGCTCGTCCATCATGGACAAGGTATCGGTGATGGCATAGCTGCGCAGCGTCATGTCCGAGTTGCGCACCCGCGTGCCATCCAGATCGGGGTCGTGCGGGTTGGGTAAATGCACCGGATCGTACAGGTTGCTCTGCGCGGTCCACGAAGAGGAGGGCACATAGCCCGTGGTCTTCAAGTTGTAGTCCGTGACGGCCAGCACGGTCGTGTGCTTGATCGGACCGGTGTCAAAGCGCAGGCGCGTGTTGAGCTCGCCGCTGCGGGTCTTGTTGCGCTCGTTCAGGCCGAAGGCGTAGTAATCGATATCGCCGTTCAGATCGCCGATCTCGCCCCACGGGCTGTTGGCCTTGCGGGTGGTCTCGGCCATGCCGAAGGCGCCGCCGATGCTCCAGAAACTGGTGAGATCGTATTCGGCGCGCACCATGCCAAAGGCATAGTCGCGATCCTGATACGACCACGAGGGGTAGGGGTTGATGTCGCCCCGCGGCGCTTCCGGCACGTACGGCGTGTACACGAAGTAGTTGTTGCGCGCGCCGTTGATCTTCTGGTTGCTGGCGCCGAAGTCGGCGCTGGCGCGCAGGCGCTCGGCACGGTAATCCAGGCCCAGCGTCACGTTGGACGCCTTCACCTTCTCGTGATCGACCGAGGTGTCACCATCGCGGTGGGAGGCATTGAGGCGGATGCCGAAGGCATTGTCCTGGCCGAACCGGCGCGAAATGTCGACGCTCGCGCCGAGGTTGCCATCGCTGACGAAACCGGTGCTCAGACGCGTGAGCGGCGTGTCTTCGGCGCGCTTGGGCGTGAGGTTGATCGCGCCGCCGGCCGTACCGCGCGGCGAACTGCCATTGAGCAGGGTGCTCGGGCCCTTGAGGACCTCGACCCGCTCGATGCCTTCAAGCTGCACGCCTTCGGAATTGGCGATGCCGTACAGGCCATTGAAGCCGATGTCGGCGCGGTTGACTTCAAAGCCGCGGATGAAGAAGTTGTCGAAGAACCACGGGCCGCCGCTTGCCACCCCCGGATCATTGTCCAGCACGTCGGCCAGGCTGGTGGCCTGCTGGTTCTGGATAAGTTCGGAGGTGTACGAGGTCACGCTGAAAGGCGTGCTCATCATGTCGACGTTACCCAGCATGCCAAGACGAGCGCCGCGGGCCACCTGACCGCCCGCATAGACCGGCGGCGTGTCGTCCGGCTTGGCGACGCTGGTGCCCGTCACCGTGACGGACGGGAGCTGCTGCACCGAGGCGTTGCCGCCGGCATTCTGTGCCAGCGCGGCAGGCGCCCAGGCGGCGGGCACGCCGAGGGCGGCGGACAAGGCAAGCACGAGCTTGCGTTGGCGAAGGGGGAATGACATGAAGTGCTCCGTTGTTATGCAGGGAAAACCGACTGTTTGGAGAAAAATCTCGAGAAAACCGTCAATCGCACTCGCTGGCAGGACCGTCCGAAAGCCCGGTCTGTGATCCCCCAGGCAAGCGCGACCCCGAGACCGCGACGTACGCGGAACAGGGGATCTCCATGCATAAACGAGCAACCTTGTTTGTTTTTCTGTCCGGCGGCGCGCAAGGCGCGAAGGCGGGCCGGGCGCCTGGTTGACAGGACGCAGCGGCAGCACGGCCGGCGGATGGCATGCACTCGCAACACAACGCAATTCGTATTGCGACGCAGTATCAACTAAGAATGAATATCAATCAATAGGGGTGAATTCGGCGTTGGCGAGCGTCGATATTCGATTTTTGGAGGTAAGGGTGCTCGCCATCGGCGCCCGCAAAGGTCTGTTCAGTCTCGATGTCACGATGGCATGATGCAATCCCTGACCTCCGTGCGGCTCGTGCGCCTCGAGCGCATGCCCTCCGTTCTCTCCCGTTGATCGACGCAGGATTCCAATGAAGCTTTCGAACTGGCGCGCCGCCGCGACGCCGATGGTGCTCGCCGGGCTCGCGGCACTCGCCGCGGCCCCGGCCTGGGCCGACGGCCCCGTGACCCTGCGGCGGCTGGCCGATGGCACGCCGCATATCCAGGCCACCGACATGCACGGCGCCGGGCTGGGCGTGGGCTACGCGCAGGCAGAAGACGCGCTGTGCACGCTGGCCGACGCTTATCTGACCTTTGCCGGTGGCCGCTCCCTGGCCTTCGGGCCGCAAGGCAAGCCCGATTACAACGCCACCTATACCGGCGGCAACAACCTCGAGCTCGACGTCTTCTTCCGCGCCTTTCTGGATGACACCGCGCTCGCACGCTTCAAGGCCGCGCAGGTGGTCGAGCTCAAGGCCATGGCCGAGGGCTTCGCGGCGGGCTACAACCGCTACCTTGCCGAAGCGCGGGCGCGTCCGGCCACGGCGGGGGAGCCCACGTGTCTGCGGCAGCCGTGGGTGCGGCCGATCACCGTCGACGACGTCATGCGCCGCATTCAGGCGCCCGCGCTGGCCGGAGGCTACGCGCGTTTCATTCCGGAGATCGTGCGTGCCGCGCCGCCGGGGCCGAAGCGGACGGCGCAGACGACAAGCCCGCTATCGCCGATCGCCGATGCCTGGCATGTGGGCGGCGCGGCGGGCCTGGGCAGCAATGTGCTTGCCTTCGGCGCGGGCGATGGTGGCGCCCGGGCGCCGGTGCTGTTCGGCAATCCGCACTGGTTCTGGGGTGGCCCCGACCGCTTTTATCAGATGCACCTCACCGTGGACGGCCAGATCGATGTGGCGGGCGTGGCTTTCGTGGGCGTGCCGCTGCCGATGATCGGCTATACGGATCGGGTGGCGTGGTCGCACACCGTATCGGCCGCGCGCCGCTTTGGGCTCTTCGCCCTCCAGCTGGATCCCGCGGATCCGCTGCGCTATGTGGTCGATAGCGAGGCGCGTTCCATTCGGGCGCAGGTGATCGAGGTGCCGGTGCGTGGCGCCGATGGGAAGACCGGCTCGGTGCGGCGCACGGTCTATCGCAGCGAGTATGGCCCGATCGTGGACCTGAGCGCCCGCGCGCAGCCGCTGGGCTGGACGGCCAAGGGTGCCGTCGCACTGCGCGACATCAACGAGACCAACGATCGCATCTTCTCCACCTATCTCTCCTGGGCGCATGCGCGCACGCTGGACGATTTCGTGGCGATCGCGCGGCGCGAGCTCGCGATGCCGTGGGTCAATACGGCGGCCATCGGTCGCGACGATGCGCGCGCGTGGTACGGCGACATGGGCGCCGTGCCGAATGCGCCCGATGCCTTGCGGCGCCTTTGCGCGACGCCCTTCACGCCACTCGTCGCCCGTTGGGATCCGGCAATACCGATGCTCGATGGCAGCCGGTCGGCGTGCAACTGGACGGTGGATCGCAACACCCTGATTCCGGGGCAGATGCCCGCGTCGCGCCTGCCGGAGCGCTTTCGCACCGATTATGTCGCCAACATGAACGACAGCTATTGGCTCGCGAGTCCGGCGCAGCCGCTCGAGGGCTACGACGCCGTGCTCGGCGGCGAACGTCAGCGGCTCTCGCTGCGGGCCCGGCATGGTCACGCCATCGCGCGCGACGCGCTGGCGCAGGCGGGCGGCGACACCGCGCGCCTGATCACGTTCCTCGAGCGCGAGACCCTGTCCGCGCGAGACTACGCCGCACAGAGCTTCAAGCCCGCGCTGCTGCATGCCGCGTGCGGGCCGCCGGACGCCAGCGTGAAACAGGCCTGCGCCGTGCTGGCGCGCTGGGCGGGCTCGGCCGGGGCCGACGACCGCGGCGCCTGGCTCTGGAGCGCGTTCTGGCAGGCGATGCAGGACAGCCCGGCGGCCAAGAGCGGCAAACTGTACGGAAAAGCGTTCGATCCGGCCCGGCCGCTGGACACGCCGAACGCGATCCGGCCGCTGCCGGCACAGGCGCGCGCAGCCTTGATGGCGGCCACGACGCGGCTCGCGTCGCAGGGCGTGGCGCTCGACGCGACCGTGGGCGAGCGGCTGCGGGTCAACGCGGCCGGTGGGCCGATCGCGCTGTATGGCGGCTGCGGCAGCGGCTATTTCACGATCGCGTGTCCGGCGGTGCCGGGCGGCGTGATGGACGGCCGCGCGCACGCCAACACCTATCTGCAGCTGGTGAGCTTCGGCAAGGATGGCGTCCAGGCGCGCACGCTGCTGGCGAGCGGCGAGCGCGAGACGGCCTGGCGGGGCGGCCCGGGTGCCGAGCCGATCCGGCGCTACGCCGAAAAGCAGTGGCTGCGCGCGCCCTGGACGCCCGCGGAACGCGAGGCGGCCCAGGTGTCGGTGCGCACGCTGGCGCCTTGACGATGCGGGCGGCGGCGCCCGCAGCGCGCCGCCGCCCGCATCGCTACCCACAAACGCATACACTGTCGGTCAACTCAGCCTTTTTCGCGCTTTTTGCGACCGCCTTGCCGTGACCACCACCTCTTTTTCTTCGCTTCCTCTTCAGTCCGCGCTGCTCGACAACCTGCAGGGGCTGGGCTTCGAACAGATGACGCCGATCCAGGCGCAGAGCCTGCCGCTCATTCTCGAAGGCTGCGATCTCATTGCGCAGGCCAAGACGGGCAGCGGCAAGACGGCGGCCTTCGGGCTGGGCGTGCTGCAGAAGCTCGACGTCAATCGCCTGACGCCGCAGGCGCTGCTGGTCTGTCCCACGCGTGAGCTGGCCGACCAGGTCGCCCAGGAGCTGCGCCGGCTGGCCCGCCTGATTCCGAACGTGAAGATTCTCACGCTGGTGGGGGGTGCGGCCGCGCGCCCGCAGGCCGAGTCGCTCGCGCGCGGCGCGCATCTGGTGGTGGGCACGCCCGGCCGCATCCAGGATCACCTCGAACGCGGCAGCCTCGATCTGGCCGGTATCACCACGCTGGTGCTGGACGAGGCCGACCGCATGGTGGACATGGGCTTTTACGACGATATCGTCGCCATCGCCTCGCATTGCCCGGTCAAGCGCCAGACGCTGCTGTTCTCGGCCACCTATCCCGACAACATCCGCAAGCTGAGCGCGCGCTTTCTGCGCAACCCGGCCGAGGTCAAGGTCGAGGCGCAGCACGATGCCAGCCGCATCGAGCAATATTTCTACGAGATCGCCGAAGACGAGCGGCTTGGCGCGGTGGTCAAGCTGCTGGCGCATTTCCGCCCGGTTTCGACGCTCGCGTTCTGCAATACCAAGATCCGCAGCCACGACCTGGTCGAGCGTCTGCAGGCCGAGGGCATCAGCGCCCAGGCGCTCAACGGCGACCTGGAACAGCGCGAGCGCGACGAGATCCTGATCCAGTTCGCCAACCAGAGCTGCGCCGTGCTCGTGGCCACCGACGTGGCGGCGCGCGGCCTCGACATTCAAAACCTCGGTGCCGTGATCAACGTCGACGTCACCAAGGACACCGAGGTCCATGTGCATCGCATCGGCCGCAGCGGCCGCGGCGACCAGAAGGGTCTGGCGCTCAGCCTGTGCTCGCCCGAGGAAATGCGCTGGGCCAATCTGATCGAGCAGTATCAGGGCGCGCCGCTCACGTGGGCCGACATCAACGCGCTGCGTCCCAAGTCCGACCGCCCGCTGCGCGCGCCGATGATCACGCTGTGCATCCAGGGCGGCAAGAAAGACAAGCTGCGTCCGGGCGATCTGCTGGGCGCGCTGACGGGTGACGGCGGTCTGGTGTTCGAACAGGTGGGCAAGATCAATATCACCGAATACAACGCCTACGTCGCGCTCGATCGCAAGATCGCCAAGCAGGCCTTTTCGCGCATCTCCAACGCCAGCATCAAGGGCAAGCGCTTCCGCATGCGCTTCCTCGAAGAGTTCTGAGCGCGCGCCGTCCCATGGGCCTTCGCACCGCTCGCTGGCTGGTCCTGTGCTGCGCGGCCCTTGCCGGTGGCGCGGCGGTGGCCGCCTCGAGCGTGTTCAACGCGCCGGCGGGGGGCGGGCAGGGCGTGTGGCAACAGAGCGTGGGCGGCAGGCAGTGGTTGCTGGACCAGGCCCTCAAGCGCGAGCCGCCCGACGCGGCCGTGGTCACGCAGGCCTATGTGGACCTGGGCATGGCCCAGCGCCATGCCGGCGACACCGACGCGGCGATCGCGTCGTTCGAATCGGCGCTCGCCTATCCGGCCGGCGCGATGGCGGAAGCAAGCTACCACGCTGCCCACAGTCAGTTGCTGGCGCTCTACGAGGGCGCCGCACGCTACGACGAGGCGCTCGCACTGATCGAGCAGTACCAGCCGCCGGCGGATGGCCGGACGCGGCTGAACACCGTGTCATTGACCGACCGCATCCTGTGGCAGCGGATCGAGGCCGATCGGGCGCAGGGCGTGGCGACGCCGCCCGACTGGCTCGCCAGGCGCTGGGCATTCCTGCAGAAAAGCGCGGCGTCGGGGCGCGCCCGTGCGCTTGGCGGCGCGGATGTCGGCGTGCACTGCATCCTGCCGATGGACCGCCGCGTGCCGCGCGCCGACAACGGCGGCACGGCCATCGTGCAGCTGACGCTGAACCCGGGGCTGCTCGAGGCGCGGCCCAAGATCGCGCGCTCGTCGGGCGATGCCGCGATCGACCGCTATGCCGTCGCGCTGCACGACCGCATACAGTGCGCGCCGGATCAGAAGCGCATGCAGGTGCAGCAGCCCGTGCGGGTCGAAAACTGAGCGCCTGATCAGGGCACCGTCACATGCCGCACCCAGACGGGTGCGAGCCAGCCGATCAGGATGCCGAGCACCAGCGCCAGGCCGAAGCCCTCGGCGCCCGCGCCCAGCAGCGCGGCCACGAGCAGGCAGCCCAGCGTCGCGAAACCCACCTGCCACCAGGCCGCGCGGCGGAAACTGCGCGGGGCGATCTCCGGCGCGGCAATCCCGCCGAACAGCGCGCCAGCCAGCGCCATCGCGGCGACGAACAGCGGCGCGTCGGTGCCGGTCATGTAAAAGCCGCTGATGGCGAAGACGACGGCGAAGGCCGCCATGACGGCCGCGGCGAGCTTGAGTGCAGACATACGATGCGTGGCAACGAGGTTGAGAATCGGCAGGCGCGCGAGCGTCTTTCCGGGCGGTGTCGAATCGGTGCGTATGGTAGCCAAGGGCCCGGCCGTGACCTGCAAGAAAAAGAAACAGGCAGTTTGCTCGCGCAAACTGCCTGCTGCATGGCTCGGCGCAACGATCAGTAGGTCTTGCCGGCGATCTCGTTGGACCAGCCCAGATCCAGCCATTTCGCGTCCTGCGGAATCTGCTTCAGGTTGCCCAGGTCGATCTGCGTTTGCAGCGCGTCGGTGAGCGATTGCGGCGGCAGGGCGACCGACTCGGCGAACACGCCGTCGTTGATGAGACGCTGCACCGACGCACGCACCACGGCGGGGTCGAGGTTCGGGAACAGCTTCAGGCCGCTCTTGACCGCTTCGTCGGGATTCTTGTGAATGGCCTTGAGCGCACGGTCGATACCGGAGACGAACTTGCGCGAGATGGCGGGATCGATGTCCTGGCGGGTGGAGATGGCCGAGAAGGTGTAGGGGCCGATCTCGCGCGAGAACGCCGACACGACCTTGTAGCCTTGCGCCTCGGCCTGCGACGCGCCCGGCTCGTACAGCACGGCGCAGTCCGCCTGGCCGGAGCTCAGCGGGCCGACTTCATTGCCCAGCGGCACTTCGAGCAGGTCCACATCGCGCTTCGGGTCCAGGCCGGCGCCCTTGAGCAGCTTGATGAACGCGGAGGTGCTGGTGGTGGGCATGGCGCCCGTGGAAATCTTGGCGCCCTTCAGGCTCTTGAAGCCATCGAAGGCGAAGCCCGACTTGCAGGTCAGCCACACGCCCAGGCGGTTGAGCGTGCCGCCCACGACCTTGACCGGTGCGCCGCGGCCGAATGAGATTGCGGTCCACTCGGGGCCGTGCAGCGAGAAGTCGGCGCTTTTGGAGATCACGGCAGCCAGCGCATTGGTCGAGCTCGAGGCCACGTCGATCCGCACGTCCAGACCTTCGTCCTTGAAGTAGCCATGCTCTTCGGCAAAGTACACGGGCAGATAGAACACCGACTTGAAGGCGGCGGAGACGACCGCTTTGTCGTTGGCCCAGGCGGAGGCGCTGAGCAGGCACGCGGCGGCGGCGGCCAGGCGCAGGGTGGTTTTACGAGTCATGATGCGTGTCAGAGTTTGAAGTTGGTAGCGTAGGTCTGATCCTTCCAGCGCAGCAGCCGCTTTTCGGCGATGTCCACGCCGGCGTAGAGCACGAAGCCCAGCGCCATCAGAGAGAAGATGCCGACCCAGACCGTATTGAGGTCATAGAGCGACGAGGCCACGAAGATCACGTGGCCGAGGCCGTATTTGGAGGAGATGAACTCACCGACCACGGTGCCCACCAGCGCGAAGCCGATGTTGATGCGGAACGTGCTGATGATGTAGGGCGTGGCCGATGGCACCACCACCTTGGTGAAGATCTGGCGCTTGGTCGCACCCAGCGACACCAGCATGCGCTGGATATCGGGATCGGCGTCTTTCGCTGCCTGGAACGCGGCCAGCAGCGCCACGATGGCGGTGAGCGAGATCGAGAGCGCCACCTTGGAAATCACGCCGGTGCCGAACCACAGGATGACGAGCGGCGCGAACGCGATCTTGGGCACGCTGTTGATCGCGACCAGAAAGGGTTCGACGACCTTCGCGCCATAGGGCGAATACCAGAGGGCCAGGCCCGGAATCGTGCCGACGATGGTGCCGATCACGAAGCCGGCCGCCGAGGCCCACAGGGTGTAGTTGGCGTGCACCCAGAGTTCGCCCGACTGGATCATGCGCCAGCCCGCCTCGAACGTGCCGGCCGGCGAGCCGAACAGGAAGCCCGACACCGCGCCCTGGCGCACGGCGAGCTCCCAGGCCGAGAAGATCAGGACCACGATGAACAGTTGGGCGAACCACACCGGCGGCAGGCGCCGGGGGCGGGAGGCGGCGCGCGCGGCGGATGCCGGCGCGGCCGCGGCGAGGGCGGTAGAGGAAGACTGGGTCATGCGTGAGCGGTCTGGATGTCGAGTTCCTGGCAGAGCAGGTCGAAATAGGCGGAGAAGCGGCTGTCGTGGCGCGCTTCCAGCGGCGACCGGGTATCGAGCTCGATCCGGTGTTCGCTCTTGAGGCGGCCGGGGCGCGCGCTCAGCACGAAGATACGTTCGGACAGCGCGATGGCCTCGTCGATGTCGTGCGTGACGAGGATCACCGTCTTGCCCTTCTGCGACACGGTGTCGGCGAGCATGCCTTCGAGAAACAGCCGGGTCTGGTAATCGAGCGCCGAGAACGGCTCGTCCAGCAGCAGGATGTCTGGGTCGGGAAGCAGCGTGCGGGCCAGTGCGGCGCGCTGGCGCATGCCGCCCGACAGAGCCTTCGGATAGCTGTCCTGGAAAGGCAGCAGGCCGAAGGTGTGCAGGTATTCGCGCGCCAGCTCGACCGATTCGGCGCGCGGCGTGCCGCGCAGCTCCAGTCCGACCAGCACGTTGTCGAGCACCGTGCGCCAGGGCATCAGCAGGTCGCGCTGCAGCATGTAGCCGACGCGACCGCGCAGGTTCGGCATGGGCTGGCCGTCGAGCAGAATGCTGCCGCTGTCGTGTTCCAGCAGGCCCGTCAGGATGTTGAACAGCGTCGACTTGCCGCAGCCCGACGGGCCGATGATGCTGACGAACTCGCCGGCGGCCGCATTCAGGCTGATGTCGTCGAGCACGTTGACCGTGCCCTTGTCGGTATGAAATTGCTTGGAGAGATGGCGGATCTCGAGCTTGGGCGCCGGGGAAGCAGCAGCGGACATCTCGATTCGCTCAGTGCTCACCGTGCGCGAGCTCGAGCGCCACCACATCTTCCGCGGCCACGCCGAGCGCTTCATTGAAGCGCTTGAAGAAGCTGCACAGCGCGATGCGGATGGTCAGCTCGACGATCTGCTCTTCGCTGTAAAAGCGCTGCAGCCGCGCGTAGAACGCATCCGTGACGTGATTCGGAGTGAGCGTGACCAGCACCGCGTAGTCGCGCACGACGAGGTCGTGCTCGTCGAGACCCGGCACTTCGGGATCGAGCAGATGGTCGATGGCTTCCTGCGAGATGCCGTGCGAGGCCAGCTTGGGCTCGTGCAGCGCCACGCAGTAATGGCAGGCATGCGCCTTGGAAGCGGTGAGCAGCGCGATCTCGAGGTGCCGCGGCGTGATCAGGCCATCCTTGCGCGACTCCACCAGATACGAGAACAGGTGCTTCAGGGCCGGCGGGCGCGGCGCGAATGCGTTGAGCATGTTCGCGTACGGGCCGTAGTCGGTGAGCAGTTGATCGAGCAGGGCGGCGGTGGCGGGATCCAGCTTGGCGGGATCGTGGGGAGAGAGGCGGGACAAGACGGTTTCCACAACGAGTGAAGCAGGCGCCTATCCTAGGCCTGTCCCGCGCTGGAACGAACGACCGATCCCTTGTATCTATATGCGTTGCGGTGATGAAGCGGGGGCGGAACCCCCGCTTTCACTCATTCGGCCTTGATGCCGCCGCGCTGGATCACGTCGCGCCACTTGGCCACATCGGCGCGGATGCGGGCCTCGAACTCCGCCGGCGTGCTGCCCACCGGGGCGAAGCCCAGGCCGGCAAGCTTGTCGCGCAGCGCGCCTTCGCGTACCGACCTGGCCAGCGTCGTGGACAGCCGCTCGATCACAGGCGCGGGCACGCCCGCGGGCGCGATCAGCCCGAACAACGGAGAGATGTCCACGCCGGCCAGGCCCGCTTGCGCGAACGTGGGTACGTCGGGCAGCTGTCTGGCGCGCTGCGCGCCGGTGACCGCCAGCGCGCGCAGCTTGCCGCCCTTGATGTGCTCGGCCAGCGTCGGCACGGTGCCGAAGGCGAACTGCACCTGACCGCCGAGCAGGTCGGTGAAGACCGTGCCGCCGCCGCGGTAGGGCACGTGCAGCACGTTGATGCCGGCCTGCTGGCGCAGCTGTTCGCCGGCAAGATGCGGCGCGCTGCCCACCCCCGCCGACCCGAAGGACAGCGAGCCGGGCTGCGCGCGGGCGAGCGCGATGAACTCGGCGAGGGTGTTGGCCTTGACCGAAGGATGCACCACCATCACGAAGGGCGCGGTGGCCATCAGCGAAATCGGCGCGAAGTCCTTGAGCGTGTCGTAAGGCAGCTTGTCGCCGAGCAGGCCGGGATTGATCGTGAACGTGGAGTCCACGATGCCGAGGGTGTAGCCATCCGGCGCGGCCGTGCCGACGGCGCGGGTGCCGATCGTGGTGCCGCCGCCGCCGCGATTCTCGACCACGAAGGTCTGGCCCAGCGCTTCCGCCCAGGCCTGGCCGGCCATGCGCCCGAGCGTATCGGTGGCCGCGCCAGGCGGGTACGGCACGATCAGTCGCACGGTCTTGTCCGGGTAGCCGGCCGCCGGACGGCCGGCCCCCGGATCGCCGGCCGCCGGATGGCCGGCCCCCCGGGCCGGCAGGGCCCACGGCGAGACGACGGCGGCGGCGGCCAATGCGGTCGAACGGATCAGAAAGCGGCGGCGGTGCATGGTCATGGTTGTCTCCTGTGATTGTTCTGGGGGGCGGTGCGGCGGTGTCCGGCGTAGCGCTGGGGCCTGTGTGTCGTCGGATGCCGCTTCGACGTCGACCGTATCGACGCCCGTCGCGCGTCACTCGCTGTAGCGGCCTTCGGCCAGGGCGGTTTCGGGGTCGGCGCCCAGTCCCGGGGTGTCGGGAACGGCGAGGCGGCCGCGCCTGATGGGCACGGTGGCGCCATAGGGCACGTGGGCCAGCTCGACATACAGGCGTTCCAGTGAGACCTCATGCGCCTGCGCGGCGATCAGGTGCAGGCTGGCCAGAAAGCCCGGGCCGAAGAAGGCCACCTGCGGCGCGCACGCCACCGCGGTGCCTGCGCACGCACGCGAGATCTCCCACGCGGCCGTGAGCCCGAGCTTGATGACGCTGGGTTGCACGTAGTCGGTGGCCTCGGTGGCGATCATGCGATGCAGGGCATAGGCGCTGCTGGCGTTTTCGCCGACGGCCACGGGCACGCCGCAGACGGCTTTGAGTCGGGCCAGCGCCTCGGCGTCTTCGGGCGGCCACAGCGGCTCTTCGATCCAGAAAGGGTCGTGGGCACGCATCGCGGCGATCTCGTCCTCGGCCTGGCCGGGCAGCCAGGCGCAGTTGGTGTCGACCATGATGGGGATGCCGGGGCCGGTGGCGGCCCGCGTGGCGCCGACCGCGTCGGCCGTGCGCTCGTGCAGTTTGATCTCTTCGTACCCCTCGGCGAGCGCCTGCGTCGTGACAGCGTGCAGGCGCTCGGCGTTGCCGTAGTACTGCAACAGCGAGGCATACACGCGCACGCTGTCGCGTTGCTTGCCGCCGAGCAGGGCGTAGAGCGGCTGTCCGGCGCGCTTGGCGCGCAGATCCCACAGCGCGATATCCAGGCCGGCCAGCGCGTGCACGACCGGGCCGGAGCGGCCGAGGTTGTGCAGCACGCGTTGCATGGTGGGCAGGAGCGTGTCGTCGTCGGCGTTCTTGCCGCAGGCGAGCGGCGCGATCAGCGTCTCGAAGATGGCGGGAAGCGCGCGCGGCTCCACGCAATACGACTCGCCCCATGCGACGGTGCCGTCCTCGGTCTGCACCCGCACGAGCGCGCTGTCGAGCTTGTCGCGCGGGCGTCCGGCGAAGAGCGGCGCGGGGCTCCAGTGATGAAACGGCAGGCGCATCGGAATGCAGGTGACGGACGTGATGGTATTGGCGGACATCGTGGCGGCGATAGCGTAGGAACGGAATCGATTGTGGTGCGCGCGATTTCATATGGTCAAATAGATAAATAAACTGATTCCATACGGATTTCATATGATCAGCCGCCGCGAACTCACGCTGTTGCGCGCCATGTACCAACACGGAACCGTCACGGCCGCGTCGGCCGCGATCGGCATGACGCAGCCGGCCGCGAGCGCGCTGCTGCGCGATCTCGATACCCGGCTCGGCTTTGCCTTGTTCAGTCGGGAACACCGCCGGCTGCAGCTCACCAGCCAGGGTCGCGCGCTCATCCCGGAGGTGCTCAATGCCCTGGCCGGGATCGAGTCGGTGGACCGGCTGGCGAGCGACATCCGGTACGGGGCCCAGGCGCGTCTGGCGATCGGCGCCGTGGCGATTGCTGCGACCAGCCTGTTGCCGCCCGCGCTGGCGGCCATGCGGCGTGCGCACCCCGGCGTCGCGGTCACGGTGCGCGCCGGCACCGCGCTCGAGATCATCGACATGGCCGCCGATCATCGGATCGATCTGGGGATCATGGTCGGCAACCTGGCCGACGGCGATCGCGTCGCGGGTGAGCGCCTGGCCTCGCTCGCGCTGCATGCGGTGTTCCGCGCGGATCACCCCTACGCGGCACGGCGGCGCCTGACCCTCGCACAGGTGGCCGACGACGGGCCGATCGTGCTCGCCACGGCCTTGCCGGCCGGACGCGCCACGCGGCAGGCGCTGGAAGCGCGCGACCTGCCGTATCGGCCGCTCATCGAGGTGGGGCAGTCGTCGGCGGCCTGCGCGCTCGCCGCCGAGGGACTGGGCGCGGCCATCGTGGAGAGCCTCGGCGCGTTGCATGCGCAACGCCTGGGTCTGAGAACGCGCCTTCTGCTGGCGCTGGACGACCCCGCGCTCACGGTGGTCTGGCCGCGCGACCGCGCCATGAGCCCGGCGGGCGAGGCCTTGCGCGAGGCGTTCCGCGACGCGGCCGCGCGCGGAATCTGACGGCCGCGCCCTCTGACGCCGCCGCGCGCGGAATCCAAGCGTGCGCGCAGGGGCAGCGTCGCCTGGGCCGGGGTGTCAGCCGGGTGGTGCGCGCCGCGCCGTGTCGTCTTCGGGCGCGACCCGGTCCACCGAGACATCGGGGTAGGCGATACGGGCGGCGGCTTCGGCCTGGGCGGCATCGGGGTAGCGGCCGCGGTCTTCCTGGACGCCCAGCAGCGCGATGCTGCGGAACGACCATTGTCCATCGGGATGCTGAAAAACTTCGACGATCATGGCGATACTCCGTCGGGTATGAGGCTTGCTGCGCGATCGGGTCGAACCGGGCGTGAGGCACGCCCGACGCTCAGCGCAGGAGACATCATGGCATCCACTCGAACGATCTGGAAAGGGGCCATTTCCTTTGGCCTGGTGCATATTCCCGTGGGCTTGCACACCGCGACGACGGAGTCCGGCGTGGACTTCGACTGGCTCGACAAGCGCACCATGGACCCCGTGGGCTACAAGCGCATCAACAAGCGCACGGGCCGCGAGATCGATCGCGATTTCATCGTGAAGGGCGTGCAATACGAAGACGGCAAGTACGTGGTGATCTCGCCGGAAGAGATCAACCAGGCCTATCCGCGCACGACGCAGACCATCGAGATCGACCGCTTCGTCGACGCGGCGGACGTGCCCTTCCTGTATCTGGAGCGGCCCTACTACCTGGCGCCCATCAACAAGGGGCACAAGGTCTACGCCTTGCTGCGCGATACGCTGGCCAAGACCGGCAAGATCGGCATCGCGCGCGTGGTGATCCAGACTAAGCAGCATCTCGCCGCGCTGATTCCTTCCGGCGATGCGCTGGTGCTCGATCTCATGCGCTGGGGCGACGAGGTCAAGGCCGTGGATGAGCTGGATCTGCCCAGCGGCAAGTCCGCGACGCCCAGTGCCAGCGAGCTGAAGATGGCGAAGATGCTGGTCGAGGACATGAGCGCGCCCTGGAATCCGGACGATTTCAAGGACGAGTTCAAGGACGCGATCATGAGCCTGGTCGAGAAGAAGGCCAAGGCGGGCGAGGGCGAAACGGTATGGGAGCCCGAGGAAGAGGCGCCGAGCTCGAGCGATAACGTCATCGACCTGACCGAGCTGCTGCAGCGCAGTCTGAAGTCGCGTGGCGCGGGCGGCAAGAAGTCGGGCTCGGACAGCGCGACGGTGACGCCGGTGCGCAAGGAAGAGAAAAGCGCCGCCAAGACGACGAAGAAGACCGCTGCAAAATCCGCCTCGGCCAAGAAGGCCGCAACCAAAACGTCCGCCGGCAAGACCGCCTCCAGGAACAGCAAGTCGGCCGGCAAGAGCGCGACCAAGACCGCGTCCAAAGGATCGGCGAAATCGGCGTCCAAATCAGCCGGCAAATCAGCGAGCAAGACCTCGCGCGGCAATGGTGATGCGCGTACGCGCAAGGCGGCCTGACCATGGCCGATACGCTCAAGACCTATCGCGAGAAGCGCGACTTCAAGGTGACCTCGGAGCCAGCGGAGGGCGGCGATGCCAACCCCGACGCGCTCGCGTTCGTGGTGCAGAAGCATTGGGCGAGCCGCCTGCATTACGACTTCCGCCTTGAGCTGGACGGCGCCATGAAGAGCTGGGCGGTGCCCAAGGGGCCCACCTATGACCCGACGGTCAAGCGGATGGCGGTGCAGGTCGAGGATCATCCGATCGCGTACAACCAGTTCGAGGGCGAGATACCCAAGGGCCAGTACGGGGCGGGCAAGGTCATCATCTGGGACGAAGGGATATGGCAGCCGCTGTCCGATCCGCGCAAGGGCTACCGCGACGGTCATCTCAAATTCGAGCTGCACGGTTCCAAGCTGCACGGGCGCTGGGCCCTGGTGCGCATGAAAGGCAAGGGCGAGAAGCAGGTGCCGTGGCTGCTCATCAAGGAGAAGGATGCGCTGGCCAAGCCCGAGAGCGAATTCAGTCTGGTGGACGAGTATCCGGACAGCGTGGTGCCGCTGCGCGGCGAGCCGCGCAAGGCGCCGGCAGCCGATGCGGACGAAAAAACGGCCCGCGGTGCCGCGCCGAAGAAACGCGCCGCCAAGCAGGTGGGCCGGGCCTCCGCGCGGAAGGCGGCTGGCGCCGAGCCAGCCGATGCTGCGGCAGCCGATGCTGCGGCAGCCGATGCTGCGGCAGCCGACGCTGCGGCAGCCGGTGCTGCATCATCGAGCGCAGCCGGCGAGGTGGACCTGCCGGGACGCGCCGCGCCGTTGCCCGACACGCTGCGCCCGCAGCTGGCGACGCTGGTCGAACGCCCGCCGCATGCGCCCGGCGAGTGGATTCACGAACTGAAGTTCGATGGCTATCGCGTGATGGCGCGGCTCGACCGAGGCGAGGCCCGGCTCTACACCCGCAACGGCCACGACTGGACGGCGCGGATGCCGCAACTGGCCCGGGCAATCGCCGCGTTGCCGGTATTGAACGCCTGGATCGACGGCGAGATCGTCGTGATGGCCGATGACGGCAATCCCAGCTTTCAGGCGCTACAGAACGCCTTCGACGAGGAGCGTGCCGAACGCATTCTGTACTACGCTTTCGATCTGCCTTACGTGACCGGCCGGGATCTGCGCGAGGAGCCCTTGTGGCGCCGGCGCGAGATCCTCGAGCAGGTGATCGCGCGCGGCGAAGAGCCGCTGCGATTTAGCGCGGCCTTCGACAAACCCGTCTCGGACCTGGTGGCCTCGGCGTGCAAGCTGGGCCTGGAGGGCATCATCGCCAAGCGGCGCGATGCGCCGTATGTCACACGCCGCAGCGATACCTGGATCAAGCTCAAATGCGCCCGGCGCCAGGAGTTCGTGATCGCGGGCTACACCGAGCCTCAGGGCACGCGCGTGGGGCTGGGCGCGCTGGTGCTGGCCGTGCATGACCAGGAAGGCACGCTGCGTCACGCCGGCAACGTCGGCACCGGTTTCGATGATCGCATGCTCGCGGATCTGGTGGCGCGCCTGAGCAAGATCGAGCGCGCCGACAGTCCGCTCGCGCCGGGCGCCAAGCCCGGCCGCAAGGTGCACTGGGTCGAGCCGCGTCTGGTGGCCGAGGTGTCCTTCGGCGAATGGACCGGCGCGGGTCATGTGCGGCATGCCGTGTTTCGCGGACTGCGCGAAGACAAGCCGGCATCGGCGATCGTGCGCGAGACGCCCGAGCGCGGGGCTGGCGCCGCGGATACGCAGGCGGACGATGGCGGCAAAGCCGATCGGCGCACACAGGCAGCCGGAACGGCCAAATCTTCGAAGAAGGCCGGGTCCACGAAAAAGGCCGACGCCGCGGACAACGCGGCCGCCGGCGAGTCCGGCAAAAAAACAAAAGCCTCAAAGGCCGACGGCGCCGCTCGGGCGGGCCAGGACGACATCGGCGCCCGCGCCAAGCCGGGCCGGCTGACCAGCCCCGATCGGGTCATCGACGAGCAATCCGGTGCGACCAAGCTCGATCTTGCCCGCTATTACGCGCTGGTCGCGCCGCAGATCCTGCCGCATCTGGCCGGGCGGCCGACCTCGTTTCTGCGCGCGCCGGCGGGCATCGGCGCGGCGATGTTCTTCCAGAAGCACCTGGAACACGCCATGCCCGGCGTCCTCACCCTGCCGCAGGAACTCGACCCCGATCATCCTCCCTTGCTCGAGGTGCCGAGCGACACGGCGCTGATGTCGGCCGTCCAGATGAACGTGGTGGAGTTCCATACCTGGAACGCCCACAAGGACGCGATCGACAAGCCGGACCGCATGGTGTTCGACCTCGATCCGGGCGAGGGCGTGCAGTGGACCGCGGTGGTGGAGGGGGCGCAACTGGTGCGCACGCTGCTGCAGGAACTCGGCCTGACCGCCTGGCTCAAAACGAGCGGCGGCAAGGGGCTGCACGTGGTGGTGCCGCTACGGCGCCAACATGATTGGGACACCGTGAAGGGCTGCGCGCAAGCCATCGTGCGGCACCTCGCGCAGACCGTGCCGCAGCGTTTCGTGGCAAAGAGCGGTCCGCGCAACCGGGTGGGCAAGATCTTCGTCGACTACCTGCGCAATGGCTTCGGCGCCACCACGGTGGCCGCCTGGTCGGCCCGTGCCCGGCCCGGGCTGGGCGTGTCGGTGCCGCTGGCCTGGGACGAACTGAAGTCGCTCAAGCGCGGCGACCAATGGACGGTGCGCAACATTCATGATCGGCTCGACGTGGGCGATACGCCTTGGGACGACTACCGCCCGCAGTCGCTCGCGGCCGCGCTGGACGCGTTCAAGTAAGCAACTTCGGGTGCGACCCGGCCGCTGACGCCTCGGCCCGGCTTGGGGCGGCGGTGGCGGCGGCCGGGTCGTGCGCAGACGCACGCACAGGCGCAGGCGCGGGCTCAGACCTTGACGGTCGGCGTGGCCACCTGAGCCTGTAGCGCGTCCAGCAACTGGGCGGGCGTGTAGGGCTTGCGCAGCTGGCGGGCGCTGCGCAGCTGCGGGTAGACACTCAAGCGGTCGCGTTGATCTTCGTCGGAGGTCACCAGGACGACCAGCGCCGGATTCAGCATCCGGGCCGCGGCGGCCACCTCGAGCCCCGAGCCATCAGGCAGGGCCGGATCGGTGACCAGCGCCTGGAACGCATGCCGGTCGAGCAGCGCATAGGCCTCGGCCACGCCGCCAGCGCCATAGGCGTCGCCGTCGCGCCCCTGAATCAGGGTGCAGGCGTGCGAACGGGCGTCTTCGGCGGCGTCCAGGACCAGCACGCGGAGGTCGCGCAACGGGTTCGGCGCCGCATCCACGGCATCGACCGAAATGGCCGCGCCAGCCCGCGCCGCCGCCTGCACGACGCCGCGCGCATCCAGCACCTGCCGCACGCGCTGCGCCAGCGCCGCCGCGGTGTAGGGCTTGGACAGCAGATCGATGCCCTCATCGAGCCGGCCGCCATGCACGATCGCGTCGGCCGCGTAGCCCGAGGTGAAGAGCACCGCCAGATCGGGCTGCCTGGCGCGCGCCAGTCGCGCAAGCTCCGGGCTGCGCAGCGGCCCCGGCATGACCACATCGGTAAAGAGCAGGTCGACCGCGGTGCCGGCCTCGAAGATGCCATGCGCGCTCTGCGCATCGCGGGCTTCCAGCACGCGGTAGCCCAGGCCGGTGAAAAGATCGACCACCGTGGCGCGCACCGCGTCGTCGTCCTCGACCACCAGCACCGTCTCGTTGCCGCCCTGCGTGTCGGCGGGCAGCGGCGCATGAACGGGCGCTTCGGCCTGTTCGATACGCGGCAAATACAGTTTGACCGTGGTGCCGCGACCGGGTGCGCTGTCGAGCTGCACATGGCCGCCCGTCTGTTTGACGAAGCCATACACCATGCTCAGCCCCAGACCCGTGCCCTGGCCCTCGGGCTTGGTCGTGTAGAACGGCTCGAACACGCGCTCGAGCAGGGCTTTGTCGATGCCGCAGCCGGTGTCGGTCAGGGCGAGCGTGACGTACTGGCCCGGCCGCAGCGCGCCTTCATGATCGCGCGGCGGCAGCGTGACGTTGTCGGCCGCGACGATCAGCGAGCCGTGGCCTTCCATGGCATCGCGGGCGTTGATGGCAAGATTCAGCAGCGCGTTTTCCACCTGATGGGGATCGGCCAGGGTGTGCCAGAGATCGGCGGGGATGCGCAGATCCACCTCCACGCCGTCGCCCACGGCGCGGCGCAGCATGTCTTCGAAATCGCGCAGGAAACGCGCCAGGTTGATGACCTTCGGGGCGAGCGGCTGGCGCCGGCCGAACGCGAGCAGTTGCGAGGCCAGCTTGGCGCCGCGTTCGACGCCGGCCAGCGCGTTGCGCGCGCGCTGCTGGCCGCGGGGGTTGTCGGCCAGGTCGCGCTGCAACAGTTGCAGATTGCCGCCGATCACCTGCAGCAGGTTGTTGAAATCGTGCGCCACGCCGCCGGTCAGTTGGCCCACCGCCTCCATCTTCTGCGACACGCGCAGGGCTTCCTCGGCCTCGCGCAGCGCCTCGGCGGCGGCCTTGTCGGCAGTGATGTCGCGGCCGACGCCATGGATGCTGTTGGCCGCGGCGTCGAAGGACCAGGTCCAGGCCACCCAGCGCCACTCGCTGGTCGCGGTGCGCAGGCGGTGCTCGGCGTGCTGGCTGCCGGCCCCGGCGCGCAACGCGGCGAAGACGGCGCCCGCGCCCGCCTCGTCATCGGGATGCACGAGACTGCCGTAGCGCTGATCGGCCAGCGCGGTGTCGGGATAGCCGAGCCGCTGTGTCCAGGACGGGCTGAGACGCGCCAGATGCCCCTCGCCGTCGCAGATCACGAGCAGATCGTCGCTGTGCTCCCACAGGCGGTCGCGCTCGGCCACGGCGTCGGCGATGCGGCGTTCCAGGCTGTTGTTGAGTTCGCGCAGCGCCGTTTCGGCGCGGGCGCGCTCGGCGATCTCGCGTTGTGCGGCCTGATACAGCATCGCGTTGTCGATGCCGATGGCCGCCTGCGCCACGATCCCGATGACCAGTCGCTCGGCGCGCTCGTCGAAGGCCTGCGGCTCCGGATGCACCAGATAGAGATGGCCCATCAGGCTGCCGTCGCGCCCGCGCACCGGCGCGGAGAGGTAGCTGCGCGGGGTAAGCGCCAGACCGGGCAGCATCACGTGCGCCTCGGCCAGATCATCGTGGCGCAGGACACCGATTCCGGTCGGCCAGGCCGGCAGGCGCGCGGCGCAATGGTGCCCGAGTAGTCCGTGGTCGCCCGCGATGGCCAGGCGCGGCTGCGACGGCGCGGCGTCGGGCGCGCACGGGTAGGTGAGCAGCCCCAGGGCGGCGCCGGTGAGCTCGGTGGCCGCGCTGATCACCGCCTCGACCGCACGGGTCATGTCGAGCTCGGCCGCCACCACCGCGCCCACATGGTTCAGGACCTCGAGGGTGCGGGCTTCGTCGGCCAGCCGGCGCGCCGACTCCTGGCGCAGCCGGTTGAGCCGGAGATTGCCGCTCACGCGCGCCAGCAATTCGCGCGCGGAGAAGGGCTTGATCAGATAGTCGTCGGCGCCGGCGCGCAGGCCGTCGACCGAGGCTTCTTCGCCGGCGCGCGCCGACACGAGCAGGACCGGCACCGTGTTGAGCGTGGGATCGGCCCGCAAGGCGGCCAGCAGCCCGAAGCCATCGAGCCGCGGCATCATGACGTCCGACAGAATCAGGTCCGGGCGCTTGCGGCGCGCCTGCGCGAGCGCGGCCATGCCGTCGGGCGCGGTCTCCACGTCGTAGCCGGTGGCCAGCAGAATCCGGCTGATGTAGGCGCGCATGTCGTCGTTGTCGTCCACCACCAGCACGCTGCCGCTCTGTGCCGCGACGCCGGTGGCGTCCGGGCGCAGGTCGGAGACGGCGGGGCTGTCGAGATAGGCGGTCGCCAGCGCCGGCGCGCTGCGCGCGGGCGTGTCGCTGGCTGCATGCAGCGGTGGGCCGAGCGGCAGCCGCAACGCCATGGTGGTACCGACGCCGATCTCGCTGCTGGCGCTGACTTCGCCGCCGTTCAGGCGCACGAACTCCTGCACCAGGGCGAGGCCGATGCCGCTGCCTTCGATGCTGCGGCCCTGCGCTCCCGCCACCCGGTGGAAGCGGTCGAACACCCGGGGCAATTCTTCCGAGGCGATGCCCAGCCCGGTGTCGGCGATCTCGACCTCGGCGTGCTGGCCGTCGGCACTGGCGCGCACCGACACGCGCACGCCGCCGTCGTAGGTGAACTTGTAGGCGTTCGACAGCAGATTCAGGATCACCTTTTCCCACATTTCGCGGTCGAGCATCACGGCGCGCGGCAGCGGCGGGCAGTCGATGTCGAAGGCGAGCCCGGCTTTTTCCATGGTCGAGCGGAACAGCGCGGCGAGGTCCGCCGTGACCGTGGACAGATCGGTGGGCTGCAGATCGAGCTGGACGCGTCCGGCTTCGATGCGCGAGAAATCCAACAGCGCGTTGACGAGCTTGAGCAGGCGCAGACCGTTGCGGTGCGCGAGCTCGACCGGCGCGAGGCGGGTGGGATCGAGCGTGGCCTCGTTCAGCAGGTCTTCGAGCGGCGCGAGCATCAGCGTGAGCGGCGTGCGGAACTCGTGGCTGATGTTCGAGAAAAACTGCGTTTTGGCGCGGTCGATTTCGGCCAGGGCCTCGGAACGGCGGCGCTCCTGTTCGTAGGCGCGGGCATAGCGCAGCGAGGCCCCGATCTGCGCGGCGGCCAGATCCAGAAAGTGTGCGTATTCGTGGGTGTAGAGCCGCAGCGGGTTCAGTCCCACGACCAGCACGAAGGCGGGCTCGTCTTCGCTGGTGGCCCGAATCGGCAGCAGGGCCGCCTGCTTCGGCGGCCGCTCCCAGATGTTGGCGGGCAGGGCGCCGGGAAAGCGGGTGTCGAGCTGGTCCACCAGAATGGGTTCGCCGCGGCGCAGCGCCTCGGCGCAGGGCCAGACCGCTTCGGCCAGCGCGAGGCGGGCGGGGGCGAGCGCCGAGTCCGGTTGCGCACCGCACAGTGCCGTCAGCTCCGCCCCGTTGCTTTGGGGTTCGATGGCATAGATCAGGCCGAAGACGATATCCTGCGGATTGACGGCGAAGGCTTCGCCGCTCAGGCGGCAGGCATCGCGCCAGTCGGCGGCCTGCGGCATGACGGTGGCCAGCTCGCGCAGCAGCTTGAGCTGGCGGTCGCCCACCACGCGCCGGGTGTCGTCGCTATTGGCGCAGATGATGCCGCCGATCGAGCCATCGTCATTCGGCAGCGGCGTAAAGGAAAACGTGTAGTACGTTTCCTCGGGATAGCCGTTGCGCTCCATGATGAGGAGCTTCTCTTCTTCGTACGTGCCTTCGGCCCGCGTCACCGCCGTATGCAGCAGCGGCTCCATGTAGTGCCAGATTTCGTGCCAGACCTCGCGCGTGGGCTGCGCCATGGCGGCCGGATGCCGTGCGCCGAGAATCGACTGATAGGGATCGTTGTACAGAAAATGGAAGTCCTCGCCCCATGCGATATAGATGGGTTGCCGCGAGGTCAGCATGATGCGAACCGCGGTCTTGAGGCTTTGCGGCCAGCCCGCCGGATCGCCCAGCCGGGTGCCGCGCCAGTCGTGCGCGCGAAGCAGGGCACCGGCCTCGCCGCCCCCCGCAAGAAAGGCCCGCGGGTCCGCGCCAGCTGCGGCGACGGTGAGGGTATCGGGCACGTACGACTCCTTGATGCAACGGGATGGCTGAGGGGACGATGACAGCGGCGCAGCCGAATCATAGAACCCTACTGACATCCCTGACCAGATCACAGAAACCGCCGACGACATTAAGTATCCAGTCGTGTCGGCGGTGCTCACTCTTTGTCCAGCGTTCCCAGAAAGGCCGCCATGTCGCGCGCATCCTGTTCCGACACGTCCAGGTCGGGCATGGCGGTGCCCGGCGCGTGGCGGCCCGGATCGCGCAGCCACGCCGCCATGGTCTCGGGGGTGTTCGGCAGCGTACCGGCAATCAACGGCCGGTTGGCCATGCCCGCCAGCGACGGCCCGACGTCGTACTGCGCGCCGACCACGCCCGGGATCGCATGACAGGTGGCGCACAGATATTGATGCATGGCGTCCCGGCCGGCGCGCAGATCGGCGGGCCGCTCCGCGGGCGGGTCGGCCGCCGGCACCGACCTGGCGGCGCGCGCCTGCTTGCGGTAGTCCGCCGGCGAGAGCTCGGGCAGCGTGCCCATGAAAGCCACCACGTCCCAGATCTGCTCGTCCTCGAGCCGGTACCGCCAGGCCGGCATGCCGGTCATCTTGATGCCGTTGCGGATGACCCAGAACATTTCCGGTGCCGGCCAGGTGCGCGGCGTCTGGGCCAGCGCGGCCGGCGCCGGATTCAAACCGAGCGCGAACGGCTGCGGCGCCACGCCCGGCGCACCGTGGCACTGAACGCAATGCTGTTGATACAGGGCCAGCCCGCGTTGTACCCGGCCGGGATCATCGAGCGGCGGGGCTTCGATGCCGGCGGCGCGGATGGTGATGGCCCGCTTCAAGGCCACATCGAGCACGCGGTGCACCGGCGCGGTGTGCTGGCCGGTGGCGCTGATGTCGTAGACGCCGAAATAAATGGCGGCGGCGCCGCCCAGGCCGGCGAGCAGGCCGGCGCTGGCGAGCGTGAGCAGAACGATGCGCAGAGTCTTGGACATGGGCGCCTCAGTCCTGTGCCAGCAGGTAGGCGGCGATGTCGGCGGCATCGCGCCGGTCCAGGCCGTGGGAGGGCATCGCGGTCCGCGGGTCGATGGCCGGCGGGTCGATCAACCAGCGCACGAGGTTGTCGGGCGTGTTGGGCAGCTTGCCGCCGATGTAGGTTCGCTGAGACAGGCCCTCGAGCGTGGGGCCGACCTGCGCCGTGGGCGACCGCAGGCCGGGCACGCTGTGACAGGCGGCGCAGCCCAGCTCGGCGATGCGCGCGCGGCCGCGGGTCGCGTCGGCGGCGGGCAGGGCGCTGGCCGACGGGGCGGCAGCCAGGGGTTCGGCCGGATCGCCACAACCGGCCAGGGCCAGCAACAGTGCCGGCAGCAGCCCGAGGCGCGCCGGCGGCGAGGGTCGACGGAGAGCCCGAAGGCCGCCGGAGCGAGGACTGACAGGCACGAAGCGGAATCCTTTGAGGCGTGGCGCGGGTTGGCGGGCCGGCGCGGCCCGGGGAGCTCGCGCGGTCGGGGCTGGAACGCCACGTGCTGATGAGCGCGCCAACCTGTCTGATCCCAGCCAGCAAGCCGCATGCCAAAGGAGAAATGACTATCGCCCCGCCGCTTGTGCGTTCCTGTCCCTGGCTGGCCTCGATACCGGCCACCGTATGGGCCACCGATGTCCGGGCCAACGACCAGTCCGCGCTCGCGCCGAAGGGCGAGGCCGCCGCCCGCATCGCCGAGTTGGCCTGGGTGATGACGATCGGCGCCACGCTCATCTTTCTGCTGGTGGCCGTGCTGCTGTGTCTGGCCATCTGGGGCCCGGCCGCGGTACGCCGCAGGATCCGGCATCGCGCGCTGATCATCGGCGCCGGCGTGGCGTTTCCCACGGTCGTGCTGACCGCGCTGCTGGTCTACACCCTCGGGCCCGACCTGCATGAGCCCGGCGAGGAGGACACGCTCCACGTGGAAGTCACCGGCGAAATGTGGTGGTGGCGCGTGCGCTATCACGACGCGCGGGGCGGCCTGTTGTTCGAGACGGCCAACGACATCCGTATTCCTGCCGGCGTGCCCGTGGTGTTTACCCTGAAGGCGGCCGACGTGATTCACAGCTTCTGGGTGCCCAGCCTGGGCGGCAAACGCGACATGGTGCCGGGCCACGTGAACCGGCTGCGGCTGCGTGCCGACGCGCCGGGGGTCTATCAGGGCCAGTGCGCCGAGTACTGCGGGGCCCAGCACGCACGCATGCGGCTGGAGGTGCACGCGCTCGAAGCGGGCGCCTTCGAGGCGTGGATCCATGCACAACAGCGGCCGGCACGCGAGCCCGATACCGCGCTGCTGCGCCAGGGCCGCGAGCGCTTCCTGGTCTCGTGCGCCGAGTGCCACACCGTGCGCGGCACGGCGGCGGCGGGCACCTCCGGCCCGGATCTGACCCATCTGGCCGACCGCCGCACGCTCGGCGCCGGTCTGCTGCCCAACAATATCGGCACGCTCGCCGGCTGGATCGCCGCGAGCCAACAGCTCAAGCCCGGCAACTTCATGCCGTCCTTCGACACCTTCAGCGGCGCGGAGCTGCGCGCCCTGGCCGCCTACCTGGACAGTCTCGAGTGACCTCTATCCCTCAGAATCACGCCGCGCACGCCGCGCACGCCGCGCACGGCCAGCTGCCCGATCCGGCGCCCCGGCCGGACGGCGAGTACGAGCAACTGGCCCGCGTCTGGGCGCGGCCCAAGGGTTGGCGGATCTTCTCCGACGTCAACAACACCACCATCGGCTTGCTGTACATCGGCACGGCGCTGCTGTTTTTCATCCTGGCCGGCATTCTCGCGCTGCTGATGCGGGCGCAGCTGGCGCTGCCCGATAGCGGCCTGATCGGCCACGAGCTCTACAACCAGCTCTTCACCATGCACGGCACGGTGATGATGTTTCTGTTCGCCGTCCCGGCCGTCGAGGCGGTGGCCGTGCTGTTGCTGCCCAATATGCTCGGGGCCCGCGATCTGCCGTTCCCGCGGCTGTCCGCCTATGCCTATTGGGCCTATGCGATCGGCGGGCTGGTGTTCTTCTGCAGCCTGTTCGTCGGCCTCGCGCCGGACGGCGGCTGGTTCATGTACCCGCCGCTCACCAGCTCGACGTATTCTCCGGCGGTCAACGCGGACCTCTGGCTGCTGGGCATCGGCTTCATCGAGATTTCGGCCATCGCCGGCGCGATCGAGCTGGCGGTCGGCATCCTGCGCACCCGCGCGCCGGGCATGACGCTCGAGAAGATGCCGATCTACGCCTGGGTCATGCTGGTGTTCTGCGGCATGGTGCTCATCGCCTTTCCCGCGGTGATCGTGGCCACGCTGCTGCTGGAAATGGAGCGCGCCTTCGGCATGCCGTTCTTCATGGTGGAGAAGGGCGGCGACCCGCTGTTGTGGCAGCATCTGTTCTGGTTCTTCGGCCATCCCGAGGTTTACATCATCTTCCTGCCGGCGGCGGGCATGGTGTCGATGATGATCCCCGCGCTTGCCGGGGTGCCGCTGGTCGGCTACCGGCTGGTGGTGATGGCGGTCGTGGGCACGGGCTTCGTGAGCTTCGGTCTCTGGGTGCATCACATGTTCGCGACCGGGATTCCCGCGCTGTCGCTGAGCTTCGCCTCGGCGGCGAGCATGGCGGTGGCGGTGCCGACCGCGATTCAGGTGTTCGCGTGGATCGCGACGCTGGCGGCGGCCACGCGCCTGCGCCCGATCAAGACGCCCATGCTGTTCATTCTGGGCTTCTTCTTCGTGTTCGTGATGGGCGGGCTGACGGGGGTGATGGTCGCCGTCATTCCGTTCGATCTACAGGCCCACGACAGCTATTTCGTGGTCGCGCATCTGCACTATGTGCTGTTCGGCGGCATGGTGCTGCCGCTGTTCGCGGCCTTCTATTACTGGACGCCCTTCGTGAGCCGCCGCGCGCTGTCCGAGCGCATGGGCCGTTGGGCGTTCTGGCTGATGTTCATCGGCTTCAACGTCAGCTTCTTCCCGATGCATTTCACCGGGCTGGCCGGCATGCCGCGGCGCGTCTACACCTACGCGGAGAGCCAGGGCTGGACGGAACTCAATCTGGTGTCGACCGGCGGCGCGGTGCTGATCGCGGCCGGCGTGCTGGTGTTCCTGATCGACCTCGCGCGCAACTTCCGCCCGTCGGTCGATGACAATGCCGGCAATGTATGGGGCGCGGGCACGCTGGAGTGGCTGCCCAATGGCCAGTATGGTGTGCGCAGCGTGCCGGTGGTGCGCAGCCGCGAACCGCTGTGGGATCAGCCGGGGCTGGCCGAGGAGGTCGAAGCCGGCCGCTACTATCTGCCCGGCGCGCCGACGGGCCGACGCGCCACGCTGGTGACCAGCGCGGTCGATGCGCGGCCGGAGTATGTGCTCGAGTTGCCGGGGCCCGGCTGGAAGCCCATGCTCGCCGCGATCGGCACGGCCGGCTTCTTCCTGCTGCTGACCTTCAAACTCATCGTGCCGGCGGCGCTGTTCGGCCTGCTGGCGATCGTCATGATCTGGGCCTGGGTCTGGCGCGCCGAGCCCGGGCCGGACGGGCGGGTGGTGGATGTCGGGGGCGGTCTGCGTCTGCCGGTTTCGTGCACCGGGCCGCGCTCCCATGCCTGGTGGGCGATGGTGATGCTGCTGGTCGTGTGCGCCAGCATTTTCGGCGCGTTGATCTTCACCTATCTCTTTCTGTGGACGACCTCGCCGCCCGGATGGGCCGATCTGGCGCGCCTGCCCGGCGGCTGGCGGCCGTGGCTGGCCGGCGGCCTCGCGCTCGCCTGCTGCGCCTTGCTCGAGTGGGCCGGCGCACGCTTGCGGCGCGGCGCACAGACCGGCGTGCGGATCGGCGTGCCGCTGGCGGCGCTGTGCCTGGGCCTGTCGGCCGGGGTGGAAGTCGAGGGCCATTGGCGCGCCGGGCTGCGTCCGCAGGACTCGGCGTATGCCGCCGCCGTCTATGCGCTGGCGGGCGTCCAGGCCGTGTTCGCGGGCATCACCGCGATGATGGCGGCGTTCGCCGTGGCGCGCTCCTGGGCCGGCGTGCTCACCGAGGGCCGGCGCGCCAGCTTCGACAGCCTGCGGCTTTATGCCGCGTACAGCGCGGCCCAGGCCATCGTGGCGCTGACGCTGGTGCACGGCTTTGCGCGGTGGGTGGGCTGACCATGGCTTGGTCCTCCTCTACCCGCGCCACCCTGGCCACGCTGTTCGCGCCCACGCTGTGGTTCGTGCATTTCCTTGCGGTGTACATCATCAATGCGCTGGGTTGCGCGCGGGGGCAGTGGCAGACGCCCTGGCTCGGCCTGCCCGCGTCGTCGTGGATCATCGTGGTGGTCAGCGTGCTCTCGCTGGCGGCGATCGCACTCGTCTGGTATCGGCAATCGACGCGCGGACCGCAAGAGGGCAGCCTTCGGTTCCTGCTGTGGCTGACCGGCGCGCTGTCGCTCCTGTCCGCACTGGCGATTGTGTGGGAGACAATACCGGTATTGATGGTGCCGGCATGCGGCTGATGGCACGTAACGGTGTGCGCCGCGGCGCCCTGCGCCACTTGGGCCCGCGGCAAGACATTCAGAGGGGCGCGATATGAAACTGTTGTTGGTCGGGGCGACCGGCCTGGTCGGCAGCCACGTACTGCGCCTGGCGCTTGCCGATACGCGCATCGACGCGGTGGTGGCGCCGGTGAGAAGGGCGCTGCCCGAGCATCCCAAGCTCGATGCGCCGCGGATCGACTACGACCACCTGCCCGCGACGGCGGCGTGGTGGCGCGCCGACGCCGTCATCTGCACGCTGGGCACGACGATCAAAAAAGCCGGGTCGCAGGCGGCGTTTCGCCGGGTCGATCACGACTACGCGCTCGAGGTCGCCCGCCACGCGCACGACGCCGGCACGCCCGTCTATGCGCTCAACTCCGCCATGGGCGCGGATCCGGATTCACGCTTTTTTTACAACCGGGTCAAGGGCGAGCTGGAAGCAGATCTCGCGCGCGTCGGCTTCCGTTCGCTCACGTATGTGCGCCCCGGCCTGATCGGCGGCCACCGCAAGGAGCCGCGCCTGGGCGAACGGCTGGGTCTGGCGGTGCTGGGGGCGCTGGGGCCCGTGCTGCCCCGGCGCTACCGGATCAATCCCGCCGAGCGTATCGCGGCGGCGCTGCTGGACGCGGCCGTCTCGCCACGCCCGGGCGTGCACGTCGTCGGGTCCGACCGCCTGGTCTGAGCCCTCAGCCGCCGTCGAGGCCGGCCAAGGCCTGCCGCAGGTCGTCGATCAACTCCTGGGTCTGCTCCAGGCCGATGTTCAGGCGCACCAGCCGCCCGGCGTAATCGCGGTTCGGCCGCGCGAGCTCGGGATACGACAAGGCCAGGCTCGTCACGCCACCCCAGCTCATGCCGATCTTGAACAGCTGCAAGGCGTCGATGAACGCGGCGACCGCGGCCTTGTCGTAGGCGTCGCGGAACAGGATGGAGAACACGCTGGCCGACCCGGTGAAGTCGCGCTTCCAGACCGCGTGGCCGGGGCAGTCGGGCAGGGCGGGGTGATACACCGCCTCGATCTGCGGCTGCTCCGCCAGCCAGCGGGCGATTTCCAGCGTGGCGCGCTCGAGGTGATCCAGACGCAGCGCCAGTGTCTGCAACCCGCGCAACGCCAGGCTGCAATCATCGGGCGAGGCGGCCATGCCCAGCTGCTGGTGCGTGTCGCCCACCCGTGTCTTGAGGTCCGCGTCGCGCACCGACACCGTGCCCAGCAGCAGGTCGCTGTGGCCGCCCACATACTTGGTCAGCGCCTGGATGCTGATGTCCACGCCGTGCGCGAAGGCGTCGAACAGCACGCCGGCCGCATAGGTGTTGTCGAGCGCGACCGTCACACCCCGGGCGCGGGCCGCGGCGCAGATCGCGGGCACGTCCTGGATCTCCATCGTGACCGACCCCGGGCTCTCGGTCCAGATCAGCGCCGTCTCCGGGCGGATCAGTGCGTCGATGCCGGCCCCGATCAGCGGATCGTAGGCTTCGATCGTGACGTCGAAGCGGGCGAGCAGGCCGCGCGCGAGCTTGAGGTTGGGCCCATAGGCACTGTAGGGCACCAGCACATGGCAGCCCGGTTTGCACACGGACAGATAGACGAGCGCGATGGCGGCCTGCCCACCGGGCACCACGAAGGTGTGATGCGCGCCTTCGAGCTGCGCGATGCGGGCGCCGAGTTCCAGGGTCGTGGGCGTGCCGTACACCCCGTAGGTATAGCCATGCTGGTCCTGGCGCCAGCCGTCGCGCACGTCGGCCTGGCGCTCGAACAGTACCGTCGATGCCCGGTGCGTGGGCACCGTAAGCGAGGCGAAGCCCTTGGGGGCGAGGGATTGAGGCTGGACGAGTCGCGTGCGCCAATGCATGTGAGGCTCCATGAACGAGGTGCCCGTAATTTATTGCGCCCGGCGCGATAAGTGGATGCGATCTGTCCGATTCATATGAGAAAATTTCTCGCATGAAACCGGCCAATCTGCCTGACGACTTCGACCTGGCCCTGCTGGCCGCCTTGCAGCAGGACAACCAGCTGCCGCTGCGCGTGCTGGCCGAGCGCGTGCATCTGTCGACCGCGTCGGTCCAGCGGCGGCTGCTGCGTCTGCGCCAGGCCGGCTTCATCCAGGCCGACGCGAGCGTGATCGACCCCGAAAAGCTCGGTCAGGTCATCACCCTGATCGTCGAGGTGCACGCCGACCGCACGCAGTCGGCCGACCTCGACCGCATGAAGCAGGATTTCTCGGGGCCGCAGATTCAGCAGTGCTACTACGTGACCGGCGAGGCCGACTTCCTGCTGGTGCTCACCGTGCCGAGCATGACCGTGTTCCAGGCGCTCGCCCAGCGGCTGTTCCACGACAACCCGAACGTAAAGTGGTTTCGGACCATCGTGGTGCTGGAGCGCGTGAAGGCGACCCTGCATGTGCCGCTGCCGGGTCGCGCGCCGGGCTGAACACCGACCCGGGACGGCTGCACAGCGCCGGCCTTCCAGCGCCGAATGGGCGCTGAGGACTTTTCCTTTATGCTGCGGCAAAAGCCCGGGCGTTCCCGTTGTTCCGCAAGGTCGGTCTCTCATTCATGTCACGTCTACGCAGTCCCTCGCTCGCGCACTGGGGCGCCTTTACCGCCGTCACCGAGAACGGCCGCCTGGTGGCCTGCGAGCCGTTCGGGCCCGACCCCGAGCCCTCGGCCATGCTGGCCTCGATTCCGGAGATGGTGCATTCGCCGCTGCGCATCCGGCGCCCGGCCGTGCGCAAGGGCTGGCTCGACGGCAATCGCGAGCGCGAAAACGACGAATACATCGAGGTGTCGTGGGAGCGCGCGCTGGCGCTGGTCGCCGACGAGCTCGCCCGCGTGCGCGCCGCCCATGGCCCGGCCGGTATTTTCGGCGGATCCTACGGCTGGTCGTCCGCCGGCCGCGTGCATCACGCGCGCAGCCTGATCCGGCGCTTCCTGTTTCAGGGCGGCGGCTGCGTCGACCAGATCGGCAACTACAGCTGGGGCGCGGCTCAGTTTCTGCTGCCGCACGTCATCGGCGGCACCAGTCCGGTCAGCGGGGACGTCACCGACTGGGACAGCGTGCTCGGCAATACGCGCCTGATCGTGGCCTTCGGCGGCATTCCGGTAAAGAACAGCCAGGTCACATCGGGCGGCGCAGGCCTGCACAACCTGTCGGGCTGGCTGCAGGAGGCGCAGGCGCGCGGCATCCGACTGGTCGCGATCACGCCCACGCGCGCCGACATTCCCGAAGGCAGCAATGCCGATTGGATCGCCATCCGTCCCAACACCGATACCGCGCTCATGCTCGCGATGGCGCACACGCTGATCGCCGAGGGGCGGCATGACGCGGCGTTCGTGGCCACGCATTGCACGGGCTTCGAACGCTGGGCCGCCTATCTGCGCGGCGAGACCGACGGTCAGGCCAAGAACGCGGCGTGGGCCGCGGCCATCACCGGCGTCCCGGCGGACACGATCCGGGCGCTGGCGCGCGATTTGGCAACGCAGCGCAGCCTGCTCACCGCCGCCTGGTCTTTGCAGCGGGCGCAGTACGGCGAGCAACCCTATTGGGCAATGATCGCACTGGCCGCGCTGGTAGGGCAGATCGGCTTGCCAGGCGGGGGTTTCGCCTTCGGGCACGCCTCGCTCAACGGCGTGGGCCAGCCGCGCCGCCTCGTGCCGGGACCGGAAGTGCCGGTGCCGCGCAACCCGGCACAGCTCGCCATTCCGGTCGCGCGCATTACCGACATGCTGCTGGCGCCTGGCGCCGAGTACGAATTCAACGGCGAGCACCATGCCTATCCCGATATCAAGCTTATCTATTGGGCGGGCGGCAACCCCTTCCATCACCACCAGGATCAGAATCGCCTTCGCAGCGCCTGGCGCACGCCCGAGACGGTGATCGTGCATGAGTCGTGGTGGACGCCGCTCGCGCGCCGCGCCGACATCGTGCTGCCCGTCACCACGCCGCTCGAGCGCGCCGACGTCGGCGGTTCGTCCCGCGATCCCTACGTGTTCGCCATGCATCCGGCCATTGCGCCGCAGGGTGAGGCGCGCAACGACTTCGACATCTTCGCCGAGCTGGCGCGGCGGGCGGGCTTTTACGAGGCCTATACCGCCGGGCGCGACATCGATGGCTGGTGCCGCCATGTGTACGAAGGGATGCGCGGCGGCTGCGCCGAGCGCGGCGTGACCCTGCCGCCCTTCGATGAATTCTGGGCGCGGGGCTACGCCGAGGTGCCGCCGCCCGAGCGCCCCTATGTGCTGTATGAAAACTTTCGCCAGGATCCCGCGGCGCACCGGCTGCGCACGCCATCGGGCCGCATCGAGCTCTACTCGGAGGTGGTCGCCGGCTTCGGTTACGACGATTGCCCGGGGCACCCGGCCTGGCTCGCGCCCACGGAGTGGCTGGGCGCACCCGCGGCGCGCGACTGGCCGCTGCATCTGCTGACCAACCAGCCACGCACCCGGCTGCACAGCCAGCTGGACCCCGCGTCGCTGTCGCGTGCGGGCAAGGTCGCGGGTCACGAGCCAGTGGCGCTCAATCCCGACGACGCGGCCGAGCGCGGCATTCGCGCGGGCGATGTGGTGCGCCTCTACAACGCCCGCGGCGCCTGCCTGGCCGGCGCGGTGCTCGACCCCGGCCTGCTGCGCGGCGTCGTCATCATGGCCACCGGTGCATGGTCCGATCCCGACGGCGATCTCGACCGTCACGGCAATCCCAACACGCTGACCGCCGACGTCGGCACCTCGCGGCTCACGCAGGGGCCGAGCGCCCAGACCGCGCTGGTGCAGGCGGAACGCTACGCCGGACCGGCGGTGGGCCATCGTGCCTGGGAAGCGCCCGTGCTGCGACCGGCCTGAGACCCGCGCGGGGCGGTGCTCTGCGCTGAACGGTCCAGTCTGCATACAGCGCGACGCCGACGGCGCGTCAAGTATTTCCGTGACATATCTATAGAACGGCACGTTCTCATTTCACGCGGCAAACTGCGCTCTCCTTAATAACGACACCGACATGCGCGCGAGACGCGTCTGTCCAGCCGCCGGGAGTGCGCATGCGCTTTACACAATATCTGGTCCTGTCCGCTTCCATTCTGGGCGCCGTCCATGCCGGTGCTTCCCAGGCCGCCGACATCACGCTCGCGCTCGGCACCGAGCCGTCCACGCTCGACCCGCAGACCGCGCAGGATGGTTCGGAGCGCGCGGTGTCGCGCAACATTTTCGAAACGCTGCTCACGCGCACGCCGAAGGGCGAGCTCGTGCCGCATCTGGCCACCGCGCTGCCGCGCGCCATCGATGCCGCGACCTGGGAAGTGACGCTGCGCCCGAACCTGAAGTTCAGCGATGGCCAGCCGCTGGACGCCGCGGCCGTGGCCGCGAGCATCAACCGCATCGTCGACCCCAAGACCGCCTCGCGCCAGCGCCCGTTCTTCCTGGGTATCAAGCAGGCCGAAGCGGTGGATGCGACGACCGTGCGCGTGCATACGAACGGCGCCGATCCGGCCTTGCCGGCGCGTCTGTCCTGGCTGACCATCGTGTCGCCGGGCGCGGCCGCCGATGGCAGCCTGGGCCAGAAGCCCGTGGGCAGCGGCCCGTACGTGCTGACCGAATGGTCCAAGGGCAACCGCATCGTCCTGAGCAAGAACCCGAACTACTGGAATCCCGCGGCGGTCGGCAATGTCGACCGCGCGACGTACCGCTTCGTGGCCGAGCCGGGCACGCGCCTGTCGGGCCTGCGCGCCGGCGATTTCGATTTCATCACCAACGTGCTGCCCGAAGACACCAAGCGTGTGGCCAAGGCCGTGACGCTGCAGGGCACCGATCTGCCGTTCGTGTCGCTGAACGCGCTCAAAGGGCTGACCACCGATGTGCGCGTGCGCCAGGCCCTGAACTACGCCGTCGACAAGGAGGCGCTGGCCAAGGATCTCTACGGTGGTTACGCCGCGGTCTCGCGCGGTCAGCTGCTGGCCCCGGGCTGGTTCGGCTACGACGCCTCGATCGAACCGTATCCGTACGACCCGAAGCGCGCCACCGAACTGCTGAAGGCCGCCGGCGCGCATGGCAAGACCATCGATCTGTACGCGCCGTCGGGCCGCTGGCTCAAGGACAAGGAGCTGGCCGAGACCATCGCCGCCTGTTGGGAAGCCGCCGGCCTGAAAGTGAATTTCCGCGTGCTGGCCTGGGCCGAGTATCTCGATGCGCTCAACAAGAACCGCGTGCCAACCGAAGCGCAGATCAGCAGCAGTCACTCCAATCAGCTGCTGGACGCGGACCGCACGCTCAGCGCCTACTACGCCGAGGGCGGCGTGGCCGCGGCCAACGACAACGCCGAGCTCAAGGGCCTGATCGACCAGGCCCGCCAGGAGGCCGACCCGGCCAAGCGCCAGGCGCTGTACACCAAGGCACTCAAGATCGGCCGCGACCAGGCGTATCTCGTCTTCCTGCTCGAGGGCGGCGAAATTTTCGGCTTGTCCAAGCGCGTGGACTTCGCGCCGCGCGTCGATGGCCTGATTCCGCTCAAGGACTTCCGTGTCACCGACTGATCGTGGCGGGCGCGGCCTGCCGCGCTTTTTGGTCGCCCGCCTGATGCAGGGCCTGCTGGTGGTGGCCGGCGTGACCACCATCGTGTTCATCGTGACGCGTCTGATCGGGGATCCGGTGCAGGCGATGCTGCCGGTCGACGCGTCGGCGCAGGACCGCGCGGTGCTGGCGCAGGCGCTCGGCATGGACGGCTCCCTCTGGCAGCAGTATCTGCACTATGTGCGTGATATCGCCACGTTCGACTTCGGCAACTCCAGCTGGCAGCAGCGACCGGCCATGGACATCGTGCTCGAGCGCCTGCCGGGCACGCTGACACTGTGCGCGGGCGCGCTCGGGCTGGCCATGCTGGCCGGCGTGCCACTGGGCGTGATCGCCGCGCTGCGGCCGGGCCAGTGGGCCGACCGGATCTCGGTGGTGCTGAGCCTGAGTGGCCTGTCGCTGCCGCAGTTCTGGCTGGGCCTGCTGCTCATCCTGCTGTTCGCGGTCACGCTGAACTGGCTGCCGTCGTCGGGCGCCGACGCCCCGGGCAGCGCGGTGCTGCCCATCCTGACGCTCGCGCTGCCGGCGCTGGGCCGCATCGCGATGATGCTGCGCTCCGCGCTGATCGACGAACTCAACTCGCTCTACATCCGTACGGCGCGCGCCAAGGGTCTGCGCGGGCGCCGCATCGTGCTTGTGCATGCGTTGCGCAATGCCGCGGTGCCCACCGTGGCGCTGCTGGGATGGGAGTTCGCCGCAATGCTGGCCGGTCATACCGTGGTGGTCGAAACCGTGTTCGCCTGGCCCGGTCTGGGCCAGACAGCGGTGCAGGCCATCGAGCGGCAGGACCTGGTCCTGCTGCAGGCAGTCGTGTTCTTCATTGCCTTTCTGATCGTGATCATCAACTTCTGCCTCGACATCGTCTACCGGCTGCTCGACCGGAGAATCGCGGTATGAACGCGCACCCCTGGGAAACGCCGCTCGCCGCCGTCGGGCCGCGCCTGCGCGGCTGGGGCGGCTTGTCCGACCGTCAGCGTGGCTGGGCGCTGGCCGCGCTGCTGCTGCTCGCGCTCGCCGCGGTCGCGCTGCTCCTGCCCTGGCTGGCGCCTTACGACCCCGCCGCGATCAAGCTGTCGGCCAGGCTGCGCCCGCCGGCCTGGGAAGAGCGGGGCACGCTGGCCAATCTGCTGGGCACCGATAATCTGGGCCGCGATGTTCTGAGCCGCGTGCTGCATGGCGCGCGCCTGTCGATTCTGATCGGCGCCGCGGTCGTGGCCATCTCGGCGAGCTTCGGCGTGCTGGTCGGCCTGGTGGCCGGCTTCGCCGGTGGGCGTGTCGACACCGTCCTGATGCGCTGGGTCGATGTTCATGTCGCGTTTCCGGGCCTGCTGTTGTCGCTGGTGATCCTCGTGATCCTGGGGCCGGGCCCGGGCACGGTGATTCTCGCGCTCGCGCTCAACGGCTGGATGGTCTACGCGCGCCAGATCCGCAGCGTGGTGCTGTCGGTGCGCCAACTGCCCTATATCGAAAGCGCGGAGATGGCGGGCGCGCGTCCCGCACGCATTCTGCTGCGTCATGTATTGCCGAATCTGGCGGCACCGCTCATCACGCTGATGGTGCTGGAGTTCGCGCGTGTGGTGCTCGCGGAAGCCGCGCTGTCGTTCCTGGGCGTGGGCGTGCAGCCGCCCGGAGTCTCGTGGGGACTGGACGTGGCGAACGGCCGCAACTATCTCACCAGCGCCTGGTGGCTGGCGACGTTCCCGGGGTTGTCGATCGCCCTGACCGTGCTGGCTGTGAATCTGGCGGCCAGCCGCCTGCGTCTGGCGCTGGATCCGCGCGAGCGCGAAAAGGAATTCGCGCGCAAGCTGCTGGGCAAGGAGCGCAAATGAACGCGCCATCGCATGAGGTGTATGTGGCCGCTGCCACGCCGCCGCTCCTGAGCGTGCGGGAGCTGAGCGTCGAATTTCTGACCCGCCACGGCAGCGTGCAGGCGGTGGACGCGGTGTCGTTCGACCTGCGCGCCGGCGAGACGCTGGCCCTGGTGGGAGAGAGCGGCTCGGGCAAGAGCGCCTGTGCGCTGGCGCTGATGGGGCTGCTCACACTGCCCGGCCGCGTCGCGGGTGGACAGGTGCTGTTCGAGGGGCAGGACCTGCTCTCGGCGCCGCCCGGCGTGCTCGAAGACCTTCGGGGCAAGCGCATCGCCATGGTGTTCCAGGACCCGATGAGCGCACTCAACCCCTTGCTCACGATCGGCACACAGATCGACGAGGTGCTGGTTCGGCACACCGCGCTGGATGCCGCTGCGCGCCGCGCCCGCATCGTCGAGTTGCTGAGCCAGGTGGGCATTCCGAAACCGGCCGAACGGCTCGCGCGGCTGCCGCACGAGTTCTCGGGCGGCCAGCGCCAGCGCATTCTGATCGCGATGGCGCTGGCCTGCGACCCGGCCGTGTTGATCGCCGACGAGCCCACGACGGCGCTCGACGTGACGATCCAGGCGCAGATCCTGGCGCTGCTCGCCGAACTGAAGTCGCGCCTGGGCCTCGCATTGCTGCTGGTGACACACGATCTCGGCGTGGTCGCGCAGGTCGCTGATCGTGTGGCCGTGATGTATGCCGGGCGGCTGGTCGAGCTCGCCGGCGCCGACGCCTTGTTCGCGGCTCCCGCGCATCCGTACACCGCCGGCCTGCTGCGCGCGACGCCGCGACTGACCGACAATCGCCACCGCATGACGGCCATCGAGGGCACGCCGCCCGATCTGCGGCAGCGCCGGTCCTGGTGCGATTTCGCGCCACGCTGCCCCGCGGCCGACGCCGCCTGCGGACGGCGCCCGCCGCTCGGCGAGGTCGCGCCCGGCCGGCTGGCCGCGTGCGTGCGCCCCTGGACGCCGGCCAGGAACGACGAAGCATGAACGCACCCCAACCTTTGCTGCAGGTGAACGACCTGCGTGTGCATTACCCCGTGCGGTCGGCCGGCTGGTTCGGCAAGCCTGTGCTGGCACGCGCCGTGGACGGGGTGTCGCTGACGCTGAACCGTGGCGAGACCCTCGGCCTGGTCGGTGAGTCGGGCTCGGGCAAGACCACGCTCGGCCGCGCCGTGCTGCGGCGCACGCCGCTCACCTCGGGCAGCATCCGGTTCGATGGCGCGGACATCACGCAGGCCGGGGCCGCGCGGCTGCGCGAGCTGCGCCGCCACATGCAACTGGTATTCCAGGACCCCTCCACCAGCCTCAATCCGCGGCACACGGTGTTCGACGCGATCGCCGAGCCGCTCATCGTGCACGGCTGGCGCGAGGGCAGGGCCGCGCTCGAGGCACGGGTCGCGGCGCTGATCGCGCAGGTGGGGCTGCCGGCCGATAGCGCCCAGCGCTATCCGCACGCGTTTTCGGGCGGGCAGCGCCAGCGTATCGGTATCGCCCGCGCGCTGGCGATCCAGCCCGAGCTGATCGTGGCCGACGAGCCCGTGTCGGCGCTCGACGTGTCGGTGCGGGCGCAGATCATCAATCTGTTCCAGGACCTGCAACAGGCGCTTGGCCTGTCGTTTCTGCTCATCGCGCATGATCTGGCGGTGGTGCGGCACGTGTCGCACCGGATCGCGATCATGTACGCGGGGCAGATCGTCGAGACCGGCGCCCGCGACGACGTATACGAGCGCGCGCAGCATCCGTACACGCGCGGCCTGCTGGCGGCCGTGCCCGAACCCGAGCGGGGCGCCGCCGCGCGCCGGACGTTCCCGGTGGCACTGGGCGAACCACCCAGCCCCATGTCGCCGCCCACCGGCTGCCGCTATCACCCGCGCTGTCCATTCGCCACGCAGCGATGTCAGGACGAGGTGCCGCCGTTGGCGCAGGTGGCGCCTGGCCATGCCGTGGCCTGCTGGTATCCCGGCATTTCGGTCCGGCCCGCCTAGCGCGTCAACCCGGATTGCCAACCCCGCACGATACGTCTTCAATCGACGCATACCCGCGTTCAACCCCTAACGGAGATACTTCCATGACCGTAAAAGCCCTGGCCCCCGTCGACCCCGCCGATAGCGCGGCGGTGCGCGCCTGGTTCAAAGAACTGTCCGATCACGTGCAGGCCGTCGACTACGCCGCCGCCCGTCATCTGTTCGCCGAGGATTTCGTGGCGTTCGGCACCTACACCGATTTCGTGTACGGCCGCGATCACGCCGAAAAGAACCAATGGCGCAACGTCTGGTTCTCGATCGACAAGTTCCTGTGGCGCCTGGACGATGTGCAGACCTTCGTGTCGCCCGACCGCCTGTTCGCGGTGGGCGCGGCGGTGTGGGATTCGATCGGCTATCACCCGGATGGCAAGGCCTTCGACCGCCTGGGCCGCGCGACCGTGTCGTTCGCACGCGAGAAGGTCGGCGATCCCTGGGTCGCGACGCACACCCATATGTCGCTGTTCCGCGATACGCCGAGCGTGTCGCACGGCAACAAGCCCGTGGCAAGCTGAACGCAGCGAGCTGAACGCAGCGGGCAGAATGTAGACAGGGCGCCGCGGCGCCCTGTTTTTTTGCGTACCGGGCCGTGGCGTTCAGGCCAGATGCCGGCGCAGATGGGCCACGAGATCGTCGCGTGCCTCGCGCGCCTGCGCCAGGATGCGCGTCATGCCGATGAAACTGTGCGGCACGCCCGGGTAGACCTTGACCCACGGCGTGGCGCCGCTGTCTTCGAGGCGTTCGGCCAGGTCCAGCGTGTCGTCCAGCAGCGGATCGAGCTCGGCGGCCTGCAGCGCCAGCGGCGGCAGATCGTCGATGTCGGCGTACAGCGGCGCCACGCCCGGATCCTGCAGCTGGGCTTCGTCAGTGACGTACTGGCGCCAGAACCAGTCCAGCTTGTCCGTCGACAGGCCAAAGCGGCCATCGCCGAGCGCGCGCTGGGCGTGGGTGTCCGGTCGGGCCGACAACATGCCATAGATGATGGCGGCGGTGCGGATCAACGGTTGGCCGGCATCGCGCAGCCGTACCAGGGCCGCCAGGGTCAGGTTGCCACCGGCGGACTCTCCGCCCAGGGCCAGCCGGCTGGCGTCGAGGCCCAGCGTGCCGGCTTGCTCGTGCAGCCAGCGCACCGCGCCCACCACCTGGTCGAGCGCGGCCGGATAGCGCGCCTCGGGCGACAACGCATAGGACAGGCCGGCCGTCACGATACCCGCCTGCGCGGCGATCTCGCGTTTCCAGCGGTCCAGCGTGTCGAGGTCGCCGCTGGCGAAGCCGCCACCATGCAGGTGCAGATAGAGCGGCAGCCCGCCGGCGGGGGCCGTCACGCCTTCAGGGTAATAAAGACGCAGGACAGCCGGCACGGGCAGGTGATCGAGGCGGTGCTCGACCACGCGTGCGACCGGCGGCGCCGGTTCGGTCAGCCATCGTTGATAGGCGTGTGCCTGTTCGCGTACCGCGGCGATCGGCGTGGTGAGCACATTGGGCGTTCCCACGCCCGCCTGGCGCGCTTCGGCCTGCGCGGCCTGCACCTCAGGGGCGAGGGATTGAACGGGTGCCGATTCGGCGGGGGCTGCGTCGCTCATCGTGAATCCTGCTGCAAAGGGGGACACCGGACCGGTGATCCGAACCCGCCAGTATGGTGGGCCCGTTTCCCGGAGCCAAATAACTTTTGCGCATGCCGATCCAACCGGCGCCGGCTACTTCACCGGAAAGTACGTGCCGGCCAGCCGGCCGTTGTGGCCGCAATAGGGCGGACCATAGCTGTCCGGACCCGAGTTCGTTTCTTCGACCACGAGCGCCGCGCCGGCGCGCTTGAAGGTCAGGACCCAGCCTTCGTTCTCGGGGTCTTCGAACACCAGGGCATCGCCCTCGGCGCGCAGCGGCCCCTTGGTCTGGCAGAGCCAGCGCGCGTTGTGCGGTTGCGCCGACGAGGCCTCGTGTTGCCAGGTGCCGTCGGCGTTCTTCTTGATGGTCACCAAACCGGGCAGGTTGCCCCACACGCCGGCCGCATCCTTGCGTGGGCGGTGATCGAGCGCGCGAAAAAACGCCTTGCGCCAGCGCAGCTGTTCGGCGAGCTCCTCGGCGCCGGTCTCCTTGTTGAAGGGCCGCGCATAGGCCTCGTCGCGAGTCCCGATGAAGTAACGCTGGTCGGCGGTGAGCGCCTTGGCGGTCGTGTCGTCGAAGGTCTTGCGCGCCTCGCCGTACAGGCGTGCGATGTTGGCATCCGCCGTGGCCATGGCCGGATCGGCGCAGATGGCCTTCTCGACGGCGCTCTTGGCCTTGGCGCAATCGAACGAGGGCGCCGCCTGAGCGGCGAGGGCGGTCATGCACAGGGCGAACGCGGGGAGGAAGCGGAATGTCATGCCGTGAATGTCTTCAGGTTGTCGAGGCGCTCGGCCAGACCGGCTTCGCCCAGGTAGTGGCTGAGTTTACCGGTGCGCACGCGGCGCAGGCTTTCCTTGTAGTCGGCCGCCAGCGCCGTGCGCGCCTCCTCGAACGACGCGCTGATGCCCGGGCCCGCGGCCTGCGCCACCAGGCGGGCCGACTCGGGACTGCCGCAGGCCACGCACTTGGCCATGGCAAGGCCATCGGGCGTCGCGCCCCGGTCCAGCAACAGCGCGACCAGCGCGGGGTCCGGTTGTCTGTCGACGTGCGTGAGCGCGTCGGCCGGCACCGGCGCGCCGGCCTCGATCAGTGCACGCGCCGCCGCCTCCGCATGGCCCACCAGGGCCACGTCGGCGGGCGTGGCGCTGCCGCGCAACGGCGCATCGAAGCGCATGCCGAGCGCCGCGAGCTGCCGCACCAGGGCGGCGTCGTCCTGCGCGATGGCGTGCGCCAGCGCGAGCGAGGCCAGGTGGGGCTCGCGCAGCAGGGTGCCGTCGGCCAGCGGGGCACGCCAATCCAGCATGGCGCGCCTGTAGAACGCCACCAGCTTGTCCGCCAGCGCCTGCGGCAGACCGGCGGACTCGACGCGCTCGTCGAGATACTCGAGCAGGAACACCCCCGGGCTGTCGAGATTGGTTTCGGGGTCTGCTTCGAGGCTCAGCGCGGCGAACGCGCCGTCCAGGTCGCCGGCGAAGGTGACGACGGCATCCTGCTGCAGCGTGTGAGTCCAGCCCGGCAGGCCGCGCTTCCAGGCCACGACGCTGCCGTACTGCGGGCCGGGCGCGACCACGACGTAGATGCGGTCGCAGTATTCGAAGCCGCCAATCGGCAGGTAGCGCAGCTTGCCGTCCCATTCGGTGCCGCTCTCTTCGGCCGCTTCTTCGGCGCACTCCTGCTCGTGCTCGATCCAGCCCTGGAGATCGCGATAGTGCTCGCTGCCGTCGTAGAACAGCTCCGACCAGCTCAAGGCTTCTTCGTTGCCATCCATGGTGGCGCGCAGGTCGTAGGCCAGCTCGCCACCGGCGGTCTTGCGCCATAGCGCGAGGAGGGCCGGCGGCAGCGGGGCGGCGCACAGCGCTTCGATCTCGTCGATGCGGGCCTGCGACAGCGCGGGCTGCACGCCGTACAGGACGCGTCCGGCGTGGACCACGATGCCGTGTTCGCGCAGCGCATGGAGTTCGTCGGGGGTAAACGTGTCGCTCATGATGCTTCTCTGAGATATCTGACCCCGGCCGATTCTACCCGCGCGTCAGGTCAGGCCGGGTCTTCTACAATGCGCTCTCCGGGCTGCCGCCTCACCGGCGCGCCCTTGTTCCTGGACGCAACCATGGCCGATTCCGGCAACGGCGGCGCCGGCTCGCACGAGCCGCACGCCGACGATCCGACGCTCAACCGCCCGCCGCGCAATCGCTACGATCGCATGGAGTGGGCGGGCGCGTTCGGCGACCTCGGCACCCTGATCCCGTTCGTGGCCGCGTACATAGGCGTGCTCGGCATGGATCCGCTCGGGGTGCTGTTCGCCTTCGGCGTCGCCATGCTGGTCTGCGGTCTGGTGTATCGCACGCCCATCCCCGTGCAACCCATGAAGGCGATCGGCGCGGTGGCCTCGATCCAGGCCGTGCAGACGGCCGTGGTCACGCCGGGCGCGGTGCACGTGGCCGCGCTGGCCACCGGCCTGACCTGGCTGGTGCTCGGCGCCAGCGGGGCGATGCGCCACGTGGCGCGCTGGGTGCCGCCGTCCGTGGTCGCCGCCATCATGCTGGGTCTGGGCGTGGGCTTCATGTTGCAGGGCATCAAGATGATGCAGGGCGATCTGGTGCTTGCCGTGCTGGCCGGCGTGCTCACACTCAGCCTGATCGGCAACCGGCGCATGCCGGCCATGTTCGCGGTGCTGGTGTTCGGCGCGGCGGTCGGCGCCTGGCGCCAGCCCGAGCTGCTGAGCCGGCTGGCGGCGATGCCGATCGCGTTTCGTCTGCCCACGGTCGAGCTGAGCGGCCTGAGCTGGAACGAGGTCTTCGTGGGGGTGGTGCTGCTGGCGCTGCCGCAGATTCCGCTCACGCTGGGCAACGCCATCCTGGCCATCACCCAGGAAAACAACCGCCTCTTTCCGGCGCGCCCGGTGTCCGCCGGGCGCATGTCGGTGTCGACCGGCCTCATGAACCTGTTCTCGGGCGTGGCGGGCGGCGTGCCGATGTGCCATGGCGCGGGCGGCATGGCGGGCCACGTGGCCTTCGGCGCGCGCACGGGCGGCTCGGTCGTGATCCTCGGCACCATCCTGCTGGCGCTGGCGCTGTTCTTCAGCGGCGCGGTGACGACCCTGTTCGCGCTGTTTCCGCCCGCGGTGCTTGGCGTGCTGCTCTTCGTGACCGGTCTGCAACTCGCGGTGGGCACCGGCCCCTTGCCGGGCGAGCGCGCAGAGCGTGTCGTGGTGCTGGCCTGTGCCGCCGTCTGCATCTGGAACGTGGCCGCGGGGTTTCTGGTGGGGCTTGCGCTGCATCACGCGGCGCGGCGTGGCTGGCTGCGCCTCTGAGCCGCGCGGGCAGGGCGGGCGGGGTGACCCGGTATACTGCCCCCATCACCGCGCGCGCGTGCGCGCCAGCCCCAAACCGATCCGATGATAGATAAAAACCAAATCACTGGCCTGATCCTGGCAGGTGGCCGGGGCAGCCGCATGGGCAACGTCGACAAGGGCCTGCAGAATTTTCAGGGCATCCCGATGGCGATGCATGCGCTGCTCAGACTCGGCCCGCAGGTAGGCGCCATCATGATCAACGCCAACCGCAATCTGGGCGCCTACGAATCGATGGGCGTGCCGGTCTGGCCCGACGCCACCGGCGATTTCGCCGGCCCGCTGGCGGGCGTGGCGGCCGGCCTGGAGCGCTGCGAGACCGACTACCTGGTCACCGTGCCCTGCGACACGCCGCTGTTTCCGCTCGATCTGGTCGAGCGCCTGGCCGCGGCACTGGAAGAGGCCGGCGCCGAGATCGCGATGGTGGTCACGCCCGACGGCGACGGCGTGCGCACCCAGCCCGTGTTCATGCTGATGCGCGCCTCGCTGCTCGACGGCCTGCTCGTGTTCCTCCACGCCGGGCAGGGCAAGGTCGAGCGCTGGGCCGACAGCCACGCCTGCGTCCAGGTCATGTTCGACGACGTGCGCGCCTTCACGGGCGCCAACACCCTCACCGAATTGCATCAGCTCCAATCATGAGTACCACGCTTCCCCCCAGCCTCGCGGCCATCGCATCCTGTGTCAACGGCTACGATCCCGACGCGCTGCCGATCGATCAGGCGCGCGAGTTCATCGACCGCCTGGTCCCGCGCCTGCAGACCACCGAAAGCGTGCCGTTGCGCAGCGCACTGGGCCGGGTGCTGGCGCGCGATATCGTCTCGGGCATCGACGTGCCCGCGCACGACAACTCCGCGATGGATGGCTATGCCCTCTACGGCACCGACCTGCGCGCCGACGGCGACACGGTGCTGCAGGTCGTGGGCAGCGGCCTGGCGGGCGAGGCGTTCCACGGCACGGTTCAGCCGGGCCAGTGCGTGCGCATCATGACGGGCGCGGTCATGCCCGCGGGCCTGGACACCGTGATCCCCCAGGAGTTCGTGCGTCAGCAGGGCGACGACATCGCCATTCCGGCCGGCGTGCTGCGCGCCGGCGATAACCGCCGTCTGGCGGGCGAGGATCTCGCGCGGGGCGAGCCCGCGCTGTCGGCGGGCCGCGTGCTGCGTCCGGCCGACATCGGCATGCTGGCGTCGCTGGGCCAGGGCGAGGTGCCCGTGCGGCGCCGCCTGCGCGTGGCGTTCTTCTCCACCGGCAGCGAGCTGCGCTCGATCGGCGAGACGCTCGACGAAGGCTGCGTCTACGACAGCAACCGCTACACCCTCTGGTGCATGCTGCAACGCCTGGGCGTCGACGTGATCGACATGGGCGTGGTGCACGACGACGAGGCCGCGCTGCGCGAGGCCTTCGGCCGTGCCGCCGCCGACGCCGACGTGGTGATCACCTCCGGCGGCGTGAGCGTGGGCGAGGCCGATTACACCAAGAAGGTCATGGCCGACCTGGGCGATGTGCTGTTCTGGAAGATCGCGATGCGACCCGGCCGGCCCATGGCCATCGGCCGCATCGGCGAGGCGATCCTGTTCGGCCTGCCCGGCAACCCGGTGGCCGTGATGGTCACGTTCTATGCGCTGGTGCGCGACGCGCTGCTCGCCATGAGCGGTGCCACGCCGCAGGTGCTGCCGCTGCTGCGCTGCGTGTCGCCCCGGCCGATCCGCAAGAAGCCGGGCCGCACCGAGTTTCAGCGCGCCATCGTGTCGCGCGCGGACGACGGCAACTGGCATGTGTCGGTCACCGGCTCGCAGGGCTCGGGCATCCTGCGCAGCATGAGCCAGGCCAACGGCCTGCTCGTGCTCGGGCACGACAAGGGCAACATCGAGGCCGGCGAGCTGGTGGATGTGCTGCCGTTCGACGGTCTGCTGTAAGGCGGTGCGCTGATGACCCGAGTGATCGGTTTTGCCGGCTGGAGCGGCGCGGGCAAGACCCAGCTGCTGACCGCCCTGATTCCGGTGCTGAAAGCGCGTGGACAGTCCGTGTCCACCCTCAAGCACGCCCACCATACCTTCGATATCGATGTGCCCGGCAAGGATTCGTACCGCCACCGCGAGGCGGGCGCGAGCGAGGTGCTGATCGCGTCGGCGTCGCGCTGGGCATTGATGCATGAGCTCAACGGCGCGCCGGAGCCCGAGCTGCCCGAACTGCTGGCCCACATGAGTCCGGTGGATCTGGTGCTGATCGAGGGGTTCAAGCGCAATCCGCACATCAAGATCGAGGTGCATCGCGCGGCCAATGGCAAGCCCTGGCTGTATCCCGACGATCCCAGCATCGGCGCGATCGCCAGCGACGTGGCGCCGCCCGCGGGCTGTGCGCTGCCGTGGGTGGGACTGAACGATTACGCCGGCATCGCGGACCTGGTGCAGGCCCATGCGTGGCCGCTTGCGCAGGTGACGCGGCCGGCCTGACGGCGGAAGGGCTGACGGCGGGAAGACTGACGGCGGCCGCCACACCCTCAAGCCGCCGCGGAAGCGGGCGGCACGGCTGCCGCCGGACCGCCACCCGCCGGATCGACGGCCGCCGGTTCGCCGGCCGCCCGCCTCACTGCATCACTTCTGTGCGTTCGGGAAGAACAGTTGCTGGCCGTTGATCTTGTAGCTGGCGATCGTGTCCTGACCGGCCTTCGAGGTCACCCAATCCACGAACTTCTGCGCGGCGGCCGACTTCACGTGCGCGTGCTTGGCGGGATCGACCACCATCACGCCGTACTGGTTGAAGAGGCGCTTGTCGCCCTCGACCAGCACCTTCAGGTCGCCCGGATTCTTGAAGCTGAGCCACGTGCCGCGGTCGGACAGGACGTAGCCATTGGTGGACGACGCCATGTTGAGCGCCGGGCCCATGCCGCAGCCGCATTCCTTGTAGCCGGAACCCTTGTTCTCGACGCCCGCCTGCTTCCAGTAGCGCAGTTCGGCGGCGTGCGTGCCGCTCTTGTCGCCGCGCGAGATGAAGGGCGCGTTGGCCGCCGCCAGCTTGTTGAGCGCGGCCACGATGTCGTTGCCCTGCGCCTTCGCGGGGTCCTTGGCCGGTCCGATCAGCACGAAGTCGTTGTACATGACCGGGTAGCGCTTCTGCGCATAGCCCTCGGACACGAATTTCTCTTCGGCCGCCTGGTCGTGCACGAACACGACATCGGCGTCGCCGCGGCGGGCCGTGTCGAGCGCCTGGCCGGTGCCTTGCGCCACGACCTTGATGTCGATGCCGCTGTCTTTCTTGAAGGCGGGCAACAGATGCGCGAACAGGCCGGACTGCTCGGTCGAGGTGGTGGACGCCATCGTGATCGTCTCCGCACGCGCGGTCGATGCCAGGCCCAGCAGGGCGGCCAGACAGGTGAGGGCGGCGCCGCGGCGCAGGGTCTTGTGCAGAGTCATAAGATGCGTTCTCCCTTGAGGAACAGGCTGGCGGTCTCGGGTAGCGGACCGTTGAAAAAGTCGTGCACGGCGAGGTCGGCCAGGATGCGGCCGCCGTCCAGATACACGACGCGGTCGGCCAGGCGCTGGACCTGGCCGAGATTGTGGCTGGCGAAAATCATGGTGGCGCGCGGCTGGGCCTCGGCGCCGAAGTCCTGCATCAGGCGCTCGACCTCGCGCTTGGCGTGCGGATCGAGACTGGCGGTGGGCTCGTCGAGCAGCAGGGCATCGGGCGCCAGCGCCCAGGCGCGGGCGAGGGCCAGGCGCTGCTTCTGGCCGCCCGACAGGCCGCGCGCGTTGCGTCCGGCGAGCTCGGCGAGTTCGACACGCTCCAGCGCCTGGGCCGCGCGCGCACGGGTGGCACGCCAGGGCGTGCCGCGCAGCCAGAGCCCGAGCCGCACGTTGTTGAGCACCGATGTGCGCAGCATGTAGGGATGCTGGAACACCATGGCCTGGCGCGCGGCCGGCAGGCATCGCGCCACACCGGCGCTGGGGCGGGCGAGCCCGTTGAGCACGCGCAGCAGCGTGCTCTTGCCGCTGCCATTGGCGCCGACCAGCGCGATCCGCTCGCCGGCGCGGATGCTGAGGTCCACCCCGCGCAGCGCCTGCACGGCGCCGTAGCGCACCTGCGCCGCCTCGAGTTCGAACAGCACCGTCATGGCGCTTCGGGCGCCAGCGTGGCGATCCCGCGCAGACCGGCGTCGCGGCGTTCGCGCCAGCGCCGCACCTGCGCGCCCAGCACGTTGAGCAACAGCACGACGGCGAGCAGCACGATGCCGAGCGCCATCGCCATGGGCAGATCGCCCTTGCTGGTTTCCAGCGCGATGGCCGTCGTCATCACGCGCGTATAGCCATCGATGTTGCCGCCCACCACCATCACCGCACCCACCTCCGAGACGGCACGGCCGAAGGCCGCGATCACGATCGTGATCAGCGCGAAGCGCTCGTCCCAGAGCAGCAGCAGGCTGCGCGCGAACGCGCCCGCGCCGAGCGAGCGCAGTTGTTCGCCGTGGCCGCTCTCGGCATCGCCCACGGACTGGCGCACCAGCGCCGTGACGAACGGCAGCACCAGGATGGTCTGCGCCAGCACCATGGCCTTGAACGAAAACAGCCAGCCCAGAAAGCCCAGCGGGCCCGAATGCGACAGCAGCAGATACACGATCAGGCCGACCACGACGGAGGGCAGGGCGAGCGAGGTGTTCAGCAGGGTATGAACGATGGACTGCCCGCGAAAGCGCGCCACGCCCAGCCATGCGCCCGCGACCATGCCCAGGGCACAGGCGAGCGCACAGGCCGTCACGCTCACGGCGAGCGAACGGCCCACGATGGACAGCAGCAGCGGATCGAAGCTCGTGATGAGCCGCAGCGCGGTCAGAATGCTTTCGGAAAATGTATTCATAGGGGTTTGCCAGTACGCGCGAGGGTATCGCATGGCGTGGCGGGCGGCCATATGAACTAATTTGCATAGCGTGCCGTGACGGGGGGCGCTAAGCTTTACGGCAGCTGTCGGCAAGGCCCCGCCCACCGCCGGGCCGCCCCAAGGTGGGCGCGCCCCCTCGGGGGGCAGCAAGCCGAAGGCGCAGCGTGGGGGTAAACACCCTGCAGCAAGCCGAAGGCGCAGCGTGGGGGCAAACACCCTGCAGCAAGCCGAAGGCGCAGCGTGGGGGCAAACACTCTGGCATACTCGCCGCCGTGCATCGAATCGAATTGAACTATCTGCTGGGCGCCGACGACGCGCGGCCGGCCCTGATCCGTAACGCGCTGATGGACCTGCTGGTCGCGGTGCGCGAGCACGGGTCCATCTCGTCCGCGGCCAAGGCCCTGGGGATGTCGTATCGGCACGTCTGGGGCGAGCTCAAGCGCTGGGAGCAGATCCTCGGGCGCACGCTGATCGTCTGGGACAAGGGCCAGCCGGCGCGGCTCAATGAGTTCGGCGAGAAGCTGCTGTGGGCCGAGCGCCAGGCCCAGGCGCGGCTCGCGCCGCAGATCAGCGCGCTGCATGCCGAGCTCGAGCGCACCTTCGCCGTGGCCTTCGACAACGCCGCGCACGTGGTGCCGCTCTACGCCAGTCATGACGACGCGCTGGCCGCATTGCAGGAGCATGCGGTCGACCTGGCCAAGCTGCACCTCGACGTCTCGTATGTGGGCAGCCTCGACGCCATCAGCGCGCTCAATGAAGGCCGTTGCGTGATGGCGGGCTTCCATACCCGGCAGCAGCCCGTGCCGGGGTCGCGCAGCGAGCGCGCCTACAAGCCGCTGCTGCAACCCGGTCAGCACAAGATCATCGGCTTCGCCCAGCGCCAGCAGGGCCTGATCGTGCCGCGCGGCAACCCGCGCGGGCTGCGCACGCTGCAGGATCTGCTGCAGCCCGGCCTGCGCTACGTGAACCGTGGCCTCGGCACGGGTACGCGTGTGCTGTTCGACGAGTTGCTCGAAGAGGCCGGCATCGATGGCGGCGCCATCACCGGCTACACGCGCACCGAGCCCTCGCACAAGGCCGTGGCCCACGCCGTGGCGTCCGGCAGCGCCGACGCGGGCCTGGGCATCGCCTCCACGGCGGTACACGAGCGGCTGGACTTCGTGCCGCTCATTACCGAAAACTACTTCCTGGTGTGCCTCAAATCCACGCTGGAGCTGCCCGCCACGCAAGCCTTGCTCGCGCTGCTGCAGGGCGACGCCTGGCAGGAGCGGCTCGCCCGCATGCCGGGCTACACGCCCGTGCGCAGTGGTGAGGTGCTGTCCTTGAGCCGCATGCTGCCCTGGTGGGACTTTCCCGACAAAGCCGACAAGCCCGGCCGCCGGGCCGCGGGGTAACGACGGCTTCAATGAAACGAGCCCGGCACCATGGCCGGGCTCGTTTCATTGCGCCACGCGCCGGCGAACCGGCGCGGTGACACGGCCTTACTTCGTCTGCGCTTCGGGCTTCTGCTCGGACTGCGGCTGAGCCTGCGGCGTGGCGTTGTTGGGCGGCTGAGTGGCATTGCCTGCCGGCGAATGCGCGCCGCCGGTTTCGAGCGGCTTTTCCTCGGGCTTCACATAGGCGAAGGGGCCGGGGTCCGTGCAGCCGGCGGTCGGCACCGGCGGACGCGTGGTCTTGCCGTTGGCCTTGGCCTGCTCGTAATACACGGAGGCCACGCGATCCTGCGCTTCGCACAGCTGGAACGCATCGACCTTGGCGGCCCAGGCCGCCTTGGCGGAGGCTTCGTCCGCGCGGGCCTTGGCTTCGGGCGTGGGCGCGGGCAGCTTGGCAAACGCCGGCGCCGCGGCCATCACGAAAAGCATTGCGACGATCTTCTTCATGCTGACTCCTGGTTCTGCATCAGGCGCCGGCCGGCCGCGTCGGGCTGGTCTTGGCATTTTTATCGGGGGTGCGCTGGGCCGGGATCTTGCCGTCCTTGATGTCGTCGTACCAGTACTCGTGGTGCTCACGCGCCCAGGTCTCGTCGACATAGCCGGTTTTCATGGCCTTGAACGCGCCTTGCATGCCGATGGTGCCCAGGTATATATGGCCCATGATCATGCAGGTCATGAGGAGCACGGCGACGCCGTGGATCATGTGTGCGATCTGCATGTTGCCGCGGGTGTAGCTCAGGCCCGGCACGACCATGTCGAGGAACAGGCCCGAAAACACCGAGATCAGGCCCAGGAACAGCATGCCGCCCCAGAACATGATCTTCTCGCCCGCGTTGAAGCGGTGCGAGGGCACATGATCGCCGGTCAGCAGGCCGCCGCCTTTCTTGAGCCACAGCAGATCGTAGCGGCGCGGGATGTTGTCCTTGAAGAAGGTGATCAGCACGACCACGAGCGACACGGCGAAAACCGGCCCGACGAAGTTGTGCACCGTCTTCAGCACCCAGGTCATCCAGCCGAACAGGGCGCTGCCCATGATCGGCAACAGGAAGAACTTGCCGAACGCCATCACGATGCCGGACAGCGCCAGGATCACGAAGGCCGCGGCGTTGACCCAATGGGCGGCACGCTCGAAGTACGTGAAGCGCTCGATGCGCCGGCCGGTGGGCTTGTCGTGCAGCTTGATCGAACCCTTGCCGAAATAGAACAGCAGGATCGCGACGAGCGCGATCAGCAGCAGGCCGCCGCCATAAGGAATGATCCAGTGGTTGCGCACCTGACGCCAGGCTTCGCCCGCCGTGGTGTAGTCGGAACCCGGGTACTGCACGAAACGCTGGATCAGGATGCCGGCTTCGGGCGCCTGGCTCTTGGGCAGGCTGGAGTAGCCCGGCTCGCCCGAGTTGACCTGACGCCAGAACGGCGCGTTGTTGCCCGGCTGGACCTTGGCGCGCTCGGCGTTGGTCTGCTCGGTATAGCCCGGCAGCTGATTGGCGTCGGGCTTGACCTCGAAGATATTGGTGCTCTGGATGTGGCCCAGGCCGCCGCCCGGAGGCGGCGAGGCGTTCTGAGCCGCCGCGGGCGCGAGGGCCGCGGTGCTGATCACCAGTGCTGCGAAGAGTGACCGTATCATGGCGAACTCCCGGTCAATACACTTTCGTGTATTCGTTCTGGCCGCGCTGGGCGCGGGTTTTCAGCTCTTGCTGCCAACTGTTCTTGTCGCCCGGCTTCCAGCCCGAGGCCATGAAGTTGCTGCCCGTGCCGTCGTACAGCGGCTTGCCGCCGACGTCGGTGTGCTGCATCTTCTGGGGCTGCTCGGTGCAGGCCGTGAGCGCCAGGACCCCCGCGAGAAGGACGAGGCGCGCGATCATGGCTTGGCCTTCGCGTCGGTGCCCTGCTGCGGCGGCTGGCCGGCCTGCTGCGAGCCGTAGGCGGTGCCCCAGCCCCAGACTTCGGCGCCCTTGCCACGATGCAGCACGCGGGTGCGGAAGATGTCGGCCACGACGTCGCCGTCGCCGGCGAGCAGGGCCTTGGTCGAGCACATCTCGGCACAGGCGGGCAGCTTGCCTTCGGCAAGGCGGTTGCGGCCGTACTTCTCGAACTCTTCGGCGCTGCCGTGCGCTTCCGGGCCGCCGGCGCAGAACGTGCACTTGTCCATCTTGCCGCGCACGCCGAAGTTGCCCTGCGAGGGGAACTGCGGGGCGCCGAACGGACAGGCGTACGAGCAGTAGCCACAGCCGATACAGGTGTCCTTGTTGTGCAGGACCACGCCTTCATCGGTGCGGTAGAAGCAGTTCACGGGACACACGGCCATACAGGGCGCGTCGCTGCAGTGCATGCAGGCCACCGAGATGGACTTCTCGCCGGGCACGCCGTCATTGAGCGTGACCACGCGGCGGCGGTTCACGCCCCACGGCACTTCGTGTTCGTTCTTGCAGGCGGTGACGCAGCTATTGCACTCGATACACCGTTCTGCATCACAGACAAATTTCATGCGAGCCATTGCGCTCTCCTTAAGCTCTTTCGATGTTGCAGATGGTGGTCTTGGTTTCTTGCATCATGGTCACCGAGTCGTAGCCATAGGTGGTGCCGGTGTTGATGGCTTCACCACGGACGATCGGGGCCGCGCCCTCGGGGTAGTGCGAGAGCAGATCCTTGCCCTGCCAGTGACCCGAGAAGTGGAACGGCATGAAGGCGGTATCGACGCCCACGCGCTCGGTCACGAGCGCCTGCACGTTCATCCGCGCGCCGGTCGGCGTGAGCACCCAGCAGCGATCGCCGCTGCGGATGCCGCGGTCGGCGGCCGCCTTGGGGTTGATCTCGACGAACATCTCCTGCTGCAGTTCGGCCAGCCAGGGGTTCGAGCGGGTTTCCTCGCCACCGCCCTCGTACTCGACCAGACGGCCGGACGTGAGGATGATCGGGAACTTCTCGTACATCTTGTCGGCGACGTTCTTTTTCTGCAGCGAGGTGTAGACCGTGGGCAGACGCCAGAAGGTCTTGATGTCGCTCTGAGCCGGATACTTCTCGACCATGTCCGGGCGCGTGCCGTAGATCGGCTCGCGATGCTGCGGAATCGGATCCGGGAAGTTCCAGACGACGGCGCGCGCCTTGGCATTGCCGAAGGGGTGGCAGCCGTGCTCTTTCATGACGACGCGGATGATGCCGCCCGACGAATCGGTCTTCCAGTTCTTGCCTTCGGCCGCCTTCTTTTCGTCGGCGGTCAGGTCGTCCCACCAGCCCAGCTTCTTGAGCAGCACGTGGTCGAACTCGGGATAGCCGGTGGTGAGATCGGCGCCCTTGGAGTGGGAGCCGTCTTCGGCCAGCAGGCTGACGCCATTGCGCTCGACGCCGAAGTTGGCGCGGAAGTTGCCGCCGCCATCCATCACGTGCAGGCTGGTGTCGTACAGATTCGCGGTGCCCGGATGCTTGAGCGACGGGTTGCCCCAGCACGGCCACGGCAGGCCGAAGTAATCGCCGGTGAGGTCGTAGCCGGTCTCGGGATCCTTGCCGCCCTTGGCGCGCAGGGTCTTCACGTCGAATACATGCATGTTGCGCATGTGGGCCTTCAGGCGCTCGGGGCTCTGGCCCGTGTAGCCGATCGTCCAGACGCAGGCGTTGATCTCGCGCAGGATGTCTTCGATGGAGGGCTCTTCCATGCCGCCCTTGGCCTTCTCCATCTTGTAGTTCTTGACCAGCTCTTTGCCGAAGCCCAGCTTCTCGGCCATCTGGTACATGATCATGTGATCGGTACGGCTTTCCCAGAGCGGCTCGATCACCTGCTCGCGCCATTGCAGCGAGCGGTTCGAGGCCGTACAGGAGCCACGCGTTTCGAACTGCGTGGCGGCCGGCAGCAGGTACACCGCACGGTTGGGGTTCAGCTCTTCGGGCTTGCCCGGCATGGCCGCCATCGCCGCGGTGGCCGACGGGTAGGGGTCCACCACGACCAGCAGGTCGAGCTTGTCCATGGCGCGCTTCATCTCCAGACCACGGGTCTGGGAGTTGGGCGCGTGACCCCAATAGAACACCGCGCGCAGGTTGGTTTCCTGGTCGATGAGGTCGGGGTTTTCGAGGACGCCGTCGATCCAGCGCGACACCGTGATGCCCGGCTTGGTCATCATGGCGGGGGAGGCGTAGCGGCTCTTGATCCAGTCGTAGTCGACGCCCCAGGCGCGCGCGAAGTGGCGCCACGAGCCTTCGGCCAGGCCGTAGTAGCCGGGCAGCGAGTCGGGGTTGGGACCGACGTCGGTCGCGCCCTGGACGTTGTCGTGGCCACGGAAGATGTTGGTGCCGCCGCCCGAACGCCCGACATTGCCGAGCGCGAGCTGCAGAATACAGGAGGCACGCACGATGGCGTTGCCGATCGTGTGCTGGGTCTGGCCCATGCACCACACGATCGTGCCGGGGCGGTTTTCGTTGAGCGTCTTGGCCACATTGAAGACGGTGGCTTCGTCGACGCCACAGGCCTCTTCGACCTTCTCGGGCGTCCACTTGGCCAGCACTTCGGCCTTGACGTCGTCCATGCCGTAGACGCGGGCCTGCAGGTAGGCCTGGTCTTCCCAGCCGTTTTTGAAGATGTGATACAGCACGCCGAACAGGAACGGAATGTCGGTACCCGAACGGATGCGCACGTACTTGTCGGCCTTGGCGGCGGTGCGCGTGAAGCGCGGGTCGACCACGATCACCTTGCAGCCGGTTTCCTTGGCGTGCAGCAGGTGCAGCATCGACACCGGGTGGGCCTCGGCCGCATTCGAACCGATATACAGCGCCACCTTGGCGTTCTGCATGTCGTTGTACGAATTGGTCATGGCGCCGTAGCCCCACGTGTTGGCCACGCCGGCCACCGTCGTGGAGTGACAGATGCGCGCCTGGTGGTCGCAGTTGTTGCTGCCCCAGTAGCTCACGAACTTGCGCATCAGATACGCCTGTTCGTTGTTGTGCTTGGACGAACCGATGAAGTACACGGAGTCGGGACCGCTTTCCTTGCGCAGGGCGATCATGCGATCGGTGATTTCCTGCAGGGCGGTGTCCCAGCTGATGCGCTGGTACTTGCCGTTGACCAGCTTCATCGGATAGCGCAGGCGGTGCTCGCCGTGGCCGTGTTCGCGCAGCGCCGCGCCCTTGGCGCAGTGGGCGCCGAGGTTGATCGGCGAATCGAACACGGGCTCCTGGCGCACCCAGACGCCGTTCTCGACGACGGCGTCGACGGCACAGCCCACCGAACAGTGACTACAGACCGTGCGGCGCACGGTGAGCTTGGTATTGCCCACCGCGACCTTGCCGTCGGCGGCCTCGGCGCGCTTGACGAGCGCGAGCTGGGTGGCGGCGAGACCGGCGCCCACGCCCAGGCCGGAGCGGCGCAGGAACGTGCGCCGGTCCATCGTGGGCAGGGCCTGGGACATGCCGCGGCGCAGGCTGCGGATGAAATGCGAATCGGCGGCGCTGTCGGCGGCGCCACCGGTTTTTTTGGTGAGCAGCATAGGTCTCGCTCCGCGAATTAAACGAGAGTGGTCTTGTAGTAGCGCTTGACGTGCTCGCTCACGCGATAGCCGCCACCACGCTCGGGAGCGGGCTGCGCTTGCGGCGCGGCGGGCGCGGTCTGCACGCCCGGCAGGACGACGGCACCCACGGCGGCGGCGCCGACGGCGGCCGAACCGGCAAAGAATTTGCGGCGTGTACGGTCGATGGGGTGATCGGACATGGTCGTCTCCTGGGCAGCTAGGTATGAAAAACTTTGCATAATGTACCTCGCGGCAGAAGAGTGCGGCAACCGTCCCTATTCTCGGAAGCAAGTTGCAGCGCAGCAATCCGCGCGGTTTGTAAATGAAAAAAGTGTGCTTTTTCCGGTGCTTACGGTGTCAGCCGAGCATGTCGAAGCCCTGGGCCTCGACGGTGACGAAGGCTTGCGTGAAGGCGGCAACCGCGCCGTAAAAGCGCGCCGCCGGGTGGGCGATGATCACGTCGGCCATGTCGCCCGTCCAGGGCTGCAGGTGGGCCGCGAAGAAGCTGCGCTGTTGCGTCAGGTTGGCCACCGCCGCGTCGTCGCCCGCGATCAGATAGCGCATCACCTCGCACAGATAGGCGATGTGATCCTCGGTTTCGGGCATGGCCGGATCGCGGGCCAGGCCCAGCGCGGCCAGGTCGTCGCGCAGGCCCACCAGCGGCTTCTCGTTGAGAAAGCCGGTGAGGTAGTGCGAGCCGAACAGATAGATCTCGGGCTTGCCCACGCCGCCGAACAGCGCCTCGTACTCAGTGGCGATGGCCGCGTCGGTGCCGGCCTTGGCCTGTTCGACCAGGGCCTGCCACGGCGCCTCCAGAAAGCCGCCCGCCATCGGCGCTTCGGGCGCGGCCGCGCGCACGGCGGCCAGCAGCTCGGGCGAGGGCGGGGCGTAATACAGCTGGGCCAGCAGCCCGTAGATTTCGGCGCGCGCGACTTCTTCGTCGAAGCCGGCGGGAGAGAGGTCGGCGAGGGAAACGGAAGCGCTCATAGTTGGGTGATCTTGGTTTCGTTCTCGGACGAGTACATATCGATGACGCGGCAATCGCCGCACATCTTCAGGCGCTCGAGAGCGGCGCCCTGGAACATGGCGTGGCCGGCCAGCCGGCCCACCATGGCGTCGATGGCCTTGGCGGTGCCGAAGGGCTTGCTGCAGCGCACACAATGGAATGGCTGAGTCTCATTCACGACCACCGCCTCCTTGCGCTGCGGCGTGAGCAACAGGCGCGGCACCAGCTCGATCGCCGACTCCGGACAGGTGGTGGTGCACAGGCCGCACTGAACGCAGTTCTTCTCGAGGAAGCGCAACTGCGGCGACTGCGGATTGTCGAGCAGCGCGCCCGAGGGGCAGGCGCTGACGCAACTCATGCAGAGCGTACAGGTGTCGCGGTTGACGCGCACGCCGCCCAGCGGCGAACCCTGGCCGGGCACCCCCGCGGGCAGCGCGATCGCCTCCGGCAAGCCGGCCGGCGCCTGCGCGATCAGGTGTTCGAGCGCGAGCTCCAGCGTGCTGCGCTTCTCGGGCGCGAGGGCGTGGCGCGCGGCGGTACGAGGCGCCTGCGGCACCTCGGCCACGAGCGCGAGCAATTGCGCGTCGAGGCTCGCGGTGTCGGTCGCCCGGCGCAGGTGCAGATGCCGGCCCGCATAGCCCAGGCCGTTGAGCAGGGTCTGTGCGATGTCGAGCTGGGCGTCGAGCCCGGCCAGATATTGCGGCGCCTCTTCGTCGGTGGTCAGCACCACGACCTGCGTGGCGCCGTAAGCCACGGCGGAGAGCCACAGATCCGGGCCCAGGCTGGCCGTATGCCAGAGCGGCACCGGAATGACGTTGGCCGGCACGCCGTGCGCGCGCTTGAGCTGGGCCTGGCGGCCGAGGTCTTCGATCAAGGCCTGGCCGTGCTCCTGGCTGTGCAGCAGCAGGACCGCGTCGCGGCCGCCTGCCTTGGCGTAGGTCGAGAGCAGCGTGCGCAGGCGCGCGCCCTGGTCGGGGTTGCGCGGATAGCTGTAGGTGAGCGCGCCGGTCGGGCACACGGTCGTACAGGCGCCACAGCCCACGCACAGATTCGGATTGACCTTGATCTGCTGGCCGCGCACGTCGCTCGAAATGGCCTGGGCCGAACAGATCTCGACACAGGCGTTGCAGCCCACGGTGGCGTTGCGGCTGTGGGCGCAGAGCTTCTGCTTGTAGTCGAAGAACTTGGGCTTCTCGAACTCGCCGACCATGTCGCGCAGGCGCATCAGCACGCCGGGATTGACGCCGTCCCAGCGGAAATAGCCCTGCGGCGGCGCGTGCTGCGTGAAGAGCGGCTGGGTGCCGAGATCCAGAATCAGGTCGAAGGTTTCGGCGAAGCTTTCGGGCGAGCGGCTGAAATCGATGGCGCCCGCCACGGTACAGGACGCCGCGCAGTCGCGGTGATTGCCGCACTTGGCGCGGTCGAGCTGGTAGTCCAGCCCGATCGCGCCTTCGGTACAGGCGGTGATACAGGCGTTGCAGCGGGTGCACAGATCCAGGTCGATGGGGTTGTCCTGCGTCCACTGCACCTCGAAGGCGCCGAGCCAGCCGGTGGTGCCGGTGAGGCGGCCCGCGAGCGTGGGAAAGCGCCGGTTCTGCGCGCCGCCATGCTGTCCCGGGCCTTGCGAGAACAGGGTGACGTTGAGCACGTCGTCCAGCAGCGCACCCGCCTGTTCGGCGCGGTCGAGCGGACCGACGATGAGCAGGCGGCCCGCGCTCTTGTAGCTGACCACGGCCACCGGATCGGGCTCGGGCAGATGCGCGGCGGCCAGCAGCGCGGCGAGCTTGGGCATGGCCTGGTCGGCATCGCGGCTCCAACCACCGGTCTCGCGAATGTTCACGAACTTGACCGGGGCGACGGCGCCCTCGGTCGCGGCGCCCAGCTCGCCGAACAGGCGCTTTTCCTGGGTACAGGCGACGACGACGTCGCTATCGCCGCGCACGGCCTGCTGGAAGGCGCCCGCTTCGCGGCGGCACAGGGTGGAATGGCGCGTGAGCGTTTCGCCCAATGCCTCGCCCAGCGCCTCGGGCGCGAGCGGCATCGTGCGATTGCAGTCGCAGATCAGTGTCGTCATGGTACGGCTCGTCAGTGCTTGTGTTTCCGGGCTGCGGCCTCGGCCACGGCCGGATCGCAGTCTTGCGGATCTGTGCCCGCTGGGGTGTGGCGTTCGTCGGCGGCCGCGACGGGCGTGCCGATCGCGGCCTGATGCATCGCGTCGTCGGGCGCGGCCAGGCTCTCGCCGGCGGGCGCCACCGGGTCGGCGGCGGGTTCGTTCAGTACGGCGCCGGCGGCGCAACGCGCTTCGTCTTCGAAGAATCCGAACACCTTCGACACCGCCATTTTACGCAGCATGGATTCGGGCAGCGGGGCCTGCTGCGAATAGTCGTCGATGTAGATGTCCAGGCCGTCCATCACGTTGTAGTGCGGATCGGTGAACAGCTTCTTCAGCGCGGCGTTTTTCACTTCCGGGCTGACTTCGCGCGCCACGAACGCGCTGTAGTCGGAATCGGCCGTGAGCGCGCGCACATCGTCGAGCGTGGGCAGCGCGGGCGCGGCGGTATCGCCGGCGGGCGCACGCACCGCGTCGGGCGCAGCCGGCGCCGAGACCTTGTCGGCAGGCGCCGGGGCGGTCTGCGCGGTGTCGGCGTCGGGCGGCACATCGGCCGCGGCCGGATCGTCGGCGGGGCGCGCCGGCTCCTGGCGCGCCTCGATCTTGCGGCGCGACCAGCGCTGCAGGAAACCGGAGGGCGGCGTATCGCTCATGACTGCCCCTGGCCGCCGCCGAACTTCTTGATCGTGCTCACCGAAGCCGGATTGCCGAAACGATCCTGCAGCGATTGGAAGCTGGCGGGACGGCGCCGGCGCTTGGGCTCCGGCACATAGTGCTGGGCGATGAATGCGCGCAGCCAGGCCACGATGGGCTCGGGCGCGGGGATCTGTTCCACGGTTTCCTGCGCGTCGAGCCAGCGGCCGGCGTCGTGGTAGCTCAGCGTGACGATCTCGGGCCGCGCGAGCGGCTCGTCGGCGATGGCGGCTTCTTCTTCCATGCGCCACAGCACGAACCAGCACGGCGCGGGCGCATCGGCGTTCAGCAGATAGCCCTCGGCGTCGTCCTTGAACAGCCGCACCGTGTAGCCGGGGTGCAGCCAGCGCTGCTGGTTGTCATCGTGATAGAGCAGGCGCGGCTGCGTGCCGAAGCCGCCTTCGTCGACCACCACGTCTTCCAGCACCCAGCGCCACTCCTGCCAGCGCGCCATCGCGCCGGTGATGCGCTCCTTGCGCATCAGCACGGCGACGTCCAGCGTGATGGGCACGTCGGGCAGAGGGGGGGCGGCGGGCGTGTCCATGGCCGGCTTCACGCGCGCTTGATCGAGATCGATGAAAACGCCGAGGAGTAGTCCTTGCCCATGTCGGCCACCGACACCGCCACCTGGCGTGCCAGCGACTTGTACAGACTGGCCACTTCGCCATCGGGATCGGACACCACCGACGGGCGGCCGCTGTCGGCCTGCATGCGGATATCGATGTCGAGGGGCAGGGCGCCGAGATAGGCCAGGCCGTAGTCGGCCGCCATCTTCTTGCCGCCGCCTTCGCCGAAGATATGTTCGACATGGCCGCATTGGGTACAGACATGCACGGCCATGTTTTCGACCACGCCCAGCACCGGCACGCCGACCTTCTCGAACATCTTCACGCCCTTGCGCGCATCGAGCAGCGCGATGTCTTGCGGCGTGGTCACGACCACGGCGCCGGTGAGCGGCACCTTCTGGCTCAGCGTGAGGTGGATGTCGCCGGTGCCCGGCGGCATGTCGATGATGAGGTAGTCGAGATTCTTCCAGTTGGTCTGACGCAGCAGTTGCTCGAGTGCCTGCACGGCCATCGGGCCGCGCCAGATCATGGCTTCGTCGGCGTCCACCAGGAAGCCGATCGACATGACCTGCACGCCGTAGTTCTCGAGCGGCTCCATCGTGTCGCCGTCTTCGCTCTGCGGCCGGCCTTCGATGCCCATCATGAGCGAGAGGCTGGGACCATAGATATCGGCGTCGAGGATGCCGACGCGCGCGCCTTCGGCAGCGAGTGCCAGCGCCAGGTTGACGGCCGTGGTGCTCTTGCCCACGCCACCCTTGCCGGAGGCGACGGCGATCACGTTCTTGATATTGGGCAGCAGCGCCACGCCGCGCTGCACGGAGTGGCTCGTGATCACGCTCTGGACGTTGACGGACACGTTCTGCACGCCGGCAACGGTCTTGGCGGCGCCGATCAGCGCGCGGCGCAGCGCCGGAATCTGGCTCTTGGCGGGATAGCCGAGCTCGACGTCGAACGACACGTCGCCGTCGCCGCTGATGTCCAGGTTCTTGATCGCGCGGGTCGTGACGAAGTCTTTGCCGGTGTTGGGATCGACACAGGCTTGGAGTGCTTTGAGAAGGGTATCGGAGGCGACCATCGGGGTCTTACGCTAGAGAAATCGGGATGGCGCGGCCTGGGCGGAAGGGCCCGGGAGCGCCCGGACGAGTCATGTTATCAGACGTGACGACGCCGCCCCGGGCAATGGCCTTGGGGTACGTAGGGGTAATACCCCTGCGGCTGTCAGGGTAATGAGAACCGTTATTGTGCTGCCGCGGCGGCGCGCACCCGCACGCGCAGCCACCACGTCAAACCCAGGTTCAGGATGGCCAGCAGGGTCAGCACGATGAGCGTGCCCTGGCTACCCGCGTGGGTGATCAGCAGGCCGCAAGCCAGCGGAGTCAGGGCCTGGCACAGCAGCGACGAGCGCGCCAGGCGGCCCATGACCGGCGCGAGGTCGGAGGCGGGCAGCAGGGACAGCGGCAGGGTGCCGCGCACCAGCGCCCGCAGGCCGTTACCGATGCCGTAGCAGACGATGCCGACGGCCGCGGCCTGCGGGCTGACCAGGATCAGTGTCAGGCCCAGCGCCACGAAGGCGGCCGAGATCACCGCCATCCAGATGGGATGCAGGCGCTTCATCGACAAGGTGATCACGCGCATGGCGACCATGCTCGGGCCGATCAGCGCGCCCAACGCGATCGCCGAGGCCAGCGAGTGCCCCGCGCCCTGCAGCAGCACGATGATCTGGACGGACACCGCGGTCATGAGAATCGCCGCGACCGAGAACACCCACGACAGCAGCAGATAGGTGCTGCGCGGCAGCGCCGCGCCGGTCGCGCCGGTGGACGCAGGCGTCGCCGACGGGGCCGCCGCCGACGCGTCGCGGCCGGTGTCCGGCGGCAGGCCTTTGAGGTAGAGCGGCGTGGCGCAGAGCGCGAGTACGGCGGCGTAGACGAAGCAGGTGCCGCGCCAGCCCAGGGGTTCGACGATCCACGCGAGGATGGGCCAGACCACGGTGGTGGCGAAGCCCGCGATGAGCGTGACGGCGTTGATCATCGAGCGCGCGCGCTGGCCGTACTGGATGCCGAGGGTGGCGAAGAGCGGGTCGTAGAGACCGCCGGCCATGCCGGCGCCGATCAGGCACCAGCCGGCGATGAAGAGCGCGAGGTTCGGCGCGGCCCCGACCACGGCAAGGCCGGCCGCCACGATCCAGCACGAGCCGATCAACAGGCGGCGGCCCTGCCGGCGCGCGATGAACACATTGGCGCGCGGCGACAGCAGGCCGGAGATCAGCACGCTGACCGTCAGCGCGCCATAGATCCAGGTCATGGACCAGCCGGTGTCGCGGTGGATCGGATCGGCAAGCACCGAGAGCAGAAAGAACGATCCGCCCCAGATCAGGATCTGGGCAATGCCCAGCAGAAAGCTCGCACGGAACGGCACGCGCGTGGAGGTAGGGGCCTGGGGGGGATTCATGACGACAGCGTGGAAGACGGCAACGAAGGCGAGAGTCTACGCCTGCCGCGGGAAGCGGGCCAGCCGCGTCGCGTCCCGCAGCCGGGCGCGGTGCACGGACTTGTATCCGGGAACGCTGGTTGCGTGAGCAACGATATCGGCGGCACGTCGATTTTTTTACCTTTCATTCAGGAGATAAGTCATGGCTGCAAAAACCCTGCAAGACCTGTTCATCCACGAACTCTCGGACATCTACAGCGCCGAGAAGCAGTTGACGCGCGCCTTGCCCAAGATGGCGCGTGCCGCCACCGACGAAAAGCTGGCCGAAGCCTTCACGCTGCATCTGGAGGAAACCCGTGGCCAGATCGAGCGCATCGACAAGATGGTGGAAGGCAGCGACCTGCGCCTGAAACGCGTCAAGTGCATGGCGATGGAAGGGCTGGTCGAAGAGGCCAAGGAAATTCTCGAAGAAGTCGAGAAGGGCCCGGTGCTCGATGCGGCGCTGATCGCCGCCGCGCAAAAGGTGGAGCATTATGAAATCGCCAGCTATGGCACGCTGTGCACCTTCGCCAAGCAACTGGGCGAAACCGAAGCGCTGAAGCTGCTGAAGGAAACGCTGGCCGAAGAGAAGGCTACCGACGAGAAGCTCAGCATGCTCGCGCTGTCTCAGGCCAACGCCGAGGCGGCAAATGCGGGCAAGGCCAAGTAAAACTTGCCATCACCCGCCGGCCCTCTGGCAGGGTCGGCACGGTGAGATCGGCAAGGGGCACGGCGACGCGGCCCCGGGGAGATGCTCCTGGTGGAGAGGACCCCGGGGCCGCGGCGCGTCTGGGCACCGGGGCCGGCTGCCGCCGTTGTCGCGCACCGATAAAAAAACCCGCCGGGATCGCCGGCGGGCCACTCGCTATGCAACGAATTAGTGAAGGGCGCTGCGGCCGCACGGCGCCTGCGCAAGGGGCCGCGTGACGGCAGAGGTGGTCAGGGGCGCGCTGCCGCGGCAGACGCGCCACCGCCGTGCTGCGCCAGCGCGGCATCGGTGACCAGCACACCGCCGTCCAGCGTACTAGGCGCCATTTCCGACGCGATCGCATGCAGCCGCGCGTAGTGCTGGCGATACGCTTGCAGCAGGCTGGCCTCGTTGGGCTCGGCGCCCAAGCCTTCGACCATGGCCTTGTTCGACACGGCCACACGCACGGGCGTGGCGCCGCCCAGCAGGGTGAAGCGGACGCAGGCGCCATCGACATGCGCGTCCGGGTCGGCCGCGTCGACGCGGGGCGACGGATCGCCCGCGCCAGGTACCGGGCGCGGGGTCGCGCGGGAAGATTGGGCGGAAGAAGTCAGGGGCATGGTCGATCTCCTGCTGAGCGGGGGATGCACGCTGCGAGCAATCGTCGTGCCCGCAACGCGTTCCCGGCCTGTCGGCGCTAAGCCGGCGCGCGGGGCCTGGCGCCCGCGACATCGGCCGACAGCCACCGGCTGCAGCCGCCGGGCAGCGTCGCGCCGCTCACGTAGAGCGCGCCGGCGCCATAGAGCGAAAGCCGGTCCGCGAAGCCCAGGCCGGTCAGCACCCAGACTTCGCCGGCGGGATCCGACCACAACACGCGGCCGTCGCCTTCCGGCAGACGCGCGATCAGGGCTGCGGGCCCCTGGCCAGGTCTCAGCGTGACCACGGTGGTATCCAGGTCTTGCCGGGGCGGGAACAGATTCAGGCCGGCCGCGCCCAGTGTCGCCAGCGTGAGCACGGCGATGGCCATGGACCGCGCGAGCGAAGGCGGCCGCACGGCGTGGGACGCGTGCGCCTGCGCCGGCATGAAGGTCATTCGGGGACCCTGTGCGGCACTCGCCGCGCCGCCGGCCGACGAGACGGGCCGCAGCGGCGCGGCGCCGCTCTGCGAACCGCCGCGCGTGTCGCGATGATCGCCGGGGCCGCCGGTGCCGCCGCCCGAGCCGGGAGGCCGCGCCCGCGAGCGGCGCGCCATCCGCCAGCCGAGCCAGATCGGCGCGAGCCCGAACAGCACGAGCCAGATCAGGTCCCACATGAGCGGCACCTCGCTGTCCATGCGGACCCGATGGATGCCGGTGATCCAATGCGAGACGAGCGCATCGATCACGTGCCACGCGCCGAAGCCGGTCCAGAACGCCGGCCAGGGCGTGCCGGTCGCCGGGCCGAGCGTGCGGGCGCGGTACAGCTGCCACAGCCCCAACGCGGCGATCACGTACATGAGCGCATGAAAAATGCCGTCCATCGTGATCTGGAACCGGAGGCTGGAGAACATGCCCCCGCTCACGCCCGACAGCAGGTGATGCCATTGCAGGATCTGATGCAACAGGATGCCGTCGAAGAAGCCCCCCATCGCGAAACCGAGCAGTCCGCCCGCGCGGCGCAGGCGATGGTCTTGCGGGGCCGCGGTGGCGGGCCAGACGTGAGACGAGGTCATGGTGGCGTCACTCAAGAAGGCGGTGCATGGGGGGAGTCCGCAGCCAGCAACCCGCATACCTGCGACCGACGCAACAGGGGCAGAGGAGGCAGGACGGGATAGGAACACAGGTTGCTGCGCCTGCCGCCGCATCCGCCATCGCGGCTTTGGAGCCTCCCATGAGTCTGGATACGTCATGACGACCCGGCAGCCCGGCGACAACGATTTCGCCCGCAAGGAGGTCACGCGCACCATTCTCGATGCGCTGTGGCGACGGCGCCGGCGCACGGCCATCGCGATCGCGCTGCTCATCGTGGCCAAGCTGCTGATGGTGCTGGTGCCGGTGCTGCTCAAACATGTGGTCGACCGGCTCAGCGCGCCCGGGATGCTGGTGCTGCCCGCGTTCCTCCTGTTGGGCTACGCCCTGATCCGCTTCGGCGGCAGCCTCTTCACCGAGCTGCGCGACGTGGTGTTCGTGCGCGTGGCGCAACAGGCCGTGGCCGATTTCACGGTCCGCATCTTCGACCAGCTGCAGCGGCTGGGCGCGCGCTTTCATGGCACGCGCCAGACCGGCAGTCTGGCCCGCGATGTGGAGCGCGGCACGGCCGGTCTGGGCTTTCTGCTGGGCACGGGGCTGTTCACGCTGCTGCCCACGCTGGTCGAGATCGTGTCCGTGGTGGCGATCCTGCTGGCCGGCTACAGCGCCTGGTTCGCGCTCATCGTCGCGCTCACCTTCGTCGCGTACTTCTCCTACACCGTGGTCATGGTGCGCAAACGCGTGCCCTACCAGCGCCAGTTGAACGAGCTGGATTCGCTCGCGAGCGGGCGCATCGTCGACAGCCTGTTGAACTACGAAGCCGTCAAGCTCAATGCCAACGAGGCGCTCGAGTCGGGCCGGCTGCGGGGGGTGCTCGACGATTGGGCCGGCGTCGGCATACGCAATCAGTACTCGCTGTCCCGCCTGCACGTGGGGCAGAGCGGCATCATCGCCTGCGGCGTGGCCGCCGTGATGCTGCTGGCCGGACAGGATGTGGTGGCCGGCCGGATGACGGTGGGCGACCTCGTGCTGGTGAACGCCTACATCATCCAGATCTGCCTGCCGCTGAACACGCTGGGCCTGATCTTCCGCCAGGCGAAAGAGGCCTTCGTCAACGCGGAGCGTGTGTGCGAGCTGCTGCGCCTGCCCACCGAGCAGGGCGAACAGGCCGGCCTGCCACCGCTGGCGCCGGGCGCGGGAGGCATCCGGTTCGAAGGGGTGGGGTTCGGCTACGACGCGGGCCGCCAGATCCTGTGGGATATCGATCTGGAAGTGCCGCCCGGTACGACGCTGGCCGTGGTGGGCGGCAGCGGTTCGGGCAAATCCACGCTGGCGCGCTTGCTGTTCCGCTTTCACGATCCGACCGTGGGGCGCGTCCTGCTAAACGGACAGGATCTGCGCACGGTCAGCCTGACGAGCATCCGGCGCGCGCTGGGCATCGTGCCGCAGGACACGCTGCTGTTCAATGACACGATCGCCTTCAACATCGGCTACAGCGATCCGGTCGCCACGCGCGAGCAGATCGTCCAGGCGGCACGGGCCGCCCGCGTTCACGATTTCATCGAAAGCCTGCCCGCCGGCTACGACACGCCGGTCGGCGAACGCGGGGTCAAGCTCTCGGGCGGCGAACGCCAACGCATCGCCATCGCACGGGTGATACTCAAGAACCCGTCGATCCTCGTCTTCGACGAGGCCACCTCGGCGCTCGACACGCGCACCGAGCGTGCGATCCAGGGTGAGCTGGAACGGATCTCGCGCGGTCGCACCACGCTCATCATCGCGCACCGGCTTTCCACGATCGTGCACGCGGAGCAGATCGTGGTGCTCGACCGGGGTCGCGTGGCCGAGCGCGGCCGGCACGACGAACTGCTGGCCCGGGACGGCCTGTATGCGCAGATGTGGGCGCTGCAGCGTCAGCAACACGCGCTGGAGGCGGCCGGCGAGCAGGAGACGCGCCAGCCCGTGCATCTTGCGGCGGTCGTAGCGGGCGTGCTCGATGCCGCGCGCGACCTGGCGCACGACAAGGGCGTGAACCTCTACACGCTGATCGGCCAGGAAGCCTCGCGCATCACCGGCGATCCCAGCGCGATCCAGCGCCTGGTGTGGGATCTGTGCATGCACGCCATCGCCGTCACGCCGGCCGGCGGGCGCGTGGAAATCCGGCTCGCCCGCGCGGGTGGCCTGGCCTCGCTGGCCGTGACGGACGGCCGCGAGACGACGCTGCACAGCGGCGCGACCGCCGGACCGGACGGCGCCACGCCGCTCGAGACCGGCTTGCCCGGCGCCGCGCCCGGCATTGCCGCCTTGCTGGTGCCCGATACGCTGCGTGAGGTGGCCGCGCTCGACCCGGCCGAGCTGGCCGCCCGCGCGCAACGGCAGGGGGGCATGTTCCACAGCCAGGTGTCGGCGGCGGGCGGTGTGACCTACGCCGTGGAATTTCCGTTGCGGGCGGTCGACAGCGCACCGGCGCGCGAGGAACTGGCGCCGTCGACGCTGCGGCATACGGACGTGATGGTGGTGGACGACCAGCCCGAAGCCCGGGAGATCGTCGGCGAGGTGCTGCGTGAACACGGCGCGAATGTCAGCGTTTACGCCGATGGCACCAGCGCACTGGCCGCGCTGGCCGCGATGCCCTCGGCCGCGTGGCCGCAAGTGCTGGTGTGCGATCTGTCGTTGGGCGACATGGACGGCTACGAGGTCGTCGGGCGCCTGCGGGCGCTCGAAGCCGAGCGCGGCGCCGCGCTGGCGCATCGGGTCGCGGCATTGGCCTTGTCGGGCCACGCCAGCCAGGAAGACCGCCTGCGCAGCCTGCTGGCGGGGTTTCAGGTGCATCTCGCCAAACCGGCCGACATCAATGAGCTGGTCGCCACCGTGGGCGCGCTGGTGCCGCTGCGCCGGGGCTGAGCGGGCGCGCGACGCTTTGCCGTTTCGCGCGCGCGGTACAGCGCCGCGGCGCGGTCCGGTCGACCGCGATTCGTTGCGCGCGAAACGTTTTCGGCGGGCGCCGTGATACCGGGATCAAGCGAGGGAGCAATCGCGGCATCAAGCGGGGGATCAAGCGCCCCTCGTCATTCTTACGCCCGTCCTGTAAGAAGTGCCTGATCCCCGTGGGTGCCGCGAAATCCGTCGCGCTGAGAAGCGCTTCTCAGCGGCCTCGACGGCACAGTGCTTGCGTTCCCGTCCCGCATCTGGAGAGCCTCGTCCGAAGCCTTGGCGGCGGCACCCGGAGACCCGCCACACCCGCTGTGGCCCCGAGTGGCCGTATCAAAGGAGCAGGGACATGAGAAGGATCGCCGTGATCAGTGAACACGCGTCGCCGCTTGCCGTCGCGGGCAGCGTGGACAGTGGTGGGCAGAACATTTATGTGGCGCAGATCGCGCGCCAGCTCGGTGCGTCGGGCGTGCATGTCGATGTGTTCACGCGCAAGGACAACCCCCTGCAGCCGGAGGTGGTGCACTGGCTGCCCAATGTCAACGTCATCCACGTTCCGGCCGGGCCGGCCTGCTATCTGCCCAAGGAAACGCTGCTGCCGCACATGGACGCCTTTTCGGCCTACCTGATGCGCTATGTGTCGCTGAGCCTGCATGGCTACGACGCCCTGCATGCGAACTTCTTCATGTCGGCGCACGCCGCGCTGCCCGTGGCTCAGGCGCACGGCATTCCTCTGGCGGTCACGTTTCACGCCTTGGGCAAGGTGCGCCGGCGTCACCAGCAGGAGGCCGACAAGTTTCCGGACAGCCGCTTCGACATCGAAGACGAGATCGTGCGGCATGCCGACCGCATCATCGCCGAATGTCCCGAGGACCGGCTCGATCTGCTCCAGCTCTACAGCGCCGATCCGCGCCGCATCGACATCGTGCCTTGCGGTTACGACGCCGCGGAAATGCGCCCGATGCCACAGGCTCAGGCGCGCGCCGAGCTCGGCTGGGCCGATGACGACTTCCGTCTGCTGCAGCTCGGCCGCATGGTGCCACGCAAGGGCGTTGACAACGTGATCCTGGGCCTTGCGAGGCTGCGCCAGGACCATGGCATCGCCGCCAGGCTGTGCGTGGTGGGCGGCAACAGCGATCTGCCGAACGAGCGCGCCACGCCGGAGATCGGCCGGCTGCGCCGCCTGGCCGAGGACGCCGGGGTGGGCCCGTGGGTGCAGTTCGAGGGACGGCGCGCGCGCGCGGACCTGGCGCGCTATTACTGCGCGAGCGACGTGTTCGTCACCACGCCCTGGTACGAGCCCTTCGGCATCACGCCGGTGGAGGCGATGGCTTGCGGGCGCCCGGTGGTGGGTTCGGACACCGGCGGCATCCGCACTACCGTGGTCGACGGGCGCACGGGCCTGCTCGTGCCGCCCAAGAATCCCGAGGCGCTGGCGGCCTGTCTGGCCCAGCTGGCGCGCGATCCGGCGCTGCGCCACCGCATGGGGCAGGCAGGACGCGAGCGCGCGCGGCGTCATTACACCTGGCGCCGCGTGGCGCGGGATCTGTTGAACGTGTACGGCCGGATGATCGCCGGACAACCCGCCACGCAGCCGCGCGCGGCACGCATCGCGGCGTGAAGGAGCGAACGATGAACGAGTGGGAGAGTCTGACGGACCGGGTCGTGCTGGTGACGGGCGGGGGCAGCGGCCTGGGCGCCGCGCTGTGCGAGATGCTGGCGGCCGACGGCGCGCGCGTGGCGATCGCCGACATCGATGGGCAGCGAGCCGCCATGCTGGCGGAGCGGCTGCGCGCGCAGGGCGCGGATGTGCTGCCGCTCGCGATGGACGTGGGGGTGTTGATCGATGTGCGGGACGGACTCGAGGCTGCCCATCGGCACTTCGGCCGGCTCGACGCCATCGTGAACAGCGCCGGCGTGGACGTGACGGCGCCCCTCGAAGGTCTCGATGCCGACGTGTGGGAGCGCGTGCTGCGCACCAACCTGACCGGTCCGTTCCTGATGGCCAAGTTCGCGCAGCCCTTACTGGTGCCGGGCGGTCATATCGTGAACATCGCGTCGACGGCCGCCCGCCGGGCCTGGCCGAATGCCAGCGTGTATCACGCCAGCAAGTGGGGCTTGATGGGCCTGTCGCATGCGCTGCATGCGGAGCTGCGCGGCGCCGGAATCAAGGTCAGCGCGGTCATCGCGGGCGGCATGCGCACGCCTTTCCTGCTCGATCGCTTTCCGGATATCGATGTCGACACACTGCAGGATCCCGCCAACGTGGCCCGCGCGGTGCGCTTCGTGTTGCTGCAGCCGCCCGAATCGGTGGTGCCGGAAGTGATGGTGCTGCCCATGAAGGAAACATCATGGCCCTGAGCCCGGCCATCTTCCTGGACAAGGACGGCACGCTGCTGGCCGACGTGCCCTACAACGTGGATCCGGCGCTGATGACGTTCGCGCCGGGCGCGCGGGCGGGCCTGCGGCGCCTGGCCTCGACGGGCCTGCCGCTGGTGGTGATCAGCAATCAGTCGGGGCTGGCGTATGGGCGTTTCGACGAGGCCCAGCTCGCGGCCATGGCGCAACGGCTGAAGCGGATGTTCAGCGATGCCGGCGCGCAGCTCGACGCGCTGTACTGGTGTCCGCATCACCCGGCCGGCAGCGTGTCGCGCTATGCCCGGCTGTGCGACTGCCGCAAGCCCGCCTGCGGCCTGCTGCGGCGGGCGGCGAAGGATCTGCGCCTGGATCTGTCCGCATCGTGGATGATCGGCGACATCCTCGATGACGTCGAGGCCGGGCGCCGGGCCGGCTGCGAGACCGTACTGTTGAATGTGGGCAACGAAACGATCTGGCGCGGCGGCCCGCTGCGCCGGCCCCGTATCGTGGTGCCCGATCTGCTGGCGGCCGCCGACGCGGTGCTGGCGCGGCTGGCGAGCCGCGGCGGGCTGCTCGACGGGGTGGCGGCATGAGCGCCGTCCTGTCGCGCGACGAGACCGGACACGAGATGGCGCCGCCTGTGCCGGACCCGCATGCCGCGCCGGGTGCCGCCGACTGGGCCGGCTGCCATCATCTGCTGTGCATACGGCTCGACAACATGGGCGACGTGCTGATGAGCACGCCGGCCATGCGGGCGCTGCGCGATGGCGGCAGGCGGCGCATTACGCTGCTGGCCTCGCCGTCGGGCGCGCAGCTCGCGCCGTTCGTGGCGGAGATCGATGCGACGGTCGTACACGAGGCGGCGTGGGTGAAGAACGGCTCTCGTGGACATCAGGGCGATCTCGACGCCATTGCGCGTATGCGTGCGCTCGGCGTGGATGGGGCGGTGATTTTCACCGTATACAGCCAGAGCGCCTTGCCGGCCGCGCTGCTGTGCCATCTGGCCGGGATTCCGCGCGTGCTGGCCTACAGCCGCGAGAACCCGTACCGCCTGATCTCTCATTGGCAGCGCGAGACGGAGCCGGAGTCCGGGACGCGGCACGAGGTGCAGCGCCAGTTGGATCTAGTGGCCGCCATCGGCGCGCGCTGCGACGATGTGGGGCTGTCCTTCAAGGTGCGCGAGATCGACCGCAGGGGTCTGCACGCCACCTTGCACGCCGCCGGTGTGACGGAGCGCTCGGGCTGGATCGCGGTGCACGCGGGCGCCACGGCAAGCTCGCGCCGCTATCCGGGCGCGCTGCTGGTGGAGGCGCTCACGCGTCTGCGGGGAGAGGGCCGCCGTGTGCTGCTGCTGGGCGGCAGCGAGGATCCGGCGCTCGCCGCGGCGCTGATGCGGGCGCGCGCGTTGTTGCCCGGTCTCATCGATCTGTCGGGCCAGCTCTCGCTGGGCGAACTGGGCGCGGCGCTCGAAGGGGCCAGCGTGTTCATCTGCAACAACAGCGGGCCGGCCCACATCGCGTCGGCGCTGCGGGTGCCGGTGGTGGACCTCTACGCGCTGACCAACCCCCAGCACACACCCTGGCAGACGCCGGCGCGCGTGCTCAATCACGATGTGCCCTGCAAGTACTGCTACCGCAGCGTGTGCCCACAGGGGCACCACGCCTGCCTCGCCGGGGTGGCGCCCGCGCGCGTGGCCGCGGCCGCGCACGAACTCTTGGATCTGCGCCGGCGCGCCCCGCGGGCCGCTGCATAGGAGACGACCATGTACACCCTAGGCATCAACGCCGCCTACCACGACTGCTCCGCCGCGCTGGTTCGCGATGGCGTCGTGCTCGCCGCGGCGGAAGAAGAGCGCTTCACGCGCGTCAAGCACGGCAAGCGGCCGGTGCCGTTCACCACCTGGCAACTGCCGTATCACGCGATCGATTACTGCCTGGCCGAAGCGGGCATCCGGCTGCGCGACGTGGACCACATCGTCTACTCCTACGATCCCCGGCTGCTGGGGCAGGGCGCGAGCCTGGCGCCCGAGATCGTGCTGCCGCTCGAACCGTCGCGGGCCGGCGTCGGTCCGGATGGCGCATCGCCCTGGGACCCGCTGTTCATCTCCTATCTGGTCAACGCGCCGCGTCAGCTGCTGGACGGCGCGCCCCATCACCTCAAGTCCCCGCGCTTCGACGACCTGACGCTGGACCACATCCAGTCCCGCTGGACCTATCTCGACCATCATCTGGCGCACGAAGCCAGCGCGTTCCTTGCCACGCCGCACCCGGAGTCCGCCGTGCTCACCATGGACGGGCGGGGCGAGCGCGTCGCGACCAGCTATGGCCATTTTCACGATGGCGAGTATGCGCGGCTCAAACAGATCGATCTGCCGCACTCGCTCGGCCTGCTTTACGAGGACGTCACGCGCTATCTCGGGTTCCTGCATTCTTCCGACGAATACAAGGTGATGGCGCTCGCGTCGTTCGGCACGCCCACCTATCGCAAGGAGTTTCGCGAGATCCTGCAGCTGGAAGAGGCGGGCGGCTATTCGCTCCAGCCGGCGCGTCTGGTCGAACGCTTCGGACCTGCGCGGCGGCGGGGCGCGACCTTCGATGAGCGGCACAAGAACATCGCCAGCTCGCTGCAGTATGTCTTGGAGGAAACCGCGCTGCACATGGTGCAATGGCTGCACGAGCAGACCGGCGCGCGGGCCTTGAGCATGGCGGGCGGTGTGGCGCTCAACTGCGTCATGAACGCGCGGATCGCCCGCGATGGTCCGTTCGAGGATGTGTGGGTTCAGCCGGCCGCAGGCGATGCGGGCACGGCGCTGGGCGCGGCGCTCTATGTCGACTACCACCGGCGCGGCCAGGGCCGGGCGTGGACGATGGAGCATGCCTACCTCGGGCCCGCGTACGACGACGAGACCATCGAGCGCTTCCTCGATCAATCGCGGCTGGCCTACCGCAGGCTCGACGACGTGGCGGGCGAGACGGCTGCGCTGCTTGCGCAGCAGAAGATCATCGGCTGGTTCCAGGGGCGCATGGAGTTCGGCCCGCGCGCGTTGGGCTCGCGCTCGATCCTGGCCGCGCCGCTCGACAGCGCCATGCAGGCACGCCTCAATGGCCTGAAGGATCGCGAGGATTTTCGGCCGGTGGCGCCGGTCGTGATGGAAGAGCGGGCGGTGGAGTGGTTCGACGGGCGCGGCGCCGCGCGGATCTGTGCGCCGTTCATGCTGTTCGTGTACGACGTCCTGCCGCACCGCGCGCGGCAGATTCCCGCGGTCAGGCACATCGACGGCACGGCGCGGGTCCAGACGGTCCGGCGCGATCAGAACGAGCGCTATTACGACCTGCTCGCCGCCTTCGAAAAGCTGACAGGCGTGCCGGTGCTCGTGAACACGTCGTTCAACACCCGCGGCGAACCCGTCGTCTGCACGCCGCGCGATGCGGTCGAATCGTTCTGGAGCTCGCCGCTGGACGCGCTCGTGATCGGCTCCTACCTGGTCGAGAAGCCGCGATGAGGTCCGAAGCGGGCGGCGTGCTGGTGTCGGTGGTCGTGCCCACTTGCGGACGGCCCGAATTGCTCGGGCGCTGTCTCGCCGCGCTGGGCATGCAGCAGTTTCCGGGCGACATGTACGAGGTGATCGTGTGCGATGACGGCGCGTCCGCGGCGACCGAGGCGCAGGTGACCGGCGTCGCCCTGAGCTGGGACGGCCTGCCGGCGTTGCGCTATCTCGCCGTGCATGAAACCCGCGGCCCGGCCGGGGCCCGCAATGCGGGCTGGCGTGCGGCACGCGGCAGTCTGATCGCGTTTACCGACGACGACACCATTCCGGCGCCGGATTGGGTGGGGCAGGGCGTGCGTGCGCTGACGCCGGATGTGGCGGCGTTGAGCGGCGCGACCTCGATGCCCTTGCCCGATCCTCCCACCGATTACGAGCGTGACGCCAGCGGGCTGACGCGTTCCGAGTTCATCACCGCCAACTGCTTCGTGCGCCGCAGCGCGCTGCAACAGGTGGGCGGCTTCGACCCGCGTTTCACGATGGCCTGGCGCGAGGACTCCGATCTGCATTTCGCGCTGATCACCCAGGGCATGCGCGTGCTGCGCGCGCCGTTGGCGCGGGTCGAGCACCCGTATCGGCCGGTGCCGTTTCTCGGCGGGCTGCGCATGCAGAAGAAGGTGTTGTTCGATGGGCTGCTGTATCGCAAGCATCCCGATCTTTTCCGCACGCGCATCCGCAGCTCGCCGCCCTGGTTCTACTTCGTCACCTGCGCGGCGTTCGTCACGGCCCTTGCCCTGAGCGCGGCGGCGCTTGCCCGCATGCAGGGTCCGATGCCGGCCGCGTTCGCGTGGGTGGTGTGGCTGGCGCTGACCGGCATGTTCTTCGTCCGCCGGCTGCGCGGCACCGCCAGGCGGCCGCGCGACGTGCTGGACCTGCTCATCACCTCCGCCTGCATCCCCGTGCTCGCCACCTTCTGGCGCATCGTGGGAATACTGCGTTTCGGCCGGGTGTACCCATGAGGGCGCTGATCGACCCGGCCCGCCCGCCGCGCAGTATCGCGGTGTTCCGCGCCTTGCAGCTCGGTGACATGCTGTGCACCGTGCCGGCGCTGCGGGCGCTGCGGCGCGCCTGTCCGGACAGCCGCATCCTTCTGGTGGGACTCGCCGGCGCGCGCGGCTTTGTGAGCCGATTCTCCGCCTACGTGGACGAGCTGCTCGAGTTCCCTGGTGTCGCCGCGTTCCCGGAGCAGGCGCCGCGCGAGCACGAACTGCCCGCGTTCTATCGCCGGATGCGGGCGCTTCGGCCCGACGTCGCCTTGCAGATGCATGGCAGCGGGGGTGTTGCCAATGGCATCGTGGCGCGGTTCGGCGCGCGCCGCTGGGGCGGCTTCGTGCCCGAGGCCGCCGAGGAGAGCCGCGGCGCGCGCATGCTCTGGCCCGACACGCTGCCGGAGCCACAGCGCTATCTGCGCCTGTTGCGTCATGTGGGTGTGCCGGCCGAGGATGACCGGCTCGAGTTGCCGCTGAGCGCGGGCGACGAAGCGGAAGTGGACGCCTTGATGGAGCGCCATGATCTGCGCCGTGAGCGGCTCGTCCTGATGCATGTGGGCGCGCGGCTGCCGTCGCGCCGCTGGCCGGTGGCGCGTTATGCCGAGGTGGCGAACCGGCTGTGCAGCGAAGGCTGGCAGGTCGTGCTGACCGGCACGCAGGAAGAACGGCCCTTGCTGGACGCGCTGCGGGCCCTGACGGGCGCGCGGCTCGGCGACGTGGCAGGGCAGACATCGCTGGGGGGCCTGGCGGCGTTGGTGCGCCGCAGCCGGCTCCTCGTCTGCAACGATACCGGGATCTCGCATGTGGCGGCCGCGGTGGGCGCGCGCAGCGTCGTGATCGCGTCGGGCAGCGACGTGCGGCGCTGGGCGCCGCGCGATACGGAGCGCAATCCCGTCCTGGCGGCGGACATGCCGTGCCGGCCGTGCAGCGTGTTCGACTGTCCGATCGGGCATCCCTGCGCACTCGCCGTGACGGTGCCGATGGTCATGGCACAGGTGCGGCGCCAACTCGCGGAGCCGGCGCCATGACCGCCGCCGACGCGAACAGACAAACGGATCCGGCGCGGGCGCGCAGGCCGCTGCGCATCCTCACCTGGCATGTGCACGGCAACTACTTGTATTCGCTCTCGCATGTGCCGCATACCTTCGTGGTGCCCGGCACCATGGACGGCCGGCCCGGCTATGGCCCGCTGGGAAAGCGCATCCCGTGGGGTCCCAACCTGAGCCAGGTGGCGGCGGGCTCGCTGCGCGACGAGCGCTTCGATTGCGTCATCTATCAGCATGCGAACAATCTGCGGGATGCCGAGCGGCTGTTGACGCCGGAGCAACGGCGGCTGCCCAGCCTCTATCTCGAGCACAACCCGCCGGAGCCGCATCCGACCGATACGCGCCACCCGTTCCAGCATGCCCGCGGCATGCTCGTACACGTGACCCATTACAACGCGATCATGTGGGACAGCGGAGCCATGCCGGCGCGCGTCATCGAGCATGGCGTGCCGGCGCCCGCGGTCCGATATGGCGGTGAGTTCGCCCGCGGCATCGTGGTGGTGAACCACCTTGCCCGCCGCGGCCGGCGGATCGGCCTGGATCTGTTCGAGACGCTGCGCGCGCGCCATCCGCTGGACCTGATCGGCATGGGATCCGAAGCGCTGGGCGGGCTGGGCGAGATTCCGAATATGGAAGTGGCGGCCTTCATGGCCCGCTATCGCTATTTCTTCAGCCCGATTCGATATGCGAGCCTGGGCCTGTCGCTGGTGGAGGCCATGCTGTGCGGGCTGCCGGTGGTGGGCTTCGCCGCCACCGAGCTGCCGACGGTCATCGTCAATGGCCAGAGCGGCTACGTGGATACGCGGCCCGAGCGGCTCGGCGAGGCGATGGCCGCGCTCGAACACGACCCCGACCTGGCGCGCCGCTGGGGCGCGGCCGCCCGCCTGACCGCGCTCACGCGCTTCGGCATGGAGCGATTCGTGGCCGACTGGCTGCGCGCGCTGGACGATCTCATGGAGACATCATGACGGAACTGACTTCTGCGCCGGGCCTGGCGTTGGTAGCTGGCGGCGCGGGTTTCCTGGGTTCGCATCTGTGCGAACGGCTGCTGGCGCTGGACTGGCAGGTGGTGTGCCTGGACAACTTCCAGACCGGTCGGATGGAGAACATTGCCGGCCTGATGACGCATCCGCGCTTCACGCTGCGGCGGCAGGAGGTGGCACGGCCCGTCACCGACCTGCGGCCCGAGCGAATCTACAACCTTGCCTGTCCGGCATCGCCCGTGCACTACCAGGCCGACCCGATCGGCACGCTGCGCGCCTGCGTGCTCGGCTCGATGGCCTTGCTCGAACTGGCCGCCGAGAGCGGGGCACGCGTCTTGCAGGCGTCTACCAGCGAGGTGTACGGCGACCCGCTGGAGCATCCGCAGCGCGAGGGCTACTGGGGGCATGTGAACCCGGTGGGTCCTCGCTCCTGCTATGACGAGGGCAAGCGCTGCGCCGAGACGCTGTTCATGGAGTTTTCGCGCCAGCGCGGCGTGGTGGTGAAGATCGCGCGCATTTTCAACACCTACGGCCCCCGCATGGCGCCGGATGACGGGCGGGTTGTGTCCAACTTCATCGTGCAGGCGCTGTCGGGCAAGCCGCTCACGATTTACGGCGATGGCACGCAGACGCGCTCGTTTTGCTACGTCGACGATCTGATCGAAGGCCTGATCCGCCTCATGGAGAGCCCGCCCGAACTGGCGTCTCCAGTGAACCTCGGTAATCCTGCGGAGATGAGCATGATGGAGATGGCCACGATGATACGCACGCTCACCGGCGTGGACGCGCCGCTGGAGTACCGCGCGCTGCCGCAGGACGATCCGGTGCATCGGTGCCCGGACATCTCGCTGGCCAGGAGCACGCTGGGCTGGTCCCCGCGCGTGGCGCCCGCCGACGGCCTGGCGCGCACGGTTGCGCATTTCGCGGCGCTGCAGGCCGCGCCGATTTCTTCACCCTGACAGGAGGTAATGATGACCAAATTCACCAAAGACACGCAGGCCCATGTCGAGCAGGACAACGTGGTGTTTCGCATGGAAACCGCGGGGGTCGAACGCGAGTTCGAAATATCGGGCGATGTGCTGCGCCGCCATTTCGGGGCGGAGGATGGCAGCCCGACCGCCTTGCTGAGGGCATTCGAGGCGGGCGCCGATGAGCTGCGCGCGGCCGGCAAGCGCACGCAGTGGGTGCCGGCGGATGGCCGGATCGAGCTCGGCGCCGGAGATTTCGAGGAAAGGTAGCGCGAAGCTGGGGCGCGCGGCGAGCTGCCGCGCGCCCCTTGCCCCCGTCAGTTGTCACGTACCGGCGTGCCGTTGGGGCGCCGGATGGCCGCGTTGTTGGTCTCGGGCGCGCCCGGCAAGGTGCCGTCGCGCGCCTCGCGCTCCTCGACGGCCTCGGCCCGGTCGAAACCGGTGCCGTCCGGATCCTGCACGCGCGGCGGATGATCGAGGTCGGGCGTCGCGGGGGTGTCGGCCCGGCCACTGGGTCGGAGTGCGCCGGCGTTGGTGTCGGGTTGGCCGCTGATGCGGTCGGGGAATTTTTCGGTCATGGAAGACTCCTTGGTTCGAGCCTGGCGGCGACGCCAGAGCAGGGAAGCGAGGCCGATCCCCGCGCCGAAGGCGAGGTAGGCACAGAAGAGGGCGGTGCGCGGCAGCCGGTGTTCGAAGCCCGGCGTAAAGCGCTTCGGCGTCAGCACGTAATCGGCGAAGCAGGCCACTGCGGCGGCGGCCATGCCGCCCACCATGGCCCCGCCCGGCGTGTCGGCGCGGGGCAGGTCCTGCGTGGCTCGCGCATGCAGGGCGGCCCAGAACAGCGACGCGCCGTGGTGGACCACGTAGCCGGTCACGGTATGACGGACCGAGGGGCCGTCGGCGCGCAAGGCGGGCCGGCCCCACAGCCATTGGCTGGTGGCGTTGGTGGGGGCATAAGCGCTGTCGCTGTAGCGGCGGCCGGCCGCCATGAGTACGGCAGTGGACAGCAGACTGGCGGCAGTGCCGCTGCGCAGTCCTTCACGCACGGCAGAATTCCACTTCGACATGTTTCCTCCGGGGCGGTTGCGGGTATGGCGGTTGCTTGCCCGCTGTGCGGGTGACAGCGATTCGCATCGGCCGTGTCGGCCGAAGAAAGCGCAAAGGAACTACGACATGAAAATTCTCGTGACGGGCGGGCAGGGCTTCATCGGCAGCCATCTCGTCGTGGCGCTGGCCGGGCAGGGGCATGAGCTGGTCTGTCCCGTGCGCCGGCCGCCATCTGGCGCCATCGATACGCGAGCAAAGTTCGTTCCCGCGGAGGTTTCCCGCATGGTGTCCGCCGCTGACTGGGACGAGCTGCTCATCGGCGTGGACGCGGTGATCAACGCCGTCGGCATCTTCCGGGGCACGGCGCAGGACCACGAGACGCTGCATACCCGCGTGCCACGCGCGCTGTTCGCCGCGGCGGCCCGACGGGGCGCCCGGGTGATCCAGATCTCGGCGCTGGGCGCCGACGCCCATGCGCGCACCGTGTTCCATCGCAGCAAGCGCGCCGCCGACGACGCGCTGCGCAACGCGGGCCGCCCCGCCTTCATCGTTCAGCCTTCGCTGGTGTACGGCCCAGGTGGGGCCAGCGCGGCCTGGTTCGAAAAGCTGGCCGTGCTGCCCGTGCTGGTGTTGCCCGACGGCGGCCGCCAGCGGATCCAGCCCGTCCACATCGACGACGTGGTCGACGGCGTGGTGGCGCTACTGCATGCGCCGTGCGAACGCGTCGCGACCCTGGCCTTCTGCGGACCCCGGCCACTCAGCCTGCGCGCCTATCTGCAGTCGTTGCGCGAGCAACTGGGCATGCAGGGCAGGGTGGTGGTCCTCCCGCTGGCGTCCGGGTTCGCCCGGGCCCTGGCGGGGATGGCGGCACCGCTGACCGGTGGCATGGTGAGCCGGGATGCCGTGGATATGCTTGCCCGTGGCAATACCGGCGACCCCCGCCCATTCGCGCGGCTGTTGGGTCGCGAACCCCGCGATCCGGCCGGATTCATCCCGCCCGCCACGCGCGATGCACGGCGGTCCCAGGCCGTGCTGGGACAGTTCATCCCGCTGCTCAAGCTCACCCTGGCCGCGGTCTGGATCTGGACGGCGGCGGTGTCGTTCGGCCTCTATCCCGTGGCGGACAGCCTCGCCATGCTGCAGCGCGTGGGGCTGCCGGCGTGGCTGGCGCCGCTGGCGCTTTACGGCGCCGCGCTGCTCGATCTGCTGTTCGGGGTGTTGACGCTCACCTGGCGCGGTCTGCGCGCACGCTGGCTGTGGCTGGCACAGATGGCGCTGATCGGCGGCTACACCGTCATCATTACGTGGTCCCTGCCGGAGCAGTGGCTGCATCCGTTCGGTCCGATTTCCAAGAATCTGCCCATGCTTGCGGCCCTCTGGCTGCTCTATCTGCATGATGGCGGGAAACCCGCGAGGCGCTGATGGATTATTTCCTGTTCAAGCTGGTGCACATCCTGTCGTCGACCGTGCTGTTCGGTACGGGCGTGGGCTCCGCGTTCTACCTGTTGTGCGTGGTGCTCCAGGGCGATGTGCGCGTGGTCGCCAGCGTGGCACGCCACGTGGTGCGGGCCGACTGGATTTTTACCGCGACCACCGCGGTGCTGCAGCCGCTCACCGGCTGGTATCTGGTGCACCTGATGCAGTTGCCGTGGTCCACGCCCTGGCTGAAGTGGTCGGCGCTGCTTTACGTGCTGGCGATCGCGTGCTGGCTGCCTGTAGTGCGGCTGCAGATCCTGATGCGCGACGAGGCGGCCGCCAGCGCCGCGGCCGGCACCCCGCTCACGCCTGCCTTCCGCCGCTATTTCAAGGCCTGGTTCGTCCTGGGCTTTCCCGCGCTGGGCGCCTTCCTGGCCATCTTCGCGCTGATGGTGTTCAAGCCGGCCTGAGCCGATGAGCCCGTCAGTCGCCGGAGGGATCGTCGCGCTCAGGCGCAGGAAATATTTACCTGCGCGGCACCGCCTTCATTCGCGCGGCCCGCGCTTGCTGGGCAACACCGAAGGCGTGTCGTCGGCCGGCTTGAACGTATCGGTGCGGGCGTCCGTGCTGCCCGTGCCGCCGTTCGGGCGCGTGGCGCGATTCTCGTCTTCGGTGCTCGTGGGGGCCGCGCGCTCGTTGGCGTCCGCCAGACCCTCCTGTACGTCGTTCGCCACGTCCACCTGGTCGCGTCGCGCGGGTTCCGGCGTCTGCGGCTGCGCGTTGCCCTGATCCAGCAGCTCGCGCCTGCGCTCCGGTGACACCTCGGTCGTCGGCGCATCGTTGCGTTGTCGATCATTCATCGTTGTTCTCCCATGTCATGCAGCCAGGCTGCTGCACGTGTCGGCCACGCAAGCGGCATGCCGTGCGCCATGCACCGCCACGGGGCAGGCAACGAGATTTCATTTTGCAGTGCAACCAGAGATCTCCCCTCCGGACCGCAGATTTTCCTGCCGCGCAATGCGTTTTGGCTGGCCGTAAAAGGTTATGGCGATCCGGCCTCCCCATACTTGCGCCACGTTCGACTCCTTCCCCCTCCAACGCAGACGGCGCAGAAACGGTATGGCTCGACGATCGGCAGGTTTTCCCTTCTACGCAAGACGGCCGCTGGCGCTGACGCTGGCCATCGCGAGCGCGCTCGCGTGCGGCCAGGCGGCGGGGGCCAAGGGGGACGAAGAGTACGACGCGCTCATCATCGGTGCGCGCGAAGGCAGCTACGGGCCGGCGCTCGTGATGCTGCGTCAGCGTGTGAGCTTCGATCCGCACGACGAGCGCGCGATCATCGATCTGATCGTCATCGCGGGCCGTGCGGGCCGCAGCGCGGAAGTGATCGAAGTCTATGAGTCGCTCGCGGTCGCCATGCCGCTGCCGGCCGAAGCGCTCGCCGTGGTGGCCCGCGCCTATCGCGACGAAAAGCGCTGGAATCAGGCGCTGGGGGTCTATCGCAAGGGTGCCGTGCCGTTTCCGCAGGACGACACCTTCGTGCTCGGTGAAACCATGGTGCTGGCCGATGCGGGCCAGGTGGCCGACGCGATCAGCCTGGGTCAGCGGCTGGTGGCGGCGGCGCCGCGCAATCCGGATCGGCGCCTCGCGCTCAGCTATGCGTATGCGCGCGCCCAGCTGCCGTTCGCGGCGCTCGAAGAGGCGGATCGCGCCTACCAGCTCACGCCGGGGCGCAACGACGTCAAGCGCGCCTACGTCTTTGCGCTACAGCGTGCAGGGCTGCCCGGCGCGGCGCTGCGCGTGGCACGCGCCGACCCCGGCCTGCTGACGGATGCCCAGTTGCGCCGCATCGAAGGCGACGAGGCGGCCGAGCTGGTACGCATGGCGGGCATGCCCGCGCGCAACGAGACGGAACGCCATGTCGTGGCGGATCGCGCGATCGCGCGGCTCGACGCACAGATCGAGGCGTGGACGCCGCTGGGGCCCGAGGCCGCGGGCGATGTGCTGCGCGCGCGGATCGACCGGCTGCATGCGTTGTACGTGCGCGGCCACATGCGCGAGGTGGTCGGCGAGTATGAGGCCCTGCAGGCGCAGGGCGTCAATGTGCCGCGCTATGCCAACAACGACGTGGCCAACGCCTATCTCTACCTGCGCCAGCCCGACCGGGCGCAGTCCCTGTTCGAACTCACGGCTACGCATCCGACGGCGGCCGACGACGAGGCGACGGATCGCCTCGTCACGCATACCGGTCTGTTCTATGCCCTGTCGGAGAACGAACGCGCGACACAGGCCGTGGCGTCCATCGACGCCGTGCAGGACAACTTCAATCCCTGGCTCTACTACAAGGGCCAGGAAATGCGGATGCCGAACGATCTCCACCTGGAGGCGAGCCGTGCCGCCGCGCAGGCCCGATTGCTGGCGGGCGACACGAAAGCAGCGCAGGCGCGCTTCGACGATTTCGTGCGCGAGGCGCCCTACAACTCGGGCCTGCGCGCGGGGCGGGCCGATGTGCTGCTCGCCCGGGAACGGCCGCGCGAGGCCGAGCGCGAGCTCAAGATGGCCGAGACGCTGTCGCCGCGCAGCCTCGCGGTTGAGGTCGGACAAGGCTACACGGCACTGTCGCTGCAGGAATGGCGCCAGGCCGACCTGCTCGCCGAGGATGTGATCACGCGTTACCCGGAAGACCTGTCGGCGCGGCAGCTTGCGCGCGCCGTGGCCCTGCACCACAAATCCGAGCTGCAGGTCACGGCGTCGCGCGGGCTGGCCAACGACAGCGCCGTGGCCGGCGATGGCGAGACCGCCGTCGAGACCGTGCTGTACTCGCCGCCGATCTCCGACGACTGGCGCGTCTTTGCCGGCCTGGGCTACGCGACGGGGAAGTTCGAAGAGGGCAAGGGGCGCTACCGCTGGGCCCGTACCGGACTGCAGTGGCGCGTGCGTGACGTGACGGTCGAGGGCGAGGTGTCGGCCAACAACTACGGCTTCGGCACCAAGCCGGGGCTGCGCCTGTCGGGCGCGCTCGATCTGGACGATTCGTGGCAGGTCGGCGCGAGCCTGGACTGGCGTTCGCGTGCGACGCCCCTGCGTGCGCTGACCAACGACGTCACTTCCAACAGTGCGGCCGCCTTCGTGCGCTGGCGCGCCGACGAGCGGCGCGAGTGGACATTCCTCGCCTCGCCGTCGCGCTTCAGCGATGGCAACAACCGCTACACGCTGGGCGTGCAGGGGCGCGAACGGCTGTATACGGCACCCACGCTCACCGCCGATCTGAACCTCGACGTGTTCGCCTCGCGCAACACGCTGCGCGATACGCCGTACTTCAATCCGCGCGCCGACCTGACCGTGTTGCCCAGCGTGCAGCTGACGCACGTGCTGAGCCGCCGCTACGAGTCCGTCTGGACGCAGACGGCGGCGGTCGGCGCGGGCCTGTATTCGCAGCGCGACTACGGCTCGGGCGGGATCGTGACGCTGAGCTACGGCCAGCGCTGGCAGGCCAATGATGCCTTCGCCATCGGCGCGACCGCCACTGCCATCAGCCGTCCCTACGACGGCGACCGAGAACGCGAACTGCGGCTCGTCCTCGACATGACCTTCCGTTTCTAGAAGCCGACCATGCGCCTCTCCTTCCTGCGAGCATTGGCCCTGTTCTTCGCCGTCAGCGTGCTGAGCGCCTGCGCCAAGGATGTACCGGTCTTCGTGCCGCCCGCCGAACGGCAGCGCGGTCACGCGGACGAGCCCTGGCCGAAGAATCAGTTCGTGGTGCTGGGATATCACGATGTCGAGGACGACGATCCCGACCAGCGCTTTCTGAGCGTGCGCACCGACCGTCTCGTGCGCCAGTTCACCTGGCTGCGCGAGAACGGCTACCAGCCGGTGTCGATCGAGCAGATCATCGCGGCCAACCAGGGCGGCCCGGCCTTGCCGCCTAAAGCGGTGCTGCTGACGTTCGACGACGGCTACCGCAGCACGCTCACGCGCGTGCTGCCCATTCTGCGCGCCTTCAACTGGCCCGCGGTGGTGGCGCCGGTGGGCAAGTGGATGGATACGCCCCGCGATCAGCCGGTCGACTTCGGCGGCGAGAAGGTCGAACGCGAGCGCTTCTTGAACTGGAGCGAGGTGGGGGAACTGTCGCGCTCGGGCCTGGTGGAGGTCGCGGCCCACACCGACAACCTGCATTACGGCATGCTCGCCAATCCGCAGGGCAACAGCCAGCCGGCCGCGGCCGTGCGGGCCTACGACCGCGCGAGCGGCACCTACGAGACGGAAGCGGCGCACCGGGCCCGCATGACGCGCGACATCGCGGCGATCTCGCACAAGATCGAACAGGCCACCGGCAAGCGCCCGCGGGCCTGGGTCTGGCCGTATGGCGCGGAGAGCGGCACGGCGCTCGGCATCGCCGGCCAGCATGGTTATGTGATGGGCATGACGCTCGAGGACGGCACGGCCAAGGTCGAGAGCCTGATGTCCACGCCGCGGCTGCTGATCTCGAGCGACCCGCCCACCAAGTCGTTCGCGAACTCGGTGGTGGGCACCGAGGCGCGGCCGCTCATGCGCGTGGCGCATGTCGACATCGACTACGTCTACGACCCGGATCCGGAGCAGACCGACCGCAATCTCGGGGCGCTGGTGCAGCGCATCGTCGACATGCAGATCAACACGGTGTTCCTGCAGGCCTTCGCCGACCCGCAGGCGGACGGGCTTGCCCGGGAGCTGTATTTCCCGAACCGCTGGCTGCCGGTGCGCGCCGACCTGTTCAGCCGCGTGGCCTGGCAACTGCGCAATCGCGCCAACGTGCAGATCTACGCCTGGCTGCCGGTGCTGTCGTTCGATCTGGACCCCGCCTTGCCGCGGGTGCAGCGCTGGGACCCCCAGACGGGCGAGGTGGCGGTGGACAGCGAGCAATACGTGCGGCTCTCGCCGTACGACGCCGAGTCGCGGCGGCGCATTACCGAGATCTACCAGGATCTTTCGCGCCAGGCGATCTTCGACGGCGTGCTGTTTCACGACGACGCGCTGCTGAGCGACTTCGAAGACGCCAGCGCGCCGGCGCTGGCGGCGTACGGCGCGGCGGGCCTGCCGGGCAGCATACGGGAGATCCGTGCCGATCCGGACGCGATGCAGCGCTGGACCCGCTACAAGAGCCGCACGCTGGTGGACTTCACGCTCGCGCTCGCGGCGGAGGTCAAGGCGATCCGCGGCCCGCGCATCAAGACGGCGCGCAACATCTACGCGCCGCCCGTGATGGCGCCGGAGAGCGAGGCCTGGTTCGCCCAGAACCTCGACGACTTCCTGGCCGCCTACGACTGGACCGCGCCGATGGCCATGCCCTACATGGAGAACGTGCCCGAAGGGCAGGAAAACGCCTGGCTCGACCGCATGGTGGATGTGGTGGCAAAGCGGCCGAACGGGCTGGATCGCACGGTATTCGAGTTGCAGACGCGCGATTGGCGCAGAGAGGGCGACGGCGAAATCGACGCGGCCATCATCGCGGGCTGGATGCAGCGCCTGCAACTGCGCGGCGCGCGCAACTTCGGTTACTACCCCGACGACTTTCTGCAGGACCACCCGGCGCTGGAAACGATCCGGCCGGCCATCTCCGACTCCTGGTATCCCGTGCGATGATCCAACGCCTGATTGCCTTCGCCACGCTGTGCCTCGTAACCGGCCTGCCGCTGGGGCTCATGCTGCTGCTCACCAGCGAGGTGCTGCTCGACTTCGTGTTCTTTTATCCAATGCTGATGTCGGTGATCTGGATGACGGGCGGCCTGTACTTCTGGTTTCAGTGGGAACGCCATTGGCGCATCGGGCCCGACACGCCGCCGCCGGTGCTGCCGGGCGAGCCGCTCGTGTCCATCCTGGTGCCGTGCTTCAACGAGTCGGACCACGCCCGCGACACGCTGCGGGCGGCGCTGGCGCAGCGATACCCGCATATCGAGGTCATCGCGATCAACGACGGCTCGAGCGATGACACCGGCGCGATTCTCGACGAGCTGGTGCTCGAGGACGATCGGCTGCGCGTGATTCATCTGGCCGCCAACCAGGGCAAGGCCATGGCCCTGCGCATCGGGGCGCTGGCCGCGCACAGCGAGTACCTGGTGTGCATCGATGGCGATGCCATCCTCGACCCCGATGCCGTGGTGCATCTGGTGCGGCCGCTGGTGCTGCACCCGCGCGTCGGCGCGGTCACGGGCAATCCGCGCGTGCGCACGCGCTCCACGCTGGTCGGGCGCATTCAGGTGGGTGAGTTCTCCTCCATCATCGGGCTGATCAAGCGCACCCAACGCGTCTATGGCCAGGTGTTCACGGTCTCGGGCGTCGTGGCCGCGTTTCGGCGCACCGCGCTGGACCGGGTGGGCTACTGGAGCCTGGACATGATCACCGAGGACATCGACATCAGCTGGAAGCTGCAGCGCGATCATTGGTCGGTGTTCTACGAACCGCGCGGCCTGTGCTGGATCCTGATGCCCGAGACGCTGCGCGGGCTCTGGAAACAAAGGCTGCGCTGGGCGCAGGGCGGGGCCGAGGTGTTTCTGAAGAACATGACCGGCATCTGGCGCTGGGAGTACCGCCGCATGTGGGTGATGATGGCCGAATTCTGCCTCTCCACGATCTGGGCGTTCGCCTTCGCCATCTTCACCGTATTGGGTCTGCTCGGCCTGATCATTCCGATGCCGCCGGCGTTGCACGTGGCGAATTTCGTTCCGCCGGCCTTCACCGGCATGGTGCTGGCCATCGTCTGCCTGATGCAGTTCGGCATCAGCGTGCTGGTGGACCGGCGCTACGAGCGAGGGCTCGGGCGCTCGCTCTTCTGGGTCATCTGGTATCCGTTCGCCTACTGGATGATCAGTCTCTTCACCACCCTGGTCAGTTTCCCCAAAGTCATGCTGATGGTCCGGCGGCGCCGTGCGCGCTGGGTGAGCCCGGACCGCGGCATCAAGGCGCCCACATCATGATTCTGCGTACTCGACGTACTCCGCTCGGCCAATCCATCGACGTCCTGCTCACGGCGCTCGCCTGGGCGGGCTTCTTCTACCTCATCGCCGCCGGCGTGCTGGCGGTGGTGCAGACCCGCTCGCTCGGGGTCTCCCCGCTGCTGCGGCTGCTGCCTTCGCTGGACACGCTGCTGGTCTACCTGGCCGTGTCGATGCTGATGGCCTCGATCCTGGTCTGCTGGGCGCGCTACAACCGCGCCCGCTACGGCGGCCTGGAGCGCCGCCGCCACCGCGGCGCGCAGAGCAACCTGCGCCACGTGCGCAGCTTCTGCGACGAGCCGACCCGCCTGGTGCGCCTGCAGGACGCACGCAGCGCCACCGTCCATTTCGACGGCCAGGGCCGCATCGTCGCGGTCGAACACCCCGTGCCGCGCCTGACCGTGGTGGCCGACGCGGCTTGACCATGTCGGTGTAAGAGATACGCCCCGCCCGCCGCGGGGCCGTTCCCCACGGCGGGCCACCTCATTCAGGGGTCGACGACTGCGCCTGCCAGAAGACGAGGCCGCGCTCGTCGATCATGCCCCAGTGGCCGGTGCGATACGCGGGCCGGCCGCGGTGCTGGAACATGCGCACGCGGTTGATGTCGGGCGCATTGATATAGCCGCGCATCACGGTGGGGCCCGCGACGCAGATCTCGCCGTTGCGCAGAAACACCTCGCCGCAGGACCGCGCATGACCCAGCGTGTAAGTGTTGGCGAGCGGGTCGTGCATCGAGGCGTCGATCTCGCTCCACGTGGCCGCGCCTGTCACTTCGACCCGGTCGTAGTTGCGGACGATGCGCACGCCGGGAAAGCGCTGGCGCAGCGCCATGAAATGCGGCGGCGTGATCGGCTCGGCACCCAGGATCAGGGTGTGTAGCGCCGGCAGATGATGGCCGCCGAAGGCGGGATCCTTGAGCTGCTGGCGCAGGAACGACGGCTTCGCCACCAGCACGCTGACATGGTGGAGAGCGAGGTGGTGCGCAAACGTGCCGTGCTGCGGCTCGTCCACGGCTGGCCGCAGCACCAGCGTGCCTCCGGTCGCCATCGGGCCGAGCAGGTCCAGGATCGAGCGCCCGCACATGAACGAGGCGGGGCCCATGAACACCGGCGTGGGGCCCAGGCGGGCCTGACGTCGCAGCCATTTGGCCTGGGCGGCAATGCTTTCGCGGCCGATCTGCGCGCCCAGCGGCTCCTGCCCGCCCGAGGGCGAGAACATGATGCAGGCGAGCTTGACCTCGGTGAGCGGCCGCGCACCGGCCGGGCCGACGATGAAGCGGTCGGTGGCGGTGTCGTAGATGAGCGAGGCGCAGGAATGGTCCACGATGCGGCGGATGCGATCCACGGTGTCGCGGCTGTCGGCCGGCACGTAAGGCACCCCCAGCACCAGGCAGCCCAGCATGGCGGTCACGATAGAAGGCTCGTTGTGCCCCAGGATCACCAGGGCCTGATCGGTGCGCGCGCCGGCGGTGAGCGCACGATGAATCCAGCCGCGGGTCTGCGCATGCAGCGATTGCCAGCTGAGCACCCCGTCCGCGTGGACGACAGCGGGGGCCTGAGGGGCGTGGCGCAGATGGCCGAAGGTGCCATTGTCGAAGTCGAAGTGCATGTGCCGTCGTTCAGGGTTGTCAACGTCGCGTCACGCGCCCGGCCGCCGCCGGCCCGGCTAGCCGAGGGCGCGGCTGGCGATATCCCAGACGGGCGCGTCCGCCGCGCGGCCGGACATGACCTGCAATCGCACGCGATTGCGGCCTTCCTGCTTGGCGGCGTACAGCACGGCGTCGGCCGCCGAGTAGATCTGCTTGGCGTCCACGCCATGCGCGGCCGGCGTGGCATGCCATGCCAGGCCGAAGCTGGCCGTCAGAAGCTTGTGCTGCCCGCCGGGATGCGCGATCCGCAGCGCATCGACGGCGGTCTGGAAGCTGCGCGCCCGCTCAAGCGCCTCTTCGGCGCTGGCGGCACGGAACAACACGCCGAACTCGTCGCCGCCGAAGCGGAACAGCCGGTCGGATCCGCAGCGCAGCATGTTGGCCACCGCGTGGCTCACCGCCTGCAGCGCCATGTCGCCGCGGGGGTGCCCGAAGGTGTCGTTGTAGGTTTTGAAATAGTCGATGTCGAACAGGCACAGCGCGATCGCATCCCCGCGCGCCGCGGGCGCGCCGCTCAGATGCACCAGCTGCGCGTAGCTCGTCGAGAAGTGGCGGCGATTGAAGGCGCAGGTGAGTTCGTCGGTGATGCTCAGATGGCGCAGACGCCGGTTCTGCGATTCGAGCTGCCGGATCCGGGCCAGCATGTCCTGCGTGGCGGGGTCGTCGGCCGGCTGCATCTCGGGATCCGTGTCGCGCACGCCGCCGGGCAAGAGGGCGCGCAGTCCGCCGGGCGTCAGCAGCACGTCCTGACTGGTCAGCGAGAAAAAGGGTTCATGTCGCGGGTGAATGTCTTTCATGGTTTCCCTACCGGCCTGATAAAAGAACTTCAAGACGTCGCGGACCTGCCGCACTGCAACGCCAGCGTCATGGCATGACAACGCGCCACGATGCGAGTGTTGCGTCCGGGGCCTGCGCCCCCCTTTTTATGGCGGGCAAAACACTTTGCCCGGGCGAAGTTTTTGTCGATACCTACACGCGGGCGCGCGCGCGGGCCGATCGGCGCATGCCGATACTTGAAGATTGAACGAAATAAAGCCGGGGTGATAACGCCGCCTGCGAGCGCCGGGCAGGCAGGCCCGCGGCGATGAAGCACGCGCCAGCGGCGCATACCGCCAGGCGAAACGTGGGCCTCAGCCCCGCGCCGTGCCGTGCAGCGCGAGCGTCTCGAGCCGGTGCAGATCCAGCGACTCCATCGCCTTGTGCACTTCGTCGTAGAACGCGTCGAAGCCCGGGTGGGCCTGCGCGGTGCGCGGCAGCCACTCTTCGATGTCGCTCAGCTGGCCATCGCGCGCCAGCATGGCGAGCTCCAGGCGGACAGGCGCGGGCGGCGCGTGCGGCGGCGGGGCGAAGGGGAAGGGCGCCGTGATCACGGCATCGTCGCTGGGGTGGGCCGGCGCGACGACCAGGGTGCCGTCGATCTCGTCGACCTCGATGGTGAACGAGAACGTGCTGCCGGCGCCGGGCGCGCTGCGCACATGCAGGCTGCCGCCCATGTTTTCGACGATGCGCTGTGCGATGAACAGGCCCAGCCCGACGCCGCTGCGCGAGCGCTCCAGCTGCAGGAAGGCGTCGAATATGCGATCCTGCAGCTCAGGGGCCATGCCGATGCCGTCGTCCTCCACGCTGAAGCACAGCTGCCACGCGCCGCGGTCTGCCTGGGGCCGAGCCTGCAGTCGCAGGATGATGGTGCCGTGCGGCGTGAACTTCGCCGCATTCGACAGCAGGTTGAGCAGCACCTGTTGCAGCCGGTTGCCGTCGAGCGCCACGCTGGTCGGCAGCACCGGCGGCGGGCGGAAGCAGAACCGATTGCCCGTGGCGGTCGCCAGCATGCTGGCATAAGGCACGACCTCATCGAGCAGGTCGGTGAGGCGGGTGGGCGCGGGCGCCAGATGCAGCGGCTCGAGCTCCGCCTTGGCGTAGTCGAGCACATCCTCGATCAGGCTGAGCTGGAATGCCACCGAGCGGTCGATGGCGTCTAGATGCTCGGATTTCGGCGGATTGGCGCTCTCGCGCAGCAGGCGCACATAGCCCTGAATCGTGGCGAGCGGCGCACGCAGGTCGTGGCCGACATAGCTCAGTGTCTCGATCTTCTGGCGTTTGAGCGCGTCGTCGGCGCTGCTCGGCGCGTGCCCGGCCGACACGATCTCCAGCGGCGCCGCGGCCGGCGGTGCAATCCGCTGGGGCGCGAGCTCGGTGGCCCTGCCGAGACGGCGGAACCAAAGTGTCAGGATGGCGAGGTTGAACACCGCGCTGAGCAGCCGCGCCTCGAGCGTATCGCCGAGGAACCACAGACGCTCGGCGTAGCCCTCGCCGAGCATCTGCGCATCGAGCCGCGGCAGCAGGTTCACCAGTGCCGCGACGGCGGTGGCGATCATCAGACCCGCCACGTTGCTGCTGCCGCGATGCCGCACGAACAACACCAGAAAGCACACGCAGGCGGCGATGGTCGCGAGCAGCCCCCATTGTCCGAGCTCTTCAGAGAGCCACCAGGCCGAGATGTTCATCGCCACCAGTGCCATCGTGGCAAGCGCGAGTTGCGGCAGGGCCGCGAACCGGCACACCCGCCGCCCCGAGAGGCTGCAGAACAGGCCCACGAGGCTCAGCACGACGAGCACGCCGGCCGCGGGCTCGACGAACAGCGCCAGCGACGCGAGCGCTGGCGAGAGGCCGGGGCTGTCATTGGCCATCGCGAACTGGAAGAACGCGGCCGCCAGCGCGGCCAAGGCCAGCCATGCGAAGGGCCAGGCGCGCGAGTGCGCGAAGCTCACGACCGCGCCGCAGGCGAGCGCCGCGAAGGCGCCGCTGAAGGCGCCTTGCACCATCAGCGGCAGGATCTCCACCTCCGCCATCACGGGCGCCGGCGCGAACGCCAGCACTCGCAGCGCCATCATGGCGGAGGGCGCGTGCACGGCGGCTTCGGCGGCCAGCGCATGGTGCGGCATCGTCTAGCTCGCGTCCGGCAGACCGGTGGTGCAGGCTACGTCCGCGCCGCCTCCATCGCCATCGTGACGATCTTCGTGCCCATGTCCCGCCGCGTCGATCAGGCCCATATGCGCGGTCGCGCCCGCGCCGCAGAGGCCGGCACGGAATTCCGTGGGTGTGAGCCCCGCCTTCTTGCGAAAGGCGGTGGCAAAGTTCGCCGCATTCGAGAACCCCGTCTCGGCGGCGATGTCGGTCACGCTGAGCCGCGTGTCCGACAGGAGCTGTTGCGCACGATCGAGGCGCGCATCGCGCAAGTGCTCGAATACCGTCTTGCCCAGTTGGCGCCGAAAGGCGAGCGAGAGCTTCTTCTCGTAGGTGCCCACCTTGCGCGCGAGTTCGGCGAGCGTGGGCGGCGCGGCCAGGCATTGCGCCAGATAGCTCTTCGCGGCGTTCACGATGACTTGCTCCGCGCTCAGCCGGGGCCGCGCGGAAGGCTGGACGGCCTGCTCGCGCCGCTGGGCGCCGCGCTTCAGATGGATCTGAATGCGCGCGAGCACTTCCGACGGCGCGAAGGGCTTCTGAATGAAGTCCACACCGCCGTTCTGCAGCACGTTCAGACGCTCGTCGAGACTGCGGCTTGCCGACAGGAAGATGATCGGAATGTTCGCCGTGACCGGGTCATGTTGCAGCAGCCGGCACGCGGCGAAGCCATCGGTCTGCGGCATGCGCAGATCCATCAGGATCAGATCGGGAGAGATCGCGGCGGCGCGCTTGTATCCCTGGGTGCCATCGAAAGCGAGCGCGATGCGAAAATTCGCGCCACGCAACAGTTCGATCAGAAGTCTCAATTCGTCAGGGTTGTCATCGACCAGCAGTACGTGGTCGCGATGGGCACTTGCACGTAACATCGTCCGGCATCCTTGATATTCACATTATCGAACACCTGAATTTCAGTCTGTCACATGATAGGCCGGTCGCGCGGGCCGCGCTGCGCTTAAAACGGCTAGTCCTTTTGGGCTGCACCTAAATCACAACAATGGGCCAAAAGGTTGATTGCCGCGATTATTCGCAGGCGTTGCAACATGTTCTGCGAGACAGGTGTCGCATAAGCGCGGGCTGGCGCGCCTCGCGCAAAGTGTGTCGCAGCGCAGCGTGCGCGACGAATGCGTGCGGGGCGGGGGCAGCTACGCGGGGGAGCGGGCTGGCCCGGCGAGGCGACGCAGCCGCCTCGGTACCGCGCAAAGCCTTATAGGACGTGGCTTGCCGACGCGGTGGCCGCGAGCGGCGCGGCAGCCTGCGCCGCGGACGAACGATCTTTTGCAGCGCCGCGACCGATGCCGTTCGGGGCCGGCGCGGCCACCATCCAGCGCGCGAAACGCGTTATGCAAACGCGATAGGATCGGTAATCTTCGTAGGTTTTTGAATATTGGTCGGACGAGATAATGAAATGTTTGAGGGCATCAGTTTCAAAAGTTGCACTTCCGATAACTGTGCCCGTCAAACGCTGAAATAAAAAAGACCCGGCAGGCCGGGTCATAAAAATGTTGCTCTGGTCCGCCAGGGCCTGCGCGGCCGCCCGGAGCGTTGCTCCGCGCCAACGGCCGCGCCCACGGTCACGGTCAGGCGATCAGCTTGACCAGCGCCGGCACCGTCAGCACGGCCGTGTAGTAGCCCATGAACTGCACGCCGGTGTTGAAGCCGAAACGGCGCGACAGCAGCCCGCCGAACAGGCCCATGGTCAGGATCACGAGCAGACCGAGCAGCTGGCCTTCCCAGACGCTGATCACGATGATCAGGCCGACGAAGGTGGCGATGATGGCCTCGTGGCTGACCCGGCGCGACACGAACAGCGCGGCGCGGCGGGCGAAGTTCATGGCGAATGGATAGGACACGATGGCGGCCAGGATCACGGCCATCATGCCGTAGCCCAGAAACTCCCAGTGGCTCAGCAGGTTGTGCAGATTGTGGGTCTCGCCGGTGGCCGCGTCCACCGTGAAGCGGGGCGGTGCATTGAAGAGCGGCGCGGCCGGGCCCGCGGCCACCGGGCTGAGCGGCAGGCCGAACGCGATCAGCGGGATCAGGGCTTCCGCCACGTAGGTGGCCTCGGTCACGCCGTTGCGCGCGCTCAGCACGGTGGTGAGCCGGTGATAGGCGTGCTTGATGCGCGAGCCCACGAGTTCGCCCAGCACCACCGTCATCGCGACCGGGCTGAACACGAAGGTGGCGCTCGAGATGGCCGCGGTCGTGAGGGTCCAGCGCGTCTGCACGGCGTCCATCACCTTGAGCGGGTTCGGGAAATATCCCGACCAGCCTTTTACGTCCGGCGCGAGCGAGAACGTGCGCACCTTGTCGCGGCGCATCTTCTCGCGGCCCTGCGGCGAGCTCACCGAGAACAGATCGGCGATCAGCGGCCCGATGGCGATGCCCAGAAAATAGCTGATGCTGAGTTTCACGCCATACTTGGCGGTCAGGCTCTGCAACGCCACGATCACGACGACAAAGGGCACGAGCAGGGCCACCGCGGCCCAGCGCCCGGCGGAGAAGTACGCGATCAGCAGCGCGGCCGCCAGGAAGATCCAGGGCGCGGTCTGCGTGATCACGCTGCCGAACGGTGCCAGCAGCACGGCGAACAGCACCGCGAGCGGCACGGCGACGAAGGCCGCCACGATGCCGCCGGACACCATCTTGCGCAACGCAATGTGCGGCACGCCCAGACGGCGCAGCGTGTTGGCGTCCTGCAGCAGCGGCGTGGCGAGCGTGTCGCCCGGGATGCCGAGCAGGGCGGTCGGCACCGCATGGGTCATGTGCTTGGCGACCGCGCCGGCCAGAAAGAACGTGAAGACGCCGGCGGGCGGCACGCCCAGCAGTACAACGAGCAGCGTGAGCGGCGCCAGCGTGGTGGTCTCGTCCGTGCCGCTCACGAGGCCGATCGCGGCGAAGACCACCGCGCCGATCAAGCCCATCGCGAGCGCGACGAGAAAGGTGTCGATGAAGGCGGGATCGCTCATGTCAGGGCCTCCTGGCGGGTGGCGCGGGCCGTGTCGCCCGACGGGGCCGCGGCGGCGCGTGCCGCTTCCTGGCTGGCCGCCGCGCCGGCGGCCGCCCCATCCGGCTGCTCGGCGAAAAGATCGTAAAGCCCAAGCTCGCGCAGTTCCTGCACGGTGGCGGGCGGCAGGTCGGAAGCGCGCCCCAGGCCACCGGGTTGCGCGGCCAGCTCGGCCAGCACCTCGGCGCGCCAGGCGGGATCGCTCGCGGCATTCTCTTCGTTGACGATGCGCTTGGGCGGGAAGCGCCTGGCGCAGATCACGCCCGCGAGCACGCAGCCGCCCAGCCCCGCCAGCATGGCGTAGGCATGCGCGAGCTCCGGCGTGGCCACGACCGTCCGCAGCCAGCGGCTCGCCAGAAAGAACGCGGTCACGCTGATGCCGACGCCGATCACGATGGCCCAGGCCAGTTGGCGCAGGTCCACCGTGTCATTCCAGACTTCGGCCAGGCGCCACTCGGACGCCCCGTTATCTTGCTTCATGCTTGGTCTCCTCTCGGTGCGGACGCCTTCTGCGAGGCGTCGCGGGATGGGCGGGCGCTGAAGGCGCGCCGCCCGGTCGTGCTGCTAAACCGTCTGGCGCAGTTCCTCCAGCAATGCGAGCGCACGGTCGGTGCGCACATCGTGTTCTTCGGCCATGCGCCGCGCCACCGTATCGACCTCCGCGCCGGTCGCGCCGGCGGTCAGTGCGATGTTGCGGGCGTGCAGGGCCATGTGGCCGCGCTGGATGCCTTCGGTGGCCAGCGCGCGCAGGGCGCCCAGATTCTGCGCCAGACCGACGGCCACTGCCACTTCGCCCAGCTCCTGGGCCGACGACACCTCCATCATGCGCAGCGCGAGGCGCGCGAGCGGATGGGTCTTGGTGGCGCCGCCGACCAGACCGACCGGCATGGGCATCTCGAGCGTGCCGACCAGCGCGCCGGTGCTGTCTTTTTCCCAATGGGTCAGCGAGGTGTAGCGGCCATCGCGGCTGGCATAGGCATGGGCGCCGGCCTCGATGGCGCGCCAGTCGTTGCCGGTGGCCACGATCACCGGGTCGATGCCGTTCATGATCCCCTTGTTGTGCGTGGCGGCGCGGTACGGATCGACGGCGGCGAAGACATAGGCGTCGAGCACGCCCTCGATGATCTCGGCGCCGCTGCGTTCGGGCGTGTCCAGCACTTGCGGAGTGAGGCGCACGCGCGCCCGCGACAGGCGCAGATCGGCCAGATTCGACAGGATGCGCAGACGCACCCGGCCACCGGTGATCTCTTCGACCAGCGGCGCGACGGCCTCCGCCATTGTGTTCACCGTGTTGGCGCCCATGGCGTCGCGCACGTCCACGATCAGGTGCATGACCAGCATCGGGCCGCGCGGCGTGTCCGGGAACACGTGCACTTCGATGTCCTGGCAACCGCCGCCCAGCTGGATCAGAACCTTGTCGCGGCTGTTGGCCAGGGTCAGGATGCGATCGCGTTCGCGCAGCAGCGCCAGGCGGGCGCCTTGCGGATCGCCCAGCCCCAGCACCTGGACCTGCGCCCGCATCAGCGGCCGCGTGCTGGACGTCTGAAAGCCTCCGCAGGCGCGCGCCAGCTTGGCCATGTACGAGGCGGCCGCCACGACAGAAGGCTCTTCCACGGCCATGGGCACGAGCACGTCGCGGCCATTGATCTGGAAGTTGCCGGCCACGCCCAGCGGCAGCTCGAACGTGCCGATCACGTTTTCGATCATGCCGTCGGCGCGCGCGAGCTCGAGCGCGCCCGGACGAGCCAGCAGGGCCTGCTCGTCGTCGGTGAGACCGAGCTTGGCGGCGAGGGCGGACAGGCGCTCGGCGGGAGCGAGCGCACGGAAGTTGGGGAGGCGGGAATCAGCCACGGCCTTATGTCTCCTTGTGAGTATCGTGGGCTGATTCTAGGTAGACTGTACCAATCGAGAGAGGTACAGTTTGCGCAAACAGTACCGCTGCACTGCACCAATCAAGCCGCCATGAACGCTCCGCTGGATCCCTCCGACAGCCGCCCGCGTCGCCCCGCGCCCATCGCGGAAGGTCTCGCGCGACTGATCGGCGAGCAGATCGCCGAGGGGGTGTACCGCCCGGGCGACAAGCTGCCCTCGCTGCGCGAGCTGGCACAGTTGCACCGCTATGCCAAGAACACCGTCGTCGTGGCCTTCGAGATCCTGGTGGCCCGGGGGCTGGTCGTGCCGCGCCGCGGTGCCGGCTTTTACGTGTCGCCGCAGGCGCAGTCGCGCAAGGGCCAGGACGAAGAGGCGGGCCAGTTGAGCCGGGCCATGGACATCGTGTGGCTGATGCGCGAACAGTTGCGCACGCAACCGGATGCCGTGGCGGCGGGTGATGGTTTTCCGCCGGTCGAGTGGCTGGCCGACATGCGCATGGATCGTTATCAGCAGCGCGTCACCCGCACCGGGCTCGGCGCGCTGTTCCGCTATGGCAGCCGCTTCGGCTACCGGCCGCTGCGAGACAGCCTCGTGCGCAAGCTGGGCGACGTGGGCATCAGCGCGGCGCCCGGGCAGTTCGTGCTTACGCACGGCGCCAACGAGGCCATGGACCTGGTGATCCGCTACTTCCTTCAGCCAGGCGCGGTGGCCCTGGTGGACGACCCCGGCTACTACCCGCTGTTCGGCAAGCTCAAGCTGGCGGGCGTGCAGATGGTGGGCGTGCCGCGGCTGGCCGACGGTCCGGACATGGCGGCGCTGGAGGCGAGCCTGCACCGGCACAAACCGCGGCTCTTCTTTACCCAATCGATCGCGCACAATCCGACCGGCTCGGACCTCGCGCCCGCCAAGGCCTACAAGCTGCTGCAGTTGGCGGAGCGCCACAACCTCATGATCGTCGAAAACGATCCGCTGGCCGATTTCAAGCCCACGGCGGCCGTGCGTCTGGCCGCGCTCGATCAACTCGAGCGCGTGATCTACCTGGGCAGCTTCTCCAAATCCTTTTCCGCCGCGTTGCGCGTGGGCTTCATCGCCTGCGGCGGGGCGCTCGCCAGCGATCTCGCCGATCTGAAGGCGCTGGTGCACGTGAGCAGCTCCGAGTACAGCGAGCGCATGGTCGACGTGATGCTGCGCGAAGGCCACTACGCGCGTCACCTGGTGCGCTTGCGCCAGCGGCTCGAACAGGCGACGGCGCAGGCCCTGCAGGTGCTCGACGGGCTGGGCGCCGAGGTGTTCACCCGCCCGGCCAGCTCGCTCTATCTATGGTGCCGCTTTCCGGGGCAGGACGACTCGCTCGCGCTGGCCCAGGGCCTGATGGAAGAAAAAGTGATGATGGCGCCCGGGCGGGTCTTCAGTGTGGATTCGAACGCGCGCTCGCCGTGGTCGCGCTGCAATGTTGGCGCCGTGATCGAGCCGCGCTTCGAAGCGCGGGTGGCGGCATACCTCGAACGAGCAGAATAGGGCGTCATGCGTTACGCTGTCGGCTCGCCGCGGTACTCATGACGGCCGCGGCCACCCGACCAGACCTTATTGCGGTCGTGGCGCGCGGGCATTTATCCGCGTCCCGCCGCTGGCGCCCGGTCTTTTCTTACCGAGTTGTTGTTTGCCGTGAATCCCGTATTGCCTCCCCGAGATGCTGCGCCGCAGCCTGCCGTTTCCCTCCGTGCTACGGTTCAATTGCCCGTGCGCCTTGCCGACGGAACGGAGGCGCACGCGCTGGCGCACAGTTTCCATGGCCTGATCGACGGCAAAGAGCACATGGCGCTGCAGTTCGGCGAACCCGGCGCGCTGCCGCTGGTGCGCATGCACTCGGAATGCCTGACGGGCGATGTGTTCGGCTCGTTGCGCTGCGATTGCGGGCCGCAACTGCAGGAGGCCCTGCGTGTGCTGAAAGAAGAGGGCGGTTATCTGCTCTACCTGCGCCAGGAAGGCCGTGGCATCGGGCTGTATCCCAAGCTCGACGCGTACCGGCTACAGGAGCAGGGGCTGGATACCTATGCGGCCAACGTGCATCTGGGCCATGGCCAGGATGATCGCGATTACACCGCCGCCGCGCAGATGCTGCAGGCGCTCGGGGTGTCGCGCATCGAGCTGCTCAGCAACAACCCGGACAAAAAACAGCAGCTCGAGCGGCTCGGCATCGAGGTCGCCGCGTGCCGGCAGACGCGCGTGCACGCCAACAAACACAACCTCGGCTACCTGCGCGCCAAGGTCAACCTCACGCACCATCTGCTGCAACTCGATCACGACGATAGCTGACGGCGGGGCGCCTACGCGCACCCGCCGCGTCACACTCAGTCCTTGGCGTAGCGGAATTCCGCGAGCGCCTTCAGGCTTTCCTTGGTGGCGCCGTCCATGTGCAGACGCTTGTCGGCCACCTTCAGCTGCTTGAACGGCACGGCCACCAGGCGCGTGCCCATGCCGAGGAAGCCGCCCACCGAGACGATCGCGTAGGGCTGCTGGTCCGTGCTCACGATCACGTCGTCGACGGTACCGATCTTGTCTTTGTCGTTATTGAAGACGTCGGCGCCGATCAGCTTGGACGCGCGGTAGCCCGTCGCCAGCTGGACGACGTCCACACGCTGTGCGGTGACCGACTGCGGCGCGCCCTGAGCCAGGGCAGCCCCGGCCGGCAGGCCGATGGCCAGTGCCAGGGCAAGGGCGCAGCGGCGCATGGCGATCGAGGAATGGCTAGTGTTTTTGTTCATGAGGACTCTCCCTGCGGGACGGCACGCTCGGTGCCGAAGTTGCCGGTATCACCCTCGCGCGGGGCGTGCGGGGTGCCGGCAAAATCGCATAGAGCAAGTATCGGGCCCGACCCGCGCCAGAGGGTGCGGGGAGGTCGGGGCGACCCGGGGGGCCGCCCCACGCCTCAGAAGCGCCAGCGCAAATTCACCTGGGCCCCGTGTTCGCGGCTGTCGCGGGCCAGTTGTCCGGTGTAGCTCACCCCCAGCGTCGTGTTGCGGCCCACGGCCACATCGGCGCCCAGCTCGAGCAGCGCCGCGTCACGGGCGATCGGCGCGCCGGCCACGGTAAACGTCTGGCTGCCCTCGAAGGCCAGCCGCGACGACGGGCTGAGATCGCCGAACGCATGGCGCCAGCCCAGCGTGGCGCGCAGCTGACCCGCCATGCCGGCCGCCTCGAAGCCCTGCGTGCCGCGCAGGCCCAGCGTGGTGGTGGTCTGAGTGGTACTCGTGGACTGGCCCGACAGCGCTGCCGCGCCGCCCGACTCGGAGAACGAGCGCGTACGCAGATCGCTCCAGGCCACGCCGGCGAAGGGTTCGAGCGTGGCGCGGTCCGTCACGCGCCAGCGGTAGCCCAGCTCGGTAAAGAGCTGCGCCGTGCTGGCGCCGTAATCGGCGGTCAGCTCGGCCGTCTGGCTCAGCGTGTTGCGGCGCGTCGAGATATCGTGCCAGGTGTAGCCGCCGCCCAGCATCAGATTCCAGGCGCCCGGGCCGGCCTCGAAGGCGCGGCCGCCGTAGATCAGCGCGCTGTAGCTCGACACGTCCGCCTGCGAGGCGCGGTCGCGGACCTTGACCTTGCTGTCGGTATAGCCGAACGCGCCGCCCAGACGCCAGCCGGCGCCGATCGGCTGGTCGGCGCCCACGAACACACCGCCGGTATGTTCGCGCACGCTGGCCGCGTTGTCGTTACCGTCCTGCGTGCGCCAGTTGCCGATGATCTCGGCCCAGACGGGCTGGGCAGCCGAGGTGGGCAGGGCGCTGGTGGCGGGAGCCAGGTCCGACATGCCTGCCGCGGCGGTGGGCGCACCCGCCGTCATACCGGCATTCAGATTGTTGCGCAGGCGCGCCATGGGCAGCTCGCGCACCTTGGGCGCGCCCTGCGCCAGCGTGGCGCCGAGCGCCGCGTGGGCCTCGCCCGACAGGCTGTTGAACACCGCGGGCGGCGCGCCGTCCGGGAGGGTGAGCACGAATTCATGCAGGGCTGAGCCCGCGGGCAGACTCTCCAGTGCCCGGGCCACCGAGCGCTGATTGCCACTGCGTGCGGCATCCTCGAAGGCGATGGGACGGGTCGGCGCCGGCTCGGGCGGCGCGGGGGTGACAGGCGGCTCCGTCGGGACGGGCGGGACGGGCGGGGCCGGCGGGTCGACCGGGTCGACCGGGACTTCGGGATCGACCGGCACGCCCGGCCCGCCGGGCTGGCCCGGATCGACCGGCACCGTCTTGCGCTCGAGCGTGAGCTTCACGTTGTGCGCGTCGTAGCTGAGCGCGGGCGTCAGGAACGCGAAGTCGGAGCTGACCGCGCCAAACGTGCCCGCAATCGTATTGGAGGTAAGGATGGTGTACTCGCGGCGGCTGCTGAAGCCCCCATCGGGGCCGACATGCAGGACCGAGCCCGCCAGACTCGAATGGCCCGCGACATCGATCCGATCGCTCGTGCTCGAGTCGGGGTCGGCTTCGACCTCGTAGACGGCGCCCGCCCCGAACGTCAGGTTGCCATTCACGGTCAGGGTGCCGATCCCGTTGCCGGGTTTGATGCGCGCGCCGTTCGCCAGGGTGGTGTTGCCCACGGTGCCGGAGCCGGCAATGGCGCCGCCGTTGGCGACCAGGAGCGTGCTGCCCAGCGCGCCCGCGCCGCCCGCGCCCACCACGAGCGTGCCCGCCTGGACCAGGGTGGTGCCGGAGAATGCGGTGCTGTCTCCGGTGAGCGTCAGGGACGCGCCGCCGGTTTTGATGAAAGCGCCCGTCCCGCCGAGCATGCCGGCGTAGGTCGCCGGCGACGCGCTGGACAGGTTGAGCGTGGCCCCTCCTTCGATATGGGTGTCACCCGTGTATTGCGCGGCGTCGGCAACGAGCGTGCCGGCCTGGATATCCCATCGCCCGGCACTGGGGCCGCCCAGCGTGAGGCTGCCGATGCCGCGCTTGTACAGCGTGCCGTTGCCGGTGATCGTGCCCGCGAAGGTGGCGTTGCCGCTTTCCTCGAACTCGACGGTCCCGGCATTGTAGAGATTGCCGCGGATGGAGCGCGCGTCGCCGATGAGCGTTCCATCCGCCACGTAGGTGTCTCGATACTGCTGATTCCCGGTGAGGCGCAGCGTGCCGGCGCCGAACTTGGACAGATCGCCACCGACCAGCACCTGATCCACCAGGAAGGTATGGCCGGGCTCGGCGATGTCGAAGCCGCCGCCGTTGGCGCTCCAGTCGATGCCCGCGGTCAGCGTGGGCAGGAGGGTGCCCGCGATGCGCAAGGTGCCGCCGTTGAACTGCACCCGGGTGCCGATGCCACCGAGATTCTCGCGCCGATCGATCTCGAGCACGCCGCCGCTCAGCAGGGTGCGGTCGCCGTAGGTGTTGGTGCCGCGCAGAACCAGCGTGCCGCCTTCGGTCTTGTCGATCCCGCCCGCGCCGACGATGGGCGTGTCGATGACGGCCCTCGCGCCGCTGAGCACGCGGATCTCGCTGCCGGCGGCCGCGGTCTGCAGCGTGCCGCCGTAGAGCTGATTGCCGTCGCTCACGAACTGCAGTCCCGCGAAAGCCTGCGTGCCTGACACGTTCACCGCATCACCGCCGGCGGCGTTGAAGACGGCATGGTTGCCGGCCCAGGTGGTTCTGAGCGGGCTGCCGTCGTCGCTCCAGTTCGTGCTGCCCGCGTTCCAGGTGCCCGAGCCGCCTTGCCAGGTCTGCAGCAGATTGCTGCCCGCGGCGCCGACGCGCAGGTCTACATGACCCGCGAGATCGTAGAGGATGTCGACGGGCTGGTTCGCCAGGCTGGACGCGTAGTTGCCGGGCTGAAGCCCGCCGCCCAGGCGCGAACCCGCGTGGGTCATGAGCCGGTAGTAACCGACGCGTCCCAGTCCGCTCGGATCGTTCAGATCGAGCCGGCCGTCGAGCGTGACATTGCCTGCGACAAACATGGGCACGCCACTTTGCGGGTCGCTTGGTGCCAGCGTCGGGCTGCCCAGCGTGTAGACGTAGCGCGACTCCGCATTCATCACGAGGTTGCCGTTGATCTGCATTCTGTCGGCAAGCAGGGCGCCCCCGGCGTTCACGGTCAGGTTGTTCACGCTGCCGTCGCCCATCAAGGTTCCCCCGCTGTTGACCTCGACGTTGCCCTGGTGGGAGCCCATGATCTGCACTCCGCCCGCTTCGACGCGCACCGCGGCGGCTGCGGCGGACGTCACGCCCGTGAGCGCCAGCCACCCCGCACCGCGCTTGATCAGCGTGCCTGTGCCCGTAATCGTGCCGGAGTAGGCGGCCTGCGCCGTGTCTGACGTGACGATCAGTTCGCCCACGTCGGTGATCGTGCCCCCGCCGGCGAGCGTGGATACCGTCTGCGTGGTGCCCCCGAGGTGCAGCGTGGCGCCCGCCGTAACGTCGAGCGTGCCGCTGCCGAGAACCTCGGACGCCGTGGTCCACAGGGCGCCGCTCTCGACGCGGGTCCCGCCCCGGTGGGTACTCGAACCGCCCAGGCGTACCGATCCGATCGTCGAGATGGCGCCGTCACCGCTGAAACTGCCGTTGAAGTCTGTCTGATTGAGCGACCCAAAAGTCAGTCGGCTGGCGTTCAGGACGACGCGCGTGCCGGTGTCGCCCGTAAGCGCACCGACCTGGCGCGCGCCATCCGCTGCGCTCAGATCGAGCGTCGATCCGGCGTTGAGCAGGGCGACGGCGCCCGCCTGGGGCAGCGCACCACTCGTCGTCAGCGCCAGGGTGCCGCCGGTGATAGTGGTCCCGCCGGTGTGCGTGTTGGCGCCGCCCAATCGCACCGTGGCGGCGCCCTGTTTGACGATGCCACCCGTGCCGGAGAAAGCGCCATTGAACTGCGACGAGCCCGCGGGGCCGCCGAACGTGAGACTGTTCGCGCCCAGCTGAATCTGCGACCCCGTTGCGCCCGCCAGCGCCCCGATCGTGCGGCCGCCCGAGGCGCCGCCGATGGCGAACACCGAGCCGGGGCTGGACAGCGTAAGCCCGCCTTCCGGCGCCAGGGTACCCGCGCCGTCGAGCGCTACCGTGCCGGCCGTGATCGTCGTGCCACCCGAATACGTATTCGCACCGGTCAGGGTCGCGGTGCCTCCTCCGTCCTTGCGCAGGCTGCCCGCCCCGGTGATGGCGCCACCGAGCGTATAAGTGTTGTTCTGTATCAGCGTGAGCGCCGATCCGGTGGTCAACGTCATGTTGCTCGGAAAGACCAGTCCGTCGGCGACCCGCAAGTTGGAGCTGCCGCCGACCGTCAGGGCGCCGCTCCCGATCGCCTGGGCATTGGACACGCTGATGCCGCCGTCGGTGAGGTAGGTGCCGCCGGAATAGGCATGTGCCTCGGAGAGAAACAGCAGGCCCGAACCGGTCTTGCGCAGCGCGCCCGTACCGGTAATGCCGCCATTCAGCACCGAGATATCGCCCGCGCCGAAGGTCGTGATGCCGCTCTCGAGCGCGAGTCCCTTGGTGAAGCCCATCGTGGAGTTCGTCACCGAACTTTCGATGGCCCCCCCGCGCGACGTGACCGTGCCGGCGGTCAGCGCATCACCGGAGGCAATGCGCACGGTGGCGCCGTTGAACAAAGTCGTCGCGGGAGTCGACGCGTTGCCGGACAAGCTCCAGATGCCGCCTTCGACGTCCATCGTGGAGAAGTTGAGGTAATTGCCGACGTCCATGACGCCGACGGTTGTCCCGCCCTGGATCAGCCGCAGTCGGCTGTTGCCCCCCGCGCCAGCGTCGACCACGCCCCGGCGGGCGAAGGCGAGATTCTGGCCGCCGTACATGAGCGATGCCGCGGCGGCGGAGCCGCCTCCGCTCGTCACCGACGAATCGGTACTCGCGACAAACTGGTGTCCGCCACCCGGCCCGAGATGCACGCTGCCCTGGATGATGCCGAGGTTGTTGACGGTGTTGCTGCCGGTGCTGGACAACGAAACACGCCCCGTGATCGTGCCTCGGTTGATCAGCGTGACCTGGGCCCCGCCGAACGCCGCGATCGCAAGAGCGTCGGACGGCAGGATATTGGACTCGTTGCCACTGGCCTTGGCCGCGATCACCCCGCCACTCGCATTCTCGATGACAGTTCTGCCGCCCGCACCGTTCCTGACCACCATTGCCAGGCCGTCCACGCTCTGGTCGCCGGTATAGGCGCCGAAGATCTTGCCCTGGTTGAAGATGATCTGATTGCTGCCCGCCGCGTTACTCATGAACACGCCCTGGTGTGGCACGGGCAGCGCGGTCAGCGCCTGGGGATCGATGACGCCGCCATTGGTAAGGGTCAGTCCCGTGCCTGTCAGTTGCAATGCGCTGTTGCCGCCCATTGTCGGCGAGGCGAGCACGCCGTCGCTCGTCACCGTCAGGAACAGGCCACTCAAGGAGCTTTGGAAATAGGGCTGTACGGGGTCCGGCGCGCCGGAGCAGGTCACGATGCTGCCCCCCACGGTGCATGCCGCCTGGGCGGGCACCCAGGCCAGGGCCGCGAGGGCCGCGACGAGGGCGCTCAGGGCGAAGGGGGTGGCGGACAGACGACTGGCAGTCGGGCGCGGGAAGGGCATGAGGTCGAAGCTCCGGGGCAAAAGCGGGCAGGCGGCACGGCCAGAGCGGAAGGGGGCGGCGCTGGCTTTTTCAGATGACGGTTCGGCCATGAGTAACGTGCGACGCGTGTTCGTTCCATCCGCCGCTACACTGTCGCCTCTTCCCGAATCCCTAAGTGATAACCCCATGCAGCTCGACGACGCCCTCCACGAACAGATCAAGACCCTCTGCGCCCAGGGTGACGCCTGCGTCGAAGCGGGCGAGCTGGACGACGCGCTCGATGCCTACGACGAAGCCTGGGACCTGCTGCCCGAGCCCAAGCAGCGTTGGGAAGCCGCCACCTGGATCCTCGTCGCCATCGGCGACACCTGCTTCATGGCGGGCGACGAAACGGCCAGCGCCGAAACCTTCGGCCTGGCGCTGCAATGCCCCGGCGGCGTGGGCAATCCGTTCATCCACCTGCGCCTGGGCCAACTGGCCTTCGATGCCGACCAGCTCGACACGGCCGCCGACGAGCTGATGCGCGCCTACATGGGCGCCGGCGCGGAGATCTTCGAGGGCGAAACGCCGGAGTACCTGGCGTTTCTGAAAACCCGCGCGGACATCTGAGGCGAGGAAGGGCGCAGCGAGGTCGACGCTCCGGCCGGTGCCTCCGGTGCGCAATGACGGCGTCGGCCAGCCAAGACGCGCCTGATGGCCAGGCGCGTCACCGCTCTGGGGCGGCCGGAGCGCCCCTGCATGTATGGACAGTTTCCAGGTTGGTCGTGGCTAAAATGCATACAAGAATGAAAATTCAACAACTTGTATGGATTGGGCGGTAGAATTTGTCGAATGCATGGCGCCTGGAAGGCCGCCGCCTACAGACCGGCTCGGTCAGGCGGCCGCTTCCGCAGCCTCGCCATGCAACCGCGGGTCCAAGCCGCGCCGGCGCCGGCGCTGTCCCGGCCAGGCTCGCGCCGGGTAGATGAAGCTGCTGACGCAGCGTGTTGAGGAAGTTATGAATTTTTGGATCCCCGTCATCTTCGGTACCTTCAAGCTCGCCGTGCTGGGCACGTTCGGCTATCTCGCCATCAAATCTCACTACGACGGCGAGAAAGAGGAAAAGGCGAAGAAGAAAGAAAGGGAAGGCCGGTAAGACCCGGCTTCGTCGCCAGGGGGCAGAGTCTGTGCCTGACGACGGAAGCAGGTCGGGGGGCGGGGCGCTCGTACATTGGCAGCGAGCGCGGCCTGCCTCGAGATCGCGGAGTAGGCTCACGCCACGCACGCCTCACCCCGAAGTCGGCTCTCGTCACGCACGCGTTACCGCACAGCCGGCTCACGCCGCGCACGCGCGATCGCGGATTCGCCGCACGTCACACCCTCGGGTCAGCATGGACGCCACGTCCGTCGCGCGCGGCCCGTGCCGCGTGTCATACACAGCGTCCCAGGCGTTTCCTGAGCAGATGCAGCAGCGTCGTCAACGCTGCCGCCGCCACTAACAGTTGCACGGCCAGCCACGCCACCGCGTGCGAGGGGGCGCGCTGCGCCGCTTCGAATGACGGAATCCGCGCGTAGTCCGCGCTCGACAGCCCCCGATAGCTCATGATCCGCGGCACGAAGAAGCCGCGCCACGTCGCTTCGTACGTATCGACGGCGTCCAGGAACGCGCTATGTTGCCCGGCGCCGATGCCCGCCAGATCGTCCGACACCTGCAGCAACGCCAAGGGCGGAGACAGCCACGCCCAGCGTTGCACGAACTCGGTTTGCGCCAGCCGTTGCCGATCGAAACGCCGCAGCGCGGGATGGATCAGACTGTCCTGGTGCTCGAAGCGGGGCAGGAAAGTCACCGGCCACGTATGCCGGCCCGTGAACAGCGGCGCCGATTCCGGGTGGTTGGCGTACCAGCGCTTGGTCAGGGCAGGCATGCGGACTTCCGCTTCCTGCTGCGCCTGACGCAGTTCCACGATGAAGGCCAAACGCGACGGCATGGGATGCCGCGCGCCGGCCGCCGTCTGAAGGCCCGCGGGAACCACGAAGGTCAGCAAGAGCCACCCGGCCAGCGCGGTCAGCAGCGCCGCGCCGGACGAGATCGCCAACGCCGCCAACGCGCCGCATAGCGCCACCCAGAACCCCGCGTACGCGGCCAGGCACAAGGCCCACCACGCCGCGGCCGACGCGGCGCCCGCACTGGCGCTCGCAGCAATTGCCACGCTGCAGGTCAGCGCGGCCGGCAACCACAGCACCAGCGCGCGGATGCCCAGAGCGGCATAGGGCGGCCGCCACGGCCGCACGGTCTGAGCGAGCGTCGTGCGCCAGATGCCGCGTTCGCGATCTTCCTGGAATGCGCCCGCGCACAGACCGATCGCCACCAAGGGCAGCAGCAGCGCCAGCACGGCGCCCAGATCCAGCGCGCGATACTGCGCGAGCATGGGATTGCTCAGCGCATCGCTGCGCCGTCCGTCCGCCTGACGACTCTCCACGGAGACCGCAATGCGGGTGGGCAGGGTGCCGTAGGGCGACAGGCTCAGCGCGAGGCCCGGGCCGGGCGGCAACTGGGCCAGGCCCGCCGTCGACCGGCCCAGATTGAATGCCTGCAGCGCGGCCCGCCCGGGATCGACGGGCGCGTCCGCGCCGCCGGCTGGGTGGCTCGCTCGCGCCTGCTCGATCACGGCGTGTTGTGCGGCTATCTCCCGGTCATCGGCGAGGCGCTTGTCGCGCGCGCCCTGCATCGACCAAAGCGCGCAAACCGCCAACACCAAGCAGTAGCTGAACGTGATCGCGAGGTTGGCGCGGCTGCGGCGAAAGCGCAGCCACTCGGCCCAGAGTATCAGCCTCATGGTCGCCACCGCCTTGCGGCCAGGGCCAACAGTCCTGCCGAAGCCATGACCCAGGCGGCCAGCGACAGCAGGTCGGGCCCGGCCCGCCTGACCGCGAAGCCCAGCGAGGGCGGCGCGTACTGGAACTCGGGAATGCTCTGCCACAACGAGTCTGCCCCATACTGAGTCTCGTAGGAGACGTTGCCTCGGGTATGGGCCACGTCCCACTGGTCGAGCGCCGTATTGACGTCGCGCCGGTAGTGCTCCGCCGCCTCCTCGAAATGGCCTTGATGTGCCAGCGATGTGCCCGAGAGCGAGGCCGACGAGGCCATCAGCGCGAGGGTCGGGCTGAACAGACCCGCCCAGCGCAACAGCTGCTGCTGCCGTTCATAGCGAGCCCACAGCGCGTCGAAATGATGCGCATGGACCCGGTCGGCGTGCGCGTCGCGCACCATCCGCCTCGCGGCATTCACGCCGATCGGCACCTCGCTGAGCGAGGCCACCCCATACTGACGCAGGAGTCCGGCCTCGAACGCCCGCACCTGGGTCGCGAGGCTTTCGCCACCGGGCAGACCCTGCGTGTAGTCGTGGGCGATGTCGGCCCAGAATTGGGACGAGGAGGGCAGGGGCACACGGGCCTGCGCCACGGCGCTGGCAACGCGCGGCGCGGCCAGCACGAACAGGGCCCACACCAGCACCAGCACGAACAGCGCGCCGCGGCTGCCGGCGCTGAGCGCGCCGACGGCGAGGCCGAGCGTGGCAAGGCACAGGTAGTAGAGCAGATACACGCCCGCCAGGCTGGCGACGCGGAGCGTCAGCCCGGCGGATTCGGTCAGCCAGAGGGCGCCGATGCCGAGCAAACCGAAGATGGGCAGAAACGCCAGCGCGACGCATGTCATGATGGCGATCAGCTTGCCGCCCAGCAAGGCGGCGTTCGACACCCCCATGCTTTGCAGCATGCGCAGGGTGCCTCGCTCGCGCTCCTGCGTTGCCTGGCTGAAAGACAGCGCCATGATCAACAACGGAAACAGCCCGGCCAGCAGATAGGCCGGCACGATCTGGCCGAAGCGCGCGCCCGGTCCGCCATCGGCGTCGGGATTGAAACGCGCCATGTTGCGTCGATGCGGTTCGAGCCAGATCGCTTGCCCCACATAGGGCTCGATGCCGGGATCGAAGGCCCACAAGGGGGCGTCCGGACGAAACACGTAGATGCCGAAGTGGGCCCCGCGATGCGGATGCTTGATGCCCTGTTTTTCCCATTGCGCCCGGGTGGTGTCGCCGATGTGCACGCGCTCGGCGTGCAGACGGCTTTGCTGCGCGAGCGCGGCCACGTACAGCGTCGCCCACATGGCCAGGAGCGCCACGGCAAGAATCAGCACACGGCGGTCGCGGTAGAGCCCCAGCAGTTCCTTGCGGACAATCACGCCGATCATGGCACGGCTCGCGCATGCGCCAGATAGGTCGCTTCGAGCTCCGCATGGCTGACGCGGTGCGCGTCGAACTCGTCCAGCAGACGGCCGGACCGCATGATGCCGATGCGGTCGGCGACCTCGACCGCGTTGAACAGGTCATGCGTGGCCATCAGGATGCCCAGGCCATCGGCCGCCGCGCGGCGCAGTTGCGTCGAGAAGTCGTGCGTGGCGGCCGGATCCAGGCCCGAGGTCGGCTCGTCCAGCAACATGGCCACGGCGCCCTTGGCGTAGGCGATGGCCAGGCCCACCTTCTGGCGCATCCCTTTGGAGTAGCGCTCGACCCGCTGGCCGTGGGCGCCGCACTGCAGACCGGCCTGCTCGAGCCGGGCGGTGGCCTCGGCCGCGGACAGTCGCAAACCCGCCAGCGCACTGAAATAACGCAGGTTCTCGATGCCGCTCAGGTAGGGGTACAGGGCCACGTTCTCGGGCAGATAAGAGACCAGGCGCCGCGCCGCGTCGGGATCTTTGTCGACCCGCGTGCCGCCCACATGCACCTCGCCCGCGGACGGCGGGACAAAACCCAGAAACACGCTGAGCGTCGTGGTCTTGCCCGCCCCGTTGCCGCCCAGCAGGGCATAGATGCACCCCGCGGGCACGGTCAGGCACAGGCCATCGATCGCACGCCTGGCCGCGAAGTCCACGGTCAGATCGTGCGCTTGCAGCGCAGGGGCGCTCATGACGATCTCCCGCGCGTCAGAAGAAGTAGCGCATGTTCACGCCGACGAGATTCTTGGGCTGCGGCGAGATCCAGAGCCCGGCGTTGGTCGCATAGGCCGCCTCGCTGGCGTAACGGTGCGGCTGCAGAATCCAATACGCCGACATCTGGTAGCGCTGGTAGTCGTAGGTCACGCGGAAGTCGTAGCGGGTGTAGGTCGGCATCGACTTTTCCGCCAGGGGCGAACCGCTGTAGTACGGGACGCCGCGCGTGAGATAAGCGTCGGCGTTGAGCGTGAGGTGCCCCTGGGCAAGCGGCATGCCGTACTCCACGCCCGCCTTGATGATGTCCTTGGGCACGGACAGACGCGCGCCGGTGCCGGGGAGGGGATTCTTGATCTCGGCTTCCAGGATGCGTCCATAGCTGGCATACACACTGAAGCCGCGCGTGGCACGCCAGCGCGCTTCCAGTTCGAAACCCTTGCGTGTCGTCTCGCCCACCGACGAATACGTGTCGGGTGCGGTCAGCACGATCTCGTCTTCGTTTTCCGTGTAGTACACGGCGCCGGCCACGGCCAGATTCTCGGAGGGCGACGCGGTGAAGCCCAGGTCATACGACCGCACCTTGGACGGCGCGATCGACGTATTGGCGGCGCCGCCGCGCGCGCCGAGCGGGCCCAGCGTGCCGCTGGGGCTGATCTGCTGCGCCGCCGGCGAACGAAAGCCCTCGGCCACGTTCGCATAGAGGTCGAGCGTGGGCAGGGCGCTCCAGACCACACCGAGCTTGGGCGTCGCCACGGAATCACGATACTTGGTGGATGCGTCGGGCAGCTTGCGGTTCTCGATGTCGTAGTCGAACGCGTCGTAACGCAAGCCCGCCAGCAGCTTCAGATTCTCGGTCGGCTTGTACTGCCCCTGGGCGAACACGCCGTAGGTCACCAGATCCATGTTCAGGTTGACCAGATAATTGTCGGTGGGATCGCCGTTGACATAGCGCTGGCGGATGCCATCGCCCTTGTCGCGCCGAAAATCGGCGCCCACGAACAGCGCGCCCCGGTCGCCGAACACAAAGTTGTTCGCGACGCGGCCGCCCGCGAAATAGCGGTCGTCGCTCCCCACGTTATGCTGATCCACCGCGGCGGCAATGCCACGCTCGCGCTCGAGCTTCTGCGCATAGACGGTGGTGTAAAACCCCGCCTCGCTGTTGAGCGGACTGCGGTTGAACACCAGACCGGTCTGCGTGTTGCGTCCGAAGCCCGGCGTGTCGTACTGCACATCCCGAAAATCCGCCGCGCCCGACTGCAGGCTCGACTGCAGCAGGTATCCCGCCGCATGAAAGCGCGCGTGATAGTGGTTCACGCTCAGGCTGTACCGGCCGCCGTCATAGGGCGTGGACAGCTTCCAGAAGAAATTCTGCCGTTCGGTGTCGGCCTCGTCACGGTAACTATCGGCGCGATACACATCCGCCACGAACAAGGATTGGATGTCTTTGTATTCGCCCGAATGGACCAGCGAGGCGCGTCGTCCGCCGTAGCTCTCCACCGTCAGCCCGATGCTCGAAGGTACTTGGCCCCACGGCGAGCTGATGTCCACGGCGCCGGCGCGATGCTGATCGCCATACAAGGCGGACACCGGGCCTTTGATCACCGCGACGTTGCCGATCATGTCCGGCGTGAGCCACTCCAGAAAGGCCGGCCCGTGTCCCGCGCCCGCCTCGCTCGAAGGCAGGTTTTGCGGGACGCCGTCGACGTAAACCGCCGTGTCGGCGCCGTGCGTGCCCTGGGTGGCAAAGCCGCGCATTCGGAAGCCGTTGCCGGTATCGCCCTGATCGATGTTGTTGGCCACCACACCGGGCACGCGCCGAAAGATGTTCGAGATATCCCGGCCCACGTTGATCGTCTGCAACTCGGCCGGGGTGATCACGGTCATGGCGGCCGGCAGGCCGGTGCTGTCCAGCGTGACCCGATCCCGCTCGCCCATCAACTCCCGCGCAACGTCCTGCCCGCTGACCTCGATCGGCGCCAGCGTGGCGGTGGAGGAGGAGGGCGCCGCGCGCTTCTCCTCGGCCCAGGCTTCGCCGGCCGTCAGGCCGGTGGCCAGGGAGAGGACGACAAAAGCGGTGCGCAAAGCAGGGTTGTCGCCAGGAATGCTGCAGGAAGGTCGCGTGGACATAGGGTCGGAGTGGGGTTGGATCGGGGATGAACGCGGGATGAAACCGCGTGAGTGCGACCGGGGCCTAGGCAGCCTCGATGTAAAATTGGAACGTTATATTATTCTATTTTGTGGCGGTGCGGAGGTGGGCGGTGGTCTGTCCGAGGTTTGAGTGAGGGCGCGTGTATGCCTGGCGCGGAGCTCGGTCGAGAGAGGGCAAGCGGATGGGACGGCCCCGGCGTGGCCTCGCGGCGCCGCGCGTCGCCGCCAAGCTCGATGTGGCGCAGATCTCCGACATCATCGGTGTCGAATCCGCCGACACGTTCCAGCGCCCGATCTACGCCGGCAACGCCATTGCCACCGTGCAATCGGCCGACGCCGTCAAGGTCATCACTGTGCGCACGACCGGCTTTGACGCCGTCGCCGCCCAAGGCGGTTCCGCCTCGGCCGAAGACGCAGCCGCGGTTGCCGATTCGGGCCTGTCCACGTTCGTGGGCCGCGAAGTCGCCAAGAGCGACCGTCCTGAACTGGCCGGCGCGCGTGTCGTGGTCTCGGGTGGCCGCGGTCTGGGCAGCGCCGAGAACTTCAAGATCCTGGATCCGCTCGCCGACAAGCTGGGCGCCGCGCTGGGCGCCTCGCGTGCCGCGGTCGACGCCGGCTACGCGCCGAACGACTGGCAGGTTGGCCAGACCGGCAAGATCGTCGCGCCGCAGCTGTACGTGGCCGTCGGCATCTCGGGCGCCATCCAGCATCTGGCCGGCATGAAGGATTCGAAGGTCATCGTCGCCATCAACAAGGACGCCGAGGCGCCGATTTTCGGCGTGGCCGATTACGGGCTGGTGAGCGACCTGTTCACGGTCGTGCCAGACCTGGCCGCGGCGATGTGAGAGTCCCCCTACCGTCAGATAACGACAACGCGTGACACTTACGTAAGTCGGAGACTCACGTCCCCGACACCGGAAAATCGAGCACGAAACGCATCACCGGCGCGGCCCGGCACCAGAATGTTGCACGAGCCGGAGGCCACGAGGTCTCCCGCTCTTAGCCCCCACCCAAGTTGATTCAACCGTCCGGACAGCCACGTTACCGCGTGCAGTGGGTTACCCATCACGTCGTTCGTCGAGCCGTGCGCGACTGGTTCGCCATTGCGCTCCAGTACAACCTCAATGCCGTTCAGCATGGCGCTTCGCCAGTCCGGAACAGGCGCGCCGCATACATAGTGGCCCGCGGCGAAACCGTCTGCCTGTATGTAAAGAGGATCGGGTAGACGTTTCCGGGGAAAGCGGCATTGGGCCACCTCAATTCCAATGTGTGCACGGCTTATCGCCATGGCTACCTCGTCCTCGCTGTACGCTCGGGTCCGAGGAGGTAAAGGCTTGCCGAGAACAAATAGAATCTCGCATTCGATGATGGGATCCAGCAACTCGTCACGGCGCAGCGTGGCGGGGTGTTCGCGAACGTCCCGCAGATACGTGATTCCGCAGACTGGTTGCGTGGTTCGCAGCCGTCGCTGTAAGTCGGCGTTTGTGGCGGCGATTTTCCAACCGGCCGGTGCCCAGCCTAACGCTTGCGCCACCTGCAGCATTACTGCATAGGCATCGTCTTCCGTCTCGAGCCGTTCAAGCGGCGCCACGTCCTCGATCTGATGACCATCGCGCCGCGCGGAGATTAACGCGTTGACCAGGCGCGGGTGTGTACTGGCGATAGTTGTCATCAGTCGACCGCGGCGCCCGTGGATTTGATTAACTGGCTCCACGTGGCCGTTTCTCGCTCCATGCGGGTACGCAGTGTCTCTGGACTTCCATCAGATGGCAGCTCCAATCCACGCTCTTTGAATTGACTTCGGATCTCAGGATCCTGCAGCACTTGCTGGGAAAGCGCGCTCAGTCGCTGGACAACGGAGGGAGGCATGCCAGCCGGCCCCAACAATGCAAAGAAAACACTGACGTCGATTCCGGGCATTCCCTGTTGTTGCAAGGTCCGAACGTCTGGCAACAGCGCGGAGGGCTGGGCCGAGGTGATTCCCAGCACTTTCAATTTGCCGGAGGTCAGGAACGGATAGGCGGTATATACGTCGGTGAAGGTCATCGTCACCTGGCTGGCGAGCAGAGATTGCAGCGCCGGCGCCGAACCCTTGTAGGGTACGTGCGTTACGTCCTTGAGCCCCGCAGCCTGGGCAAAGAGCAGCCCGGCCAGATGCGTGGTGCCGCCGCTGCCTGCCGACGCAAATGTCGTGGGCTCTCGACGCGCATACGCAATCAGGTCTTGGACCGAGGAAACGGGAAGCGCGGCATTGACCAGAACCGCGTTGGGCAGGCTGCCGAAGTCCGCTATTGGCTGGAAATCGCGCAATGGATCGAAGCCTAGCTTCGGATACAAGCCGGGATTGATCACTAGTACTGGCGAGGACCCAAAAAGCAGCGTATAGCCGTCCTTCGGCGCTCGCGCTATGTACTCGCCGGCAATGTTGCCGCTGGCGCCGGCCTTGTTCTCGACGATGATGCTTTGCTTGGCAAAATCGCTCATTTTCCTTGCTACGCTGCGGGCAATCAGATCTGCAGGGCCGCCCGGCGGGTAGGGGACCACGAACGTGATCGGCCGCTGCGGCCAGCTTTCCTGAGCGCCGGCACTTGCGCTGGCCAATATGCTTAGAGCAAGCAGGGTGGTCTTGAAGGCACGATGCATGGGTTTGTCTCCTTGTCGCAATTGTTGTTTGAGGCAAATTCTAGGAGCACCGCACCGCGCGGTGATTGGATTTCAGTATTCGTCCATATTCGTTTCGAATAGATCCCAGATTGCGAGTCGCTAAGCTTTTGCTCGAAGCCCTTCCGACTATTCGGGGGCCGCAGACAGGATACAAACGATGGAAGCAAGCGAAGGTGCGTTGGCAGGCGTGCGGGTACTCGATGTGTCGCGGGTGCTGGGCGGCCCTTATGCCGGTCAGGTTTTGGGCGACCATGGGGCCGATGTACTCAAGATCGAGGGACCGGAGGGAGACGATACGCGGAGTTGGGGGCCGCCATATCTCGGGCAGACGTCGGCGTACTTTTCCGGTGCGAACCGCAACAAGCGTAGCCGAATGCTGAATCTTGGCACTGAGTCAGGGCGGGCGGCATTGATGGAGGAGGTGGCCCAGGCTGATGTGCTGATTGAAAATTTCAAGCTGTCCACTCTGAGCAAATGGGGTTGGAATCTAAACAGCTTCGTCGAAGCCAATCCGCGCCTAGTTCATTGCCGCGTTTCGGGTTTTGGCTCGGATGGTCCTTACGGTGGACTGCCGGCGTATGACACTGCCGTTCAGGCGTTATGCGGCCTGATGAGCGTCAATGGCGGTGCGGATGCAACACGCGTGGGGCTGCCCGTTGTCGACATGACTACGGGGCTGAATGCCGTCATCGCGGTACTGCTGGCCTTGCAGGCACGCCACCGCACCGGGCGCGGTCAGATGGTGGAAACCACGCTGTATGCCAACGCCGTGTCACTGCTGCATCCGCATGCAAGCAACTATTATGCGACGGGCAAGAATCCGGAAAGGACAGGGAACGCCCACCCGAACATCTATCCGTATGACAGCTTTCAAACGGCGGACGGCACAATTTATCTGGCGGTGGGAAACGACACTCAGTTCGTGGCGCTTTGCGGTCGACTTGGCATCGGGGCACTGGCCCTCGATTCCCGATTTGCCTCAAACCCGTCACGCTCCGTAAACCGGCAGGCGCTGCGCGAGATTCTCGAACAGGCGCTAGCGCCGGCGGACGGCCGCCAATTGGCTCAGGACCTCGTCAAACTCGGCGTCCCTTGCGCGCCGGTCTGCTCCGTCGCGGAGGTGCTCAGCCACCCACATACGACGCACATGGGGCTGGAGGTGACCCTGCCTGGCGGCTATCGGGGAGTTGCGTCGCCGATTCGCTTGAGCGATACCCCGGCCACTTATCGCCTTGCTCCGCCCGAACTTCACGCAGGGAGCGCACATGGACTTTGATCCTTCTACCGCGCGCTACCCCTACGGCTCGGACAAGCGCTACCACATGCATCATCCGCACCTGATCTGTGCAGACATTGCTGTCGCCGTTGATTTCTATACTCGATGGTTTGGGGCCGAAGTCATCTGGGATGGTTTGTATGCCGGGACACGAAATGTCTTTCTGAAGATCGGTCTTGGCGCGGTTCACATGTACGAAAAGGCTATCGATCCGACCCCTCGCAATGCAGTGCATCACTTGGGAATTCAGGTCGTTGGCCTGGAAGAGCTTTACGGACGCATGAGCGCTGCAGGCCTTCACATCCCGAACGGGATACGTGCGTCAGACGGCGGGGGATACTTCATGGTGGAGGCCCCCGACAGGGTTCTCTTGGAGGTATTTGAACCCGGCCCCGAAAGACCGGCCGAAATCCTTTCGTACTACGGGCTTGCCGCACGATGAACTTGGAGGATGGCACCTTCTTTGGAGTTCGCGCGCCGGTGATAGATCACTTCGGCCTGCGTCCGCACTCTCTCGTGGACGACACCGCGTGCGCAATCCTTCCAGATGCCCCTGCCAACCTGAACGCGCATGGCACCATAAGCGGTCCTGCCGTCATGGCGCTGCTGGATTTCACGCTTGCCGCTGCCGTGCGCGCTCATGATCCACTAGTCCTGCGTGCTTGGACGATAGACTTGGCCGTCAAATTTCTCAGACCTGCCATCGGCCAACTGATGGCCGAATGCCGCTGTGAATCAAGGGGTCGAACACTGGCCTTCGCGAGCGGCGTGGTCTACGATGCTCAGGGGATCAAGGTGGCAATCGCGACTGGGTCATTCAAGCTGGCAAAGATATAAGGAATCATGCACAAGGATGCGATCGAGCTTCGGCATCTTCGATATTTTGTGGCGCTGGCTGAAGAACTGAGCTTTGGTAAAGCGGCAGCGCGGTGCCATGTGTCCCAACCTCCATTTAGTGTCGCGATTCAGCAACTGGAAGCCGCTCTCGGACTTCAGCTCGTGCTGCGCAATAGCCGCAGTGTCGAGCTTTCCGAGGTGGGAAGGGAGTTTTATCGCCGGGCCCTGGTCTTGGTCAGCCAAGCAGCCCAGTCAATCGACGATATCCGCGCCTACGATAGTCGAATCCGGTCGCGACTGAACGTTGGCTTTCACGCTTCGATGATCTACCGCGGTCTGGGAAACCTCGTATCGGCGTTCCGCCAAGCTCATCCGGATGTGCGAGTCTCGCTGCACGAAATGTCCTCAATGGATCAGTTGGCCGCGATCCAACGTGGTGATATCGATGTGGGATTCACGCATTCCATCGTACCGAACGATGATCGCCTTTCTCACTGTACTACCTTGTTTTTGGAGCGATTCCTACTGTGTATGCCCGATCAGGGTAGGGCGGCTGCGGGTCCGGTCCGGCTGGCCCAATTCCAGGAGGAGAATTTCATCATCTTTAACCGGAAATCGTCGCCATACTACTTCGATACGATCCTCTCCCTGTGCATAGAGGCCGGATTCTCTCCGCGCATAGAGCACCATGTCAGTCAATGGCTAACTGCGGTTTCCTGCGTATCGATAGGCATGGGCGTTGCGATCGTGCCGGAATGTTTGCTGCATACCGGCATCAAGGGCGTCGCGTTCCGCGAGATTGACACCAGAATCGACTCGCGTGTTCAGTGCGTGATGTCGCGCTTTGCCAATGTCAAGCTTAGCGAGGAAATGCTGAAGTTGGCACGTGTGCACATCAAACCGGGTCAAGTTCTGGAGCCTATCGCTACGCTCTAGACCATCGGCGTGCGACCCGGCTGGCCGCTATCTAATGCGGGGTACCGGAACCCTCCACCCGTCTCTCCATCCATAACACGCATAATGTATATTATGTAAAGTAGCAGATAGAGGCAAACCGTGGAACTTCCGGGCTCGCCCTGTCACTCAGACCGGGTCAGGATCTTCACCGGAACGCTTCATGGCAATCGACTCCCTTCCCGGCGGCATGTCCTCCGTCTACCTCGACGCGGCGAAAGCCATCGGGCCCGCTTCTCAGCTTCTGCCTGCGGCCATCCTGCTGGAACGTTATGACCGTCTTCGTGGCCAAGTGATGGAACAAGCCAGCTTGGTCAGCGGGCTGAACACCGAATTGCGCGGCCTCGAGCACCAGAAAGCGTTGTTGATGGAACAAGGCCTGCCCGCCGCGGAACTCGACCAGCGGCTCACCGAGCTCTACAGCCAGGGCGCCGAAATCGCCTCGCGCGTGAGCGTCGAGATGGCGCGACTCCAGAACATGAGCCAGATGATGTCGCAGGCGTCGGACGAACTGGTACGTGGCATCAAGACTAGCTTCTTCGACCCAGACGGCACGATTCGCAACCTGCGTTGACGATCGTTCCGGAGCGCGCCGCCGCTCCTGCCTCGTGTGCACGGCACAGTGTTGGCGTTCCGCGGCTTCCGCCTTTCGCCCACGGTTCAGCATCGGCGTTGCGCAGCTTCTACCTTGTGTGCACAGCTCGGCATGGGCGCCCCGAAGCTTCCGCCTCGTGTGCCCGCCTCGTGTGCCCGGCTCAACACCCCGATATCCGTCCGAAATCCCGCCTCCGCGCCTTGACGCCAGTCTGCAAATTCTGCTTGACGGCAATATCCGCAAACTAAAGAATAAAAAGACGCGACGCTCGTCGCTTTGCTGGTGCCCATCAACCCGATTGTTGGCAGTACGAACGCAAGGAACGAGGTTTGCCGCATGTTCATGCCGTCGTTGTATCGATCTCCCCGCCGGTGCCTGTCCGCCGGCGCGCTGTGCCGCCCTCCCCGCGCGGATTCTCTGCCGCCGTGGCGCACCGGCCCGTTCGTCCCGCCTCCCCATTTCCCAAGCGGCACCGCGCCCACCTGATGATTGATCTTGGCCGCGTGTAAGCCAGGCGAGTTCGACATCGTGCCGGCCACCACGCACGCCAGCGTCGGCGCGCCCTCTCTGGTCTTGTTCACTGGAGCGTCACATGCACTTGAATCGCCGTGCAATGCTTGCTTTGATGGCCGCCGCCGGCACGCTGGCCTGGGGTCGCGTCGGGGCGTCGACGACGCCGCCGAGCGACGAGGTCATCGAGCAGGCGTATCTCTACCTGCTTGGCCGCATGCTGGTGATCCGGCAGGAGCACATGGACCGCGCCGCGCCGCAGTTCGCCTATAACGAGATCGCCTACAACCCGTTGGGGTCGGCGGATTTCGTGAATCCGAATTTCGATGTCGCCTATCTCGAAGCGTGGATCGCGGTCGACGACCGGACGCCGGCGATTCTGACCGTGCCGCAGGTGGCCGAGCGCTATTACACGGCCCAGATTCTCGACGAATGGGGCGAAGTCATCGCCAATATCAATGAGCGCACGTTTGCCTCCCAGCCCTTTGGGACCTACGCGCTGGTCGCGCCGGGATGGCGGGGTGACATCCCTCCGGGCGCCGCGCGCATCGAACTGCATTCGTCCAAGGCCAAGCTGCTCGGCCGCGTCGAGCTCAAGGGCGATCCGCTCGGCGCGGTATCGCTGCAGCGCGGCTTCGAGCTCCGCTCGCTGGGCACGCCGCTGATTCAACCGCCCGTGGCCGTGCCGGCCTTCGACAACAAAACGCTGCTGGGGGCCGAGATCTTCGACGATGTCGATGCACGGCTCGGCAGCGCGTTCGATGTGTCGCCCGTGGCGGCCCAGATGCAACAGCAGGTGCGTGCCGTTGCCCGACATGTGGCGTCGTCGCCCGAGGCAAGAGAGGCCGTCGGCAAGCTGCTGCGCGAGCGGGTCGTGCCGCAATTCATCGAATACGCCTTCACCAAGAGCGCGCCCTATCGCAACCACTGGGTGGGCGGCAGCCCCACCGGCAATTACGGCGCCAATTACCGGCTGCGCACGGTGGTGAATTACGCGGGGATCTGGGCGAATACCCGCGACGAGGTCATTTATTTTGTGGCCACGCGGGATGCCAACGAAGAAACGCTGAACGGCGCGAACAGCTACGTGATGCATTTTCCGGCCGACAAGCTGCCGCAGACCGCGGTGAATGCGTATTGGTCGGTGATTCTGGTCAGCGTGCCAGACTATCGCGTCGTGCCCAACGATCTGAAGCGCTACAACTTCAATACCCATTCCGATCTCAAGCTCGAGCCCGACGGCTCCTTGAAAATCGCGATCGGCCCCACGGCGCCGGCCGGCGTGCCGGAATCGAACTGGTTGCCGGCCCCGGCCGGAAAGCCGTTTTCGCTCACCTTCCGCACCTATGTTCCGAAGGACAACGTGAAACAGGGTGACTGGGCCCCTCCTCCCGTGACACGTCTCTGACGTGCCGTCGCCGCGCCGCGGGGCCTGACACGCGCGCCGCCCACGATCGATGGCGCCGTCATCCGCTGAAGAAGCTCTGCCTGTATGTTTCCGGCATCGACCCGCCGGCTCCCCTCCACCGCAAGACTCTGCTCGACGAGGTGTGCTCATGATCGTTCGCTCCGCCCTGCTCGCCCTCACCTGCATCGCCAGCGTCCAGGCGCAAACCTCCTCTCCGTATCGCTTTGAACGCGGATACCCGACGCCCGCGACCTCGCAGCAGGTACGGGCCGACCAGCTCATGCAGCGCGCCCTGATCGCCTATCGCTATTGGTATCCCACCGTGTCGATGGAAGGCATCTTCAACGGCAATCGGAGCGCGGGCATCGCCGAGGGCCGGCAATGGGGTATCGCGGCGACCGGGCCGCGGCAGGTGGGCTTCACGCTCAACTCCGACACGCCGTACGGCTCGGCGGTGCTGGACCTGTCGAAGGGGCCGGTGGTGATCGAGCTGCCTCCCGGTCCGCTGATCGGTCTGGTCAACGACCACAACCAGGGATGGGTGCAGGACCTGGGGCTGCCCGGGCCCGACGCCGGCAAGGGCGGCAAGCACATCGTGCTGCCGCCCGGCTATGCCGGACCCGCGCCGGCGGGCCATCACGCCGGCCGCTCTCCCACCATCAATAACCTGCTTGCCGTGCGCGCCATGCCGGTCAACGGCGACGTGCCTGGCGCGCTCGACGCGCTGCGCGCGATCAAAATTTATTCGCTCGGCCCCGACGGCACCCCTGGCCCCGCGCTGGCGGCGGTCGACACGACGCAAATGAAGATGGACAGCTCCTCCCTCAAATGGGAAGACAACTTTCAGTTCTGGGAGGTGCTCGATCGCGTGATCCAGCAGGAGCCGATCAACCCCGCGGCCAGCGCCATGTATGGGCTGCTCGCGGAGATCGGCATCGAAAAAGGCAAACCCTTCAAGCCCGACCTGAAGCTGCGCGAGACGCTAACCCAGGCTGCCCGGATCGGCCGCGACCAGATGCTGGTGGCGGCGTTCGACAGCGACCGGCCCGATCGGCGCGCCTGGCCCGACCGGCAGTGGGAATGGGCGGGCCTCGTGCCGGGCAGCGCGCAATTCGAGACCTCGTATGGCGTCGACCTGGACGCGCGAGACCGGTGGTTCGCGCAGGCGATCGTCACCTCGCCCGCCATGTTCCGCCGTGACCCCGGGGCAGGCTCGCTGTATTGGCTGGGCGCGCGCGATGATCAGGGCGCGTTTCTGGATGGCGGCCAGAGTTACACCCTCACGGTGCCGCAGCCGGTGCCGGGCAAGCTGTTCTGGTCCGTCACGGTGTACGACAGCCAGACGCGCTCTCAGGTCCAGACGCCGCAGGACAAGGCGGCCTTGCGGTCGCTGTTCGAGTTGAAGGACGTGGACACGTCGCGGCCGCTCACGCTGTATTTCGGGCCGAAGGCGCCGGAGGGCCAGGAGAACCGCTGGATCCAGACCAACCCCGGGCAGGGTTGGTTCGCCTATATCCGCATCTACGGCCCGGAGGCGGCGGCGTTCGACAAGAGCTGGAAGCCCGGCGATTTCGTGCGGGCGCGTTGACCCGGGGCGTCACGCCCAGGGGGTGGAATGTCCTGGAAGTCCACATCCCGCCCTCCGGCCGTATCTGCTGACGGCGGCGGCACGCCGTAACCATTCCGTTTCTGCATGGCTCGGTTCGAAACCCGCATGACCGAGCCCGCGCGTTCGCTCCTACCATGGGACACGGCAGCCACGAGGCTGCGTTCCCGGGGAAGCGCGCATGAACGAATCTTGCACGGCTCGCCTGAAGGCGGGTACGGTCAACGGCCAGCGGCGCGGCGGCGTCTGCCGCTTCGACGCCATTCCTTATGCCGCGCCGCCGGTCGGGCCGCTGCGCTGGGCGCCGCCCCAGCCGGCCGCATGGCAAGGCACGCTCGACGCGACGCGGCCCGGGCCGGTGGCGCCGCAGATGCCTTCGCGGCTGCGGGAGGCCATGGGCGACTTCGACGCCGCGCAGTCCGAAGACTGCCTGCACCTGACCGTGTGGGCACCCGCGCCCGACGGCGCCCGCCGGCCCGTGGTGGTCTGGTTGCACGGCGGTGCCTGGCAAAGCGGTGGCGGTGCCCTGCCCTGGTACGACGGGGCGCCGCTGGCCACCGCGGGCGATGTGGTGGTGGTCGGTGTGAACTACCGGCTGGCCGCGCTCGGCTGGCTGTGCCTGCCGGGCCGGACCGCCAACGTGGGCCTGCTCGACCAGGAGGCCGCGCTCGACTGGGTGATCGCCAACATCGACGCATTCGGCGGTGATCCCGCGCGCATCACCGTGATGGGTCAATCGGCCGGGGCCTCGTCCATCTGCGCGATGTTGACCCGCGCGCCGCGATTCGATCGCGCCATTCTTCAGAGCGCCGCGCTGGGCCGCGGCTTTCGCGGTGCCGACCAGGCCGAAGCCATCGCGCACGCCATCATGCGCGCCTGCGGCGTCTCTGACCTCGACGCCCTGCGCGACGTGCCGGTGGCCGCTTTGTTGCACGCGCAACAGGACGCCGGCGTCCTCGCCGCCCTCGATGCCGAGGGCGCGCACCGCTCGCTGTTCGGGCCGGTGGCCGACGGTGCGGTCCTGCCGCAAGACATGCACGCCGCGCTGGACGCGGCCGCGGGGCTGGCCGACGTGCTGGTGAGCTACACGCGCGACGAGATGGCGGCCTTTCCGGGCATGGGTCGCGACGGCCCCGGCCAGGCGCTCGGCGAGTCGATCTTCGGGGCACCCGCGCGAGCCTGGGCGGCCAACGCGGCGCGCCTGGGCCGTCAGGCCTGGCTGGCGCGCTTCGACGTGGCGCCCACCGAGCGCTTCGGCGCCTGCCACTGCATCGATCTGCCGTTCGTGTTCGGCACCCTGCCCGCCTACACGGGCGCGCCCATGCTAGCGGGCCTGGACCCACGCGAGGCGCGTGCGCTGGCGGATCGAACGCAGCGCGCCTGGCTGGCCTTCATTCGCGGCGAGGCCCCCGACTGGCCCGCCGCCCCGCACCAGCAGCTGCTCGCGGCGCACTGACTTCACCTCAAACAACTCATAAGGGGAACAACATGATCAAACGAGCGATTCGCGCGGCCTTGGGCGCCGTGTTGCTGGCCGCCGCCGTGCCTGCGCTGGCGGCCTTTCCGGACAGACCGGTGCACATCATCGTGTCGAACCCGCCGGGCGGACCGGTGGATGTGATGCTGCGCGTGCTCGCGGCCAAGCTGAGCCAGCAATGGAATCAGCCGGTGGTGGTCGAAAACCGGCCCGGCGCGTCGGGCATCATCAGCACCGGCGCCCTGCTCAAGGCGCCGGCCGACGGCTATACCCTCGGCATGGTGGTGGCCTCGACCGTGACCATCGTGCCGTTCGCGGTCGACAAGCTTCCCTTCGACCCACAGAAAGACCTGCAGCCGATCGCGCTGGTCGCCCGCACGCCGTTTCTGTTCATCGTGGCCGCGGACAGCCCGCTGCGCACCTGGCAGGACTTCGTGGCCGCCAGCAAGCAGCGCAACCTCACCATGGGCTCGTTCTCGATCGGCACGGCGTTTCATCTGGTCTGGGAGCAGACGGCACAACGCGCGGGCATCAAGGCTCTGTATGTGCCCTCCTCTTCGTCCGGCAAGACGCAGACCGATCTCGTGGGCGGGCAGCTCGACGTGGCGCTCGATGCATTCTCGAGCGCCAAGGGGCTGATCGACGGCGGCAAGGTGCGCGCCCTTGCAATCACCAGCCCGCAGCGCTTCGGCGGTCTGCCGGGCACGCCCACGCTGGCGGAATCCGGCCTGCCCGGCTACGCGCCGCAGCCCTGGATCGGCCTGATGGCACCCACGGGCGTGCCGCCCGAACGCGCGCGGCTGATCCAGCATGCGGTTGCGCAGGCGCTCGCGGATCCCGCCATGAAGACCCAGATGGAGACGCTCGGGATGATCCCCATCGGCGGGACCGCCGAAGACCTCGCACAAACGATCGCGACCGACCGCGCCGAGATGGAGCCGCTCATCAAGGCGCTGGGCATCCGCCTGCAATAACGGCTGCGGGTTTTCGCGCCGTTGCCCGCGGCGGGCGGGCCGGGAATAATCGACGGTCAACTTCTCCGATGCCCATGACGCCGTTCAAAGGAAAACTCCGCACCCGCCACCTCGAGATCGTGCTCACGGTGGGCGACCTCGGCAATCTGTCCAAGGCCGCGGCACAGCTGAACTGCACGCAGTCGTCGTTGTCTCGCGCCGTGGCCGAAATCGAGGATCTGGTGGGTGCGCGCCTGTTCGAACGCACGGTCAAGGGCACCACGTGCACGCCGCTCGGCCTGGCCATGTGCCGGCACGCGCGCCAGCTACTCAGCGGCTACCGCAAGGCCGAGGTCGACCTGGCCGCGCTCGTGCGCGGCGAGGCCGGCAGCCTCACGGTCGGCTGCTTCACGCTGTTCTCGGGCTGGCCGGTGGCAGAGGCGGCGCTGCGCTTTCGCGAAAACCACCCGCGCATCGTGCTGTCGGTCGAGGTGGGCACGCACGAACGGTTGATCGAAGACCTGGACGCCGGGTCGCTCGACATCCTCATCAGCCGCTTCGCCTCCACCGTGAACCCCCAGATCTACCGCTCGGTCACGCTGATGCAGGATGCCGTCGTGCTGACCTGCGCGCCGTCTCATCCGCTCGTGGGCCAGCCGGACGCCACGCTCTCCAACTATCTCGCGCATCCCTGGATTGCCGCACTGCCCAGCAGCCGCATCCGCGGCGAGCTGGAGTTCGCGCTGCGCCGGCTGGGGCTGCCGATCCCACGCATGGTCGGTGCGCTGTCGCTGGAGTTCGGCCGCGAGATGATGCGCGCGGGCCAGGATCTCTGGCTGCTGCCCGGCAGCGTGGCGCGCGTCTGGGAGGCGCGCGGCGAGCTGCATGTGCTGCCGGTCTTGCCGCCGGTCAAGCCCTCCCCGCTCGCCGCCATCTGGCGCCGCGACCGCCCGAGCAATCGGCAGATGCGCGCGTTCGCCACGCAGATCGCGCGCGTGATCCAGCGTTCGCCGCAGGCCCAGGGCGGAGCCGGCGCGTAGGCCACTGAGTCGGGCGCGGGACGCGCGCCCGTGGGTAAACCCAGCGGGCCTCGGGTCGCAGTTCCGGTGCAATTCTGCGCCACCAGAGGCGCAAAATTGCGCGCCGTGCGCTTCGTACGCTTGATAGCCTGTCGTTTCTCAAATCCGTCCGCGCCGAACCCTCGCAGCGGCAACATCCCAAGGAACCGACATGGCCAACACCGCCCACCCGATCAGCAAGCAAACCGCCTATTTGAACGTGCCGTGGGAAGACGCCTACGGCTACGCGCAGGCCGTCAGAGTCGGCAACGAAATCTATGTGTCCGGGCAACTCAGCCACGACGATAGCGGCAATCTGGTTGCGCCCGCGGCGCTGGATGGTCGCGGTGCGCCCGAGGATTTCTCTGCCATGGAGGCGCAGATGCGCCAGACCTATGTGAACCTTTCCAAGGTACTCGCACAGTTCGGCGCCACGCTGGATAACGTGGTCGAAGAAACCGTGTATGTCCTGGACGTGGACGCCGCGTTTGCGGCAGCGGGCAAGGTGCGCAAGGAGGCGTACGGCACCCAGCGGCCGCAGTGCGCAAGCAATCTGATCGGCGTGTCGCGTCTGGCGATGCCCGCGCAGCTGATCGAGGTGGCCTGCAAGGCGATTCTCGGCCCGGGCGCCGATGCGTAATCGTCCGCAGGCCGGAATCAGACAGGCGTGGCGGGCGATCGCCCTTCGATCAGCGCCTTCTGTTCGCGCACCGCATCCGCGCAGAACTGCATGAAGGTCTGTACCCGTGGCGATATCCGGATGTCGGGATGGGTGAGCAGCCAGAGCTCGTCATCGAGCTCTGGCACCACGGGCCCCATGCGCATCAAGCCCGGCATGACATCGCCGAGCATGCAGGGAAGAAAACCGATCCCCATTCCCGCTGAGATGGCGCTGGAAATAGCTGCCACCGAATCCGCCCGATAGAGAATGTCGGACGCCGCGACGCGCGCGTCGACGTACGGCACCGCACCCAGGCCTGCCAATCGCCCGGCGTACGACACCCAGAGCTGTTCGTAGAGGCGGTCGCCTGCCGGCGTATTGTGGGGAAAGTCGGCCCGACGGCCGTACGCCGCCCAGGCGATCGTGGCAAGACGGCGTCCCGCCAGGGTATCGAGCGGATTCTTGGTGGCGCGAAGCGCGATATCCGACTCGTCGCGTGCGAGGTTCAAGGCGTCGTTGCCCACATACACCTCGATCCGTATTGCGGTGTGGCGCCTCCTGAACGCCGCGATGATGGGCGTCAGAAAATGGAGCAGAAGCGAGTCGCTGGTGGTGATTCGCAGGTTCCCGATGGGCTCCTGCGTGGCGCGGCCGACGCGCCGAGCCACGCTGACAATGTCCAGCTCGACGCGCTCGCTTAACGCCCGCAGTTCCTGGCCTTCCGCCGTGAGGGTGTAGCCCGACCGCCGCCGCGTGAAAATCGTGACTCCCAGCGCCTGTTCAAGATGCGCGATCCGGCGCGAGAGCGTAGAGGCATTCAACCCCAGTCTGTCGGCAGCGGTCGCACGATTACCCGAATCGCTGAGAGCCTTGACGATCCGAAGGTCGTCCCACGACAGGCTGCTCACGTCTGAATCGCCCGCTCGCGATTGGCCTTCCTTGGGTAGCCCGGTGGCACGGGGGGGCTGATGTCGGACGTTCATAGGCGGTTCATCGGTAAAGTAGCAAGACGCCACTGGATTGCGCATTCTACGCAACCCTGCCCTCTGCGGTGCCGCTGACGTTTGGCAATACAACGATCAGAGGACCTGCGATACGATCCCGCATCTTGTGCGCTGCTCCAATGCTGATGCCAGCAAGGGGCGCTCGCACGAACCTTCTACAGGATTATTCATGGTCACCCGCCCGGCGCACGGCTCCGCTTTTGCCGATTTCGATATCGACACCTTCTGGGAAGACCACGCTTACTCGCGCGAAAACTATGTCGAGCCCGCGCCCGACGACGCTCAGGTGGCAGCCATCGAAGCCGCGCTGGGCTATCGGCTGCCGGCCGCCTACATCGAACTCGCCCGCCACCAGAATGGCGGCGTGGTCGCACGCAACTGCTTTCCGATGGACGAGCCCACGAGCTGGGCCGACGATCACGTCGCCATCACCGGCCTCTACGCCATCGGGCGCGACGCATGCTATTCGCTCTGCGGCGAACTGGGCTCCCCATTCATGATGCGCGAATGGGGCTACCCGGACATCGGCGTGGTGATCGCCACCTGCCCGAGCGCCGGACACGACGTGATCATGCTCGACTACCGTGATTGCGGCCCGCAGGGCGAACCGCGCGTCGTGCACGTGGATCAGGAAGACGACTATCGGATCACCGTCGTGGCGGCCAATTTCGCCGAGTTCATCCATGGCCTGGTCGGCGAAGAAGCGTTCGACGACAGCGAAGCCGAGCGGGCGGACGCAATCGACATGACGGAGCAAGGATCGCTCTCGCCAATCGTGATCGCCGCGCTGGCCGCGGCCGGCGAGCGCCTGCCTAACGGAGAGCAGGTGCTGCGCGCGCTGGCGCGCCGCATCGTCGAGGCCAAGGGCCACTTCTCGCTGCACGCCGACCCGGACTCCCACCTCATGTACGCCCTGATGTTCTGGTTGTACACGCAACTTGCCACGCCCGCGTCGTTCGAGGCCTTCGTGGCGCGGCCGCGCGGCGCCGAGACCTACGACGAGCCCAGCTTCGAGCTGATGATCGTGTTCAATCTGGTGAAAGAGCCGTTCGGGCTGCGCACCGGCGGCTACGCCCAGGACTTCGTGCGCGACTGGTGGAACGCGCGGGTTGCGGCCGGCGATATCGTGTCCGGCGCGGACGGCTTCCGGATGTCGGCGCAGGCCGAGCGCGCGCTGCTGGACGCGCTGACACCGCTGGCCAACCCGGCCTGAGGCCGACCGCCCAGCCCCTTCCGAATACCCTGTTTTGGAGCCTTTTTCCGATGATGCGCCAACGAGTCCTCGCCCTGCTGGTTTCCCTGGCCCTCCCGGGCACGGTGCTGGCCGGGCCGCGCGAAGACCTCGAAGGCAAGCTGACCGCGGCCGTCGTACAGATCCAGGCGCACTACGTCGATCCCATCGACACCCGCCGGGTGGTGATCGCGGGCCTGCGCGGACTGGCGCCGCTGGCGCAGGCGGCCGGCGCGGCGCGGGCCGCGTCGCTCGACGAGGCGATCCGGGCGCAGGACAAGGCGGCGGGCGTCACGCCGCAGGTGCGCCTGCTGACGGATGAGCTGATGCGGTTTCCGGCGCCGCAGGCGCGTGACGCCGCCGTGCAAACCGCGCTCAACGCCATGCTGAACGGGCTGGATCCGCAAAGCCGGCTCATCGCGCCGGTGGAGTTCAAGCCGCCGCCCGCCTCGGTCGGGCTCGAGCTCAAGATGGAGCAAGGCCGCCTGACGGTGGTGCGCGCGCTGCCGGGCGGGCCCGCCGAGAAAGCCGGCTTGCGCGCCGACGACGTGATCACGAGCGTGGACGGACGACCCACCGAGGGCATGGGTCTGGCGCAGGCCGTCTCGTTGCTGCGCGGCGAGGTCGGCACGCTCACGCAGTTGCAGGTGCAACGCGCCGGCGAGGCCGCGCCGCTCGAGATACAGGCCGAACGGGCGCCGGTGCCCGCGCCCGCCGCGCTCACCTGGGACATCGAGGGCCGCGTGGCGCTGGTGCGCATCACGGCGTTCAATGCCACCACCGGCGCCGACTTCCGCGCCGCGCTCGAGGCGGCCGCCGCACAGGCCGGCGCGCCGGTGCAGGGCCTGGTGCTGGACCTGCGGGGCAACGCGGGCGGGCTGCTCGATGTGGCCGAGCACCTCGGCAGCCTGCTGCTGCCGCCGGGCACGGTGATCGCCACGCTGCGCGGCCGTTCGCCCATGAACGAACGCCGCCTCACGGCGCGCGACGGCGACATCCTGCCCGGCGTGCAGATCAGCGTGCTGGTGGATGGCCGCACCGGCGCGGGCGCCGAACTCGTGGCGGGCGCGCTGCAGGACCATGGACGCGCGCTGCTGATCGGCGCGCGCACCACCGGCGCGGGCACGATCCAGACCGTCCTGCCGCTGCCGCGCGACGAGGGTGGCATGCTGCTCACCACCGCCCGCATGCTGCGTCCCACCGGCACGCCGATCGATCAGGCGGGCGTGACGCCCGATCTGCTCTACGATGCGCCGACCGGCCTGTTCGCGGTGCGCGAGGATCTGGTCTCCGGCTTCAACAAGCGCATCGAACGCCGCATCCAGGCCGCCGTGGCGCGTGCCGAACCGGGCGCCGACCTGCCGCGCGTGGCGGCCGTGGCGGCGCTGGACAACGGCCGCGTGCGCGCGCTCGGTCGCTGAACCCGTGGCGGCGCCCGTCAGCACGGCGCCCTCGCTCGCCGCCCTGCTCGCCACGCCCGGCCACGGCCGCGTGCTGCTGGTCGAGGCCGGTGGCGCCGACGCGCCACACGCGCCTGCCAGCCGGCGGCTGATCGGATACGCCCGCTACTGCCCGTCGCCGCCCGCGCGGGCACTTGCACCGTTCAAACACAACTGGGGCGCTGATTTCTGTAAAATTAGCAATCATTCCCATTATCGTTTGAACGGAAGCGCCCTTGCCCCCCGCCGACTTTGCGTCCTCCGACGATTTCGTCAGCCTGTACCGAGAGCATCACGGCTGGCTGGTGCAGATGCTGCGCCGCCGGCTTAGCGGCAACACCGACAATGCCGCGGATCTGGCCCACGACACGTTCGAGCGCGTCATGCGCAGCGAGTCGCGCGCCGCGTTCGCCGAACCGCGCGGCTTCCTCACGACCGTCGCCAAGCGCCTCCTGATCGACCAGTCGCGCCACCGCGCCGTCGAGCAGGCTTACCTCGACACGCTCGCCGCCCGCAGCGACGCGGTCGAGCCGAGCCCTGAGACCCATGCCCTTGTGCTCGAGGCGCTGAACGCGGTGTGCCGCATGCTCGAGCAGTTGCCCACGCGGGCGCGCCGGGTGTTCGTGCTGGCGCAGGTCGAGGGCCTGCCCTACCGTGATATCGCCGAGCAGCTCGACATCTCGGTGGCCGCGGTGCAGCGCGACATCGTCAAGGCCTGGGAGCATTGCTACGCGGTGCTCTACTCATGAGCGCGGCCCGCGCCGAACGGCTGCATGCCGACATTGTTCGCGAGGCCGCCCGCTGGATGATGCGGACCGGCGATGCACCCGACGCGGACACCCTGGCGGCCTGTACCGCCTGGCGCCAGGCTGACGCGCGGCATGAGCTCGCCTGGCAGCGCCTCACCGGCATCCGCCAGGAAGTCGGCGGACTCACCGGCGGGCCGGTTTCCGAGACCACCGCCAGCCAGACCATCCTGCGCTATTGCGAGGGGCGCTCGCGTCGCAGCGCGCTGAAGTGGATGGTCGGGGGCATCGGTCTCGGCGGGCTGACATGGGCCGGCCTGCGCGAGGGCTGGTGGGACGGCTCGACCGTCCATCGCACCGCCGTGGGCCAGCAACAGACCCTGACGCTGGCCGACGGCACCCTGCTCACGCTCAACACCGACTCGACCGTGGCGCTGCACTACGACGCCCGCCAGCGCCGCGTCGATCTGCGCGCAGGCGAGATCCTGATCGCGACGGCGCCCGATCCGTCCGGCCGCCCGTTCACCGTCGAGACCCCGAACGGCCGGCTCACCCCGCTGGGCACGCGCTTCGTCGTGCGGCAGCTGGACGACGACGGCGCGGCGACGCGGATCGGCGTGTTCGAGGGCGCGGTGCGCGTGGAACCCCGCGCCCACACGCAGGCAGCGCGGGTGGTGCACGCCGGAGAACAGCTTGAGTTCGATCGCCGCACGCTTGCCCCCGCTGCGCCCATCGAGGGTGGCACGCCGGCCTGGGCCGCCGGCATGCTGGTGGCGAACCGCATGCGGCTCGACCGCTTCCTCACCGAGCTCGGCCGCTATCGACCCGGGCTGGTGCGTTGCGACGACGCGGTCGCGCATCGTGAGGTGACCGGCGCTTTCCGGATCGACGACACCGACAAGGCGCTCGAGGTCGTGGCCGGCGTGCTCGATCTCGAGCTGCGCTATCGCACGCGCTATTGGGTCACGGTCGGACCCCGGCAACCTGCCTAGACCTGGCCTCGAGGCGAGGCGAAATTGTAACGGCGGCGAAGATTATCGAATCTGGTTCGTTAGACAGAGAGACAGACAGCGAGGCGCCCGCGGTCTGACCCACTCATTCGTCGAACCCCAGGAACTCCAGTCATGGCCGCTCGCCATTCGCCCTCTTCTCCCGCCGCGTCGTCGGCTCCCGGGATGCGCCCCGCGCGCCTGCACCTCGCCGTGCGGATCGCGCTGGCGGCCATCGTGCCGCTTGCCGCGCCCGCCCCGAGCTGGGCGCAGCCCGCCGCTGCGCAAGGCATTCCCTTCGCGATCGCGCCCGCGCCGCTCGATGAGGCGCTGGGCCAGTTCGGCGTCGCTGCGCAGGTGACCGTGGCCGCGTCGCCCGCCCTCACCCGCGGCGTCATGACCCAGGGCCTGTCGGGCCGCTACACGGCCGAGCAAGGGCTGGCGCGTTTGCTGGCGGGCACCGGATTGCAGGCCGTCGCCAATGCCAACGGCGAGGGCTACCACCTGCGCCGCGTGCCGCAGGACGGCGCCTCGATCCTGGCGCCCGTGACCGTGACGGGCCGCCTGGACACGGCCGCGACCGAAGGCTCGGGCAGCTACACCAGCAATGTCGTCACCATCGGCAAGGGCCAGCAGACCCTGAAGGAGATCCCGCAGTCGGTCACGGTGGTGACGCGCCAGCGCATGGACGACCAGAATGCCAACTCGCTCGACGACGTGCTCGCCAACAGCACCGGCATGACGCTGTACAAGAGTCCGATGGGCGGCAACTACGTCTTCTCGCGTGGCTTTCGCGTCGACAGCTATCAGTTCGATGGCGTGAACCGCGCCTTCTACTACCCGCAGGCCAACAGTTTCACGAGCAGCACCGTCATCCTGGATCGCGTGGAGATCATCCGCGGCGCCACCGGCCTGTTGCAGGGCGCGGGTTCGCCCAGTGCCGCGGTCAATCTGGTGCGCAAGCGTCCGCTCGCCGAAAACCAGCTCGAGGTGATGGCCAGCGGCGGATCATGGAACAACTATCGCGCCGACATCGACGCGACCGGTCCGCTCAACGAGTCCGGCTCGCTGCGGGGCCGCGGCGTGGTGAGCTACAACGATCGCGACTATTTCTACGATGCCGCGAAGAGCCGCACCGGCGTGCTGTATGGCGTGCTGAGCTACGACCTGAGTCCGTCCACCACCCTGACGGGTGGCGTGAGCTATGAAGAGCTGCGCTCCACGCCGTTTTTCCACGGCCTTCCGCACTATGTGAACGGCGACGATATCGGCCTGAAGCGGTCGACCTCGCTCTCGCAGGACTGGAACCGCTGGAACGGCAAGCAGACGACCGCTTTCGCGGAACTGGCGCACCGCTTCAACGATGATTGGTCGCTACGCCTCACCGGCACGTCCACCCAGGAATCGAACGACTCGAAGTATGCGTTCACCGAAGGCGCGGTCAACCCGATCACGCGGCTCGGCCCCACGATGTACGCGGGGATCTTCGACTTCTCCACCCACAACAAGGCGCTCAATCTCGATGTGGACGGCGCGTTCGAGGCCCTGGGCCGCAAGCATTCGATCAGCGTGGGCGCCAGCATCAACGAGCTCACGAGCAAGAACGACTTCGCGACCGCCCGCCTGAATCGCGCGGTGAATGTCTGGGATCCGGACCACCACGTGCCCGAGCCCTCCGACGACTGGCTGCGCGAGAACGCCTACCGCGGCGCCGCCACCATCATCAAGATGAAGCAGACCGGCGTGTACGGCGTGGGCCGATTCAGCCTGGCCGACCCGCTGACCCTGGTGGCCGGCGCGCGCGTGAGCTGGTACGAGAACACCGGCCGCTACCGTGACGGCGGCGCGGCGTACACCGACCCGTACAAGGAGAACGGTGTCGTCACGCCCTACGGCGGCCTGATCTATGCGTTCAACCCGCAGTGGTCCGGGTATCTGAGCTTTGCAGAGATCTTCGAACCGCAGAACTCGCTGGATGCCTCGGGTCAGCTGCTCGATCCCATCGTGGGCAAGAACTACGAAGCCGGCATCAAGGGCGAGCTGCTCGACGGCCGGCTCAATACTTCGTTCGCCGTGTTCCGCATCGATCAGAAGAATCGCGCGCAGCAGGACCTCACCAGCACCTGCACGGTAGGCGATATCTGCTATGTGTCGAGCGGCAAGGTGCGCAGCCAGGGCTTCGACGCCGAGATCAGCGGCGAGATCGCGCGCGGCTGGCAGCTGTTCGCGGGGTACACGTTCAACACGCTCAAGTTCCTGAACGACACCGAGGTGTCGAGCACCAACTTCGGCCGCACCATGACGCCCAAACACATCTTCCGCCTGTGGTCGGACTACCGGCTGCCGGGAGAATGGTCGGCCTGGACCCTGGGCGGCGGCGTGAACTACCAGACCGGCAGCTACACCGAGACGCGATCGGTGCGCGTCTCGCAGGCTCCCTACGCCGTCTGGAACGCGCGGGTCGGCTACCAGATCAACAAGAACTGGTCGGCCGCGCTGAACGTGAACAACCTGTTCGACAAGACCTACTACCAGACCATCGGCGCACCCGGCTGGGGCAGCTTCTACGGCGAGCCGCGCAGTGCCACCCTGACGGTGCGCGGCACCTTCTGACGCAGGGCCCGCGGTGTGCGCGCGGGCATGCGCTAGCGCGGCGGATCGAACGTGACCGTGACCGGGCCCTTGCGGTCAGTTTGCACCGACGGCGGCCAGTACGAGGGCTGCGCGTGGCGCACGCGCAGCTCGGTGTTCGAGACCCAATCGAGCTGCAGCTGCTCGACGGGCCGGGGGCTCAGGAACATGAAAAGCACCGGCGGCATCGCCGAATAACACTGCTCGTCCGCATCGGAACGCGTGACGATCACTTCGAAGCGGGTTTCAGGCGTGAGCGACCCGCGTACCTGACACTCGCGGATCTGCGCGTGATACTGCCCGTCGGGCGACGGCACCAGCTTGACCTGCTTGTTGGTATTCAGGCAACCCGCGAGCAGCAGGCAGGGCAACAATCCAATCAGAAGTTTCTTCATCGTTGAGCGAGTGATGTCGTCGGTGTGAAACAGGCGCGCGCCCTGCGGCGCGCGTCAATGGCTGTTGACCCAGTCCTGCGTGTCCTGCACGAACCAGGGCAGATTGAGCTTTTCGCCTTCGCCGGACTCGATGGTCAGGCGTTGCCCAGAGCTATCGGGCGAACGCTGTTGCGCCGAAGGCGACGGGCTGCGGTAATCCACGCTCGACGAGCGCGTGCGCTGATCCGCGCAGGCCGTGATCGACGCGCAGGCGATGGCGGCAAGCAGGAGTCGCAGGGCTGAATGAAGGTTCTTCATGGTGTGGATGATCCGGGGCGGCGCACGGGCATTGGGCCCGACGATCGGCGCCCTCAGCCCTCACCATACTCGCAATGCGGGGTCTGCGTCAGCGCCGCCTGGCGCTGCCCGGTCGGCACTGACCCATCGGTCCTGCCCCATCCGCCCGCGACCGACACCGGCGCGGGCAGACGGCGTCCTCAGAAGCTCGGCTTGCGGCTGCGGGTTTGATCCATATACGCGATCCGCGCGTGCATCCACGCGGGATCGTTGAGCTGGATGCTCACGCCGCTGTACTTGAGGACCGCCTGGGTCTGGTCGGGCGAGCAGCCCATGCCGGGATTCGTGCTGGCCTTCAGGCACCACTCGAGATTCAGGTCATTGGGGTAATTCGACTGGCGGCCGTACTTGGCGATCACGGCCTCGGCCATGGCGCTCTTGTTGGCCGGCGTCCAGGGCATCTCGTAGCGGATCTGGGACACCGCCAGCGGGCGCTGCTTGTCCACCGGCACGCGCGGCTCGAAGTGCACCAGCAGTTCGACGCCGTCCTGCTTGAAGCTGAAGTTCATCGGCCGCTTGACGTTGTTCACCGGGTCGAGCGCGGCGTAGCCGATGCGAATGTCTTTCTTCGAGACCTTGAAATGCTGGGCGGCCGCGGCAAGGGCTTCGTCGAAGTCCATGCCGGTCTTGACGCCGGCAACATCGAAGGTTCGTGCATCCACGGAGCGCGGGCCCTGGGCCTGCACGGGCGATGCCGTGGCGAAGACAAGGGCAGAAATCAGGAAAGCGGCTTTCAACTTCAAAATGACATCCTAGGTAAGTAGCGCCCGGGATTATGCGATTGGAGCTGTAAGCCGTCCCCTAAAAAATGCTACGAGATCTGACGTGACTCGCGCGCATAACCCCTCAGCGCATGATGAAGCCGCCGTCCACCGAGACCGACTGCCCCGTAACGTAACTGGCTGCGGCGCTGCTCAGCCAGAGTACGGCGTCGGCAATCTCGTCTGCGCGGCCGTGCCTGCGCATGGGGATGCTTTCCACCATGGCCGCCAGGGCTTCCTTCTGCCCTGCGTCCGCCATCTGTTGCGCCATCGGCGTCCAGATCAGGCCCGGGCAGACCGCATTGATGCGGATGCCCCGCGTGGCATACTCGAGCGCCGCGCTCTTGGTCAGACCGAGGACGCCGTGTTTGGCGGCGTGATAGGTGCCGCGCTCGGCTCCGCCAACCAGCCCGCCAAGCGACGAGCAGTTCACGATGGCGCCGCTTCCCTGCTCCCGCATCTGCAACAGCTCGTACTTCATGCAGGCCCACAGGCCACGCAGGTTCACGCCATTGACCCGGTCGAAGTCGTCCAGGGTGGCATCCGCGGTCTCAGCGAGCACGTTCTGGATGCCGGCATTGTTGAATGCGACATCCAGCCTGCCGAACGCCGCCACCGTGTCACGCACCATGGTCTGGACATCGCTCACGTTCGCCACGTCGCAGTGGATTGCAAGGACGCGATGGCCAGCCTTCTCCAGCGCGTCGGCGGCCGCGTGAACGGCAGCCGCATTGGCGTCCGCCAGTGCCACCGAGGCTCCGGCCTGCGCGAACGCGTGTGCCGTGGCCAGGCCGATGCCGGACGCGGCTCCGGTTACGAGCGCGACCTGATTGTCGAATGAGATGTTCATGATGTGGGATTCCTTGTGAACGGCGCGGCGTGCGCGCTAGCGGTCGGGGCAAGCGCGGCAAGCGGTCTGGCGCCGGCCGGTCGCCCCTGGGAGACTGATTCACCCGCACTTTATCCAGGCCCGCCAACATCGAACAGACTCATTAATTCGCATATCACGATAGATATGAGTCATATATTGCGACGAAGGTGTGCGCCATCTTTCTACCCGTTTATCCGTAAAATGGCAGTCAGCACATAACGAGGTTTCATCAATGCCGCGCGACTCCTACAGCGATCTGAGGGCCTTCGTCGCCGTCGCGCGAGCCGGAAGCTTTACCCGCGCCGCGGCACAGCTTCGCCTGACGCAACCGGCCCTGAGCTACACCGTGCGGGCACTGGAAGACCGGCTGGGCGTGACCTTGCTCTCACGCAGTCCGCGGGGAGTGTCATGCACCGAGGCAGGACTTATCCTGTTCCAACGCGTGGCGCCCGAGTTTGACGAGATAGAGGCCGAGATCCAGTCTCTGGCCGAGCTTCGTGACGAGCCCATGGGCACGATCCGGATCACCGCGATCGACTACGCTATCCGCAGCACCCTTTGGCCCAAGCTGGCGGTATTTCTCCCCAAATACCCGAAGATCAGGGTCGAGTTGAATAACGAGTACGAACGCGTGGATATCGTGGCGCGCGGCTATGACGCGGGCGTGCGGTTCGGCCAGGAGCTGGCGCAAGACATGATCTCGGTACGCATCGGCCCGGACGTGCGCAACACGGTGGTCGGGTCAAAGCGCTATTTTTCCGGGCGCCAGAAACCCAGGTCACCGAGCGACCTCACCGACCACGCCTGCATCAATCTGCGCGTTTCCACCCACGGTGGCCTCTATGAGTGGGAGTTCGCGAAGGGCAAACGCACCGTGAATGCGCGGGTCGACGGCTCGGTCGTCTTCAACAACGCCTACGACATCCTGGATGCCGCCAAGGCGGGTTTCGGCCTGGCGTACTTGCCGCAAGATCTGGTCAGCGCCGCGCTGGCCAAGGGCGAGCTCGTTTCCGTGCTCGAAGACTGGTGTCCCGTCTGGCCCGGATTTCATCTTTACTATCCCAACCGTCGCCAGCCCTCCCGCGCGATGACATTGCTGATCGATGCGCTGCGTTTCCGGCCCGAGGAAAAGCGCCATGTCCGCTGACCCGCTGCGCGGCATCGACGCGTTTCTCACGGTGGCACGAGAGCGCAGCTTCACTCGCGCGGCAGCCCTGCTGGGCGTGTCACAGTCGGCGTTGAGCCACACGATACGCGCCCTCGAAGCCAGGCTGGAACTGCGCCTGCTGGCACGCACCACCCGCAGTGTCTCACCGACCGAGGCCGGCGAGCGCCTGATACAGAAGGTGGCGCCGCGCTACGCGGCGATCGGGCATGCGCTGGCCGACTTCGAAGCCTTGCGCGGCAAAGCCGGCGGCACGGTACGCATCACCACCTCCGATTTCGCGGCGAACATGGTGCTCTGGCCACGGCTGTCCGCGTTGCAGCCGCAGCATCCCGACTTGAAGATCGAGCTGGCGATCGAACCCGAGCTCACGGACATCGTGGCCGAGCGTTTCGACGCGGGCGTGCGTTTCGGCGACCAGGTGTCCCGGGATATGACGGCCGTGCGCATCTCACCCGACGTCCGCATGATCATCGTGGCAGCGCCCTCTTACCTGCACGGACGCACGTCGCCCAAGACGCCATCCGACCTGACCACGCATGCCTGCATCAATATGCGATTCTCCCAGGGCGGTGGCGTGTATGCCTGGGAGCTCAAGAAGGGCAAGCGCAACCTGCAGGTACGCGTCGCAGGCGCCTGGACGTTCAATTGCATCGGGCCGGTGGTCCAGGCGGCGCTCGCAGGTCACGGCCTGGCCTATATGCCGGAGGCACTTGCATTGCCCCACTTGCAAAGCGGCAGTCTGATGCCGGTGCTGGACGACTGGTGGCCCACCTTCCCGGGTTTGCACCTCTTTTTCACGCAGCGGCGCCAACTGCCGCCCGCGCTATCGCTGGTGATCGAGGCGCTGCGCTATCCGCCTGCCAAACCGCCAAGGCGGCAGCGCAGCGTTCGCTAAGCGCCCTCTTAACCCGCCCTCGCCCGCAGCTCCTCGAACGACACCAGCTCTCCCGCGAGCGCGCTCGCCATGACGGTGGGCGGGCTGGCGAGCCAGACCGAGCCTGGGCCCGAGCGGCCGGGGAAATTTCGGTTGATGGCGCTCACGGTGACCTGGCCGGCGTCGGTGGACGAGCCCGGTCCGCAGTTGGCACAGGCGCCGCACGAGGGTTGCAGGATCCGTGCGCCGATGGCGGCGAAGGTCTTGTCGTAGCCGCGTTCGGCGCAGTAATCGCGGACCGCGGTGGTGCCGTACTGCAGGAAGAGCGACACGCCGGGGGCCAGCGCGAGCCCGCGTGACAGCGCCCAGGCGAGCACCTCGTGGTAGTGGTCGAAGTCTTCGCGCTTGCCCGCCGTGCATGAGCCGCCGTAGGCGATGTCGATGCGGGGCCGCTCGCGCAGCGCGCCCAGCGGCATGCCGTTGCCCGGGTCGCCGGGGGCGGCGACCCACGGTGTGAGCGCCGCGCAGTCGACGTGCAGCGTGGCCGCATACGACGCGCCGGGATCGCTCTGCATCCAGGGCTCGATGTCGAACGCGACGCCGCGGCGCTCGCGCAGGAATTGCTGCGTCTGTGCGTCGGGCGCGACGATGCCGGTAAGCCCGCCCAGCTCGGCGACCATGTTCGTGAGCGTGGCACGCTCGTCGATCGACAGCGCGGCCACGGCCGGCCCGGCGAACTCGAACACTTTGCCCACGCCGGCGCCCGCGCGGATCTCGGGCAACGCCAGCAGATGCAGCACGATGTCCTTGGCCGTGACGCCCGGCGCCAGCGCGCCATCGAGCTCGATGCGCAGACTGGCGGGCAGCGTGAGGCGCACGGCACCCGTGACGAAGGCGTTGGCCATGTCGGTGGTGCCGACGCCGAACGCGACGCAACCCAGCGCGCCGCTGTGCGGCGTGTGCGAGTCGGTGCCGACCACGACCTGCCCTGGCAGGGCGTAGTGTTCGGCCATCATGGCGTGCGAGATGCCGGCGACGTTGCCCTGCCCCTGCGTCACGGCTTCGGCGTCGGTCAGCGTGCGGTGCTGGCGCAGCCCATAATTCGCCACGAAGTCGCGCTGCGCCTGGCACATGGCGCGCACGTTCGGCACGATGCCGCCGCGCACGTGGTTGGGGCTTTCTTCGACGTAGGAGGTGTGGTCTTCGAACACCACGATCCGCTCGGGGTCGACCAGCGCGAGCGGTCTGCCGAAGCGCGCATGCAGCATGTGCGCGGCCATGCCGGTGTAGTACTCGTGGATGAAGCGCCAATCCGAGCGCAGGAACACGCCCTCCCCTTGTCGCGGATCCGCCGGCGTGACCGGGGTGGGCAGCAGGTGCCGGCGCACGATTTTCTCGAACAGGGTGAGCGGGCCGGGGGGTGCCGTGTCGCGCGCGTCGACGCGCTCGCGCAGATGCGCTTCGCCGAAGGCCAGCAGGCCACCGGCCCGCAAAATGGAGGCCGCCAGCGCATCGCGGCCCGCGACCAGCTCGTCGACCGTCACCGTCTCGCCCCGCTGCAGGCGTTCGGGCAGACTCAGGTCGGTGCTGGTAAATAGCCCGATGTTGTCGGCATTCTGCCGGTAGATGCGTTCGAAGCTTTCCGCGATCACCAGCCGCACGCCGGCCAGCTTCTCGGCCATCGGGCTGTGTTCGCGCGACGAGCCCTTGCCGTAGCGCCTGCCCGCCACCACGACATTGATCCCGGATGCCAGCAGATCGCCCGCGCCGATCGGACGCTCGCCGCCGGCCACGAAGCCGGTGTAGGGATAGCGCCCGAGCTTGTCGTCGAAGTGCGTGAGAATGGGCACCGGCGTGATCTCGTCGGTGGACACGTCATCGCGCAGCGGCGCTGTCTCGGCGGCCGACAGCCGGGCGCCGCCCAATTGCGCGCGCACGCAAGCGGCATCGTTGGACAGGAACAGCAGGCGCGCCGGCGCGCCCTTCAGGAAAGACTCAGGCATGGCGAGGGTTCATTCAGGCGTCAGCCCGGCCGCGCTGACCAGGCTCTGGGTTTTTGCGATTTCGTCTTTCAGCAGCGTGGCGGCCTGCGCGCTGTCGCCGCCCAGCGACACGAATCCCTGCGGATCGAGGGTCTTGCGCAGCTGCGCATCGGCCATGGCCTGCTGCGTGGCGGTCTGGATCTTCTGCACCAGCTCGGCCGGCATGCCCGCGGGGCCGATCAGCGATATCCAGGCGTCGTAGGCGTAGTCCTTGACGCCCGCTTCGGCGAGCGTGGGCACGTCGGGCAACACCGCGAGGCGCTTGGGCGTACTCACGGCCAGCGCGCGCAGCTTGCCCGCCTGGATCTGCGCCAGCACCGAGGGCACGGCAAGAAAGGCGGTCTGGATCTGGCCGGACATCACGTCCGTGATCAGCGCATTGCCGCCGCGATACGGGATGTGCACCATGTCCACGCTGGCCTTGGACTTGAGCAGTTCGCCCGCGAGGTGCAGCACGCTGCCCGTGCCCGACGAGCCGTAGTTGATCCGGCCGGGCTGCGCGCGGGCGGCGGCGAGCAGCGCCCCGATGTCGCGATACGGGGAATTCTCGGCCACCACGACCACCAGCGGCGTGGTGCCGATGATGGCCAGCGGCGTGACATCCCGCACCGTGTCGTACGGCATGCTCTTGTACAGGCTGGGATTGATGGCGTGATTGGACGACACCATCGCCAGGGTGTAGCCATCGGGCTTGGCCGACACCAGTTGCCGGGTGCCCGGGATGCCGGCGGCGCCCGCCAGATTCTCCACGATGAGAGGCTGGGCTAGCACCTGGCCGAGCTTGTCGGCCACGACGCGGGCGACCACGTCGGCGGTGGAGCCCGGCGAGGTCGGCACGATGAGCCGGATCGGACGGTCGGGATAGCCGGCGGCGGCAGCGGGCATGGCGCCCGCCGACAGCAAGGCCGCCGCGCCCAGCGCACAGGCGGCCAGGGATGATGTGATCTTCATGGTGTCTCCTCATGTCTGAGCGGAGTCTGTTGCTCCGCCTTGGCGCAAAACGCGCCTTGACTATAAGGAGGACCCGCGGCCCGCCGAAGTACCGTCTGGGCATGGCGGCCATCGCCAAACGAGATGGCTGGGGTGTGGCGGGGGCGCCGGCGTGCCGCGCGCACCGCTGCGGGCCACGGCCGGGTACCCGGAAGCCCGCTGCCGGACGCCCGGTGCCCGCCGCACCGGGCCGCTAAGGCATCTGCCCCAGGAACCGCACCAGCGCCGACGCGCTGGCCGAGAGCGGAGCTTCGGGCACGGACACGATGCAGATCTCGCGCTGGGCCCAGGGGTCGGCCAGCGGCCGCACCACCACGTCCAGCGCCTGCACGTACAGCTCGGCCACCTGCTGCGGCATGATCGCGATCCCCAGGCCCGCATGCGCCATGCGGCACAGCGCGTCCAGGCTCGCGACGCGGATCTTCACGGCGAGCCGCGTTTCCATGCCTTCGGCATGGGCGGCCAGCAGCTGCGTCAGCGCGCTATTCTCGCGCAGGCCGACGAAGGTCTCGCCGACCAGCTCTTCGAAATGAAACTGGCGCTGCCCGGCGCGAGGATGCCCCGACGGCAGCATCACGGCCAGCCGGTCGCGCCGATACGGCGTGAGCTGCAAGGCCTGCGTTCCCGCGATGCGATTGCAGATGCCGAAATCGGCGCTGCGTTCGCGCACGCAACGCAGCACGTCGGGGCTGTGCTGCTCTTCGATGTCGATGTCCACATCCGGAAACAGCCGCTGGAACGCCGCGATGTCTTCGGGCAGGAACTGCACGATGGCCGACAGATTGGCGACCACGCGCACGTGCCCCTGCACCCCGCTGTACAGGCGCGAGAGTTCGGCGCCCATCGCCTCGACATTGCCGATGATGCGCTGCGCGTGCTGCAGGACCGTCTGTCCGGCCGGCGTCACGGTTACGCCGCGGGCATGGCGCCGCATCAAAGGCAGGCCCACCAGCGCCTCCATCTCGGCCAGCCGCCGGCTCACCGCCGAAGGCGCGATGAACTCGCGCTCGGCGGCGCGCGCGATGCTGTTCTCCTGGCACACGGCCACAAAGAGCCGCAGCGTCGTGAAATCGAGGCGGCGAAGCAGGTTTTCCATGAGGCAGAGCGTACTACAGCGGGCCGCCGCGCCCCGGCCCCCGGATCACGCCGCCAGGCGCGCGGGCGCCGCGCCGCGGTACGCCGCCAGCAATGCGTCGCGCCGCGCCCGCACGCGCTCGACATTGCGTTCCTTCACATGCCCGTAGCCGCGGATCTCCTCGGCCTGGCGCGCCAGGTCCACTGCCTGCGCGTGGTTGCCGGCAGTGAGCGTGCGGGCGAACTCGTCCACCAGCTCGAGGTATTCGGCCGCGAGCGCCCGCTCCATGCGCCGCTCCGCCGTGTAGCCGAACAGATCCAGCGCCGTCCCGCGCACGCGCTTGAGCGGGGCGAGCGCGCGGAACACCCATTTCACCCACGGGCCGAACGCGCGCTTGCGCGGCTTGCCATCAGCGTCGCGCAGACCGAGCACGGGCGGCGCGAGGTAGTAGCGCACGCGATAGTCCCGGCCGGGCTCGCCGGCGAACTGCGCCCGCAGCCGAGCCTCGAAATCCGGATGCAGATGCAGACGTGCCACCTCGTACTCGTCCTTGTAGGCCAGCAGCCGGGCCAGTTGCACCGCCACCACGCGCGTGAGCGGCAGCGCCGCCATCGAGAGCGCGGATTCGCGTGCCCGCAGCGCCTGTAGCGCGGCCAGATAGCGGTTCGCCAGCGCGTCGTCCTGGTAGTCGCGCAGATGCGCCGCCTGACGGCGCACGAGCGCGTCGATGCCCTCCGGCAGCGCCACTACGGTCTCGCGGCGCGGCAGCAGCGCGTCCGGGCCGTGGTGTGCGGCCTGTCGGCCGAGCTCGAGCGCGGCGAGGTTCTTTTCGACCGATACGCCGCTGCGCCGGACCGCGTCGCGCAGGCTCTCGAGGGCCAGCGGCAGCGCGCCGCGCTGCCAGGCAAAGCCGAGCAGCATGGGATTGGCGTAGATCGCGTCGCCCAGCAAGGCCTCGGCGAGTCCGCCGGCGTCGAGCCACTCGCACTGGCCGTCGGTGGCCTGGGCCAGCGCCTGCTCGGCGCTCGCGCCCGGGAAGCGCCAGTCGGGATCGGACAGGAAGGCCGCCGTCGGCGCCGCGGTGCGATTGACCACGGCGCGCGCGCCGTCGGGCCGGATGCGCGAGAGCACCTCCGGCGACGCCGCGACGAGCGCGTCGCAGCCGATGACCAGGTCGGCCTCGCCGAGCGCCACGCGGGTGGCATGCAGGTCCTGCGGCCGCGCCGCGATCTGCACGTGGCTCAGCACGGCGCCGCCTTTCTGCGCGAGGCCCGCCATGTCGAGCGCCGTCACGCCCTTGCCTTCGGCGTGCGCGGCGGCGCCGAGCAAGGCGCCGATCGTGACCACACCGGTCCCGCCCACGCCCGCCACCACGATGCGATAGCCCTGCCCGCCGGCTAGACGCGCCGGCTCGGCAAGCGGCGGCTCCGCCAGCGGCGTGGCGCGTGACGGGGCCTGCGGTTTGCGCGGCGTCGCGCCCTCGGCCATCACGAAGCTCGGGCAGAATCCCTCCACGCAGGAGAAGTCTTTGTTGCACGACGACTGGTTGATCCGCCGCTTGACGCCCAGCGGGGTGTCGATGGGCTCGACCGACAGGCAGTTCGACTTGCTCGAACAATCACCGCAGCCTTCGCACACGGCCTCGTTGATGAAGGCGCGGCGCGCCGGGTCGGGATAGGTGCCGCGCTTGCGCCGGCGGCGCTTTTCGGTGGCGCAGGTCTGGTCGTAGATCAGCACCGTGGTGCCTTCCAGATCGCGCAGCGTGCGCTGTACCGCGTCGAGCTCCTGGCGCGGGTACACAGTCACCGCCGCCGGCAGCAGGCCGGCCGCGTATTTGTCGGGTTCGTCGGTCACCACGACCACCTGCGCCACGCCCTCGGCCAGCGTCTGGGCCGCGATCTGCGGCACCGTCAGCGTGCCGTCGACCGGCTGCCCGCCCGTCATCGCCACGGCGTCGTTATAGAGAATCTTGTACGTGATCCGCGCGCCGGCCGCGACGGCCGCCCGGATGGCCAGGATGCCGGAATGGAAGTACGTCCCGTCGCCCAGGTTGGCGAAGATGTGCTGCTCCTGCGTGAAATCCTTCTGGCCCAGCCACGCCACGCCCTCCCCGCCCATCTGGCTGAAGGTGTCGGTATTGCGGTCCATCCACATGGCCATGTAATGGCAGCCGATGCCGGCCACCGCGCGCGAGCCCTCGGGCACGCGGGTGGAGGTGTTGTGCGGACAGCCCGAGCAGAACCAGGGCTTGCGCTCCTCGATCATCTGCGGCCAGCGGGCATCGCGCTCCTTGGCATCGATCACGGCGAGGCGCGCCGCCACGCGCGCGCGCAGCGCCGGCGGCAGCTCCGCCTTGTCCAGGCGCGCGGCGATGGCGCGGGCGATCAGGGCCGGCGAGAGCTCGTAGCGGCCGGGCAAGAGCCAGTCTCCGCGCGGCGTGGACCACTCCCCGCCGCCGTTGTCGCGCTCGTCGAACTTGCCGTAGACGCGCGGCCGCACATCGTCGCGCCAGTTGTAGAGCTCTTCCTTGAGCGCATATTCGAGGATCTGGCGCTTCTCCTCGACGACCAGGATCTCGTCCAGGCCGGTGGCGAACGCACGCGCATCCTGGGCGTCGAGCGGCCAGATGCAGCCCACTTTCATGAGCCGCAGCCCGATGGCCCGACAGGCGTCGTCGTCGAGCCCGAGGTCGAGCAAGGCCTGGCGCACATCGAGGTAGGCCTTGCCGGCGGTCATGATGCCGAAGCGCGCGCGCGGGCTGTCGATCTCGATGCGGTTGAGCCGGTTGGCCCGCACGTAGGCCAGCGCCGCGTACCACTTGTGATCGAGCAGGCGCGCCTCCTGCGCCAGCGGCGAGTCCGGCCAGCGGATGTTCAGCCCGCCCTCGGGCAAGGCGCCCTCCGGCAGCACGATCGACACCCGGTCCGGCGACACCGACACCGAGGCGCTGGACTCGACCACGTCGGTCACGCACTTCATCGCCACCCAGAGGCCGGTGTACCGGCTCATGGCCCAGCCATGCAGGCCGTAGTCGAGATACTCCTGCACGTTGGCCGGATACAGCACGGGAATGCCGGCGGCGATCAGGACATGCTCCGACTGGTGCGCCACCGACGACGACTTCGCCGCGTGGTCGTCGCCCGCCAGCAGCAGCACACCGCCGTGCGCGGCGGAGCCCGCCGAGTTGGCATGCTTGAGGACGTCGATCGAGCGGTCCACCCCCGGGCCTTTGCCGTACCACATGCCGAACACGCCATCGCGCGTGCCGCCCGGAAACAGGTTCACCTGCTGGCTGCCCCACACGGCGGTGGCCGCGAGGTCTTCGTTCAGGCCCGGCTGAAACACCACGTCGTGCGCGGCCAGATCGGCCTTGGACTTCCACAGGGCCATGTCCAGCCCGCCCAGCGGCGAGCCGCGATAGCCGGAGATGTAGCCGCCGGTGTCGAGCCCCGCCGCCAGATCGCGCTGTTTCTGCAGCAGCGGCAGCCGCACCAGCGCCTGCGTGCCGCTCAGGTACAGGCGGTCCTGCGGCGCCTGCACGGTGTCCAGTTCCGAAAATCGCGGCATATCCATGGTGTTGTCTCCTCGTTGCCGATCTGTTTCGAGGCAGTGTAGGAATCCGCGCGGCTATCGTATATTCACATTTTCTGCTGCCAGGTATCCGAAAAACGCATGAGCAAGGACGTCACCCTGCGCCAGTTGCGCTACTTCGCCGCCGCCGCCCGCACCGGCCGCCTGTCCATGGCCGCCGCCGACGAGCACGTGTCGCAGTCGGCCATCACCAACGCCGTGCTCGCGCTCGAGGCCCAGCTCGGCGTGCGGCTGTTCGACCGGCATCCGCACGGCGTGACGCTCACGCCCGAGGGACATCAGTTTCATCAGCGCGCCCGCGAGGTGCTCGACACGCTGGACGACGCGCTGCGCGAACCCGGCTTTCAGCGCCACGCGCTGAAGGGCTCGGTGCGGATCGCGGCCTCCTACACGGTGCTGGGCTACTTTCTGCCCGAGCTGCTGGCGCGCTTTCGCCGGCGCTATCCCGACGTGGTGCTGGACCTGGTGGACATGGACCGCCCCGAGATCGAGCAGTCCGTGGCGAACGGCGACATGGAGCTGGGCCTGGCCCTGCTGTCGAACACGAGCCGGCGCGAGCGCTTCGGCCATCAGGTGCTGGTGCGTTCGCGGCGCCAGCTCTGGACCGCGGTCGACCATCCGCTCGCCGCCCTGGCCGCGCCCACGTTGGCCGACGTCGCGCGGCATCCGTACATCCTGCTCGACGTGGATGAGGGCGAACGCTCGACGCTCGCCTACTGGCAGGCGCACGGCCAGCGGCCCGACATCGCCTTTCGCACGCGCTCGATGGAGGCGCTGCGGGGTCTGGTGGCGCATGGCTTCGGCGTGACCATTCTGTCGGACATGGTCTATCGCCCGTGGTCGCTCGAGGGCCGCAAGATCGAGGCGCTGCCGGTGGCCGACGCGGTGCCGCCGATGGAGATGGGCCTCATCTGGCATCCGCGCGCGGCGCTCGGCCGGCCCGCGGAGGCCTTCAGGCAGTTCATGATTTACGCCTGCGGGGCGTAGCGCCGCGACGAGGCGTGCGCGTCAACGCCAGGCGCTGCCCACCTGGATGTAAAAGGCGTTTTGGTCTTTGCTGTGCGCCACGTCCACGCCGACCGACAGCCCGAGCTTGCGCGCGATCAGGTAGCGGAAGCCGGCCCCCACGCTCACCACGTTGGAAGCCTCGCTGGCGCTCTTCCAGTTGCCATAGGCCTTGCCTACGCCGGAAAAGCCCAGCAGCGACCAGCGCGGCGTGAGGTTGTAGCGCAGCTCCACCTCGCCCACGAGCACGCTGCGATCCTGATAGCGCCCGCGCGAGACGCCGCGCAGGTCGATGTAGGGCTGGGCATAGAAAGGCACCGTTCCGCTCGTGGTCTGGCCATCGGCGCGCAGGCCGAGATTCCAGCGCGGCGCCACCGGCTGCCAGGTGTAGGCCTTGAGCCGGTAGCTGTCGAAATTCTGGTCGCTGCCCACCCAGCCGCGTGCCCACTGCGCCTCGAGCTCGGCATAGCTGCCGCGCGACGGGAAGAACATGTTGTCGCGGCTGTCGTAATCCACCACGAGGCCCAACTTGCCGATGCGCTTGTCGAGCTGCGCCCCGGAAAGCTCGCTGGCGCGCGCGCCGGTGAAGCGCGTGTCGGAATGCATATAGGTGTAGCGCGGCCCCACGTACCAGCGGCTGTCGCCGATGCGCGCGAGCAGCTGCTGCATGAAGAAGGTGCCCTTGATCTCGTAGCTGCGGGCCTGGTTGGTGATCCCGTAATAGTCGAGGTTCATGCGGCCTTGCGCCAGCGCGCCCAGGTAGCGGTAGCGATCGCCGTCCCAGGTGCGGAAATGAAACAGGCCGCCGCCGCGCGAGCCGTTCTCGGTCATCATGCCGGCCACGCCGGTGATGTTGGGCGGCGCGGGACCGGCGCCGCGCGCCTTGGCCTCGGCACCGGCCTCCGCCATCGACGAGGAGAAGTACAGCAGCATCAGCGCGCCGCCGTAGCCGACCGCGGGCTCGGTGATGATGGCCGGCACCGGCATCACGCCGCGGTGGTTCAGCAGAAAGTCGCTCACATCGAAAGCGCCGTCCTCGGGGTCGCGCAGCGACAGGCCCTCGGCGCCAGCGCCGGCGCTCGCGAGCGCCGCCAGCAGCCACGCCGTGCCCGCCCGCCGCCGCCCGCGGCCCATCCGCGGCAAGCTCATCGCGACTGCCCCCGCAGGAACCAGGCTATGTAAGGGTTGTCGCCCGCCTGGCGCGACAGCGCCACCGCGTCGCGCGCCCACGCTTCGCGGTCGCCGCGATAGGCGGACAGCGCGCTGCGGTAGAACAGATCCAGCGTGACGCGCTCGCGGCGCATGGCGTCGTCGAGCGCGGTGTCACCGCCCTGCAGCGGCGGCGACTCGCGCAGCGCCATCAGTGCGGGCAAGGCGCGCGCGATCTCGCGTGGCCGCACCCAGTCGGCATATTCGATGGCGGGCCGATCGTCCGTGACGGGCGCCGTGTCGGCCGCAAAGCGCGCCAGCCCTTCGCGGCCGGTCACCCAGGTCGCCAGCAATGCCGCCGGGCTGCCCACGCCGACCTCGGCCAGCGCGCTTTGCACCAGCGGCTGCTCGAGGCGCTGCGCGATACGGGCCACGTCCAGCGTCACGGGTTGCAGCGAGCCGACCAGCAGCATCTCGTGCATCTCGGTGGTCCAGAGCGAGGCGTGCGGAAAGACATCCAGAAAGCTCGCCACGAGCGCCTGCGTGTCTTCCACGTTTTGGGTCGGCAGCGGCAGCCATTGCGCCACGATGCCCTGCGGCTCCAGCCGGCTGGCGGCCAGCGCGTAGAAGTCGCGCGAATAGAGATTGACCACGCCGGCGGCCGACGGCGGCGGTGGCTCCAGCGTGATGAGATCGTAGCGCTCCGCGCTGCGCAGCAGCTCGCGGCGGCCATCGCGCAGCCGGATGTCCAGCCCCGGATCCCGGCTCGCGCCGTAGGTGCCCGAGAACATCGGCCCGGCGTCGACCACGGCGGGCAGCAACTCAGCCACCACCCGCCGCTGCAGGCCGGCATAGCGCGACAAGGCGCCGGCCGTGATGCCCGTGCCGTAGCCGATGACCAGCGCCGAGCGCGGCTCGCCGTTGTGGATCACGAGCGGCAGCAGCGCCTGCAGACGCATGTAACGCAGCGAGGGCATGGCATCGCCCGAGTTCGACACGCCCTGGATATACAGGCGGCTGAAGCGCCGTTCGCCCCCCCCGCGCTGCACCACCGCCACCGTGCCACCATGCCCTTCGCGGTAATACACGAGGTCCGCGCCCTGCGCACCGGGCAACAGCCGCGCCAGATGGTCGGGCGGCAGCCAGGCGCCGAGCACGAGCACGGCCGCGCCGAGCGCCAGCGCCCCGCCGCGCGCGGCGCGATGCGCGCCCGGCGCACGCCACACCGCCACGGTGCCCACCGCGCAGGCCAGCAGCGCCAGTAGCGCGAGCGTACGCACCACGCCGAGGCCCGGCAGCAGCACGAAGGCCGTGAGCAAGGTGCCGGCGATGCCGCCGAGCGTGTTGGTGGCCAGCACCGCGCCCGCGGCACGGCCCTCGCCGCCCGCCTGACGCGACACGATGGCCAGCACCGCCGGAAAGGCCGCACCGAGCAAAAAGGTAGGAATCAGGACCACGGCCCCGGCCGCCACGGCGAAGCGTGCGCTCATCCCGGCCAGCCGGCTGTCGCTCGCGCGCAGCACGGTGGCTTCGGCCACGCTCTGCGCATGGACCAGCCATCGTCCGAGCAAGGCCGCTTCCGCGAGCGCGACGGCGCCCGCCAGCGCGATCAGCAGACCGAACACGCGCCATGGATTCCGTGGCTGCCAGCGGGCATACACGGCGGCGCCGGCGGCGAGACCGGCGAGATACACGGCGAGCACCACCGAGAAGGCGAAGGAGCGCGTGCTCATGAACGGCACGATCATCTGCGACCACACGATCTCGTAGCCCAGCGCGAGCGCACCGGCCACGCCGTACAGCACGATGGCCCAGCGCGCGTCGGCGCAGAGCGGCTCGGCCGCCTGCGCTGGCGCGGCGGGCGACGCCTGCGTGCGGGTCAGGGCCAGCGCGCCCAGCGCCGCGAGCAGGTTGAGGCCGGCGGCCACGCAGGCCGTACCCCACACCCCGAACGCGGGAATCAGCAGGAATGCCGGCAGCAGCGCGCCCGCGATGGCGCCCGCCGTGTTGGCGGCGTAGAGCGTGCCGCCGGCGCGCGCGGCGGGTGCGCGTCCGCGCACGGCCTGCAACAGCGCCGGCAAGGTGCCGCCCATCAGAAACGGCGCGGCGCCCACCGCCAGGAACAGCAGCAGCCACGTCAGCGGGCCTTCGTTGGCCGCAAACCACGGCGCGGCCCGCGCCAGCCCGGCCGTCACGCCCAGCCCGAGGATGGCGATGCCCGCTTCGAGCGCGGCATAGAGACCGAGGCCGCCGGCCGCGCGCCGCCAGCGCGCACGGCCACCTGTGCCGGCCACCGTCGCGCCGGCCCGGTCCGACAGCCGGCCGGACACACGGCCCAGCGCAAAACTGCCCAGCGCCAGGCCCAGGAAAAAGGCGCTCACCGCGGTGGCGATGGCATGCACCTCCACCCCCACGATGAGCGATAACTGCTTGATCCAGAGGATCTGATAGATCAGCGAGGCCGCGCCCGAGACCAGCAGCAGCGCCGCGGGCCAGGCCAATCCCGGCACGCGCTCCCCTGCCTGCACCTTCGCCACACCCGCCATCGTTGCCGTGCGCATCGGCGCATCCTCTGTTGAACGATGACCGCGGCAAGCCGCGCCGCGGTCATCCGGTTGGCGCGTGCGCGCTTTACGAGCCGGTCTTGCCCTTCGCCTTGGCCTGCTCTTCGAAGTGCTTCTCCATCGCGCGGTTCACGCGTTCCTGCACCTGATCCACGCTGAAGCTGGCCGGTTTCTGGCTCGGCGGATACTCCATGAAGGTTTCCAGGAATGTGGACGCCTTCATGGTGGCGATGGCGGTCAGGTAGGAATTCTTCGCCAGCCAGTCGTTGTACTGATCCGAGGTGATATCGGCGCGCTCGTAAGGATCCATCCGCAGGTTGAAGATCTTGGGTACCCGCAGGCAGACGAACGGGTCCTGCCAGATGTTGAAATTGCCGGGTGCGCGCTGCTCGCAGAACACCGCCTTCCAGTCGCCCCAACGCATGGCCACCAGCAAGCCATCGTCGTTGAAGTAATAGAAGTCGTCGCGCGCGCTCTTGTCGTTCTTGCCGCGCAGATAGTCCAGCTGGTTGTAGCCATCCAGATGGACCCGGTAGTTCTGCTTGCCGCCCGAGGGTGTCCAGCCCTTGAGCAGGCGCTGCTTGATGTCGGTATCGCCCACGGCGGCCAGCAGCGTCGGGAACCAGTCCAGCCCGGAGACCATGCCGGTCTTCACCTGCCCGGCCGGGAATTGCCCCGGCCAGCGCACCATCGCCGGCACCCGGAACGCGCCTTCCCAGTTCGAGTCCTTCTCGCTGCGGAACGGCGTGGTGGCGGCATCGGGCCAGGTGAACTGGTTCGGCCCGTTGTCGGTCGTGTAGACCACGATGGTGTTGTCGGCGATCCCCATGTCGTCGAGCTTCTTGAGGAGCTTGCCCACGTCCTGGTCGTGCTCCCACATGCCGTCGGCGTAGTCGTTGCCCGGCATGCCGCTCTTGCCACGGTGTTCGGGCCGGATGTGGGTGTAGATGTGCATGCGCGTCGTGTTCATCCACACGAAGAACGGCTGCTCGCCCTTGCCGTGCTTGTCGATGTAGTCGATGGCCGCACCCACCGTCTCGTCATCGATCGTTTCCATGCGCTTGGCCGTCAGCGCCCCGGTGTCTTCGACCTTGCCGTCCGCCGTTGCCTTGATCACGCCGCGCGGAGAAAAGTTCTTGACGTAGGGGTCGTTGGGATCTTTGGGCCAGTACGGACGCTCCGGCTCTTCCTCGGCATTGAGGTGATACAGGTTGCCGAAAAACTGATCGAAGCCGTGCCGGGTCGGCAGATACTCGTCTTTGTCGCCGAGGTGATTCTTGCCGAACTGGGCCGTCACGTAGCCCTGCGACTTGAGCGCCTGGGCAATCGTGATGTCGCCCGCCTGCAGGCCCACCGAGGCGCCCGGCGCACCCACCTTCGAGAGCCCGGTGCGCAGCGGTGTCTGCCCGGTGATGAACGACGAGCGCCCGGCCGTGCAGCTGTTCTCCGCGTAGTAGTCGGTGAACATCACCCCTTCCTTGGCGATCCGGTCGATGTTGGGCGTGCGATAGCCCACGACCCCGTGCGTGTAGGCGCTGATGTTCGCCTGCCCCACGTCATCGCCGAAGATCACCAGGATGTTCGGTTTCTTGCTCGCGGCGCCGGCCGCGGGTGGCGGGGAGGTACTCCCCGCCGTCTGTGCGTGCGCGCCGCTGGCGAGCGCGAGCCCGCCCGCCGCGAGCAGCATGCTGCCCATCCACTGTCTGACTTTCATGACTGCCTCTCCTTTGCCCCGCGGGCATACTTGCAACAATCACTGCGTTTCAAACACGTAAATCCGGCTCCATTCCGTCTTCATATCCACCACCGTCCAACCGCGCTGGCGGGCTTCGTCCAGGGCCTTGTCGAGCCGGCCGATGTGCGACTGCCGGTCGTAGGCCCATTCGCGTTGCGCATCCGTGTGGTGCACCAGCCCCGCGAAACGCTTGCCGCTGCCGGCCGCGGTCCACTGCAGCATCTGCAGATCGCCGTCCGAGTTGCCGAAGGCCAGCAACGGGCGCCGCCCGATGTAGCGATTGATGGCCACCGGTTTGCCGGGGCCGTCGTCGTTGAACTCGAGCTTGGGCGTGCGCAGCAGCACCGGCCCGTCGGCGCGCATCTCGTACTGCGTCACGAAGCTGCTGCCCACCACCTGCTCGGGCGGAATGCCGTACACCTTCTGCGCGAACACCCGCATGAAATCGCCATCGCCGCCCGACACGATGAATGTCTTGAACTCGTGCCGGCGCAGGTAGTCCAGCAGCTCCCGCATCGGGGCATAGGCCATGGCCGTGTAGGGCTGGCCAGTGCGCGGATGGCGCGCGGACTCGGTCCAGCTGGCGACTCGCTGGCCGAACTCCTCGACGCTGATGCCCGTATGGGTAGCGGCCACGATCGGCAGCAGGCCCTTCTCCCCCTGTTTGAGGAGCGCGGCCTGGTCGTTGTCGAGCACCGCGCGGAACGGCTGCTGTGTGCGCCACTGCGGGTGCGCCGGCGCCAGCGTGCGCACTTCGTCCAGCGCGAACTGCAGCTGGAAGTACACCGGCTGCTCCGCCCAGAGCGTGCCGTCGTTGTCGAACACCGCGACGCGATCGGCCGGCGCGACATAGTCCGGACCGGTGGTCGTGACGGTGCGGACGAACTCGAGAATCGCGCTGCGTGAGGGGCCGTCCTTCCACGAGGGCAATGCCGACTCGGGCGTATCGGAGGGCATCGACCCGCAGGCGGCGAGCAGCAACAACAGCGGCAGCACCGCATGACGCACGGCGCGGCGCAGGCTTTGTCGGAATCTGGCAATCATGGTGTGTGAACCTCTTCGCGGATGATGTCGGAGTTCAGGGCGCGCAGGCGGCCTGGCGCATCGGAACGCCCCGCGCGCAGCATGCGCCGCCAGCGGCCGGCGTGACCGGCGAGCGCCCGCCACGACGATCCGGCGTTATCGCCGTACAGGCCGGCGGCCAGTTGCCGCGCCGCGTCGCGCTCGGCGTCGGGAAGCCGACGCGCGAGATCGGCCAGGCTCGGGGCGCCGCCCGCGCGCGCCATCCAGGCGTAGAGCCGATCCCGTCGGGGCACGCCGCCGCGCAATGCGGCGCGCAGACGGCGCCACGCGCGCGTCTCCGACGCCTGCCAGTCGTCCCATGCCTGGCGGCCCGCCGCCTTCAGCGCGCTCGCACGGCGGCGCAGCCACGGCAGCAGCATCCAGCCCAACGCGAGCAGGAGCACCGCGGCGCCCACGCCCCACAGGATGGCCTGCGAGATCCGCAGGTTGCGGCCGAGTCGGGCCAGGTCGTCCGCCACCGGGAACGGGCTGGCGCCGGCGGGCGCCGGGGCCACCTCGAACCGCTGCCCCGGCAAGGTCAGCGCCTGGTCGCGGCCCGAGGCCGCGTCGGCCCAGTGCAGCGTGAGCGGCGGCAAGGCCAGCGAGCCGGCCTGCTCGGCCACGTAGTCGGCGCGATCGACGCGCACGCCGCCCGTGAAGCCGCCGGCGGCATCGCGCAGGGTCCGCACTTCGGGTTCGCGCGGGTAGCGCCGAAACCCCGGCGCATCGCCCAGCGTCACGGGCGGGATCAGCATGGCCTGGGCGCCCGGAGCCTGCTGCGTCACGCTGCGCGTGATGCGGCCGCCCGCCGTCAGCGAGGCCGACGACGCCTCGAAGGACTGCGTGGCTTGCAGGCTCTGCACGGCCAGCGTGGCGGTCTGTCCGCCCTTCACCTCCAGCGCGAGCGGCGCCGTGCTGGCCTGTACGGGACTCGTGGACTGTCCCATCTGCGCGCTCACCACCAGCGCCGGAATGCGCAGCGTGCCGCCCTGGGTCGGCGTGATTTCGTAGCGGTAGCGCAGGCCGCTGAGCGCGATGCCGTTTTCCTGCAGATGCAGGATCTGTGCCCGTCCGCTGGGCGCGGCGACGAGCGCGCCGGGCAGGTCCAGCGTCGGCAAAGTGGGCGGCTGCGTGAACCACGTGGACGTGAGCACGTCGAGTTGCAGCGTCAGCGTCGCGCCGGCCGTGACCGGTCCCGCCTGATCCAGCGTTGCCCGGACCCGTAACAGGGGGCGATCGGCGGCCGCCGGCGTCGCGGAGCCGGACCCAGCCCCGGCACCGGCCCCCCCGGACGGCGCAGCCGCGGCGGGCATTCCCGCCTGCGCCCATGCCGAGCCCGGCAACTGCGCGGCAAGACCCGCGAACAGGCCGCTCACGACGACCAGCCAGATCCGCCGGGCGAAGCGAGCCCGGGCGCGCGTCGGGTCAGGCGCCGAGGATCGCATCATGGCGCCGCTCCCGGACGCGCGTCCTCGGCCGCAAAGCGTGTGCGCAGAAACTGCGCGGGCGACAGCGTCAGGTTGCGCAGCCACGCCTCATCGGACATGGCCTGTCCGGGGACCACCGCCTTGGCCTGCCCCTGGCTCGCGCTTGGATCGGCCACGGTCTGGTCGGGTGTCTCCGCGCCCTGCCCGGTGTCTTCCTGCTGCATCGCCGCTACCAGCGCGTCCACGATGCGCAGGTTGAACGCCGCCTCCTGCCAGTCGGGTCGCAATGTCAGCGCCTGCCGATACGCCTGCCGTGCCGCGTCGTAGTGATGCAGCTTCACCTGTGTGTTGCCCTGGTAAAAATAGCCTTCCGGTGTGCGCAGCTGCGCGAACGCCGCCAAAGCGCGCGGGTAGTCGCCCACGTCGTAAGCCGCACGGCCCCGGCGATACGGGTCCGCGAACAGCTGAGCGGCCTCGGTGCCCTGACCGCGATCCAGCGCCCGCTGGCCCTGCTGGTCCCGCGTAAAGAAGGCGTCCGCCAGCGGCCCCGCCTGCGCCGGCGCCGGCAGGCTCAACGGCAGAACGACGGCCCACGCCGCCGCCCACGCCACACCCCAGCCGCGCCGCACGCAGGCCAGCGCCAGCAAGGCCAACGGCACGCAGAGCCAGTAGCCTGCATCCTTCCATTGCGGCGCCGCCTCGTCCTGCACCGCCGCGTAATGCCGCTGCGCATGGGCCTGGACCCAGGCGATGTCCTTGCCATCGGCGCTCAGGCTGCCCAAAGGCGCATGCAGCCGCGCAGCCATGGCGCGCAGCGCACCCGCGTCGAACGCATCGGTGACGGCCGCGCCCCGCGCATCCAGCAGCGGACGCCCCTGGCCGTCGAGCACCGCGCCGACGTTGCGCTGACCCACCGCGAGCACCAGCACCTGTATGTCGTCTGGCGGGCCGGTGAGCGGCTCCGATGGCGCGGCGTCGGTCACGAGCAGCAGCGTCCCTCCGGCGCCGTCGGAAGCCAGCAGGCGCGCGGCGAGCGCGACCGCGCCGCTCACATCGCGCCCCGCCGAAGTGATCAGATCCGTGCCGAGCGCATCGATGAAGACGCCGAGCACGCTCGCGTCGCCGGTAGGCGGCAGCACCACGTGCGCGGTGCCGGCATAGACCACCAGGCCGGTGCGGGCACCCGGCCGGGCCGCCACCAGATCCCGCAGTTTGTGCCGCACGGCCTCGAGCCGCGTCGGCACCACGTCATTGGCTTGCATCGACGGCGCCAGATCGACCGCCACAACCAGCGGCGCCATGTCATCCAGAAAATCGGGCCGATCATGCTGCCACGCCGGCCCGGCCGCCGCGATGCCGCCCAGTGCCAGCAGCAGCGCGAGCAGATCGATCGGGCGCGGTCCGCGGCTGGAAGCATGACGCACGAGCAAATGCGGCAGCAAGGCCGGCGCGATGGCGCCGCGCCAGCGCGCCAGCCCGTGACGCCGCCGCCAGATCCAGGCCAGCAGCACGGCCAGCGGCACCAGCAGCAGCCAGGCTGGCCGCAGAAAGTGAAAGGCGCTCAGGTCGAGGTCCATGCGCCCTCCTCTTCCTGGGCGCTGCGCCGCGGCGCGCCCGCGAAGGCCGCGACGATGTGCCACGCGGCCAGCAACAGCAACGCCGCGCCCAACGGTACCCAGTAATAGTCATGGCGCGTCTGATGCTTGAGCACCTGCACGGTGTGCGGCGTCATCCGGTCCAGCGTGGCGTACACCTGTTCGAGCGCGGCGCGATCGGCGGCCGAGTGGAAGGTGCCGCCGGTCGTGTCGGCGATCGCACGCAGCGTATCGAAGTCGACTTTGTCTTCGCCGGTCGCGCCGGGGTCGCCGATGCCGATCGTGTGCACCGTGATGTGCTGCGCGGCCGCCAGCGCCGCGGCGCGGTCGGGCGGCACCACGCTGCCCGTGTCGTTGCCGTCGGTCAGCAGGATCACCAGCTTGTCCTGTTCGGGCGCGGCCTGCAGCAGCCTGATCGACAGGCCGATCGCATCGCCGATTGCCGTGTGCGGGCCCGCCATGCCCGCCCGGGTGGCGTCGAGCAGGTAGCTCAACGTGCCGTGGTCCATGGTGGGCGGCGCCTGCGGGTAGGCGGCCGATCCGAACACGATGAGGCCCAGGCGATCCTGCGGCCGGCGCCGCACGAAATCGGCCACCACGGCCTTGACCGCATCGAGCCGCGACTGGGCCCGCCCCTCGGCATCGCGGAAATCGCGCGCCTCCATCGACTGCGAGAGATCCACCGCCAGCAGGATGTCGCGCAGCGGCTGCTGCCGGGTCTGCGGCGGATCCACCACCTGAGGGCGGGCGAGCGCCAGCACGAGCAGCAGCCACACGGCGGCATTGAGCCAGCGCTGACCCGAGGCCACCCGCGGCCGCGCTGGATCCGCGCCGGTCACGCGCGCCACGTCGTCGAAGAACGGAATCCGCAACGCGCCGCCCGAGTCGGCATAGCGCGGCAGCGCATACCACGCGAGCAGACCCAGCAGGGCCAGCGCCAGCAGCCAGGGATGTTCAAGCTGCCACATGATGGCGCTCCATCCATTGCCGGCTGGCCGTGAACAGCGTGCGCAGTGGCGCGGCATCGCGCCCGCGCCAATGAGCCGGCGGTGCGTAGGCGAGCTCCCGCAGCAGCGCGGCGCTGCCCGGCGGAAACACGGCCGCCTGGGTATTCAGATAATCGAGCCAGGCGTCGCCCGCGAGGCCGGCGACACGCTTGCGTTCGCGCGCCGGCAAGGCCGCCAGCGCCGTGCGCTTGAGCAAGGCCGGCAGGCCCGCGGCCACGGCCGGATCCGACTGGGCGCGCCGCTCGAGGCGCGCGAGCTCGGCCAGCGCCTCGCGCCGATAGCGGTTGCGCCGGTGCCGCCGCAGGGCCACGAAAGCCCAGCCAGCGGCGGCGACGCAGAGCAGCCCCGCCAGCGCGGCCCAGCCCCAGGTCTGAGGCCAGAGGCTCACCGGCGGCAGCGCAGGCAGCTCGCGCAGCTGATCGAGCGACGGCGGCGCGGCGGTCATGCGGCCTCCCGGCGCGGTGCGTCCTGCAGCAGACCCAGCGCGCGCCGCAACTGCGGCAAGGCGGCGTCGTCACTGCCAATGGGCAGCACCGGCACGCGCGCGGCGCGCAGTATGTCGCTCACGCCGCTCAGGCGCTGGCTGAAAAAGTCGGCCAGCGGCCGATGCGTACGCGCCTGGGCCAGGCTCAGATCGAGTTGTACCTCTCCCTGCGACACGCGCACGCGCCCGCCCCGAGGCAAGCGCTGGGCGAGCGGGTCGTACACGAGCATGGCGATCACGTCGTTGTGCGCGCGCAGCCGCCGCAGCTCGCTTTCCGTTTGAACGCCGGCCCCCGCGAAATCGCTGATCACGACGATCAGGCAATCGTGCGGCGCCTGGCCGCGCGCGGTGCGCAGCGCCGTGTCGAGCACGCCGGCCGCGTCGCGCGCGCGTTGCTGCGCCGACAGCGCGGCATTGGCGTTCGCCACCCGCCCCAGCAGCGCCTGCACGCCCGCGCGGCTGCGCAGCGGCCGCAAGGTCTGCACGCCCTCATCGGTCATCACCGCGCCGCCGACGCGGTCGCCCGCGCGCAGCGCAGCCCAGGCGCACAACGCGGCCAGCTCGGCCGCGATCACCGATTTGAAAAAGCGCACCGAGCCGAAGAACATGCTCATGCGCTGGTCGATCAGAAGCACGACCGGCCGGTCGCGTTCCTCCGAATACACCCGCACGAAAGGCTTGCCCAGGCGCAGCGACGCGCGGGCGTCGAGCTGGCGCAGGTCGTCGCCCGGCAGATAGCGGCGAAGCTCCACGAAATCCAGCCCGCGCCCGCGCAGCCGCGACCCGTGCGGACCCGCGAGCACACTGCCCGCGCGCTGCCGGGCCGACAACGACAGCCCGCGCGCCGCCGGCTCGAGCGCCATCAGCGCACGCAGCGAGACATGGGCGGGATCGGGGGCGGTCGTCATGACATCAGGCCGGCAAGGCCACCACGTCGAGCAGGCGATCGATCACGCGGTCGGCCCTCACGTCCTGCGCAATGGCGTCGTACGACAGATGCAGCCGATGCCGCAACACGGCATGCGCCACCGCGCGTACGGCGTCGGGCGTGCTGTAGGCGGCGCCCTCGAGCCAGGCGTGCGCGCGCGCTGCCTTGTCGAGCGCGATGGCGCCACGCGGGCTCGCGCCCACCGCGATCCAGCCGGCAAGCTCGGTATCGGCCGGATGCCGGGTGGCGTTGACCAGGTCGACCACGTAACGATCGACCGCGGCGGCGACCGGCAGAGCCGCCACCTCCGCGCGGCAGGCGAACAGATCCTCCTGGCTCAGCGAGACCGGCGCGGCGGTTGGGCCCGCAACCGGCTCGGCGGCCGCTCGCGCGCCCGGCGCGTCGCCGCGCAGCATGGCCAGCATCGCCATCTCGTCGTCCGGCCCGGGGTAGTCGAGCCGCACCTTCATCAGGAAGCGGTCCATCTGCGCTTCGGGCAAGGGATAGGTTCCCTCCTGCTCGATCGGATTCTGCGTGGCCAGCACCATGAAGAGCGCCGGCATCGCCCGCGTGACGCCGCCCACGGTCACCTGCCGCTCCTCCATGGCTTCGAGCAGCGCCGACTGCACTTTCGCGGGCGCCCGATTGATCTCGTCGGCCAGGATCAGGTTGCCGAACAGCGGCCCGGGCTGAAACGCGATGCGATGCCCGCCCGCCGCCTCGGGCTGCAGCACGTCGGCGCCGGTAATGTCGGCCGGCAGCAGGTCCGGCGTGAACTGGATGCGGCGCATGTCGCCCGCAAGGTGCGCCGCCAGCGCCTTGACCATGCGGGTCTTGGCGAGTCCGGGCAGGCTTTCGAGCAACACGTGCCCGTCGGCCAGCAGCGCCAGCAGCACATGGCGGATCGCCGCCGCCTGCCCCAGCACCACCTGCCCCATGACCTGCTCGAGCGCCAGAATCTCCGTGCGAGATGCCATATCTGCTTTTCCCGGAATGCATGGTGGCCGGCCCGCGCGGGGCCGGCGCAAAGCGATCGTGTCAGCGGCTGGCGAGTGCGCCCTGGCGGGCGCGGGCCACTTTCCATTGCTCGGACGTCATCACCGTGCGAAAGCCCAGGTGCGACATGCCGTTGAGCGGGTCCGTGCCGCGGCGGGCGCTGGCGCGGTAACTGATACAGTAGGTGTCGCTACACAGGAAGGAGCCGCCGCGCGTGACACGCTTGGGCGCGGATGCCGGCACGTTGCCGTCGTCGGGGTCGAAACTCTGCGTGGGGCCGGCCGGATCGAGCGGCGGCTGGCGATACTGTGCCTGCGCCTGGAAGGCGTCGACGCGATACCAGTCGGCCGTCCACTGCCAGACGTTGCCCGCCATGTCGTACAGCCCGTAGCCGTTGGCCGCATAGGCGCCGACCGGCGTCGTGCCGACCTGCACCTTCTCGTCTTTCACGACCGGAAACGGTTGGGCCTGGCGCGTGTCCCAGATGTTGGCCATGGCCTGGCCCTGCGGCATGGGCTCGTTACCCCAGCTGTAGGTGGCCTGCTCGAGCCCGCCGCGCGCGGCGTACTCCCACTCCGCCTCGGTGGGCAGACGCTTGCCGGCCCAGCGGGCGTATGCCTGCGCATCGTCGTACGACACCTGCACGACGGGATGATCGTCCTTGCCCTCGATCGAGCTGCCGGGTCCGTTCGGATGGCGCCAGTTCGCGCCCGGGACGAAGCGCCACCAGCGGCTGTAGTCGCGCAGCGACACTTCGCTTTCCGTGCCGACGAATACCATGCCGCCGGGCACCAGCAGGCTGTCGTCGGGCCGCGGCGTGCCCGCGGGGAGCTGCGGTTGCAGATCTTCCCAGCGCGGCTTCTGTTCCGCGGTGGTGCGATACCCGGTCGCGTCGACGAAGCGGCGGAACTCGGCATTGGTGACGTGATGCACGTCCATCCAGAAGCCGCTCACTCGCACGGTATGCGCGGGGCGCTCGTTGGGCTGCGACATCTTGTGATCGTTGCCCATCAGAAACGGGCCGCCTTCGATCCACGCCATGCCGGCAGGGCCGGCCTTGCCGTCGCCAAGCTTCACCACCGGCGAGTGGGGCGTGGCGCCCTGGTGGCTGGCATAGGCGCCTATTGCGATGGCCGCGAGCAGCGCCGCGGTGAAACCCAGACCGACCTTCAACTTTTGCTTCATGCCTTCTCCACATCTGCTACTGACAGCAATGCCTTGCGGCGTGGTAAAGCGATGACGAATCAAGCAGGATCGTGCGGTAACAACGCAGACTTCGCGGTTCAAAGCCTGCGCTCAAGATAATAAAAACGCTAATAAATTTCTAGAGGGTTTTCGATATTTTTGTGAATATTTTCTTGACCGTCGAAATTTTGTGAGGGCACACTAAGCAGCAATCGGGGCCTGTCCGCGCCCGCTCGAATTTTTGCGAATCCGTACCCGTTTGGAGTCGACGTGAATTTTCCGCAGCGTGGTGTTTCGCTTCTGTCGTTGCTGCTGTTTTCGGGCGCGGCCCATGCCACCGAGGGTGCGCTGGGCCGGCAGGTTACCGGGGCGGTGGTCCAGCCGAACATCGGCATCGTGTCGCCCGAGCCCATCACCGTCATCAATTTGAGCGAGCTCTATTTCGACGGCAAGATAAAGGGCGGCCGCGAGACCCCGGTGGGCGGCAACACGACGCTGGGCCTCGACGGTCAGGTGGCGTTCACGCTGGCCACGCTGATGAAGACCTGGGACACGGGCGAAGGCCGCTGGAACTTCGCCTCCAGCATCACCGTGCCGTATGTCTGGACCAAGGTGTCGGCCACGCTGACCGGCCCACGCGGCGCCAGCGGCAAGACGAGCGACACCGCGTCGAACCTGTTCGACCTGTATTTCACGCCCGTGATTGCCGGGTATCACTTCTCGAAAACCCAGCACATGGCGCTCAGCCTGAATATCTGGGCGCCGACCGGCAAATACGACCAGAACAATCTTGCCAATCCCAGCCTCAATAACTGGACCTTCGTGCCGCAGGTGGCCTACACCGGCATCTTTCCGGATTCGGGCATGCAACTGGATGCGGTGGCTAACGTGCAGTTTTATACACGTAACAGTGCCACCGATTATCGCAACGCGCCCATTTTCGGCCTCGACGTGATGGGCCGGAAAATGTTCGGCAATGGCGTGGGCCTCGGGCTGGTGGCCGGCACCCAGATCCAACTGGGCGACGACAAAGGTCCGACCGCCGACCGGCTCGACGGCTTTCGCGGCCACGACTTCGCGCTCGGCCCGATCGTCACATACGACCGCAAGCTCAGCGACAAGCGATCGCTCTCGCTCAGCCTGCGCTGGGTGCCCACGGTCGCCAGCACGCGCCGTCTCGACAGCGACGCAACCGTGATGGCGAGCGCGGCCCTGCTCTTCTGATTCCGCTCCGCTCGGGAGGTGTCCGAATGACTTGCCCAGATGCCGGCGTGCCCCGCGCCCGATGCGCCTTGCGCCCGACGCTGATTCGCTGCGCCACGCTCTTCGTGCTCACGGCGGGCGCGGCGCAGGCGCAGACGCAACCGGCGACGTCCGTGATGGAGATGGCGGCGCCCGAGTCGGCCGCGCTGGACCCCGGCACCCTCGCCGCGTTGGACGCCATGGGCCGCGCCCTGCGTGCGCTGCCGGCCTTTCGCGTGGACGCCGTTTCGTCAACCGACGCGGTTCTGGACACCGGGCAGAACGTGGCCATGCTGCACCAGACACAGCTGGACGTGCGCCGGCCCGATCGCGCGCGGGCCCGCGTGCGCGGCAATGGCCCGGAGCGTGGCATGGTCTACGACGGTAGCCGCTTCACGCTTTACACCGCGGGCGGCAACGGCGCTCAGGGCTATTACGGCACGGTGGCGGCGCCGCCGGATCTGAACGCGCTCGTGGACACCCTGGCCACGCGCTACGGCATCGAGCTGCCGCTCGCCGATCTCTTCTATTGGGGCCGCTCGCCGGACGACGTGCGGCAGCTGGTGTCCGCCGAGCGCATCGGCCTGGACCGCATCGGGCCGCACTGGTGCCATCACTATGCCCTGCGGCAACCCGGCGTCGATTGGGAGGTCTGGCTGCAGGCCGGCGCGCGGCCGCTGCCGTGCCGCCTCGTGCTGACCGACACCTCGCTGGTGTCGCGGCCGCGCCATCAGGTCGACTACACCTGGACGCTGTCGCCGACGTTCTCCGCCGAGCATTTCCGCTTCCGCCCCGAGGCCGGCGCGCGGGCCGTGCCGATCGAAACGCCTCCCGCCCCGCCGACCCAGGGAGCCACGCCATGAAGCCCATTTTGATGCTGTGCGCGGCCAGCCTGTCCGGCAGCCTGCTCGCCGCCGATGCGTGGGCATTTCGGGTCGTGGGCGGCGCGCGCAGCAGCCTGCACGGGCCTGGCGGCTTTCACCACTTCGAAGGCGGCGGTCCGCCGCACTTCCAGGGCGGCGGACGCTACGCTGGCGCCGGTGCGCCGCAAGGCGGGTTCTCGCCCGCGCCGAACGGACATCGTCCTTCGTTCGATGGCGGCGGACCGCCCGGCCCGCGCCCGATGCCCGGGCCCGGGCCGGGTCCCCATCCGGGACCGCATCCCGGTCCCAACCCAGGGCCCGATCCCGGCCCCAACCCCGGCCCCCATCCTGGACCGCACCCCGGCCCGCACCCCGGCCCTCATCCCGAACCCGGACCCGCACCGGGACCGGGACCGGGACCGGGACCGGGACCGGGACCGCACCCCGGGCCAGGGCCAGGGCCAGGACCGGGCCCTCACCCTGCGCCGCCCGGCCCTCCCCCCGGCCCGCACCCCGGTCCACCCGCACCACCGCCTCCCGGCCCGCCGCCCGGACCGGGCCCCCGTCCGCCTGGCCCCCCGCCCGCTCCGTACTATCCACCCCCTCCGCCGCCGTACTACTGGGGCGGGGGCTGGTACGACCCCGTGGCCGTGGGCGTCGCCGTCGGGGTCACCACGCTCGCGATCGGCGCGCTGGTCGCGTCCTTGCCGCCCAACTGCACCAGCGTGCAGGTCAACGGCATCGCCTATCAGCAGTGCGGGTCGACCTGGTATCAGCCGGTGTACGCCGGCACCACGGTGCAGTTCAAGGTGGTGGCGGCCCCGCGCTAGGCCGATCCGGGGCGGGTGCCGGCACGCGCTCGTCCCGCGATCCAGCGATGTTCGATCCGAATCGGGTATACTCCCCCCCTGTATGCAAGAACGCCCGAGCGTCACCTTATGCCCCACTCACCCGAAGAGAAAAAACGTGTCCTGACACGCGTGCGCCGCATCCGCGGCCAATGCGATGCGCTGGAGCGTGCGCTCGAGGCCGGCGCCGATTGCGGTCCGGTCCTGCAGCAGATCGCGGCCATCCGCGGCGCGATCAACGGGCTGATGTCGGAAGTGCTCGAGTCGCATATCCGCGAAGACCTCGGCAGTCCGGCCGTCTCGCAGGCTCAGCACGACGAGCGCGTGCAGGATCTGCTCGGGCTGGTCCGCGCCTATCTCAAATGAACGACCGCGCCGCGGCCGCCTTGCCGGCAGCCGTGGCCATCTTTACGGAGCTCCACCCATGAAATCCCGCGCCGCAGTCGCTTTTGCCGCAGGCCAGCCCCTGCAGATCGTCGAGATCGACGTCGAACCGCCCCGCAAGGGCGAAGTCCTGATCAAGATCACGCACACCGGTGTGTGCCACACCGACGCCTTCACGCTGTCGGGTGAAGATCCCGAGGGTCTGTTCCCGGTCGTGCTGGGCCACGAAGGCGCCGGCATCGTCGTCGAAGTGGGCGAAGGCGTAACCAGCGTGCGCCCCGGCGATCACGTCATTCCGCTCTACACCGCCGAGTGCGGCGAGTGCCTGTTCTGCAAGTCGGGCAAGACCAACCTGTGCGTGGCCGTGCGCGCGACCCAGGGCAAGGGCGTGATGCCCGACGGCACCACCCGCTTCTCGTACAACGGCCAACCCATCTATCACTACATGGGCTGCTCGACGTTCAGCGAATACACCGTGGTGGCCGAGGTCTCGCTCGCCAAGATCAACCCCGACGCGAACCCCGAACACGTGTGCCTGCTGGGCTGCGGCGTCACGACCGGCATCGGCGCCGTGCACAACACCGCCAAGGTCCAGGAAGGCGACTCGGTCGCGGTGTTCGGTCTGGGCGGCATCGGTCTGGCCGTGATCCAGGGTGCGCGCCAGGCCAAGGCCGGCCGCATCATCGCCGTCGACACCAACCCCGAGAAGTTCGGCCTGGCCAAGGTGTTCGGCGCGACCGACTGCATCAACCCCAAAGACTACGACAAGCCCATCCAGCAAGTGATCGTCGAAATGACCGAATGGGGCGTGGACCACTCGTTCGAGTGCATCGGCAACGTAAACGTCATGCGTGCCGCGCTCGAATGCGCGCACCGCGGCTGGGGTCAGTCGGTCGTGATCGGCGTGGCCGGCGCGGGCCAGGAGATTTCCACCCGTCCGTTCCAGCTCGTCACCGGCCGCCGCTGGCTCGGCACCGCCTTCGGTGGCGTCAAGGGCCGCAGCCAGCTGCCGGGCATGGTCGAAGACGCGATGGCGGGCAAGATCGAGCTCGAGCCGTTCGTCACGCATACGATGGATCTCGAAAAGATCAACGAGGCATTCGACCTGATGCACGACGGCAAGTCGATCCGCAGCGTGGTGCACTACGCATAACGCGCTGCCCGGCGCGTGCGGGCTCAGGCGCGCACACCACGGCTCGCCCCGACGGCCCGCTACGGCGGGCCGTTTTCGTTCGGGCGCACGCCCATCCGGGCTCGCTATCCGGCTGCCCGATGCGATTGCGATCTCGGAATTCGCCTGCCCCGCCGCGTTAGTCGTGGGTCTGCCCGGCCAGCGGCGTTGCCAGCATGCCCGGCCGTTGTGCCATCCATGCATACCACTGCGCCAGCGCGGGCCGGCCCGCAAGGCAGTCCAGCACATCCCGAAACAGCAGCCAGCTGATCGAGGTGGCAAGCGCCACGTCGCCGATATCGGGACGCGCCTGCACATACACCTCACTCTCGGCGGCGTCGCACGCCTGGGCGATTTTCTCGCGTTGCGCCTCGCGCATCACGGCCCATCGCAGCGCTTCGGGGCGCCGCTCCTGCTCCCAGCGCACCGCGATGCCGGCGTCCGCCATGCCCTGTGCCAGCGCCTGCAGCCGCAGAGCGCGCCAGCGAGCGGGGCCCGGCGGCGGGATCAGCGTCGGGCCATCGTGCAGGCCGTCCAGGTATTCGCAGATCACGTTCGAGTCATACAGCACGAAACCGGCGGGGCCGAGCAGCACCGGCACCTTGCCCAGCGGATTGAGCGCGTGCACGTCGGGATTGCGCCGTGTCGGGCTGGTTTCGTGGTGCACCACGCCGATGCGATCCGCCAGACCGAGCTCGTGCGCGGCCACCAGCACCTTGCGGGCGTAGGGAGAATGCGTCTGGTAGAGCAGCGTATAGCCGGCAAGCGGCGGGGCCTCGGAAAGCCCCGGCCGCGGGGAGGATGAGGACGAGTCGTGGGACAGAACGGCGGACATGCGGTCTCCGTAGCGTGGCTGAGCCGGCGGCGCCGGGCAAGCTTCCATGCTACTGTCGCGCCGTGCGGCCAAGCCGCGCATTGAGCGGCATACACGCAGATCGACATCGCCAACCACCGCCACCGCGCGGCCCTCCTCTCACCGCCCAGTTTCGCCATGACCCTCGACGATTTCGACCGCCGCATTCTCGATCTGCTCCAGCAAGACGCGCTGCTGCCCGCCGAACGCATCGGCGCCGACGTCGGCCTCTCGGCATCGGCCGTTCAGCGCCGTATCGCGCGGCTCAGGTCGGACGGCGTGATCACCGCGACCGTCGCGCAGGTCGAAGCGCGCGCGCTGGGGCGGCCACTCACGCTCATCGTCGACGTGGAGCTCGAACGCGAAAGGCCCGAGCTGATGGCCGCGTTCAAGCAATGGATCGAGGCCGAGCCCGCGATCCAGGAAGCCTGGTACGTGACAGGCGACGGCGACTACGTGCTGGTCGTGACCGCGCGCGACGTCGAGCACTACGACACGCTGATGCAACAGCTGGTTGCGCACAATGCCAACATCCGGCGCTTTCGCACCCGCGTGGCGCTCAACACGCTCAAGCGCGGTCAGCGTGTGCCCGCCGCGCTGCCATGACGCTGTTCCGCCGTCTCACCTGGAGCCTGTTTCTCATGACCTCGACCACCGCCACCCCGGGCCTCGCCGCCGAATCCTACGAAGCGGGCCAGCTCTGGCACTACCACACGCGCCCGGGCGAAGAAGCGTCGCGCGTGCTGATCAATCTGATCGAGCCGCACGCCAAGCTCGGCAAGATGATCCACATCAGCGTGCTCGACGTCCAGGTGAAAAATCCCCACGCGCCTGATGGCGTGACGCGCGAACTGCCGCACTTCCCGGTGTCCGAAGAAACGCTGCGCAAGAGCCTGACCACGCTGGTCGGCCGGCGCGACATCCTGGCCGACTACCGCGAGGGATACGAGGTCTGGAAGGAAGCCTTCGACGCCGGCAAGGCCGGGATCTTCACGATCAGCGTGGCCGAGGTCGTGGATGTGATCGAACGCGCCGCCAATCAATAAGGGGCTCGCGCGGGTGACACGAGCTTCGCAGCGGCGAGGCCGCGACGAACGCGCCTGATGCGCCTCATGCGCCTCATGCGCCTTGGCGCAGCCTAGCGCGCCGGCACGTCGTACAGCACCGACACCCGCGTGAAATTGGCGCCGAACTGCTTCACGTCGTATTCGAACGGCGCGCTCTCGCCCGGCGCGAGCCGGGGCAGGCGCAGCGTTTCCGAACGGGTGCCGGTGAGTCGATCCTGCGCGTCATAGAGCCCGATCCACACCCGCACCTGCTCGACCGGGGCGTCGCCGGTGTTGCGCACCCTGCCCTGCACGGTCACGTACTTGTATCGATACCGGTAGGTGAAGTTCAGCGTGCCGGTGCCGATGCCGGCTTCGGTCTTGTCCACGCTCACGTCGAGCGCGGGACGCGCGCCCGGCAGCGGCGCGCGCCGGGCGGGCTTCCAGTCGGTCTTGATCTCCGTGAAGCGCGCGAAATCGCGGCCCACGAACTGCACCGGGATGCGCTCGCCCGGATAGAGCAATGCCGGCAGCGCGCTGTCGAGCCGCAGGTTGAGCGGTTGCGCGCCGTCGAACACGGCCACGCGCAACTGCGGCGACACGGCGATGTACTCGTCGCTGCGATTGACCACCTCGGCAAACAGCAGCGCCCGGCCGATCTCGTCCTCCATCCGGCGCGGGTTGTCGAGCACGAGCTGGCTGCTGTCGAACAGCGCGAAGTTATCGTCCAGCAGCTCGGCGGTGGTCAGGCGCAGGTCGTCGACCACGCGCACGTTGGCTGGGTCCACGCGCACGATGCGCGTGCGCGGTGCTTCCGGTTGCGCTTCGGCCGCGGTCGGCACCGGCGCGGCTTCCACGGCGGGCGGCGGCGTCTGCGTGCGCCACCAGGCGTACGCCCCGCCTCCGAGCAGGGCCAGACCGAGAATGCCCGCAATCACGCGCACGGCGGGCTTGGCGGCGCGGCGGTCAGTTTTCACTCTGCACCATGTAGTCATAGGAGGCGATGCGCGCCTCGTGATAGATGTCGCAACGCACATCGAACGACGTGCTGGCCTGCGGCGCCAGCTGATTGGCCGTGGCATAACCGCTACCCGTACCGATCACGCGGCCATCCTCGTCGTACAGCATGACGCTGATCTGGATCGAGCCGGCGACGCCGCTGGCGTGGTTGGTGACGAGCCCGACCAGACGATAGCTGCCGTCGTTGCGCACCAACTGCACTTTGCTAGTCCGCACATCGATCTGCTCCTTGCGCGCCGCGCGCGGCTCGGCCACCGACAGGGTGTACGCGTCGTACGGGTCCGAAGGCAGCATGATCAGCACCGGCGAATACTCGCCATGCTGCAAGGTGCGCGCCAGCGGCGAATCGGAACGCGAACCCAGCGTGAGCTCGCCCTGCCGGAAGGTGGCCGTCACGCGCGGGGCATCGATTTTCTGCCCGGCTTCGTTGCGCACCGTGAGCAGCAGATACGAGCGGCCGTTGACCTTCACGTCCTGCGCGGCGCTCAGGCGCACCAGGCTCGCGTCGATCCCGGTTTCGAGGGGCGGCGGCTCGGGCACCACGTCGCGGCCCATCAATCCGATCAGCAGCGGCACAAGAAAGATCGCCGCCACGACCAGCGCGATGGTCAGCAGCACGGCGGGGTGCGGCCGTTGCGGCTGGGCCGGTTGCTGGATGCCGCGCAGGATTTTTTCGAGGCGCTGCGCCACGTCGTCTTCCACCAGCGTGGTCGCATGGCAGTGATTGCAGCGGTACTCATTGAGCGCGATCTTGGTGAACGCGCTGCTGCCGCACGCCGAGCAGGTCAGCGTGACGGTATTGATGGTGGTGGACTTGGACGCCATGGGACGTACGGGAGCGGCACGCGGTGGCGCACCGTGCGGAAGTCTGAACAGGGACGGAAGAATACCCTGCGCCCGGCGTGCATCAGGCGTACGAGCGCATCCATTTATTACCAGGCATGACGAGGCGCTGCCCGCGTCCGGCTCAGCCGCGTTCGACCAGCGTGACCCGCGCGTCGCCGACGGCCAGCGCCTCGCGCACGTGCGCCAGCGCCAGGCGCGGGTCGGCCGCGCCGCACATGAACACGTCGAGCGCCGCATAGCCCACCTCGGGCCAGGTGTGGATGCTGATGTGCGATTCGCTCAGGATCACCACGCCCGTCACGCCCGCGCCGGCGTTGGCCGGTGTGCCGTCGTCGAAACCATGGAAGTGCGCGCCCAGCACGTGGGCGCCCGCCGCGCGCGCGGCGGCGATGAGCACCGCCTCGAGCCGGGCCGCGTCGGCCAGCACCGCGGGGGCGATGCCGTCCAGATCGGCCAGCAGATGATGGCCGCGCGTCGGATGCCGGCCCGCCGCCGGCCGCCCGGCTGCCAGAGCGTCGGGTTCCAGGCTCATTTGTGCGATCCGCTCGAAGACCAGCCGGAGTGGCTCGAGCTGGTGCCCCAGGTGCTGCCGCCACCCGAAGAGCCCACGCCGTTCGAGATGATAATGACGATGACCGCATAGACGGTGTAGAAGAAGCGTCCCATGTCAGTCTCCGGCTCCGCTCAGTTTTTCGGCGATGAGCGCAGGCGCCCAAAGGAAAAACAGGCCTGCGATGGCGCTGCCCGTGCCGTTATCGTTGGACAGCACCAGAAAGATCGACGCCAGCAGGGCCAGCGACGAGTAACTCCATTTGCTCTTGGAACGGGCGCTGGACAGCTTGGCCAGCTCCGGTTGCTTGAACCACTTCGCGAGATCGGCGCCGCTCACGCCCTGGCTTGCCGACCAGCCCAGTTCGTTGTCCGCGAGTTCGCTCGACAGACCCGCGCCCTTGCTCGACTGGTAGTCGGTGATCTTGGTCTGGTCGCCGACCCTGACGCGCCAGTTGAAGGCCCCCAGCGCGACGTCCACGCGCGAGATGTAGTCCCAGCGCTTGCCGTAGATCACGTTGTTGTAGCGCATGTGTTTGCCGGCGTGCGCGGGCCAGGTGTCGCACACGCGCACCCGGTCCCAGCCCTCGTCGGACTCCACCAGCCACAGAAAGCCCGCCTCCACCGAATACAGCAGGTACTCGACCCAGGACGATCCGTCTTCCGGGTCGGGGTCGGTGCATTTGAGCAAGCCGATCAACGTGTAGTCGGCCCCGTCGATGGTGGCCGTCTGCCCGAGCTTGAGCGTGGTCTCGATGCGGTCGACCCTCTTCTTCTGGGCGATCACGTAGGCCGTGTCGCCCGCGCAGTCGACGGTGGAGCCGCAGCTCGGGCACACCACTTGGGTCGCCATCGCTGTCACGATGCTGATCGGACCGCCGCAGTTCGGGCAGGCCAGGGCCGTGACGGCGCCACGCACACGGCTGGCGCGCTCCAGCACCTGATCGCGCGTCTTGAGCGTGGCGCGATCCATGAGCTTCAGATCGTAGGCCTTGCCCACGTAGATCACGGCCGGCCCGTCGGAATAATCCAGCGTCAGGAAGGCGTCGATACTGCGGAAGTCGGCCACCTTGGCCTGCCAGCCGCCGGCGAACGCGAACGGCAGCTCGCCTTCGGCCGAGGTCGCGTGGCAGGTGCGGATATCCGCCGCCACGAAGCGCTGGCCATCGAGCTTGAACTCGGAGCCCGGCGCGATCGCGTCGAACGCGGGCACGGGCTGGCGCATCTGGGCGCGGCGTTGATGCGTGATCGCATACTGACCGCTGGCATCCGACAGCCAGCCGTCGTTGCCGTCGTCGAACCAGAGATACCACTCGTTCCAGAAGCCGGCCTCGTAGCGCAGCTGAATGCGCCCCACGATCGTGAAGCGGCGGCGCTCGAACGACCCCGCCGCGCCGAGGCACAGCGGGCTGTAGTCTTCGAGCAGCTCGCCGACCTCGCCGATGCGCCGCACGCTGTCGGCATCTTTGAGCAGCGTGCTGCGGCAGGCCCCGCACACGGCCATGACGGACGCGGCCGACAGAAAGCTGACCGGCGCGCCACACTGCGGACACAGAACCTGCTGCATCGGGTCGTCCGCCGCCTCAGCTCGTGAGCTTTTTCAGGATCTCGGCCTTGGCCGCGTCGTACTCGGCCGCCGTGATCAGATTCTGATCGGCCAGCGCCTTGAGCTGCTGCAGACGCTGTACCGGATCGGCCTGCGTCGCGGCACCCGCGGCGGCGCCTGCGGCCGCGCCCGCGGCCGGCGCTGCCGCCGGATTGGCGGGCATGGTTGCAGGCGCAACGGCCTGCCCCAGGCCCTGCGCCATCGTATGGCCGAGCGCGGCGCCCGCGGCCAGACCGGCGCCGATGCCGGCGATGCCGCCCTCGTTCTGCGCGGCCAGCGGGATGGAGCTGGCGGTCTGGTACTGCGTCAGCTTGCCCAGGTCGCCCGACATGCCGATCGAGATCCGCGTGTCCAGCGCCTTTTGAAGCTCCTCGGGCAGGGAGACGTTTTCGACGGTGAAGTTGTCGAGCTTGACGCCATAGCGCTCGAACAGCGGCGCCAGCGACGCCGCGATGCGCTCGGACATCTGCCCTTGATTGGCGGCCATGTCGATGAACGGCACGCCGGAGCTGCCCAGCGCCGTGGTCATGGCGGCCACGACCATGTTGCGCAGTTGCGCCTCGAGATCGTCCACGGTGTAGACGTCGCGCGTGCCGCTGATCTCGCGATAGAACAGGCCCGGATCGGCGATCTGATACGAGTACACGCCGAACGCGCGCACGCGCACCATGCCGAACTCGGCGTCGCGCACCGTGATCGGCTGCGCCGTGCCCCAGCGCCGGCCGAGCTGCAGCCGGGTGCTGAAGAAGATCACATCCGACTTGAAGGGCGACTCGAACAGCTTGTCCCAGTTCTTCAGGTACGTGAGCACCGGCAGGGTCTGGGTCGTGAGCTTGTACATGCCGGGGCCGAACACATCGGCCACCTTGCCTTCGTTCACGAACACCGCCATCTGCGACTCGCGCACGGTCAGGCTGGCGCCATACTGGATTTCGAAATCCTCCATGGGATGGCGCCAGGCGAGTACGCCCTCGCGATCCTCATTCCATTGAAGGATGTCGATAAATTGCTTGCGAATGAAAGAGCCCAGACTCATGTCGATTCTCCTGCGTGTTGCGCTCGAGTGAGGCGGTTCAGGTCAGGCAGCCCGCATTGACCACCCCGGCGGCCAGCGAGCTGGCGCCGAGCAGTGCGCCCATGGCGAGATTGTTTTCTTCGATGGCCTGGTTCATGCCGCGCACGCAGAAGCTCAGGCCGGCATAGACCACGATCTGCACGGCCATGGCGGCCACGCCCCAGACCAGGAACATCGTGAAGGTGGCGTGCACCGCGATGCCCACGCCCACCGTGAAGCTGAAGCCGATCAGCGCTCCGGCAAAGGACAGCGCCGCGGCCAGGTTGCCCTCGCGGATGAGGTCGAACTCTTTATGTCGGGTGACCGCCGTGTAGATGACGCTGAAGAGGCCCAGCATGAGCAGGCCGGTCACGATGTAGAGCAGGTATGCCAATGCAGGATGCATAGTTCTCCCCAAAGAGTCGCCGAAGTATATCGCCTCGTTCGATATACTGCGGCCACTTGTCACGGACACCCCCATGCGCGACCGCGTTCTTATTCTTTCGGTATTGATCGTCGCCTCGTGCGGCCTGGGCTACGAGCTCGTCAGCAGCGCGCTGGCCAGCTATCTGCTGGGCGACTCGATCCTGCAGTTCTCGTCCGTCATCGGCTGCTACCTGTTCGCCATGGGCGTAGGGTCCTGGCTGTCCAAGTATATTCCCGAGGATCAGGTGCTCGAGCGCTTCATCGACGTGGAGCTGCTGGTCGCCTTGATCGGCGGGGTCTCCGCCGCGGCGCTCTTCATCGTGTATGCCTGGATGGCGGCGCCGTTTCGCACCGCGCTCTATGCGGGGGTGTTCCTGATCGGCCTGATGGTGGGCATGGAGATTCCGCTCGTGATGCGGGTCTTCAACCAGCGCAAGGCCGAGTTCCGCGACATCGTCAGCCGCGTCCTCACCTTCGATTATCTCGGCGCACTGGCCGTCTCGCTGGTGTTTCCGCTGCTGCTCGCACCGCGCCTGGGTTTGCTGCGCACCTCGTTCCTGTTCGGCATGCTCAATGCCGGCGTGGCGCTCTGGACCACCTGGCTGTTCCGCAGCGAGGTGCGCCGCCCGGGCACGCGTGCGCTGCGCGCCAGCATCGTGCTGGGCCTGCTCGGTCTGGGCCTGCTCTACTCCGGCCACATGACGACCTGGGCCGAAAAAGGCCTGTACGGCGATGACGTGATCCACGCCGAGACCACGCCCTACCAGCGCCTGGTGGTCACGCGCTGGCACGACGACATGCGGCTCTACATCAACGGCAACCTGCAGTTTTCGTCTCGTGACGAACATCGCTATCACGAGTCGCTCGTGCATCCGGGTCTGGCCGCCCTGCCCTGGGCGCGCCGTGTCCTGATCCTGGGCGGCGGCGACGGCCTCGCGCTGCGCGAGGTGCTCAAATACCCCGGCATCGAGCACGTCACCCTGGTCGACCTCGACCCGTCCATGACGGGCTTGTTTTCCCGCTCGGAGCCGCTGGTGGCCCTGAACCAGGGCGCGCTGAAAGATCCGCGGGTCACGGTGATCAACACCGACGCCGGCCGCTGGCTCGAAGAGCACAACGACATCTACGACTTCATCGTGGTCGATTTTCCGGATCCGTCGAACTTCGGCCTGGGCCGGCTGTACTCGGTGCCGGTCTACCACCTGATGACACGTCACCTGGCCGAGAAAGGCTATATGGTGGTGCAGTCCACCTCGCCCTACTTTGCGCCGCGCTCGTTCTGGAGCATCGACGCCACCCTGAAAGAAGCGGGTCTGCACACCTGGCCGTATCACGCCTACGTGCCCTCGTTCGGTGATTGGGGCTTCATCCTGGCCGGCAAACGCGACGATTACACGGTGCCCGAGCGTCTGCCCGTGGCCACGCGCTATCTCGACCCCACCACCACCCGCGAGCTGTTCCACTTCCCGGCCGACATGCCGCGCCTCGCCATGCCGCCCAACCGGCTCAACGAGCAATCGCTGGTGCGCTACTTCGACGAAGACTGGCGCAAGGTCATCCGCTGATGCAGCGCCGCACGTTGTTGCTGGGTGCGGCGTGGACGGCCACCGTGGGCCTGGGCGGTGCGCTGGGCTGGCACCAGCGCCGGGTATTACGCGCCCAGTTCGAGCTGCGCTATCCCGGCATGGAGGCCGGCCACGCGCTGCGCGATGGCGCGCCGCTGCCGGCCGCAAGCGGCACGCGCGACACCAGGGTCGCCATTCTGGGCGCCGGCGTGGCGGGGCTCGCCTGCGCCTGGAAGCTGGCGCGCGAAGGCCGGCGCGACTTCGTGGTGGTGGCCGGGCCGGAGTTCGGCGGCAATGCCAACGCGGGCGAACGCAACGGCCTCGCCTATCCGCGCGGCGCCCACTACCTGCCCCTGCCCTCGCGCGAATCCACCCATGTGCGCGAGATGCTGGCCGATTTCAGGCTGATCGAGCGCGACGCTCAGGGCGCGAGCCCCTATTACGACGAGCGCGTGCTGGTGCACTCGCCACAAGAGCGCCTGCTGCGAGATGGCCGCTGGGAAGACGCGCTGCTGCCCATGACCGGCCTGCCGCCCGAGGATCTGGCCGAGCATCACCGCTTCGAGGCGCTGGTCGAGCGCCTGCGGACCACGCGCGGCAACGACGGCCGCCGCCTCTTCGCGGTGCCGCTGGTTGCGTCCTCAACGGATCCCGCCTGGCGCGCGCTCGACACGCTGCGCTTCGATGACTGGCTCGATCGCGAGGGCTACCGCTCGCCCGCGCTGCGCTGGTACCTCGACTACTGCTGCCGCGACGACTACGGCGCGGGCACCGACACCGTCTCGGCTTGGGCCGGACTGCATTACTTTGCCAGCCGCGACGGCCACGCCGCCAACGCCGCGGGCGGCGCGGTACTGACCTGGCCGGGCGGGCTCGGCCCGCTGGTGCACCACCTGCGCGAGGCCATCACCGCCCGCCTCGGCCATGCCGATTGGCTGGTCGACGGCCTGGCCGCGCGGGTCCAGCTCACGGCCCCGGGCGCGCGCGTGCATTGTGTGGCCGATGGTGGCGCCAGCGAGATCGCGGCCCGCCGCGTGGTGTGCGCCATGCCGCTCGCGGTGGCGGCACGCGTGTTGCCCGATCTGCGCGAGTGGGGCTACGACGCGCATGCGCACGCCAGCCCGCACGCGGCCTGGCTGGTATCGAACTTCATCATGAAGGGCTACCCGGCCGAGCAGCCGGGCGAATCCCTCGCCTGGGACAACGTGGTGTATCGCGGGCACGCGCTGGGCTACGTCGTGTCCACCCATCAGCTGCTGCGGGTCGCCCCATCGCCGCGCACGGTGTTCACGGCCTACCAGGCGTTGTCGCGTCTCGGGCCCACGCAGGCGCGGCAATGGCTGCTCGAGGCCGATCCCGACGCGCTGCGCGACGCGGCCGCCGCCGACCTGCTCACCGCCTACGGCGACGATCTGTGGCGCGAGGTCGAATCCCTGGAGATCACCGCGCGCGGCCACGCCATGGCCATCCCGGTGCCGGGTTATCTGTCGAACCCGGGGCTGGCGGCGCTACGCGACGTGGACGGCACGGTGCTGTTCGCCCATGCCGATCTGTCGGGCTACTCGGTGTTCGAGGAAGCTGCGTGGTGGGGTGTCGCGGCCGCGCAGCGATTGCTGAGCTGATCCGGGCATTCGCCGTCGCCGGGCCAACCGCACAGACGCGGGCGTAGCCCGAAGGCCCTCCGACTAGCCCCACAACCGCAATCCGATCCGCATGGCCTGGCCGGCGCGCGACGGCCCGACAGGCGCGGCTGGTGGACGGTTCTGCTCGACGCGATCAGTCTCTCTACAAGCACGCTCTCCCCAAAACAGGCAGACCTCTCCAAAACAGGCAGACCTCTCCAAAAGAACGAGGCCTCCCCAAAAATGAGGAGGCCTCGCCACAGACTAGCGGGCCTCCCCGACATCAGGGAGGCCTGCGTGCCCTCGACTACTTGCTCAGCGGGATCGCCACGTTCAGGTTGAGCGAGTAATCTCCACGGTCCGACTTGCCCGCGTAGTCCTGGCTGATGCGGATCTGCGAGGCGCCCGGCCCTTGCATCTCGTAGCCCAGGCCGAAGCGCGTGACCACCCTGCCCGGCTGCGCACCGTTTACCGAGAAGGAGGCGCCGGCTGCGTCCCTGGCGTCGAGCTCGGGCTTCTTGGCCAGGAAGTCGTAGCCCACGCCGCCGTAGGCCGTGACGCGCTGATCGTCCGCAAGCTCGTAGCGATACTTCAGCCCCACGAGCGGCGTCAGTGCCTGCGCATCCTGCTTGCCTACGCTCAGGTTGGACCATCCCGCGCCGCGTTCCTGATACGCACCCACGCCCGCGCGGCCATACTCGAGCGCCAGCCACGGCGTGACCGTGTGCTTGCCCAGCAGGTGATCGCGTTCGTAGTTCAGCGACAGCACGGCCGTGCGCCCGTTCGGGTTCGACTTGGCATGCGCCTCGTCGCCGATCGTGTCGCGCCGGCTTGCGCTGTTGCGGTCCAGGCCCACCTTGCCGATCACCGACATCCGGCCCAGCGTGCCCAGGTCGTGGCTTGCGTAGCCGGCGAGCTGATAGCTCGCGCCACTGGCCCGATCTTCCGTCGCGCTGTCGCGGCCCTTGGTCGATGCGCCCTGCACCAGCAGCGCCGCGCCGACCCGGGTCTTGTCGCCAAGCGCCCGGTCGGTGCCCACCGCCAGGCCCCCGACCTTGCGATCGAAGCCCGGCGTGGCGGCGCCTTGCGAGCCGGTGGACCAGCCGCCGTAGGGCGTCATCCAAACCGTGTTGGCAGCGTTGGTGCCCAGATACGCGGGGCCCGACATGCGGCTCATGCGATCGCGCACCACGCTCATGCTGGCCTGGGCCTGCTCGAGCGACATCTGCGCGAAGTTGCCGCCGAAGAGCGGCGTCGACAGCGTCGGGCCGCTTGCCGCGGTGACGACCAGATCGAGCTGATTGCCGTTGCGCTCGATGTAGTAGTTCACGCCACGATACGAGCCACCGCCGTAGGTGCCGTTCAGCCCACCGTGTGCGCGCAGGAAGCCGCTGTAGCGCTCACCCGGCTTGAGCGGCGCCGTCGACGGATTCAGCTTCAGGGCCGCGCCGGCCGCGAGTGTGGCCGATTGGCTCACATCCAGCACGCCGTACTGACCCGCGGCGGTGCCCACCATGGCCAGGTCCAGCACGCCGTTGGCGGTCTGCACGTAGTTGCCGGCGACCTTCAGGGTCTGGTCCGCGCCGATGCGCAGCGTGCCATCGTTGGTGAGGGTATCGGCCTTCAACCCGGCGGCACGCAACGACGGCATCAGACCCAGCAGACCGCCGCTTGCCACCGTGAACGTGGACGCATTGCCTTGCAGCGCCAGATCCCCGCCGAGTTCGACCTCGCCGCCGCTGCCGGCCGTGATCCTGTTCCAGCCCTGCACCGCGGTCACACCCGCGCCGCCCGACGTGGAGGCAGTCAGCTTCTGCTTCTCGCCCACGGTCAGTTGGTTGGCATTGGTGGTGTCGCGCAGCACGGACTCGCCCAGCTGCGTCTCGGACTCCAGCATCAGGGTGTTGCCGGATCCGCCCACGTCGATATCACCGGCCAGCGTGGCGCCGCGCAGTGTGACGGTGTTGGCGTCGCCCTGCACCTGGATCGCGGCCGAAGCCTTTTGTGCCAGCACGGTGCCTTGCGCCTGCACACTGCCGCCGCCGGCCAGCACGGTGTCCACCAGCTCGGAACCCGGCTGCGCGTCGACCACGCCGCCACTCGAGACGGTGTTCGCCTCGGCACGACCGCCCGACGACACCTGCTGCAGGCCCTGCACCGTGGTGTTGCTCACCCGGCCTTCGACCTGCTGCAGGCCGCCCGCGAGGATCTTGCTGTCTTCGTCGAGGCCGCCCGAGTGCACGCGCTGCACGCCGCCCGAATGGATCGTGGCGCGCGGCCCATAACCGCCCGACAGGATTTCCTCTCGGCCACCGTCGTAGACATCGGTGTCGTAGGCGCTGCCGCCCGACGACACATACTGCACGCCGCCCTGATGGATCTGCGAGCTGTCGGCTCGACCGCCCGACGACACCAGGTTCGACCCGCCCGAGGACACCGTCGTGGCCGTCGCCGTACCCCCCGCGGAGATCGACTGAACACCGCCGGACTGGATTTCCGTGCCGGAGACGCTGCCATGCACCGCCGCGCTACCGCCCATACTCACGACCGTGGCGTTGGCGGAACCGCCGGACGACACGGTTTGCAGACCGCCCGAAGACACGTGCGCGCCGGACGCCAGACCACCGCTTTCCACGACCTGACGGCCGCCGTCGCTCAGGTTAGCCGATGTGGCCTTGCCGCCCGACGATACCGTTTGATTGCCGCCGGAAGACACCTGCGTACCGCTGACCTGGCCGCCATCAAGCACATGCTGGCTGCCACCGCTGCTGACGATCGTGGACGTGGCCGAGCCGCCCGACGACACCGTCTGCTCGCCACCCGAGGACACGTGCGTATCGATGGCCTGACCGCCTTCCGAGACCGTCTGCTTGCCGCCCGATGACACCTGCGTGTCGACGGCCTGGCCCGAGTTGAAGACCGTTTGCACGCCGCCATCGCTGAGCACGGTGGAGGTGGCGCGACCGTCGGTCTCCACGGACTGCGAGCCACCCGACGAAACCTGGGTGTTGTTGGCTTGGCCGTTGACGGTTTGTTTACCGCCACTGCTGACCGTCGTGGAGGTGGTCGTGCCGCCGGACGACACCGCCTGGCTCCCTCCCGAGGACACTTGTGTATCGATCGCCTGACCGCCTTCCTCCACGTCCTGATGACCGCCGTTGCTGAGGGTGGTGGATGTGGCCGTACCGCTGGACCCGACGTTCTGACGCCCACCGGACGAGAGATGCGTGTGGATCGCCTGACCGCCACTCTGCACGCTCTGCCGGCCGCCAACGGTGACGGTCGTGGACGTGGCCGTGCCACCCGAAGAAACGGTTTGACTACCGCCGGAAGACACCTGCGTGGCGATCGCCTGACCGCCGCTCTGCACCCCTTGGCTGCCGCCGCCGATCAACGCCGTGGACGTGGCCGTGCCGCCGGACGAGACCGTTTGAACACCGTTCTGGAACACCCACGTGTCGCTGGTCGTGCCTCCGCCCTGGACCCCTTGGCTACCGCCGCCGATCAGGTTTGACGTCGTCAAGCCACCGGACGACACCGTCTGATTACCCCCGGAGGACACCTGCGTATTGCTCGCCACGCCGCCCCTCTGAACGCTCTGGCTACCGCCACTGTTGACAACCGTTGTCGTCGCCGTGCCACCAGACGACACTGTCTGAGTGCCGCCGGAGGACACCTGCGTATTGCTCGCCACGCCGCCGCTCTGCACACCCTGGCTGCCGCCGTTGCTCACCGCCGTGGACGTGGTCAGGCCGCCGGACGAGACCGTCTGAACACCGCCGGAAGACACTTGCGTGTCGCTAGTCGCGCCGCCGCCCTGCACGCCCTGGCTGCCGCCCTGCTTCACGGACGTGGACGTGGCCTGGCCACCGGATGACACTGTTTGGTTGCCGCCGGAAGACACTTGCGTATCGTTCGCCGCGCCGCCGCTCTGCACGCCTTGGCTGCCGCCGTCGCTCACCGTCGTGGACGCGGCGCCGCCGCCGGATGAGACGGTCTGAACGCCGCCGGAAGACACCTGCGTGCCGATGGCGTGACCATCGGCCTGTATGCCTTGGCTACCACCGCTACTCACCGTGGTGGACGTGGCCCTGCCGCCAGACGACACGGTTTGTACGCCGCCCGTGGACACTTGCGTGTTGTTTACCCGTGCGCTGGCCCGGACCGACTGGCTGCCGCCCGACGACACGTGCGTGTCGTCGGCCTGGGCAAAGCCAGTCACCGTTTGAACACCGCCATCGCGGACAACGGTGGAGGTGGCGGAACCGTTGTTGCCAACAGACTGGGAGGCACCCGACAACACCAGCGTGTTGTCGGCCTGACCATGGACCACCTGACTACCGCCATTGCTGACGGTCGTGGACGTGGCCGTGCCGCCAGCCCCTACGGATTGACTACCACCCGAGGACACTTGCGTGCTGATGGCCTGGCCGCCGCCCTCCACGCCCTGGCCACCGCCGCCGCTGACGTTCGTGGACGTGGCCGTACCGCCGGACGACACCGTCTGTACGCCACCCGAAGACACCTGCGTGCCGCTGGCGCGGCCGCCGCCCTGCACGCCTTGGCTACCGCCATTGCCCACCGTAGTGGATGTCGCCGTGCCGCCCGACGACACCGTCTGGTTACCGCCCGAGGACACCTGGGTTTGATCGGCCTGGCCACCGCCCGACACGCCCTGGCTGCCGCCATTGCTCAAGGTCGTGGACGTGGCGGTACCGCCGGACGACACCGCTTGCACGCCGCCGGATGACACCTGCGTGCCGCTCGCCTGGCCCCCGCTCTGCACGCCCTGCCTGCCGCCATCGCTGACGATCGTGGAGGTCGCCGTGCCGCCAGACGAGACAGTCTGCACGCCACCCGACGACACCTGCGTGTTGTTCGCCTGGCCGCTGTTCTGCACGGTTTGGCGACCGCCACTGCTGACGGTCGTGGAGGTGGCAACCGCGCCGTTGTCCCGCACCTCCTGCACGCCACCCGATGACACCTGCGTGTAGCTGGCCTGACCTTCGGCCCATACCAACTGCGAGCCGCCCGACGACACCCGCGTACTGACTGCTTGACCAAAGTGCAATATTCGCTGGGAGCCGCCCGACGATATATGCGCGTCGACGGCCCGACCCCTTATATCTTGCAGACCGCCATTGATGGTTGTCGAGGTAGCCGTGCCACCGGCATTTACCCACTGCTCACCACCCGATGACAGCTGCGTGTTGCTGGCCTGACCGGCGCTCTCGATCTGCTGGACGCCGCCACTGGTGACAGTCGTCGACGTAGCGGTGCCGCCTGAAGACACCGTCTGCGTGCCACCCGAGGAAACCTGCGTGCTGGTGGCAACGCCCTGCACACCCTGGCTGCCGCCGTTCAGGGTCGTGGACGTGGCCTGGCCACCGTATGACACCGTCTGGTTGCCGCCGGAAGACACTTGCGTGTTGCTCGCCGCGCCGTCCCCCTGTATGCCCTGGCTACCGCCGCTGCTCACCGTGGTGGAAACGGCCCTGCCGCCAGACGACACGACTTGCTGGCCACCCGTGGACACGGTCGTGTTGCTCACCGTAGCGCTGGCGCGAACCAATTGCTGACCGCCCGACGACACGTGCGTGTCGGTGGCCTGACCCGCGCCACGCACCGTTTGAACCCCGCCATCGCGGACAATGGTGGAGGTGGCGCTACCGGCGTCTTCAACGGACTGCGCGCCACCCGACGACACCCGCGTGTTGTCGGCGCGGCCGTAAACTCCTTGGCTCCCACCACTGTTGATGGTCGTGGAGGTGGCCGTACCGCCGGTATATACGCGCTCTTGACCGCCCGATGAGATTTGCGTGTTGCTGACCTGACCGTCGCGCTCGACCGTCTGGATGCCGCCGGCGCTGACGGTGGTGGACGTGGCCGTGCCGCCCCTGCTGACGGTCTGCCGGCCGCCCGAGGAAATCTGCGTATCGTTCGCCTGGCCTCCGGAGGACACGACCTGGCTGCCGGCGTCGCGCAGCGTTGTGTTGTTGGCGGTGCCGAACACGGTCTGCCCACCCGTTGACACGACGCTTCCGGACACCGTCGATCCCGCGGACACGGTTCTGTCCTGCGCGAGGGCCGCGGCCTGAAGCGTCAGCCCGAGCGCCACGCCGACGACGCTGGAAGCCGTGCGCACCGACTTCGATGCCTTGCCTCGCCGTGGGCCGTTTTCACTGATGACGACCCATGCTCCTCGCACCACACTCCAGATGACGCGATAAATTCGATTCAAGCCCATAGTTTTCTTTTGCGGATGGATTGTCGGGGCATCCTGAAATCGACGGGGATCTCAGGCTGGCGTGCGGTATGCGTATGGCGTCGTCTCGACGGCCAATAGCTCCTGGAATTCTGAGATACGTGCCAGATCGACGATTTAGAAGATGCTCTAAAACGGAAACCGCACCCAACGAGACGTGTGCCCGAATGACACCCTTCGCGACTGCCCGAACTCACGCGGAGGTGATCGAGGGCAGCGAAGCGTGGCGCGGACGGTGTCTCCACGCGCAGGCGGCGGGCATGAAAAAACCCCCGCACCCCGGAACGAGGTCCGGACTGCGGGGGTCAGCGTGTCGGCGGTGGGCCGCTGTGCTCTGATTCGAAGGGCTTACATCACGCGGATCTTGTCCACGTCGAACTCGACACCCTTGCGCTCGACATCTATCTCGCCGTGCAGCTCGACCTGGGTCTTGTCGTCGATCTTCACGCCGGCCGGGAATTTGTCGTCGTCGATATCGACGCGGATCTTGCCGGTGCCGTCGTCGAAGGTGTAGTGGTCATCGCCATCGTGCGACACGATGCGGCCACGCAGGATCGCGTGCTGGTCGTCCTTGCCCTTCTCGAGCACGTCCTTGACGGACATGACCGGAATCGAGCTGGGGCCCGCATAGCCTTGCTGGGCCGAGGGCTGCGCGGAGCTGGGTCCGGTGTAACCCTGGGCATGCACGCCGCCGAAGGCGAGCGCGCCGGCGATGGCGGCGCTGGCCAGCAGGGTGCGGGTGAACGGCTTGCGGATCGTGGACTGGGACATGGTGTGGCTCCTCGCGCTCATCGCGCACTAAGTGTTGAACACAGAACCCATTTGACCCGCCGAAGATTAAGAGAATCTGAGCCGGGTCACCGCTAGTCAAGCATAGCGTCCCGAGTGGCGCCGCACGGCTTTCGCGCAGGCCGCGGCTCGAGCCTCAGCGCGGCTGCGGCAGCGCGAGCACCGCGCCCAGGCCGCGGCCGTCGATCCCCTCGCCGAACCGCAAGGTGCCGCCGTGCAGTTGCGCCACCCGCGCCGCGATCGACAGGCCGAGGCCGCTGCCCTGCACCTGCGTGCCCAGCACGCGGAAGAAACGTTGCGCGAGCCGCTCCCGATCTTCGGGCGTCACGCCCGCGCCATCGTCGCGCACGCTGAGTTCGAGCTGATTGCCGCGCGCCACGGCGGCGAGCTCGACGCGCCCGCCTTCGCGGCCATACACGATGGCGTTGTGCAGCAGATTACGCAACGCGGTGCACAGCGCCTCGTGATTGCCCTGCAGGCTCGTCACCCGGCAATCGACGTGCACCGTCACCTGCCGCGCCGCCGCCGCCGGCGCGCAGAGCTTGACCACTTCATCCAGGAGCGCCTGCACGGCGACCGGTGCCACCGGCAGCATGTCGGCCGACTGCGGATCGAGCCGCGCCAGTTGCAGCAGATTTTCGACCAGTGCCGTGCTGCGATTCACGTCGTCGCGCAGACGGCGCAGCTGGTTGACCTCGGCCGGCGGCGCGTCGGCCGGCAGGCTGCGCTGCATCAGCTGGATGCGGGACGCGAGCGCGGCCAGCGGCGTGCGCAGCTCGTGCGCCGCGTCGGCCGTGAAGCGCCGTTCGCTTTCGAGCGCGCCGGCGAGCCGGGCAAACAGGAGATTCAGCGCGTTGACGATGGCGCGCACCTCGTTGGCACGGCCGTCGTACGACAGCGGCGTCAGGTCGGCCGACGACTTGGCCGCCAGCCCGCGCGTCATGCGCTCCAGCGGCGCGAGCAGCCGGCGGATCAGCCACCAGTTCACCAGTCCGAGCAGCAGCCACAGGCCGACGAGCGGCCAGGCCAGCGACTCGAGCATGTCGAGGATCAGGTCGGTGCGGTCGTCCAGCTCCTGGCCGATCTGCACCGAGAACCCCAGCTTTTCATGACGGCGCACGTACACGCGCCAATCCTCGCCCTCGGCCCGCACCTCGTAGAAGCGCTTGTCGCGCCGGTCCGGATCCACGAAGGGTTTCTTCGGGGCATCCTCGCCCCGCCGCAGCACCTCGCCCTGCGGCGAGACGATCTGATAATCCAGCCGCAACTGCGGGCCGGTGTCGTCGCGGTCGCGCGCGGGAAGCGCGCTGCCCGTGCCCTCGCCCAGCGCCAGCACGAGGCGCGCGCCCTCTTCCAGCGTGTCGTCGAACGCGTCGCTCACTTCCTTCCAGGCGATCGCCAGCACGATCACCGTGCTGACGAGGCCGACGATGATGCTGAAGCCGAGCGTGGTGGAGATCAGCCGGCGGCGGATGGAATAGCCGTTGGCGGCGCAGACGGCGGAAGGAGAAATGGCCGCAGGGGAACCTGCCGCCGGGGAGCCTGCCGCCGGGGCGCCGGCCGCAGCGGATCCGCCCGATGGGGAACCTGCCGAGGCGCCTGCCCCCGGAGAACCCGAGCCGCCCGCCTGCGCGCGTGTGCTGTCTGTCGGCGCGCGGCGCGGCCAGCGCAACGCCTTGGCCCGAGCGAGTAGTTGTCGAACCCCGCCCATTTCAATCCGCCAACCGGTAACCCTGGCGCCGGATCGTCTTGATCACGTCGGCCGACAGTTTGCGTCGCAGGTTATAGATATGGACCTCGATGGTGTTGCTCTCGACCTCGTCGCCCCAGCCATACAGGGCCTCTTCGAGCTGGTCGCGCGACACGACATGGCCGGGCCGGCGCATCAAAGCGTGCAGGACCGCGAACTCATGCGCGGTCAGATCCACCGGCTGCCCCTGGAAACGCACCTGTTTGGCGGCCTCGTCCAATGCGAGTTCGCCATGCACCAGCGCGGTGTCTGGGCGGCCATCGTGGCGCCGGACGGCCGCGCGGATCCGCGCCGAGAGCTCCTCGAGGTCGAAGGGCTTGACCAGATAATCGTCGGCGCCCAGGTCCAGCCCTTCGATGCGGTCGCGCACCGCGTCGCGGGCGGTGATCATGATCACCGGGACCGTATCGCGGCGCGTGCGCAAGGCGCGCAGCAAGGCATCGCCCGTCAGGCCGGGCAGCCCGCGATCCAGCAACACGCATTGATAGTCGTGGGTGGCGAGCGCCGTCTGCGCCAGATCGCCGCGCGTGACGCGGTCGACCACATAACCGTCGAGCGCCAGCCACGACTCAATCGATTCGCCCAGGGAAACGTCGTCTTCGGCCAGTAGGATGCGCATGCCTGGACTATACGCGAGAGGATGAAGCGAATCTTAAGCCGCGCGAGCGCGGGTTTCCCGTGATGGCGCGGCGCGTGCGACCGACTCAGAATGGCTTGCCCCGGCGCGGTGCCCGGGGTCCGCGCCGCGCGCCTGGGGGCGCCGTTATCCGATCGATGAGAGCAAGGGCATGACCGACGTAAACCCGATTTTCGAAGACCACGCGGTCTACCGCACCCTGCTGGAGTCGACCAAAGCCATTCCCTGGAAGCTCGATTGGGCCACCATGAAGTTCGCCTATATCGGCCCGCAGATTGAAGCCCTGCTCGGCTGGAGCACCGAAAGCTGGGCCACCGTCGAAGACTGGGCGATGCGCATGCATCCCGAGGACCGGGAATATGTGATCAATTTCTGCGTCAGCCAATCCCGGGCAGGCGTCGACCACGAGGCCGACTACCGCGCGCTGACCAAAGACAACGGCTACGTCTGGATCCGCGACGTGGTGCACGTGGTGCGCAATGACGCCGGCGAGGTCGAGGCGCTGATCGGCTTCATGTTCGACATCACCGAACGCAAGAAAACGGAGGAGAAGCTGCTCAGCCTGCAAAAGGAGCTGGAGGTGCTGTCGTTCAAGGACGGGCTGACCAACATCGCCAACCGGCGCCGCTTCGACAGCAGTTTCGAACTGGAATGGGACCGCGCCACCGCCGCGCGCACGCCCTTGTCGATCCTGATGTTCGATGTCGATTTCTTCAAGCAATACAACGATCTGTATGGCCACACCCAGGGCGACAACTGCCTGATCGAGATTGCTCAGACCCTGAGCCTGGCACTGGACGGCCCGCGCGACCTGGTGGCCCGCTACGGCGGCGAAGAGTTCGTGGTGCTGCTGCCCGAGGCCGATCAGGCGCTGGCGATGAAGGTCGCGGAACGCTGCCAGCGGCTGCTGCAGAAAAAGGCCATCGTGCATGCGCTGTCGCCGCATGGCCGGCGCGTCACGATGAGCATCGGCGCGGGCACCGTCATGCCCGACGGCCACGCCACTCGCGCCGGCTTCATCAAGGCGGTGGACGAGCAGCTTTATCTCGCCAAGAACAACGGCCGCGACCGCGTCGAGCACGTGGCGTTGCCGGCCTGATTCCGACGACCGGAACCGCGCCGCCTGCGGGGGCCGTCTGCCGCGACGGGTCTCGTTCGAGGCCGGCCCGAGGCCGCGCTAGGGCTGCAACTGGCCCAACACCGCCGCCAACTCGCTGCGCGCCTCGCTCGACCGGGCGCCAGCGAGCGCGGCTCTGACCGGCGCCACCGCGGCCGGACCGGAACGAACCAGCAGCCAGCCGACCGTCGAGCGCAGCAGCGGATCGTCGCTGCGCAGCCAGGCCGCGGCCGACGCTTCGATCACCTCTCCGGTGACATCCTCGGGCAAGGGCCAGGTTTCGGCCGCGACCGAGGCCATCATGACGGCCTGGTCGACGAGCCTATCCGTGGACGACGCGGACTTGATGGCGGTGGCGAGGTAGCGGATGCCCTCCGGGCCCGTCTGCGCGATCGCGCGCCATGCCACGCGGGACGGCTTCGTAGCCTGCCCCGCGGCCTCGATCAAGGCCGGCCGCACCGTATCGCCGCGCTGCGGAAAGCGGCTGAGCGTCACCATGAGGCGTTCCCGCTCCGGTTCCAATGAGGCGTGTTTCAGGTCGGCGATCACCTTGCGCACTACGTCGTCGTAACCCGAGGCGTCCGGTCCCAGGCTCTGGGCGATCTGCACCCGGATGGCGAGCGAGGAGGACGCGGCGCCCGTGGCGTCGAGCTTGCGACGCACGCCGTCGGGCAGCGCGATACCGCGTGCGGTTTCGGCGAGGTCGCCGAGCAGGCGTTCGTCGCTGGCGTCCAGGATCGCCGACGCGAGGAGCTCGGGCGTCTTGCGGGCGGCGGCAGACAGGGCCGTGCGCGAAAAAGCGCGGTCGGATTCGTTTTGCGCCTGGCGCAGTCCGGTCAGCGCCGCGTCGGCCATGCGCGCCCGCCCCGGCGCGTCGAGCAGGATGATGATGCCGATGAGGCCGTAGCGGCGCCCCTCCGGCACCGGGGCGGCCACGTCCGCCGCCAGCGCCTGGACCAACGCCACGGGCAAGGTCAGCCCCTCCTGCGGACGGGGTTTGAAGGCGGGTGCCGTGCGCAGGTGCTGGTTCAGCGCGATCGTGGCGGCGGTCTTGTCTTCACCCTCCTGAGCTTGCAGATAGCGGCGCATGACGTCGTCCAGGGCCGCGTCGGGATTCGCCGGCTCGCTGCCTGATGAGGCGGCTGCGTCGAGACGGGTCGGCTCGCTGCCGGACGAGGCCGCAGCGCTGGGACGCGCAGGCCCGCTGCTTGACAAGGTGGCGGCGCTCACACGCGCAGCTCCAGTGCCTGACGAGGCCGTCGCGCCAGGGCCGGCGTGCCCGGAATCGGCCATGGCGGTTCCGGCGGCGCCGAGGATGAGCGCGATGGCGAGCGCAAGCGGCCGGGACAGGCGGGCGGGATAGCGGTGGGGCGAGACGGGCATCGAGTGTCCTTGCAAGGGTGCGCCCCCAATTTTCCCCGATGCGGGAGGCCCGGGTTGCAACCGTCGGTGAGCCGCCCCGCTGCAGCGTCGGGCTCAAGCGGACAAACAGGGAGGCAGGTGGCGTACGCCCGCGCGCATGGGCGACGCTCGGCGTCCGCCCGCACGGCCGCGCCAACCCGGCCCCTTTGTTCATTTATTTGTCAGAAAGCAAGCCGCCCCCGCGTGGAACCAATCCTTAGTCCGAGTTACTTACCGTAATATCACGGTCACTTTGCTCTGCGCTGGTGCACGGCGCGTAGCTCCCTCTTGCCTTTATTCCAATCTGGTGAGCGCTGCTCGCCGCCCCTGGAGTCCGAAGCATGCCTTCCTTCGCCGCCCGCCCGACCTCCCGTGAGGTCAGGCACTTTGCCCTGTCCAGCTTGTGCGCGGCGATCGCCGCCGTGGCCGGCGCACCCGCGTGGGCAGCCTGCGACGATACGGCGGCAGGCGGCACGGATGTGATCTGTGATTCGACGGACCCGCTGCAACCGAATTACGCCAGTGCCCTCGACGAGGTGAGCATCAGGGTCAACCAGGGCGTGACGTTGAGCGCAAGCCAGTCCGGCATGCTCAACCCCCTCGATCTGTCGGGCACCGGCACATCCGTCACCAACTACGGGTCGATCAATCCGCAAGCATCCGGATCCCTGAGCTCTGTGCCCAGTATGGCGGGCGTGACAATGCAGAGCGATACGGCCAGCACAAAGAGCCTGTTCAACTATCAGGCCGGGACGATCTCGAACGCCTATAACAGCGCGACGTCCCCGAGCACGGCCGCGGTCGTGATCCATAACCAGCGCGCGGGCAATCAAGGCCGGACCACGATTTTCAACGGTGGCACGATCAGCGCCCGACCCCGGGTCGGTGTGACAGGCATTGCGGACGCGGACGCCATCGCCGTGGCCGCCACCGGCGGCGCCCAGGTGCTGGTGACGAATAACGGCACCATCATCGGCCGCGTCGGCCTGGGCGGATCCGCGCCGGGCAACACCTTTACCAACGGCGGCACCATCATCGGTAGCGTGTCGCTCGGCGCGACGGGCGGCAACCGGTTCGTCGCCAAAACGGGATCCAGCGTGGAGAGCGGCGGGGGCACCGCATCGAGCTACACCACCACCGTCGGCGCCGGCGCGCATCGGATCGATTTTGCGGCGGCCGGCAAGGTGGACGGCGGCGCGGCCGGCAACAACACGCTCGAGTTGAGCGCGGGCACCGGGACCGACGGCGCCATCGCTCTCGGCAATTTCGTGAATTTCGACAAGCTCAATGTCGATAGCGGCGCCTGGACGCTCTCGGGCTCGATGCCCAACGTTACCGAGACCACGCTGCGCGGCACCGCGATCATCACGAACTCGGCCGCGCTGGGGGACGCCAGCACCAGCGTCCGCGGCACCGGCGGCACCTTGATCAACGGCAGTACCTTTTTTCCGCTAGACCTGACGCAGGACATCGACCTGCAGACGGGCGGGCTGACGTTCGGCGAGGGCACCTTCACCGTGAACGGCCAAGTGTCCGGGACCGGCCAGCTCACGCGCACCGGCTCGGGCACCCTGTATCTGTACAAGGCCAACTTCTACTCGGGTGGCACGCTGCTGCAGAACAGCAACCTTTACGTCTTTACCAATCGCTCGATCGGCACCGGCGCACTGACTGCCGTCGGCGACGCCAGCCTCGACGTGCTGTCGGGCTTGAACGTGGACAACGCGCTGACCTTGAATGCCGCCAGCAATCTTGAGGTCAGGAGCACTGGGGACTTCAGCCTGTCAGGCCCCATCTCGGGCACCGGCGTCTTCACCAAGGCCGGCGCGGGCACGACGACGCTGCTGGGCGACATGACGTCGACCGGCGGCGTGGTGGTGGCGTCGGGCACGCTGCGCGTCGAGGGCGCGGGCCGACTGAGCAGCACGGCGCCGGTGTCGTTGACGAGTTCGACCTCGATCCTGGATCTGTCGCAGGCGGTCGCGGCGCCAACGCTCTCCAATCTGTCGGGGACCGGCGGCGCCGAGGTCAGGGTTGGCGCCCATCGGCTCTCCGTCGACTCGACCTCGAGCTCCACGTTTGGCGGCCAGATCACCGGCACGGGCGGCCTGCTGAAACTCGGCACGGGCACCCTGACGCTGCTGGATACGCAAGCCTGCACCGGCGGCACCGTGATCCGGAGCGGCACGCTCGCCCTGAGCGGCGTAGGCTCCCTGACTCCCGGGCAGCCGGTCACGCTCGACGGCGCCGGCGCGGCGCTTGACCTCACCGCGGCGGGCGGCGCCCGCGAGATCGGCGCGCTGTCCGGCGTGGCGGGTAGCACCTTGCGGCTGGGCGCGAACAACCTGATCGTGAACCAGGCCGATCCCGCCACCTTCGCGGGCACCTCGACCGGCACCGGCAGCATCGTCAAGCGAGGCGCCGGCACGCTGACGCTGAGTGGCGCCAACGCAACCGGCGGCCTGGTCATCGACAACGGCGATGTCACGCTGGCGCCCGGCGGCAGCCTGTCGGCGAGCACGCGCGTCGCGATCAACCGCGGCACCAGCACCCTGGATCTCAGCGCACCGGGCGCACGCACGCTGAACGCGCTGTCCGGCGTGAGCGGCTCCCGCGTTCTCATCGGCGCCAACACGCTCTATTTCGGCGGCCACACCCAGGAGACCTTTGCCGGCGTCATCAGCGGCACGGGGTCGATCAGTACGAGTGGCCGGGTTCTCCTGAGCGGTGCGAACGAGCACACCGGAGGCACCACCGTAGGCGATGGCGTCCTGACGGCGGGCGCCGACAACGTGCTCGGCACCGGCGCCTTCGGCGTTGCCACCCTGTCGACGTTCGACATGAATGGCACAACGCAGACGGTGGGCAGTCTGTCCGGCGCCGGCAACATCACGAACATCGGCCTGCTCACCGTGGGCGACGACAACGCTCCCGCCCTCTTCTCGGGCTCGTTCGCCGGTGCTGGCGACCTGGTCAAGACGGGGTCGAACAGGCTGACCCTGAACGGCCTGTCGACCGCGCATACCGGCCAGATCCGGGTGGCGGGCGGCGAGCTCCGCGTCATTGGCGTCACGAGCAGCGACGTGCGGGTGCAGGCAGGTGCCCAACTTACAGGCAGCGGCGTCGTCGGCAGTGCCACGCTCGAAGCCGGTGGCACGCTGCAACTCGGCACGTCCTCCGGGCTCAGCGTGACGCGCGACCTGTCGGTGGCGAGTGGCGCCACCGTCGCGTACACGCTCGGGCAATCGCCCACCACACTGCGCCCCGATCTCGGCACGGCGCCCACCGTCGTCGGCGGCAATGTGACGCTCAACGGGACGTTCGACCTGCTCAATCCCGCGAACCACACCGGCCTCGGCTACTACCGGGTGCTTCGGTATGACGGCACGCGCACCGGCACGCTGCAGATGGGCACCATCGCCCCCGGCCTGTCCGGGCCGGCCAGCCTGATCTACGACGTGCCGAACGTCATCGATCTGCGCATCGGCGTGGCTGGCGCCGAGACGCTGCAACAATGGGCGGGCGGGACCACCTGGAGTACCACGGGCACCAACTGGTTCAACGACGGCGGCACCATCCCGATCGATTGGCAGGGCAACCACGCCGCCTTCACCACGGCGGGTGGCGGCAACATCGCCGTCGCGGGCACGCAGTCGTTCGCCGGCCTGCAATTCACCACCAGCGGCTACACGCTCGGCGGCACCGGCACGCTCGAGACCAAGCCCGCCGGCAGCGAGATCCGCGTGTTGGCCGACGAGAGCGCCACCATCGGCACCGTGATCTCCGGCACCGGCGGCATCGACAAGACCGAGGGCGGCAAGCTCACCCTCACCGGCACCAATACCTATGCGGGCAGCACCGTGCTGTCGGGCGGCACCCTGTCGGTCGCGCGCGACAGCAACCTGGGCGATCCGGCCGCCGCGCTGCGATTCGCCGGCGGCACGCTGGAGATCACCGGCACGACCTTCACCAGCATCGCCCGGCCCATCGAGTGGACCGCCGCGGGGGGTACCGTCAATATCGCCGACCCGGCCAACACCTTCACGATCGGGCAGACGCTCAGCGGCACCGGCGATCTGGTCAAGTCCGGCCTGGGCACCCTGCGTCTGTCGGGCACGCAAGCCTATGGCAACACGCGGGTCACCGAGGGCACGCTGATCGGCGATGCCGCCTCGATTCGCGGGGATCTCGTCAATGCCGGCACCGTCGTGTTCGAGCAGGACCTGCCGGGCACCTTCGCGGGTAGCGTGACCAACACCGGTACCCTGCAAAAGGCAGGGGCGGGCGTGCTGACGCTCACCGGCACCTCGTCGGGCAACTGGGATCTGTTGCAGGGCATGCTGGTGGCCGACGCCGGCCGGTTCCAGGGCAATGTGTCCATCGATCCGGTCGGCCTCTTGCGCTTCGAGCAAACCGGCACGGCGACCTACGCGGGCCAGATCAGCGGCGCGGGTAACTTCTCCAAGACGGGCTCGGGCGCGGTCACCCTGACCGGCGACAGCAGCGCCTTCGCGGGCAACACCCGCGTGGAGGCCGGCCGCCTGAATGTCGGCACGTCGGCGGGCGGTGCGTTGGGCGGCACGATCACGGTCGCCAACGGCGGCACGCTCGGCGGCTCGGGCACCGTCGGCACCACCGTCTTGCTGGACGGCGCGCGCATCGCGCCGGGCAACAGCATCGGTACGCTCACCGTCGCCGGCGACCTGACCTTCGCGCCCAAGTCGGTGTACGAGGTCGAGGCCGATCCCGATTCGAACGACAGCGATCGCATCGATGTCACCGGCCACACGACCCTCGACGGCTCGGTGCTGCACGTGGGTGCGGGCGGCGACTTCGGCGTGCGCCGCGAGTACACGATTCTCACCAGTGGCACCCTGGCCGGGCAATTCAAGACGGTCCAGTCGAATTTTGCCTATCTGGTGCCCAAGCTCGACTACGAGGCGCAGCGTGTCGCGCTCTCGCTCGAGCGCAAGACCGTCCCGGTCGACCCCGTGGATCCGGTCGACCCGGTCGATCCGCCGCCCGCGCCGCCTCCCCCCGAGCCGCCGCTGCCGGGCGAGCCCGCGCAACCGGTGCCGCCACCCGCGCCGACGCGCCCGATCGTGTTTGCCGATCTGGCCCAGACGCGCAATCAGCGCGCCGTCGCCACCGCCCTCGAAACACTGCCCGCCGGCTCGGCGCTGCATGATTTCGTGCTGCTGCTGCCCGAAGGGGCGCCGCCAGCGGTGTTCAACAGCCTGACCGGCGAGGCTCACGCGGGCGTGACGGGCTCACTGTCGCAGGGCGCGGCGCAACCGCGCAACCTGTCTTTCTCCAAGCTGCGGGCCAATCTCGATGCCGGGCTGCGCCCCGGCGCGCCCACCGCGGCGGCCGGTGTGTCGGACTCGGCGCCCTCGGCCAGCGTGCTGCCCGGCTCCAACGCCCAGCCCGCCTGGGCCGAGGTCTTCGGCAGCTGGCGCACGCAGGACCGCACCGGCAACACCGCGAGCACGCGCGAGCGCACGGGCGGCGTGTTCGTCGGTGCCGACCATGCCGTCGGCGCGGGCTGGCGCGCCGGCGCGGCGCTGGGCTACACCGACAGCCACATCGACACCCGCGAGCGCGCCTCGCGCGCCGACGTCTCGAGCTATACCGCAATGCTGTATGGCGGCCGTTCGTTCGAGGCCGGCCCCGGCGCGTGGAAACTGATGCTGGGCGCGGGCTACACCTGGCACGACATCTCGACCGAGCGCAACGCGCTCAGCCAGATGGCCAAGCTCGAATCCGAATACGGCGCGAGCACCACGCAGCTCTTCACCGAGCTGGGCTACCGCTGGGACGCCACGGCGCGCACCACGCTCGAGCCGTTCGTGGGCCTGGCCTGGAGCGACCTGCGCAGCCGTGCGTTCTCGGAATCGGGTGGTGCCGCCGCGCTGTCCGGCAGCGCGACGCGCACCACCCAGACCACCACGACCCTCGGCCTGCGCGGCACGCAGGACGTCGACGTGGGCACGCTGGCGGGCCGGCTGAGCGCCATGCTCGGTTGGCGCCATCTCTTCGGCGACGTCACGCCGACCTCGCGCCTGGCTTTCGAAGGCAGTCAGGCCTTCACGGTGGCCGGTGCGCCGATCGCCCGCGACGCGGCCGTGCTGGAACTCGGCGCCGATCTCGCCGTGGGCCGCGCCACCACGCTGGGCGTGAGCTATACCGGCCAGCTCGCCAAGGACAGCCGCGAACACGGCGCCCAGGTGAACCTGCGCTGGCGCTTCTGATCGAGGCGTAAGGCAGCGCCCCGGGCCTCGCTGCGCCCGGGGCGCTGTCGCCGCGTACGCCCGCGGCGCTAGTCCGTCCGGCCGGGCGCCACTCAGGCGGCGTCCGTGAGGTCCTTCAGCACGGCATAAAACGTCTGGAACCGCGCGCGCCCGACCCGCGCCTCCCATTGCTGCTCGATGGCCCGCACGGTGGCACGCTGCAGCTCGGCCACGCGCCAACCCTTTTCGGTGAGCGACACCACACGCGCGGACGCGCCGTCGATGCTGTGACGCACGAGGTAGCCGGCCTCTTCGAGCTGCACCAGCAGATAGTTCATGGCCTGTTTCGACATGCCGGCGCGCTGCGCGAGATCGATGGGCCGCTCGTTTTCCGGTGGCGGAAACCGAAAGACCTTGAAGTGGGCCACTTGAATGTCGGCAAAGCCGGCCGCGGCGAGCGCCTCGCACAGCTGTTGCTCGACCTGTGACAGGCAGAAGCGCAGGCGCGCGCCGATGAGCGGATCGTCCGGATCCGGATCTCCGGCAAAGCGCTGTTCGGATTGAGATTGACGAGGAGTAGTCATGTCGATAAAGTGTTCAGTAAAGTCACTTTACCACAACACCTTCGACAACCTGCATCACTCAGGGAGCCTTCTCATGGAAGCTCAGCGCAATGAACTCATCACCATCGGCTCTCTGTCGATGCGATTTCTGGTGGATGGCAACGACACCACGGGCCACATGGCGATGGCGGAAATGGTGGTCCAGCCGCAGGCCAAGGTCCCACCTCCGCATCGTCACACCGATGTCGACGAAACCATCCACATTCTCGAAGGCACCCTGACCTACCGCGTGGATGACTGTGTGCGCGTGCTCGCCGCCGGGGACCACTGTTTCTCGCCGCGCGGCAGCGTGCATCACTTTTCCAACCCCGGCGACGTGCCCGCGCGCGCACTGGTCGTGTTCTCGCCCGCGAACATCGGCCCCGACTACTTCCGCGAAGTGGCCCAGGTGCTGGGCGCGGGCGGCCCGCCCGACATTGCCCAGCTCAAGACGGTGATGACGCGTCATGGTCTGGAACTGAGCGCCTGAGCTCAGAAGTCCCGCACCTCATCCACCGCGCGGTCGAGCGCATCGCGGTCCAGCGTCGCCGCGCCCTCGCCGGCCACTTCGGCGAGCCGTGCCTCGGCGGCGTCCAGGATGCCCATCAACGCCATATAGATCTGGTCGCGCTCCACGGTTTCGATGAAGCCGGTGCGCCGGTCGAGCGCGTTGAAGCCTTCGGTGTAGGCCCGCACGACGGCCGACATCGCCGCCATCAGCGCGGCGGTGTCGCCGGCGTGCGTGGCGGCGGCCTTCAGCGCGTCGCCGCGGGTCTTGCGATACAGCGTGGCGGCCTTCTTGGCCTGCGCGGCGCCGATATGTTCGCTGCCGTCCCACTCGCGGAACGGGTTATCGAGATTCGCGGCGAGCCATTCGGCCTTGCGCGGCTTGCTCAGCTCCAGGTCCAGACCCGCCGCAGCGGCCTTTTTGTAGTCCTTTTTGGCCTGGGCGAGAATCTCGGCCGGCATGCTGGTGAGCCAGAGCGACTGCAGACGCGGCCAGGCGTCCGGGCCCGGCACGCGGGCGTCGGCTGGCGGAAAGATGTCGTTGAGCATGAGCATGGCCAACTCGCGCAGGCCGGCCAGATGCTCGATGCCTGATGCCACGCCCGGCGCGCCCCAGATGTACAGCGAATGCAGATGCGCGAACTCGCGCGCGATCTCGGCGCAGTCCAGCGTCTTCATCCCGCGCAGCGACAGCGTGCCCAGTCGTGCCAGCCCGGCGCCTGACGCAATGGCGTTCTCACGTTCGAGCCGCAGCCACGCGCCGTCGTCCTCGGCGTGCACGACCAGGTCCGGATGCACCTCCCCGCGCAGCGACAGCGCATCCAGCCCGTCGTTCAGATACAGCGCGCGCACGCCGGTCACGTCGATCGCGACCCGGCCGAACGAGGTGCCGCGCAGGTCGACGACCGGCTCGCCCAGGCTGGCGTAGTCCAGTTCGTTGAGGATCGGTCTGGTGCGGATCCAGTCCATCAGGCCGGCCACGGGCGCGTCGATCTGCAGTTTCATCAGCAGGGGCATGTCGTCGAACGTGGCGAGCGACGGTGCGGCGAGCAAGGCCGCGCTGTCCAGGCCCCGCATCGCGCGGGTGATCTTGCGGCTCGGCAGCTCAAGCAGCACGGTCTGGTCGGGCGTGTCGGCGTGGGCGGCGGCCTTGAAGCGCGCCCGGGCGTCGGCATCGATCGCGTTCCAGCGCCGCTGGTTCTCATGCGAGTCGCCGTCCGACCAGCCGCCCGCGTACGAGCGCGACTCCTCCGTCACGAGCGGTTCGCGCCAGCCCACGTGTTTTGCCTGCGCGGGGACCGGTCCGCGGATCCACATGTGCTCGACGCGGTCGCGCCAGAAATAGAAATCGAAATGGGCGGGTTTCATGGCCGCCAGTGCCGCCGCGTCGGGCAAATCGGCGCCGACCCAGTCCAGCGTCAACACCGCGATCTCCCTGCCCTCGTCTTTCACATGCGTGATCTGCGAGGCGGTCCAGGCCTGGAGACGCTGATTGAACGTGACGTAGATGTCGCCGGGGGTGAGTGACATGCGGGGCTTCCTGGAGGCTGCGAGGAAGAGGCAGTATACGGTTGTGATCCGTCACCATGAGGCACGGGGCTCGCGCCGTAATCTCGCTGCCGTCACCTGAATGACAGCTGCCCCTGCGTACAATGTGGCTGCTGCACCGCAGCAACCCGTTGTTCATCTCTGATTCCCATGTCGTACACCTCTTCTTATCAGCACCGGCCCGGCCTGGTGCTCCTGGCGCTTGCCGTCGGCAGCTTCGCGATCGGCACCACCGAATTCGCCACGATGAGCCTGCTGCCCTACTTCGCCCAATCGCTGGGCATCGACGCGCCGACCGCCGGCCACGTCATCAGCGCCTACGCGCTCGGCGTGGTCGTGGGCGCACCGGTGCTGGCCGTGCTGGGCGCGCGCATGCCGCGCCGCCGCCTGCTGATCGCCCTGATGGCGCTGTTCGCGCTCGGCAACGGCCTGAGCGCGATCGCGCCCAACTATCACTGGATGCTGTTCTTCCGCTTTTTGAGCGGCCTGCCCCACGGCGCGTACTTCGGCATCGCATCGCTGGTGGCGAGCTCGCTGGTGCCCGCCAACCGCCGCACCATGGCCGTGGGCCGGGTGTTCCTCGGCCTCACGGTCGCCACCATCGTCGGCGTGCCGATGGCCAACTGGCTGGGTCAGGTGATCGGCTGGCGCTGGAGTTTCGGCCTCGTGTCGCTGCTCGCGATCCTCACCATGATCAGCGTGCGGCTGTATGCCCCCGACTCGCCGGCGGACCCGCATGCCAGCCCGCTGCGCGAACTGAGCGCGCTCAAGCGCGGCCAGGTCTGGATCACGCTGGCGATCGGCGCGGTCGGCTTCGGCGGCCTGTTTTCGATCTACACCTATCTGGCCGATACGCTGACGGCGGTGACGCAGGTCTCGCCGGCCACCGTGCCGCTGGTGCTCAGCGTCTTCGGCGTGGGGCTGACCGTGGGCAATATGATCGTGCCGATCTTCGCCGACCGCGCGGTGATGCGCACGGCCGGGCTGCTGCTGCTGTGGTCGGCGGTCGTGCTCGCCCTCTTCCCGCTGATGGCCGACAACATCTGGCTCATCTCGCTGAATGTGTTCCTGGTGGGCGTGGGCGGCGCGCTCGGCACCGTGTTGCAGACGCGGCTGATGGACGTGGCCGGCGACGCGCAGGGGCTGGCCGCCGCGCTCAATCACTCGGCCTTCAATTTCGCCAATGCGCTGGGCCCGTTCCTGGGCGGGCTGGCGATTGCCGCCGGCTTTGGCTGGACCTCGACCGGCTGGGTTGGCAGCCTGCTCGCGATCGCGAGCATGCCGCTTTGGCTGTGGGCCGTGACGCTGGAGCGCCGCAAGGGCCTGCCGCAGACCGGCGAGCGCCTGGAGCCGCGGCCCCGGGCGCATTGAGTAAGCCGCGCGCCGGTCCGGCGCGCGGCAAGCACGATCAGTACGTGCCGGGGTACATCCCGCCGTCGATCAGCAGGTTCTGGCCGGTGATGTAGGCCGCCTGCTTGCTGCACAGGAACGCGCACAGCGCGCCGAACTCCGCGGGCGTGCCGAAGCGGCGCGCCGGGATGTCCTGCTTCTGCTCCGAAGCGACCTGCTCTTCGCTCTTGCCCGATTTCTTGGCGGCGAATGCACGCGACGAGGCCAGCCGGTCGGTGTCGAACTTGCCCGGCAGAATGTTGTTGATGGTCACGCCCTTGGCGGCGATCTCGGTGCGGGCCAGCCCCGCCACGAAGCCCGTCAGGCCGCTGCGTGCCCCGTTGGACAGACCCAGGATATTGATCGGCGACTTCACCGAGCTCGAGGTGATGTTGACGATGCGGCCGTAGCCGCGCGCCGCCATGCGGTCGACGGTCGCCTTGATCAGCTCGATCGGCGTGAGCATGTTCGCGTCCACCGCCTTGACCCAGGCGTCGCGATCCCATTCGCGAAAGTCACCCGGGGGCGGGCCGCCGGCGTTGGTGACGACGATGTCGAAATCCAGCCCCGGGCCGCCCGCCACCTCGAACACGGTGGCACGGCCCTCGGGCGTGGTGATGTCGGCCGCCGCGGCCAGCACCTGCACGGGCCTGCCGTTCGCACCGCCCAGCGCCTCGAGCCGCTGGCGCGCCTGCGCCAGCACGGCCGGGTCGCGCGCGTTGATCACCACATTGACGCCCGCCTGCACCAGCGCCTCGGCGCAGCCGTAACCCAGGCCTTTGCTCGCGCCGCACACCAACGCCCACTTACCGGCGATTCCGAAATCCATTGTCGATTCTCCTCTGCGTGAGCCCCGACGGGCACGCGGCGGACTGCCGCGCGCGCCGAGGGCGAAACGACCATCGTACCGGCTTTGCCCCTCGCGCTGGCACGCGGAGCCTGTAACCGGAGGGGTCAGGCACGCCACGTGCTAATGGATTCCATGACAAGTGGCGCTTGGACTGCTTGCTGGACCCTACAAGGAGATAGACCATGGCTGACAAAGTCATCGATGTGCTGAACGACCTGATCGAGGTCTCGAAGAACGGCGAGAAAGGCTTCGAAGCGGCTGCCGGCGATACCAAGAATCCCGAGCTGCAGGCCCTGTTCTCCGCCCGCGCCCGTGACTGCGCTTCCGGCGCGGCCGAGCTGCAAACCGTGGTGACCCGTCTGGGCGGCAAGCCCGAAGACAGCGGCACCGTCGCCGGCGCCGTGCACCGCGGCTGGGTCAACCTGAAGGCCGCCGTGGCCGGTCGCACCGACCTGGCCATTCTCGAAGAGTGCGAGCGTGGCGAAGACGTCGCCAAGGCCGAATACACCAAGGCCCTGAAGGAAACCCTGCCCGAAGACGTGCGTGTGATCGTCGAACGCCAGTACCAGGGCGTGCTGCGCAATCACGATCAGATCCGCGATCTGCGCGACCGCTTCAAGGCTTCGACCTGAGCTTGAGACGAGGGCGCCGCTCCGCCCCCCGGGCGGCACCCTAGTCTGACGGATCGGCCAGGTGGAAAGCGAGCCGCCTGACCGATTCCGGGGTGATCCCGGCCTGCCCGTGATCACCCCTTTTGTTGGTCCATTGCCCGTATTCCTGCCTGCCTTATCCCACACCATGAGTGACATTTCTGCACCCGCGGTCGCGATCGATACCGCGCGGCTGGACACCCTGCTCGACGCCTACGTCTTTCCGGACGCGCTGGACGAGGCCCTGCTCGCCATGCGCGCGGCGGGCTACGACCGCCTGCCCCTGCCCGGCGCCGGCGCCACGCTGCTGCGTTGGCAGATCCTGGCCACCGTGGCACGCCACGACCTGAGTCTGGCCAAGCTCTACGAAAGCCATACCGATGCGCTGGCCATCCTGCACGAGCTCGAAGGCGGTGAAGCGCCCGATGGCTTCTGGGCCGTGTGGTGTGCCGAGCCGCCGACGCATCGCGTCCGCGCCACGCCCACCGGCGACGGCACGCTGCTGAACCTGCAAGGCTCCAAGGCCTGGTGCTCGGGCGCGCGCCGCGTGAGTCATGCCTTGATCAGTGTGTGGGACGGCGAGCAACCGCGCCTGGCGGCGGTAAGCATGAGCCAGCCGGGTGTGCATATTACCGATCAAGGCTGGCATGCCACCGGCATGTCGGCCACCGAAAGTGTCGACGTCGTGTTCGACAACGCCACCGCGCGCGCGGTCGGCGCACCCGGCGCCTATGTAGACCGCCCGGGATTCATGCACGGCGCCGCCGGCATCGCGGCGTGCTGGTACGGCGCCGCGAGCGCCATCGCCGATCCCGTTCTGGAAGCCGCGCGCCGGCGCGGCGAAGACCCGCACGCCCTCGCCCATCTCGGCGCGATCGACGTGGCGCTCGCCCAGGGCGCCAACGCGCTGCGTGCCGCCGCCAGCGACATCGACGCCCATCCGCGCGAGAGCTGCACCCGTTCGATCCGGCGCGCGCGCCTGGCCGTCGAAGCCGTGGTCGATAAAGTGCAATGGCATGCCGGGCGCGCGCTGGGCGCGAGCCCGTTCTGCAAAGACGCCGATTTTGCGCGCCGCGTGGCGGATCTGCCCGTCTTCGTGCGTCAGAGCCACGCCGAGCGCGACCTCGCCACCCATGCGCAAGAATTGCTGCGTCCCGCGGGGTCCTCACCGTGGCGGCTCTAGCGAACCCCCGGCACATCGCCGGAGAAGGCACCACCGAGACCGCCTGGGCGGACTGGTTTCAGCGCCATGCACTGCCGGAAGCCGACCCGGCCGAGTTGCTGGCCGGCAGCGACACCCTGCATGTGCTCGCCCCGCATCCCGATGACGAAGTCCTGGCCTGCGCCGGCCTGATGCGCCGCGCGGTGCGGCTGGGCGTGGCCGTGCGCGTCTGGGCCGTCACCGATGGCGAGGCGAGTCACCCCGGCTCCACGCAGTGGCCGTCCGAACGGTTGCGCCAGGCGCGCGCCGACGAGAGCAGCGCGGCGTTGGCCACCCTCGGCGTCTTCGCCAGCCGCGTGCGTCTGGCCATCCCCGACGGCGGCGTGAGCGCGCGCGAGAAAGCGCTCGCGGAGGCCCTGGCGCGCGTGGTCGATCGCGGCGATACGCTGGTGGCGCCCTGGCGGCTCGATGGTCATCCCGATCACGAAGCCGTCGGCCGCGCCGCCGCCGAGGTCGCCGCGCGCCGCGAATGCCGCCTGCTCGAAGCGCCCATCTGGGGTTGGCACTGGGCCGACCCCGCCGATGAACCTTTGCCGCGCGACCGCGCCGTGTGCGTGCCGCTGGATCCCGCCGACCGTCACGCCAAGGCGCGCGCGATGCGCTGCTACACCAGCCAGTTGGCGGCGGACGCCTCGACCGGCCGGCCGCCGATCCTGCCGCCGTTCGCACTGGCCCGTTTCCATCGTCCGTTCGAGGTTTTTCTCCGATGACCGACTTCGAAGCGCTATATCGCGCCGACGCGGACCCCTGGCAGGTCGCGAGCGCCTGGTACGAGTGCCGCAAACGCGCCCTGCTGATGGCGAGCCTGCCGCAGCAGCGCTATGGCCGCGTGCTCGAGCTCGGCTGCGGCACCGGCATCACCACGCGCGAACTCGCGCAACGTTGCGACGACCTGCTCGCCATCGACAGCGCGCCCACCGCGGTATCGCGCTGCCGTGCCGTGCTCGAAGCGGCGGGCCTGGGTCACGCCCGCGTAGAGGAAGGCGAGCTTCCGCGCGCCTGGCCGGTGACGCCGGGCGCCACGGTCGACCTGATCGTGGTGTCGGAACTGGCGTATTACTTTTCCGACGCGGACCTGACGGCCTTTCTCGACCACTGCCACAATTCGCTCGCGCCGGGCGCCGACTGGCTGCTGTGTCATTACAAACGCCCGTTCCACGACCGCATGCAGGACACCGACGCGCTGCATCGCCGCGCGGGCGCCCTGCCCGGCATGCGGCATCTGATCGCCCACGACGAAGACGACTTCCGACTCGATGTCTGGCGCGCGGCCGGCGGGAGCGCATCATGATCGGCATCTGCATTCCCGCGCATAACGAAGAAGCCGACATCGACGCCTGTCTGGCGGCGGTGCAACGGGCCAGCCAGCATCCCGACCTGCACGGCGAACACGTCGAGGTGGTGGTCGTGCTGGATGCCTGCACCGACGGCACCGCGGCGTGCGTGGCGCGCTGGCCGGCACTGGCGCTGAGCACGCAGCATCGCAACGTAGGCCTGGCCCGCGCCGATGGCGCCGCGCGGCTACTGGCCGACGGCGCCCGCTGGCTGGCCTTCACCGATGCGGACACGGTGGTCTCCGAACGCTGGCTGGTGGAACAGCTCGCGCTGAACGCCGAGGTGGTCTGCGGCACCGTCGCCGTGGCCGACTGGAGCAGCCACGGCACGCTGGCCGAACGTGCCCGCGCCGCGTTCGACGCGTCGTACCTGGATCAGGACGGCCATCGCCATGTGCATGGCGCCAACCTCGGCATCAGCGCCGGCGCGTACCGCGCCATCGGCGGCTTCGAAGCGCTGGCGTGCAGCGAAGACCAGGCGCTGGTCGACCGCCTCGAGGCGGCCGGCGTACCCATCGCCTGGAGCGCCCGACCGCGTGTCACCACGAGCGCCCGCCCCTATTCGAGAGTGTCGGGCGGCTTCGCGACGGCCCTGCGCCAGGGCTGGACCGGCCTGGCGGGCGACGAGGTTGTCGTCGTCTGACGGGCGCGGTCCGGTCGATCAGCGATTGACCAGCTTCTTGGGCAGGGTCAGCGTCAGCGCCGCCCCGACGATCGCCACGCCGGCGATGAAGAGCACGCCGTTGTCGGTGCTGCCCGTCATGTCTTTCACCACGCCCACCACGTAGGGGCTGACAAAGCCGCCGAGTCCGCCGAAGCAGTTGATCAGCGCGACGCCCGCCGCCATGCCCACGCCCGACAGAAAGAGGCCCGGTATGGTGAACAGCATCGACGTGGTGCTGTAGGCGCCGACCGCGGCCACGGTCAGGGACAGCAGCGCGAGACCCATCGATCCGTGGAAGTAGACGCTGCCGGCCAGGCCCAGGCACACGCAGGTGAACGGGCCCACCAGGTGCCAACGGCGTTCGCGCATGCGATCCGAGCTGCGGCCGATCAGGTACATCACCACGAAGGCGGCGGTGAACGGCACGGCCGTGTACAGGCCCACGTGCATCACATCGCCCACGTTGAGCTGCTGAACCAGCGTGGGCAGCCAGAACGAAACCCCATAAGAGCAGATGGCCGAGCAGAAGCAGATGGAGGTCATCTTCCAGACGCGGCGGTCCTGCAGCGTGGCCTTGAGCGATCCCGTCGACTTGTCGTGACGCGTCAGATCGCGCTCGGCCTGCAACTCGCCCTCGACGAGCTCACGCTCGGCGGGACTCAGCCAGCCGGCCACCGCGGGGCTGTCGGCCAGATACTTCAGGCACAACACACCGAGCAGCAGCGAGGGCACCGCCTCGATGATGAACATCCACTGCCAGCCTGCCAGCGAATGCGCGCCGTGGCCCCACTCGATGATGGCGCCCGACAGCGGCGCGCCGATCATGCCCGAGAGCGGAACCGCGCCCACGAACAGCGCCACCATCTTGGCGCGCTTGTTCGCCGGAAACCAGTAGGTCAGATACAGGATCACGCCGGGATAAAAGCCGGCCTCGGCGGCGCCCAACAGGAAGCGCAACACGTAGAACTGCGTCGGCGTCTCGACGAATGCGAAGCAGGCCGAGATCAGGCCCCACAGGATCATGATCCGCGAAATGGTCTTCTTGGCGCCGATGCGCATCATCAGCAGATTGCTCGGCACCTCGAAGATCAGGTAGCCGATGAAGAACAGGCCCGCGCCGAGCCCATACACGGCATCGCTGAAGCCCAGGTCGTTGAGCATATGCAGCTTGGCAAAGCCGATATTGATGCGATCGAGATAGGCGGCCACGTAGCACAGCATCAAAAACGGCATGATGTGCAGCGCGATCTTGCGATAGACCGCGTTGCGATCCGCCGGATCGCCGGCCCGCACCGGTGTGTCGAGTGTCACTTGCATTGAATTTCCCCTTGGGTGTTATGTCGGAGCGCGCGGGCCGGCCTTCCGGCCCGCGTGCCTCACGTTCTGAGTTGCACGATGGCTTCGACCTCGACCGCCATGCCCGACGGCAAGGACGAGGCGCCGGTGGCGATGCGGACATGGCGTCCGCGCTCGCCCAGTACGTCGGCGAACAGATTGGAGGCGCCGTCGAGCACCTGCGCGTGCGCTTTGAAGTCTTCCGCGCAGTTCACGACGCCTGCGACGCGCACGAAACCCGCCACCCGCTCGAGGTCGTCGTCGCAGGCCTGGGCCAGATGCGCCAGCACATTGAGCCCGCACAGGCGCGCCGCGCGCTGACCGGCCTCTACGTCCAGGTCACGTCCCACCCTGCCCTCGAACTGCAGCACGCCATCGAGGCGCGGCGCCTGACCCGCGATGAACAGCAGATCCCCGGCGCGCACCGAGGGCACGTAGCTTCCACGCGGCGGGTTGATGCCCGGCAGATCGAGGCCCAGTGCCCGCAGCCGCGCGCTGAAGGTGTTCGCGCTCATTTGAGCTGCCTCCAGTCGCCCTGCTGGCCCTGCCAGTTGACCGAGTGCCCCAGGGCACGCATCACGCTGCCGCGCAGGGCGCGGACCATGCCCGCGTATTCGTCCATGGCGATGCCGTCATGAGCGGGCTCCGGCGCCATGAACATGCCGTCCACCCCGCCGTGCGCGACGCAAAGCTCCGTACTGCGCGTTTCGAGCTCGGGCGTATGGAGCACCACGGGATTCTCGAGCAGCGCGGCCAAGGCGGCGACCACCCCGGTGGCACCGAAGTTCGAGACGTTGGCTACCACCAGCCAGTCGGCGGCCGTCACGGCCGCCACGCCGCCACGCCCGGGCGTACCGGTGTCGCGCGCCTTGGGCGAGAACGTCGGCAGGTCTTCGGCGATCACGCCCATGCCGAGCTCATTGCCGCCATCGCCGATCCCGATAAAGGGAATCGCGGCGTCCTTCACCTTCTCGAACAGATAGTCGAGATTGGCGACCAGCCCGTCGAGCGGACGTCCGCCCAGGCCGTGATAGAGGCCCAGCGCATTGCGCCCGGGCCGTTCGATCGCGATGGCCGCGCAGGGCTGAGTCACTGCAAGCAGCGCGTCGCAGATCGCATGCGCACCCCGGTCGTCTTTCGGCACGGTGCGGATGTACACCGGGCGCAGGAATTCGACCGGCCGGATCACGCCATCCGCGGGGAACGGCATGGGTGCCAAGCCGGCGCCGCGCAGCGTGGCGATCATCATCTCTTCCCAGTCCTCGTCGATGACGATCACCGTCTCGCGGCGCAAGCCCAGGAAGAACGCGCGCGCGAGCAGGGCCGCGCCGATCGGACCATCCGTCTCGGGCGCGCCGCCGCCCTCCGGAAAACCGGTGGCGATCAGGATCGGGCCCGGCCGCTCCTGCGTCGCCTGTACCAGGCGCTCGGCCGCGCCCATGCAGACCGGCCCCGGCTGCCGCTTCTGCAGGGCATCGCTCAGATTGCCGATCAGGCCCACGCCGGTGTAGTCCAGGCGCATGAAGTCGTCGATCGTACGCGCCACGCGCCGATAGGTATTGGAATCTCGTTTCAGCATGATGTGCGGGAATGAAAGTGTGGGGAGTTAGCTGTTGAGGGCGTCGCTGTAGACCGCGGGGTCGACGTTGCCACCGGAGAGGACCAGCACGACGGTCTTGCCGCGCGCCTCGATCCGGCCCGCCAGCAAGGCGGCCAGCGGCACGGCCCCGCCCGGCTCCACGACCAGGCGCAGATGCTGATAGGCCGCCTTCATGGCGCGACGGGTGTCGTCGTCGCTCACGACCAGGCTGCCAGCGAGCAGATGCTGATTGACCGGAAAGGTGAGCTTGCCCGGTCGCACCACCTGAAGCGCGTCGCAGATCGACTGCGCACCGGGCGCGTTGCTCTCGGGTTGGCCCGAGGCCAGCGAACGCGCCAGCTCGTCGAACCCGGCCGGCTCGCCCGCATACACGGCCACGTCCGGCTGCAGACTCTTGACGGCCAGCGCCACGCCCGCGACCAGCCCGCCGCCACTGCATGCGGCGATCACGGCATCGATGCGCGCACCGGCGGCGTCGGCCTGTTCGACGATCTCCAGACCCACCGTGCCCTGGCCCGCCATGATGTGCGGGTCGTCGTACGGCGGCACGATCACCGCGCCCGTCCGGCCCGCGATCTCGGCACCGATGGCTTCGCGATCATCCTTCTGGCGGTCGTACAGAATCACCTCCGCGCCATTGGCACGGGCACCTTCGATCTTGGCGCGCGGCGCGTCGGCGGGCATGATGATGCTCGCCGGGATACCCAGCTTGCGGGCAACCGCCGAGGTCGCCAGCGCGTGGTTACCGGAGGAGAACGCCACCACCCCGGCGCGACGTTGCGCCTCGTCGAGTTGCAGCAGACGGTTGCAGGCGCCGCGGTATTTGAAGGCGCCCGCATGCTGCAGGCACTCCGCTTTGACGAGGATGCGGGCGCCGAACAGGTCGTTCAGCGTCGCGCTTTCCAGCAGCGGGGTACGCACGATGTGATCGCGGATGCGCTCATGCGCCTGCTGGATATCGCCGAGACCGACGGCGAAAGTGGGGGTGGGTTGAGTGACTGCGCTCACGAGAGCTCCTGGCTGAATGCGACATTGCGCAGCCATTACAGCGTGGGCTCTCGATAACCTCCAATCCCGATTTCGGATCGATATCGATTAGATTTTGTTATTCATGCAGAATCTTCCTGGGCGGCATGCGACCGGATGTCGGCCCTAACGATCATCAATCGGGGAAAGCCCTAGGCCGCCTGGGCGGCTCGCCGTGGGTGCCTCGGCGGCGCTCCTATCAGCGCGATGCGGGCGACTGGCGTCGGCGTCGGCGGGGGCGGGCTCGGCTTTAGCGATCATCTGCGTCATCTCGCCGGGCGCGCCGTTGCAGCGCTCCAATCAGCCCGATGCGGGCGCCTGGCGTCGGCGTCGGCGTCCGGCCGTGGAGGCTTTGGCGATGGTCTGCGCCAGCTGGGCGAGCGCTTGCTTGGCGAGCTCGTCGCTGCCCCGGGCATAGGCAACCGCGAAACTGAGGTCACGCAGCTGCATCTGCGTCTGGCGCACCTTCAGCCTGCCCTGCTCCACTTCCTTCAGCACGGCCAGACGCGGCACCACACACACACCGAAGCCGTCTTCCGCCATCCGCACGATCGTCGACAGAGACCAGTTCGTAAAAATGCGCGGCGCACCGCGATCCGGCGTCGTGAGTTCCTGATGGAGGTATGTGTACGGGTAGGTGCGCTTGGGAAACGTGATCAGCGGATGGGCCGCCACGTCTTCGTTCGAGAGCGGCTCTTTGCCGAGCTTGAGCGTGGGCGCGGACAGGAAGTTCAGCGCATAGCTGCAGAGCGCCGTCTCGACCAGATCGCCATCCCTCTGCGGGCCGAGCAGAAAGGCCATGTCGAGCTCGCCCGTGCGCACCGCCTCGCGCAGCGTCGGCGTGATGTCGACGACGATATCGATGATCAGATTGGGATACTGCTGCTGCGCCTGTTCAAGAAACTCGACCAGCCACGTGTGCACGATGGTTTCCGCCACGCCCAGCCGGATCACCCCGCTGACGGCCTGCTCTTCGGCGACCTTGTGCATCATTTCCGCATGCAGGGCCATGAATCGTTCGGCGTAGTCGTAGAGCACACGACCCTTGGCGGTCAGCTTGACCGAGCGCGAGCTCCGGTCCAGCGCGCGAATACCGAGTTCGCGCTCCAGCGTGGCAATACGCTGCGAAACGGCAGGCTGGGTCGTGTGCAGCTTCGCCGCCGCCTTGTTGAAGCTGGCGAGATTCACCACCCAGTAAAAGACTTCAAGACTTTTGAAGTTCATGCTTGCCTCTGCGGCTGCCCCACGGGCCGCCATTGTGGCACTTTCGATTGCGGCGCGGCCCCTCAGCCCGCCACTACCCGCCCGCGCCGCAGCTTCACGACGCCCACGATGATGAGCGCCAGCGACACCAAACCGCCCGGAATACCGAAAATCAGCATGAAGAAACCCAGCGCCGCGCGCTCGTCGCGGTGTAGCGGGCTGTCCTGAAACAGCGCAGGCGCAAGCGCCGCCAACAAATAGGCCGCGATGGTGAGCCCCACGATTACCAGCGCCCAGCCCACCCGCCGGCTGGGCACTACCCGCCGCGCCAGCAGCCAGATCAGCACCGCGGCCAGACCCAGCGTGATCACACCGGCCACGGGCGTATTGAAGCCCGCCAGAACCTGCACCGGCCAGTAGCCCAGATAGGCGAAGACCAGACCGGTCGCAACCGGCACACCCCAATCGGCAATCGTCGACTTCGCGTGGTCCATGCTGTGCGTGGCTCCCTGTGAGAACGGATGGTGTTTCTTGCTGACGCAGTCTACCGCGGCGGGCGGGCTCGTTGCTGCTGGCACAGTTAATTCGAAGCGGGCACCACACCATAGAAATCAAGGAATTACTGCCTGCGGTTCGCCCACGTTGTTCGCCATGGTCTCTTGAGCGTGAGATTATTGACCAGGAAACTCCCTGAGCTTGGGCATTTGATGTCCTGACCAGCCCTATCCTATTGTCCAATTGCACGGTCGCACCGACCTCGCCTTTAAGCGCCAGCGCCTAGTGACACAATCGCAGGTTTGCCGCCGCGCACCACAGCCTTAGAGGTAAACAGCACGATTGGCCGATTACGGTCCAACTGCCGTTTGCGGGCAGACGCGATCGCGCCACGCTGCGCCGAGCGGCATGCAAAATTCGAATCCGGTAGCATGTGCAACCCTGCTGTCGCGCCAGCATGCCGCATCTCATCGGCCCGCCTTATCCGGGCTTACTGAGTGCGGCGCTCGTCAAAGAGAAAACCCAATGCATCGACGTTTTCCATTTGCCCTGTTGGTCGCCCTCGTGGCCAGCTCCGGCGCTTTTGTCGCTCCGACGCACGCTCAGCCCGCATCGGCGCCCAAGGTGCAGACCGGCCACGGGCACCCCTACGAAATCGCCGACAGCGAGGTATGGGACGTGCCCGATCCCGTTTCCAAACGCGGCTACCAGGTCTTCGTTGCGCTGCCCCCGTCCTATGCCAAGCAGCCGCAGCGGCGCTACCCGGTGCTGTATGTGACCGACGCCGACTACGCCTTTCCCATCATCCGCCAGCTAGGGCGCCGACTGAATGTTGAAGGCCCCCAGATTGAAGAATTCATTCTCGTCGGCCTCTCCTATGGAAAGGGCGAGGACGGCAGCCTGAGCCGCCAGCGGGATTACACGCCGACACCGAACGGCCCAAGTACTGCACCACCCAACGCGATCCATGGCCAGGCGTGGGCCTATCAAAAATATCTGCGCGATCAGGTCAAACCCTTCATCACCGCTCGCTACCGCGCGGACGCTTCCAAGGCGATTTTTCTGGGCCATTCCTACGGCGCATTGCTGGGAACGCAAATCCTCTTCACCGAGCCCGACTTGTTCAGCAGCTATATCCTCGGCAGTCCGTCTCTCTGGTACGACAAGCGATATGCCTTGACGCTCGAAGCGGGCTACGCGCGGCAGAATCAAGACCTGAAGGCAAATGTCTATCTTTATGTCGGCGCCTATGAGGCCTTGCGCAAAGGCGATCGCCGCTACAACCAGACGGTGGACATGGTTGCCGACAACCGGGCGTTGGAAGCGGCGCTGCAAAGCAGAAAATACCCAAGCTTGAAACTGAAGTCAGCGGTTCTGAACGATGAGGATCACCTCACCGTCGCACCACGAGGCTTCACTCAGGGACTGAAATATCTGCTGCCGGCGCGGTGAAACTTCGAGAATTAGAAAAGGTAGTCTGACACCTTTGTTCTAGGTGTCAGACTGCCTTTCCGAACTGCGCATCCGAGCGGAGCGCACCGAAAATCAGCAAGGTGTCAGACTGCGTTTTCGACAGTCTCAACAAAGACTTAGGCGAGAGAGTAAGCGTCCAGAATATGTGTCAGACTGCCTTTTCTCCGCTCTCCGCTGCCGCGCGGGACTCGCGCCAAAAGGTAGTCTGACACCACTGTTGTCGACAGCCTCAACGAAAACGTAGATCTGAGGAGAATAAGTGTCAGACTGCCTTTTTCCGCGCTCCGCTGCCGCGCGGGGCGCGCGCCAAAAGGCAGTCTGACACCACTGTTGTCGACAGCCTCGACGAAAACGTAGATCTGAGAATACGTGGCAGACTGCTTTTCGCGAGCTACGCGACCAAGCGGGGTCGGAGCAAAAATGTAGTCTGACACCATTGTTCAGGTGTCCAGAAAGAATACGTGTCAGAGTCCCTTTTGCGAGCTACGCGACCGCGCGGGGTCGTAGCGGAAAGGTACTCTGACACCATTGTCTGACACGGCCGATATTCCGCCTGCGATCTACCCCCAGAATCGCCGTTCCATCTCACGCCGCAGCTACCGTGCACCTGCCGAGCGCATCGCTCGCCTACCTTTCAGCGCCCGCCCCCTGCCGATCGTCCTATAAACACCTCCATGATCAAAGGTGTGGCGACGACGCGTTGAATCGGCCCCTATACTCGCTGCCAATCGAATACAGGCGCACGAGCCGACAGCCCGACACCGGGATGGGCTCGATCAATAAATGGGCGATGAACAAGGAGTGTTCGCGTGATTGAGTATGCCAAGGCTGCAGACATCGCCTGCATCGAGAATGTCTTCATCGACCAAGTTCAGAAGAAACGCATCGCCGCAGGCCAATGCCCCGCGCGCCGCCCTGTCTTTCTGCGTCTGCACGGGATCGCCCACGCCTATCTCGACGTGTTGCCGGTTCCTGAAGGTATTGCGGCTATCGGGCTGTTCGCAAAGCCTGCCCGCCATACTGCCTGGGTGCGTTTTTCCAGCGACATTCCCGATGGCAAGCCGGATTTCAAGAGCACCGTGGGGGTTTCGTTCAAGCTGTTCGACGTTCCCGGAAAGAAAAGCCTTGAGCCGGACCAGCATGCGCCCACCGTGGATTTTCTGTTCCAGAACTACCCGGTGTTCTTCGTCGATGATGCCGCCGGTTTCTGCCGCTTTCTCCAGGATTCGAAATCCTATATTGCCCAGCACCCGGCGACCGGAAAAATCCTCGCAGAGATGGAGAAAGTCGTGCCCACGGTGCTGGGCGAAAAGGTCTGGAGCGTCATCCCGTTTCGCTTCGGCAATACCTACTGTAAATACCTGCTCGAACCGGAACACGTGCCAGACCCGGGAAGTCCCGATTACAACGATCCCGATTACCTCGCCAAAGACCTGCAGCTGCGGTTGGCCAACCAGTCGTTCCGCTATCGGCTGTTGATTCAACTCCAGCGAGATCCGCTCCGGATGCCGCTGGACCGGGCCACTCAAGACTGGGCCGAGAGCCTTTCCGCGCCAGTGCACGTCGCAACCCTCACTCTGCCGGCCCAGAATATTAATGCCCACAGCCAAGCCGTCTACGGCGAAGGTCTGGCATTCAATCCGGCACGGACGCTACGGGGCTTCGAGGCGGTCGGCAGCATTGCCGAGGCGCGCCGACTCATTTATCGGGTCTCGGCCGACCTGCGTCGTGATGTCAACGGTCAGGTTGTCGGCGAACCTCAGGTTCCCCGCCCCGAGGTGCTACCGGTGACCCCAGCGAACCAGCCATGAAACGGCCCGCCTGACCCGATCACCACGACACGAGGATACTGCCATGCAAGACCAGAACCAGACCCTGGCTCCGACCAGCCCAGCTATCCTGGACAGCGTGGTGCGTGCCGCCATTCACCCAGCGATCGGTATCGCTCGCCTGGGCAACAGCCGCGAGCCTGACGGCTACTTCATCGGACCGGAGGTCGACGACCCACCGCCTAGCGAAGCCGGCACGCTGCGCGATGACGCGGGCGCAATCAAACGCCAGGCGGCGCGCTTCCGGATATATGGCTATAACGCCGCAGGCGAGGTAGTGGCCGAGCTTACCGGGCAAAACGCCTCGATCGAATGGCAGGTGCATCTGGCCAACCGCAAGGCCCAGTGGTATTCCTTTGTGCTGGCGCTGGACGTGCCCCAGGCCCGTGATCTGCAGGTGCCGCTGCGCAACCCCGACGTGATCGGCGACGCGCGCAAGGCGCTGGCGATCGACCCGGGGCCGCGCACCATCAGCGGCTTCGAGCAACAGGGCGAGGCACACCACTTCGACTCCGGTACGTTCCTCGGCGTCCCCGTCCCGCTGGGTGAGCTGCGCACCGACCAGGCCGGGCGTTTGCTGGTGCTCGGTGGCTTCGGCAATTCGGGCTCACCGCGACATACACCGATCTTCGACCCGGCTAACCCGCAGACCTTTGCCAACGCGCCTGGTTGGCACGATGACACTGCCGATGGCCCGGTCCGCGCCAAGGTCTTCATAGGCGGGCGCTGCATCGAGGCCGAGTCCGCCTGGGTGGTTTGCGCCCAGCCGAACTTCGCGCCCAATACCGTTGGCTGGCGCACCATGCACGATCTGCTGTTCGACACCTATGTGCAGTACGGCTGGCTGCAGGCGCCCGAGCAAGTCTCCTTCACCCGCCACGTGCTGCCCGTGCTGCAGCGGATGAGTGGACTGCAGTGGGTGAACAAGGGGTTCGCGGCAGTATTCGGACCCGGCTGCCCATTCGATTTTCAGAACCCCGAACTGCTGCTGAAGCTCTCGCAGAAGCCCCAGTGCGGTGACTTCGACACCTATGGCCAGTTGCGCCGCAGCGTGTTCAACGCCTTCCGCGCCAGTGATAACGCCCTTTATGACCCGCGCTCCTGGCCGTGGATCTACGGCGACACCTTCGGAGAAGCGGAAACCGCACCCAGCCACATGCTCAGCCCTTCCAGCGTGCGCGGCCAGTTGCTGGCGCGCTGGGTGAACGGCGATTTCATCGCCGACTGGTGCCCGCAGCGGGCGCCCGTCCACGAACTGGACCAGGTGCCCTTGGCCGACCAACCCGCCATGCTCGACAAGGCAGCGCTGGATTTTTGCGTCGCCGACGCCTTTCACCCGGGCATCGAAATGAGTTGGCCCATGCGCCATCTTTCGATGTACCGCGCGCCATGGCGCATCAAGGAGGCCCATGCGCACATCCCGGAGCCCGACTACGGCCCCCTGCTCTCTCAGAGTCAGGTGCTGTCGCCCGACGGGCCGCTCAATGCCCAGTCGCCTGGGGGCCTGAGCCGCTGGATGGCGCTGCCATGGCAGGTCGACGCCACCGGTTGCCGGTCAGGGTATGACCATACATACGATCCCTACCTGCCGACATTCTGGCCGGCGCGCGTGCCGAACCAGGTGCTGACCGAAGAAGACTACCTGGTGGCCGTGGATACCACACAGCCACGAGAGTTACGGCTCGCCGCGTTCAACCGGCGCGAGCACTGGGACCGCAACCTTGCCGGCACCACCTTCGCGGAAAAAGCCCAATGCATGGCGGAGCACTTCGGTGACATCGGCATCCTGGGCGTGCGCCCCGGCGTGGACGATGATCCGGATCTGCCATCATGCATGCAGGTCGAGTCGCGCAATGCCGCTCTGCAACGGGCACCGCGCGTACCCGGCGCGCAGTCGACAGGCAATGCGGCGCTCGACAAGTCGCTGCATGAAGCGGGTTGGGAAAGCCTGGAGCATTACCGGCAGGCGCTGAGCCGGTTCCAGCGCTGATGCCCGACGTGCTGGTCATCGGCGCTGGCACCGCCGGCGCCGTTATCGCACGGCAACTGGCCCTGGCGGGACTACAGGTGATGCTGGTGGACGAGCCCACCGCTGGCTTCAAGCCCGGCGAAAGCCTGCCCGGCGCAGCCAAACCTCTGCTGCGAGACATGGGGCTCCTCGGCGCACTGGACGACAGCGCGGCATTGCCCAGCTACGGCAATCTGGTCAGTTGGGAGGATGAAACGTTAAGGGAAACCGATTTCATTCGGGACCCCAACGGCTTGGGCTGGCACCTCGATCGCGCTGCATTCGACGCATGCCTGCGGATCGCTGCACAAGATGCGGGCGTGTGCCTGCACCATGGCCGGATGCGGCATGTGATACGCCGTGCGGATGGCTGGCAGGTGGCGTGGCAGGCCCTGTCTTTTCGAGATGGCCATGCCGCATTGCCGCTCCCGCAGCTCGACCCACGGCCAGGCCAGACTACCGCACGCTTCCTGGTCGACGCCAGTGGCCGTCATGGAGTATTGGGCCGCCGGCTCGGCATCACCCGTACCGTCGATCCGGGCCTCATTGCCGTGTATGCCACCGCCGCGATCGAGGGAGAGGATCTGCGCACGGTGCTCGAAGCCACGCCACAGGGCTGGTGGTACAGCGCCCCCCTGCCCGGCCGCAGGTGCATCGCCGTATTGCACACCGGGCCGCAGCAAGTCTCACGCTTGGCGCATCGACAGACCGAATGGTTGCGGGCCCTGAGTGCGACGCGCCATATCCAGCGCTTCTGCCCGCCAACAGCCGACTGGACCACACTATGCGCCACAAGCGCCGCTGGCTCGGCACTGGATGTGGTGCATGGGCAAGGGTGGCTCGCCGTAGGCGATGCAGCTCTGGCGTTCGATCCACTGTCGTCGCAAGGCATCTTCAATGCGCTGTACACCGCTTTGCGCGGTGCGCAAGCGGTGGTGGCGGAGTTCGAGGGGCGGGATGGCCCTGCGTCCGGTTACGCCGCGCAGCTACAGCGCGTGCGCGAACAGTACCTACAGCGGGTTGGCCATTTCTACAGGGCTCAGCCGCGCTGGCATGACCAGCCGTTCTGGGCAGCGCAGCGAGCGCGGTACCGTTGAGGTGGACTGCGCAAGCTGGCGCCTCGCGCTGGCAGACATGCGGTCTGCAAGGCGTTGCAACGTGGGTCTTCGATTGAGGCTTGGGGTGATCTGGCTATCTTGGCTATCAGACTACGTTTTCGACAGCTTCATCGAAAAGGCAGTCTGACACCATTGTTCCGCGATGCAACGTAGGCCGTCGACTGCGGCCGGGGGTGATCTGGCTATCTTGGCTCTCAGACTACGTTTTCGACAGCCTCATCGAAAAGGCAGTCTGACACCATTGTTCCCATTGTTCCAACTATCGCCTTTGCAATCGCTCAGGCTTCCCCGCTTGCGAACTCAGGCCAATGCCTTCTGAGCAGTCCGCCGAACCCGGCGGCGATACCACCAGCTGAGCCCCGCCCACACCAGCGCCCAAGCGCCAAGGATCGCGCCCATGAAGGGCCAGAAGATAAAGGTGGAGACATCCTCCCAGCCTGGCGCCGTCCGCTTGAGCCCGATGGGCGCGCTGATTTCCAGCTCAACCTGTTCGCCCTGAAGCGCAGGCCCGACTTCCTCCACCGTGAACGTAAGCTGCGAAGTCCCCTTCGCCAGCTTCGGAAAAGACGGCGTGGTCTCCAGCAGCGTGCCATCGGCATGGCTCTCAGGCCAGAGCTTGCGGTAGAAATGCGTGGCGCTGTTGCCGCTGCGCGGAGCCGCGACCACCACGACGTCCAGTCCCTTGCCATCGCGCACCCGAATCCGCACCGGCTCTCCGGGGTTGATCAAGCCCCGCTTCGCATCCGGCGCGCCCACGCGTGTCGTGTATTCCCCCAATTCGGGCCGCTCCGTGCCCATCGGGCCGCCGAAACGCGCCTCCATCCACAGGGGCGCTTCGCGGATTCGATAAACCTCGGCATGTGCTGTCTGACCGGCCGTAAGCGTGATCGGCGCCAGCGTCGCGTCGGCCGATGGTACATACCGGAACATGCCAACCGCGAACCACGCCATGGCGGTCAGCCAAAGCACCCAACCCGCCACCAGCGACATTTTGCAGAACGTGCGCCACATACCGTGCCATCCAGGATTTGCCAGCGACAGAGATTAACGCAATTGGAGTGGGAGATTCGGCGCGCTGCCATCGACGGACGCAAGTGCAATATTGCGGCTTGCAAATCGCGGCGCAGGCAGGATTATTGCCGAGCGAAAAGGTAGTCTGACACCATTGTTGTTCCGAGCGAAAAGGTAGTCTGACACCATTGTTGTTCCGAGCGAAAAGGTAGTCTGACACCATTGTTCCAAGGCCGCTGAGTGGCAGGCCTGATGCAACCGAAATGCCTGGCGACAAGGTTTCTGATACAGTGACGCGCGATATAAAACAAGCTGGGGCTGCTTTGCGGCCAGGTTGCATCGGGCATGTCCGAGGCGCGCAATAAGGCATTTCAATGACATGCCGCGCCAACACCCATCTCTCAACAATGAACCCTCGGGGTAATGGTCAAAATGAGAAAATTTGCGCTGTTTGTCGTCCTGCCTTCACTGCTCGCGGGATGCACTACTGGACAGATGAACATGCTGACGGGCACGCGGAACAAGACCTACAACGATGTCAATGCAGTCTGGGTCGGCAGCACGGAAGAACAGCTGGTTTCCAAGTGGGGACCTCCCAAGAAGAGCTACACGCTTGAAAGCGGGGCGAAAATTATTTCGTACGAGGACATCTGGGGCCCTATCTCGGCATATCACGTGTGTTCAGAGAAATTCATGATCGAAAAGGGCATGGTGACCAAGTGGGGCATTTCGAATTGCCCTGACCGGATTTCGGGCAAGGTTCCGAAAGACACGCCGATTCCCCAGCCGACCCTGTAGCGGGAAGCGTTCTGGGGTTGCCCAGCGCGTGATGAGGGGGCTGGTTATGCGCGCCCCTGTTCTGTTGGTGCTGTTTGTCCGAGCGGACGGTATGAGTCTGCGCCGGACAATGCAGCATCAGAGTGGGCGGTTTCCAAACCAGGCGGAAAAGCGCAACAGATAACCATCGGGGTCCTGCACTAAAAACTGTCGCGCCCCAATCTCGATTTGCTCGCTTCGACACCAGCACTGCGGCGGTTCCCGTAAAGCAGCTAACCGGCGTCCAGTAAACGCTTGTGCAAGGCGTCGATCGTCTTCGCGTTGATCTCGAAGTTAACGCCACGCCCGAAAGGCGCTTCGAGAGGTCCTGTGATCCAGCCGTCGTCGCCGCGGACCTCTTCGAGCATGAGCTGTGCACCCTCGCTGTCGAGGAAGAAAAACGCCTCCTCTTCGCGCTGATATACGCCTCGAACGCACAGAGATCGGCCAGAATTGCCGGCTTCGCGCGATGTCTCGAACCATCGGTTCCGGGACCATGCGCGCACGGTGTGATTTGTCTTCCATCTTGTTCTCTTGTTGGCGTTGTAAGACGGCTGTGGATTCAAGGCGCGTTGGAAGAACCGACGTTTAGACCGAGAGCACACCCTTCTATCTATTTTCCGTTCTCCACGCCATCCGCGGGCGTCTAACGGCGCGAGAAATATCTTCAAGCTGACGGGAACCTGAATGAGAGATTGCGGTCCATTCTCAACCCCGGCGTCGCCGTTCGCGCGGCGCGGGTTTGGAGAACGTCATCATGGTTGGATTCGGTATCGCGCTGGCACTGGTGGGCCTGGCGAGTTTTTATGCGGCGTGGAGCTCGCGTCGGGAAGGCTGCGCACGGCGCGACACGATGGCGCTGGGCATGGTTGGGGTGAGTTCGTCGGTGGTCAGTGTGCCGTTTTTGCTTTAAGGCTCGGGAGGCCGGTTGTCGCGGCGGGGGCGTGTCTGAGCCGTCGGCGGGGCGCCTGTCGCACCCAGGCGGCCCTACCTTGCCGGCCTCACCCAGCTTGCCGCACCCTGGCGGGCCGCATCTAGCCCGCCGCACCTCTCTGGCCTCGTCCAGCCGGCCGCACCCAGCCGCCTTACCTTACCCGCTCTCACCAAGTCGACCTCACTTGCCCGACCGCACTTGGCCGCCCTCACTTGCCCGCCCGCACTTGGCCGCCCTCACCTGGCTGACCTCACTTAGCTGACCTCACCTGACTGACCTCACTTGGCTGACCGCGCCTCGCCGTCCTCGCCTCGGCCGTGGTGACCGAGCTGATCTACGCCGACTATCTCTCTGCCTTCGCGCGCCCCGCCGTCGAGTAGACGCTCGGCGTGTATCAGCAGTCGGTGTTCCTCAAAGACGACATCATCCCTCGTCTAGCCCCCCTCCAATCACGCCGCACGCACCAGCGCTTCCGGCGCCAGCATCCGCTCCTGCAGGTACTCGATCACGTGCCGCGCTCGCACCGACATCGGCCATTCCGCGCGGTGAATCCACCATAGGGTGTCCGCCACCGGCTTGCCGCAGTCCGAGACGTCGAGCGCGTCCTGGTGCGCATAGCACTGCCGCGCGTGGCGGGGAATCACGGTGAAGCCCAGGCCGCGGGCGACGGGCTCGAGCAGGAGCGCGACCTGGTTGCTGTAGCCGTTAACCGGCATGCCGTGCATGCCCGGGTTGCCCGGAAAGCGCCGCGCCAGCAGGCGCGTGGCCATCGCCTGGCCGTCGGGATGGTCGATGAAGCCCAGGGCCAGCAGGTCGTCCCAGGATTTGGGGCAGCGCCCGGCGGGTGCGACGAGCTCGAGTGGCTCGTCGATGAAGCGCTGCGCCACGATGCGCGGGTCGTCGGGCTTTAGGGTGACGAGGCCAAGCTCGTATTGCTTGTCGAGCACGCCCTCGAGCGCCTCGGGATCGGGCGCGAAGCGATGACGCACGACGATGCCCGGCCGCGACTGCTGGAAATCGAGCAGCAAGGGATAAAGCGCGAGGCCGATGCTGCCCGGCGTGATGAGGCTGACCTCGCCGCGGCAGGCGTCGGCGTCGGCGAGCCGTCCGTGCAGGCGGCGGTCGGCCTGCTCGAGCTCGCTGCAGTATTGCAGCAGCGCCTGGCCGGCGGGCGTGAGCTCGATGCGGCGGGTGCGGCGGATGAGCAAGGGGCCGAGTTCAGACTCGAGATGGCGGATGTGCTGGCTGACGGCGGCCTGGGTGAGGTCGAGGCGTTCGGCGGCGCGAGTGAAGCCGCCGGTCTCGGCGACGGTGCGGAAGGTCTGCAGCCATTGCGTGTTTAACATAAGCGATTTTAATCAATTCGATAAGCTTCCATTAGTTCAAATATAACCCGCGCCCGCCTAGACTGCGTGCACTGGCCGCTTGCATGGGCCCCCGGCCGCCGGCCGGTCCGTGCAGCGGCGTATCCCTTTCGCCGTAACGAGATTTCCGCATGTCTGCTCCCGCCCTCTTCACCCCGTTCACCCTCAAGGACGTGACGCTGCGCAACCGCATCGCCGTCCCGCCCATGTGCCAGTACTCCGCCATCGATGGCGTGACGAACGATTGGCATCAGGTGCACTATCCGTCCATCGCCCGCGGCGGCGCCGGGCTAGTCATCGTGGAAGCGACGGCCGTCGCGCCCGAAGGCCGCATCACGCCGAATTGCACCGGTATCTGGAACGACACGCAGGCCGAGGGGCTGGCCCGCATCGCCGCCGGCATCAAGGCGGCGGGCGCCGTGCCCGGCATCCAGATCGCCCACGCGGGCCGCAAGGCCAGCGCGAACCGACCCTGGGAAGGCGACGACCATATTCCCGACACGGATCCGCGCGCGTGGCAGACGGTCGCGCCGTCGGCCATCGCCTACGGTCCGGGCCTGGACAAGATGCCGCGCGCGATGACGCTGGCCGACATCGAACAGACCAAGGCCGATTTCGCGGCCGCCGCGCGCCGCGCCCGCGACGCGGGCTTCGAGTGGCTGGAGCTGCATTTCGCGCACGGGTATCTGGCGCAGAGCTTCTTCTCGGCGCACAGCAATCAGCGCGAGGACCAGTACGGCGGCAGTTTCGACAACCGCGCCCGCTTCCTGCTCGAAACGCTGGCCGCCGTGCGCGAGGTCTGGCCCGAAAACCTTCCGCTCACGGCGCGTTTTGGCGTGATCGAATACGACGGCCGCGACGAAGAGACGCTGTCCGAGTCGATCGAACTGACGCGCCGCATGCGCGACGGCGGGCTGGACCTGCTGAGCGTGAGCGTGAACTTCAACATCCCCGACACCAAGATTCCGTGGGGCCCGGCCTTCCTCGCGCCGGTCGCACAGCGCGTGCGCCGCGAGGCCGGTCTGCCGGTCGCGTCGGCCTGGGGCATGGATGCGACCGCCGACGCCGAGCGCGTGGTGGCGCAGGAACAGCTGGATCTGGTCATGATCGGCCGCGCGCATCTGGCCAACCCGCACTACACCTATCGTCTGGCGCAAGAGCTGAAGGTCGACCGCCCCGACTGGATCCTGCCGCCGCCCTACGCCCACTGGCTCGAACGCTACAAGGGCCCGGGCAAGGTCGCTCGCTAAGGCCAACCCAGCGCTCGCTAAAGGCGCATTACGCGCCGCAGCAGGCTGGCCCTGGCCTCGACGGGCACAGGTCTTGCTTCCCGCCCAGCGATCGCGGGCGCGCCGGCGTGGGGCCGGCGCGTCCCGCCTGGGAGACGCTGATGAGTTGGCTGGGAGAGATCTTCGCGCTGCAGGCCGGTGTGGGCGAGATGATGCTGCGGGGCACGACCATTTATTGGGTGCTGTTCCTGCTGCTGCGGATTTCGGGCCGGCGCGACCTTGGCTCGCTCGGCACCGCCGACCTGCTCGTGCTGGTGCTGGTGGCGGACGCCGCGGGCAACGCGATGTCGGGCGACTCGGATTCGCTGGGCGACGGCATCATCGTCGTGGCCACGATCGTCGGCTGGAGCTTCGTGCTGGACCGGCTCACCTATCGGCTGCCGCTGCTGCGCCGCCTGTTGGAACCGAGCCGGGTCTGTCTGGTGCGGGATGGCCGCATCGATATCGGCGGCTTGCGGCGCGAACACGTCAGCCGCGGCGAGCTCATGGAGCAGTTGCGGCTCAAAGGCATCCCCGCGCTCAGCATGGTGTATCGCGCCTATATCGAGTCCAACGGCGAGTTCAGCGTCATCCGCACGGACGACGCGAAATCAGGCAACGACTCCACGCTCGAGGAAGGCTGAGCGCGAGCCGCGCGGCCTCGTCGGTGTGGTACAGCTCGTGAAGCAGCACCGCGCGGGCCAAGTCGCCATAAGCCAGCTCGTGAGCGACCTCCCGTCGTCCTATTCGCTATGGGCGTGGTTCGTGAAGCAGCCCCGCCTCCCCCTAGTCGCCATGAGCCAGCTCATGCAGCAGCCCCGCCTCGAGCTGGCGCGCCACGCGGCCCAGGCCGCGGTTCAGTGGCCAGACGATGTCCAGATCCAGTCCGCCTTCCACGTCGACCGGCACGACAACCAGCCCGTGGCGCCGCGCGTAGAGGCCGCTCATGCTGTCGAGGATGGCCACGCCCAGGCCGCGCTCGGCGAAGGCGCAGGCGGCGGAATATTGATTCACCTCGATCACCGGTAGAAACGGCAGGCGCTCCTGTTCGAACTGCCGCGCGGTCAGCGCTCCGACCTGCAGATGGCGGCTGAGCGATATGTATGGCGTGTCCGCCAGATCGGCGAGCGCGAGGCGTTTGCGGCCGGCGAGCGGATGACCGGCCGGCATGACGGCCTGCAGGCTCAGGCGCGCCAGCGTACGCTGGCCGAGATTGGGTAGCGCGGCGGAGCCGATCACGATGCCGACATCGATGCGTTGATCGGCGGCCAGTCCGGCCACGCCCAGCGTCATGTCCGTGCGCACGCTTACCCGCAGACCGGGCTCGTGGGCCTGCAGCCAGGCCATCGCGCCGGGCAGGATGCTCGCGCCGACCGCGGCCACCGCGCCGATATCCAGACGGGCGTGCGCCCCGACCCGCATGCTGGCCGCCACGCGCTCGGCGTTGTCCATGGCCGCGAGGGCATGGACGATCTCGGGCAGCAGCATGCGCGCTTCCGACGTGAGCGCGAGCCGGCGCTTGTCGCGCGTGAACAGCGCGAACCCGAGCTTGTCTTCCAGCGACTTCAGCATTGCGCTCGCCGCGGGCTGCGACATGCCGGTGGCGGCCGCCGCCAACGTTACCGACCCCGTGCGCCCGACGGCTTCGAACAGTGCCATCTCACGTTTGTTCATGCGCCTCCGCCTTCATACATATCTCTGTATGAAATGACTCGATATATATATTTGACCATATCAACCGCGATCGCAGACACTTTGTCCACATCACAACAGTGCCCGCCGCCTCGACGCGGCGCGCGGCGATAAAGCGAGGAGACCACGATGGACAAGAAACTCGGCGTTTGCCCCCGCCAGCGGCTGGCCAGGCGTATCGCGCCCTGGCTGGGCGCCGCGCTGCTCGGTCTGGGGGCGCCCGTCCTCGCCGACAACACTTCGGCCGGTGGCACGATTCGCATCGTGGTCGGCGCACCGCCCGGGGGCGCGCCCGACACCGTGGCCCGCATCGTGGCGCAGCACATGCAGGTTGGCGGCCGCGCCGTGATGGTCGAGAACAAGAACGGCGCCGCGTCGATGATCGCCGCGGCCTATGTGGCGCGCGCGCGGCCCGACGGCAACACGCTGCTGCTCGCCAGCCAGACCACGGTGGCCGTCGCGCCCACGCTGCAGAACGTGACCACGTTCGATCCGCTCAAGGACTTTACCGGCGTGGCGCTGGTGGGCAGCGCGCCGCAGGTCCTGCTGGCCGGGCCCAAGTTGCGCGCCAATTCCGTGCAGGAGCTGATCACGCAGGCCAAGGCCGCGCCGGGCGAGATCGACTTCTGCTCGGGTGGCATCGGCACCTCGCCGTATATGGCGGCGGTGCTGTTTGCGCAGACGGCCGGCATCGAGCTGCACAGCATCCCGTTCGCGGGCGAGCAGGCGTGCATCACCGAGATGCTGGCCGGGCGGCTGCCCTTCATGTTCGCCAACGCGTCGACGGCCCTGCCCTACATGAAGGATCAACGGTTGCGCGCGCTGGCCGTGACGAGCAAGGAGCGCGTCGCGTTCGCGCCGCAGTTGCCCACCACGGCCGAGGCGGGTCTGAAGGATTACGAGGTCGCCACCTGGCTGGGTCTGCTCGCGCCGGCCGCCACGCCGCCCGATGTGGTCAACGCGTTGAATGCCGAAGTGCGGCGCGTGCTGCGCCTGCCGGATGTGCGCGAGAAGCTCGAAGCGCAGGGCTATGCGCTGTCGGACGACAGCCCCGCGGCCTTCACCCGCTACTACCAGACCGATCGCGACAAGTGGGTGCGGCTGATCCAGTCGGCCGGCATCAAGCAGAACCCCTGAGCGTCGCCCCTCCCATCCGTATCGCAGCAGAGCCTTCCATGAGCCGTACCTCGCCCACGCCTTCCTCCGACGCCGCGCGCACCGTGCTGGGTGTGCACCACAGCCCCGTCGCGGGCACGATCCCGCCCGGCACCTGCGACTGCCACGTGCACATCTTCGGGCCGTTCGACCGCTACCCGCTCGCCGAGAACCGCGTGTTCATGCCCGGGCTCGCCTCCACCGATGATCTGCTCGCGCTGCATGCCGCGTTGGGCGTCGACCGCGCGGTCGTCGTGCAGGCCAGTCCGCAAGGCACCGACAATCGCTGCATGACCGACGCGCTCGCCACGCTGAACGCGGCCGGCCATGCTTCGCGCGGGGTGGCTGTGCTGGCGCCCGACGTCTCTCGCAACGAACTGCGTGCGCTGCACGAGGCGGGCGTGCGGGGTGCGCGCGTGAACCTGCAGTCGTTCGGGCAACACGATCCGGCGGTCGCGCGCGCCGCGCTCGCGCGCACCGCCGAGCAAGTGGCCGACCTGGGTTGGCACGTGCAGATCTACACCACGCTGCCGGTGGTGAGTGCCCTCGCGCCCGCGCTGCGCGACTGCGCCGTGCCCGTCGTGATCGATCATTTCGCGCTGGCGAGCGCGGTGGCCGGCACCGGTCAGGATGGCTTCGACGCGCTGCTCGAGACGGTGGCGGCGGGCAATGTCTATGTGAAGCTGTCCGCGCCCTACCGCCTCACGGTATGGCAGGACGGCCGCCCGCCGATCGAGGCGCGCGCGATCGCGCGGGCACTCATCGACGCCCGGCTCGACCGCATGCTGTGGGGCACCGACTGGCCGCATTCCGGCGCCTGGCCCGGCGTGCCGCGCTCGCGCGATCGCAGCGAACCGCTGCATCCCATCGACGACGGCGAGCAGCTCTCGGCCTTCTGCGCCTGGGTGAGCGACGCGGAGAAGCAGGCGATCCTGGTCGACAACGCGGCGCGTCTGTACGACTTTTAGCGACCACGCCATGCGTTGCAGCCAGGCGACATCTGGTCGCGGATGGCGCGAGCGCGCGTGACGTGACACCGGCCGAGGCGATAACCTGAAACAAATGCACCCTTTGGGTGCGCCGATTCAACGCTTGCAGGCTGTATTCATGAGTATCACGCCGGCGCTTCCGCACCCGGCCAACGAAGCGGAACGCCAAGCCTGCCTCGATTTGTTCGACCTCGACGGCGAGCACGATGAAGTGCTCTCCGAGATCGTCGCGCTCGCCGCCCGCCTGTTCGACGCGCCCGTCGCACTGCTCTCCATCATCGACCGGCACCGCCAGTGGTTCAAGGCGCGCATCGGTACGTCGGTCGAGCACACGCCGAGGGGCGATGCCCTCTGCGAGCACACGATCGCCGGCGACGGCGTGCTCGAGGTGTGCGATGCGCGGCGCGACCCGCGCTATGGCCGGTCGGTGGCGGTCACGGGCGAGCTGCAGGCCGGCTATTACGCCGGCACGCCCCTCGTCACACGAGACGGTTTCGCGCTGGGGACGCTATGCGTGATCGACCGCGACGCGCGGCAACCGATGTCCGCACGCGAGCGCGAGACGCTGGCGCACTTCGGACGCCTGGCGCTGGCGCGCCTGATGACGATCCGCCACACCCGCTACATCGATGAGCCCACCGGCCTCTTCAATCGGCTGCGGCTGGAACAGGACGTGGCGCTGCTGCTCGGCGAGGGCCGGCCGCTCGAGGTCGTGACGGCCGACCTGCTGCCGATCGAGCTGGCCAACGCGTTCATCCGCACGCTGGGCTATCCCTTCTTCAATCAACTGATGGCGGACGTGCGCGACCGCATGCGCGGCGCGGTGCCGGCCGAGTGCGTGCTCTACAAGATCAGCCCCACGCGCTTTGCGTTTCTGGTGGTGGAAGGCGGCGGCGTCGATGTCGAGCGCGTGGCCGCCGATCTGCAGCGCGCGTTTCACTTGCCCGTGGTGTGTCAGTCGATTCCGGTGCGCACCGGCCTGGGCCTGGGCGTGCTGCCCCTGAAGCCCGGCATCGACTACGGCGACTGGATCCGCCTTGCCGTCAGCGCTGCCGAAGACGCGCGCCAGCACAATCTCGGACTTGCCTATTTCCGCCCGGAGGTCGACCAGGCGCAGCAGCGCGCCCAGGCGCTGCTGGCCGCGCTCTCGGCCGAGGTGTCCGACTGCGCCAATTTCTCGCTCGCGTTCCAGCCCAAGCTCGTCCTGGACACGGGCCGCTGCGACTCGGTGGAAGCGCTGCTGCGCTGGAACCACCCCGAGCTCGGCTGCGTCAGCCCGTCCGAATTCCTGCCGCTGGCCGAGAACACGGCCTTGATGAACGACATCACGCGCTGGGTGCTGCGCGCGGCCGTCGACCAGCTCAGCCGCTGGCGCGAGGCCGGCGTGCCCCTCAGTCTCGCGGTGAACATCTCCGCGCGCGACCTCGAAGACACCACCCTGGTGGCAGACATCATGGCGCTGCTGCGCGAGGCCGGCGTGGATCCCGCACGGCTCGAGCTGGAGTTCACCGAGAGCGCGTGGATCCAGGATGAACCCGCGGCGCTGCGCACGGTGCAGCACGCGCAAGGCGCCGGGCTTTCGGTCGCCATCGACGACTTCGGCACGGGCTATAGCAACTGGACCTATCTGCTGCGTTTTCCGGCCACGTCGGTCAAGATGGATCGCACCCTGATCGAAGACATCGAGACCTCCGAGACCCATCGCACCGTGGTGCGCACGGTCGTGCAGATGGCGCGACGCCTGGGCTTGCGGGTGGTCGGCGAAGGCGTCGAGTCCGCCGCGCAACGCGACTTTCTGCGGGACTGCGGCTGCAACGAGGCCCAGGGATTCCTGTTCGCGCATCCGATGAACGCCACGCAGCTCGAGGCCTGGCTGGAGACCTGCAGCGCCTGACGGCCGCGCTGCAGCGAGGCGGGCCCGGCGTTATCATGCCCGCCATGAAAACGCTGACTGAACTGATTCACACCGACGATCCCGCGCTGCCGCTGATCAAAGAATGGGTCGCCTCCGCGGCCGTTTCCTGCGAGATCCTGCCGGCCGGGCCGCAGGCCGACGAGGTGCTGCTTGGCCTGCAGGTCAGCACGCGCTCGCCGCTGGGCGCGATCGCGCACGGCACCGGCGGGCTGCTGATCGACCACGGCTGGCTGCGCGTGCTGGGCTCGGGCCACCCGCGCCTGCCGCGCGATCTGCTGCGCTGGAATCACGGCCGCGCCGACGGCTTCCTGCTGGTGGCCGACGATGCCGCCGGCGGCTTCTTCGCGTTGGACGGGGGCGCGTTTGGAGGCGAGCCAGGCACCTTGCACTATTGCGCGCCCGACACGCTCACCTGGGAGGCGCTCGACGTGGGCTACACCGATTTCGTGCAATGGGCCCTGAGCGAAAGACTGGCCGACTTCTATGCCGACCTGCGCTGGGCCGGCTGGGAAGCGGACGCCGCCGCGCTCGGACCGGACGAGGCATTTTCTTTCTACCCCTTCCTCTGGTCCGCCGAAGGCAGCGCCGCCACCAGTTCGCGGCGCGCCGTGCCCGTGGCCGAGTTGTATGGCGCCAATGTGGAGCAGCGCGCCGCGTGATCCTGCTGCGTCGGGGCCGCGGGCGCTTGTGACGCTGCTACAGTGCAGTCAGAGGCCGTCCCGTCGGCGGCCCGCCTGTATGGAGACGCCGTGCCCGCCCTGCCCTTGATCCGCATGCTTGTGATGTCCTTCGCGCTGGGCGCGGTCGGCACGTCTGCCGCCGCCGCCGATCCCGCCGCCTTGCTGGCCGCGGCCCAGGCCGGCGACACGCCGCGTGTCCGCGCCTTGCTCCAGGCGGGCACGCCGGTCGACCCGCGCGACAACAGCGGCAACACACCGCTGTTGCTTGCCACCGCGCAGGGGCACACCGAGGCCGCGCTCGCGCTGATCGCCGCGGGGGCCGACGTCAATCTCAAGAACGGGATGCAGGACAGCGCCTATCTGCTCGCGGGTGCCCGCGGCGAGCTCGCGATCCTGCGCGCCACCGTGGATCACGGCGCCGACCTCAAGAGCACCAACCGCTACGGCGGCACGGCGCTGATCCCGGCCTGCGAACGCGGCCACGTGGACACGGTGCGCTTCCTGCTCGAGGCGGGTGTCGATCCGGATCACGTCAATCGCCTGGGTTGGACCGGCCTGCTCGAAGCCGTGCTGCTGAGCGACGGCGGCCCGGCCCACCAGCAAATCATCAAGCTGCTGATCGCGCACGGCGCCGACGTCAATCTGCCCGACGGCGACGGCGTGACGGCGCTGGCGCACGCGCGCCAGCGCGGCCAGGAAGCGAGCGCCGCGCTGCTGGTTGCGGCCGGTGCGCGCTGAGCACGCCCACCCGCGCGGCTGCCCGGCTCATTGCCCCTGCTGCGTCGGCATCACGACGACCTGCTGCAGATTGACGCGCTTGGGCAGGCCCGCCAGGAAGGTCACCACCTCGGCGACGTCTTCGGGTTGCAGGAACTCGATCTGCGTTTCGGCGGCGGCCAGCCAATCCTTGGTGCCCTGGAACGTCACGTGACTCTGCAGTTCGGTGGCGACGATGCCGGGCTCGATCATCGCAACGCGAATGTTTTTCGGGCCGAGCTCGATGCGCAGATGACGCGACAGATGGCTGACGTAGGCCTTGGTGGCGCTGTAGGTGGCGAAGTACGGGAACAGCGCCTGGGCGCAGATCGATGAGGTGTTGATCAGATCGGCCGGTCCGCCTTCGGCCGCCGCCTGGGCGAGTTGCGGCACGAAGGCATGGATCACCCGCATCACGCCGGTCACGTTCAGGTCGATCTGCTGCTCCCATTCGGCGAGTTTGCGCTCTTCGACCGCACCCGGCAGCATCACGCCGGCATTGTTGAAGACCAGGTCGGCGCGGCCCCAGGCCTGAGCCAGCGCCTGCGCGGCGGCGTCGACCGAGGCCTGATTCGTGACGTCGGTCGCCAGCGCCATCGCCTCGCCGCCCGCCGCGCGGATCTGCGCCACCGCCTGCTCCAGCCGCTCGGCGCGCCGCGCCAGCAACGCGACCCGCGCGCCCCGCGCCGCCAGCGCCCGCGCGCTCGCCAGGCCGATGCCACTGGATGCGCCCACCACGACGGCCACGCGGCCGGCCAGCGTCTGTTCCTGCTCGTGCTGTTGTTGCGTCATGTCATGCTCCTTGTGCGTTGTCGAAGTCGGATGTGAGCTTCGATGGAGCGAACTTTACGCAGCCTGAGTCGAATCCAGTAGTTGGCACTATGATGTTTCATTCTCTACTTTTAGTTGATATCGAGTATGAACGAACTGCGCGCGATCGAGATCTTCGTGAGGGTGTCCGAGCTCGGCAGCTTCAATCAGGTGGCCCACGCGCTGGGCCTGAGCGCGCAGGCGGTCAGCAAGAGCGTGCGCCAGCTCGAACAGCACCTGGGCATGCGGCTGTTTCATCGCACCACGCGCAGCAACACGCTGACGGAGGACGGCCAGCGCTTTCTCGATTCGGTGCGGCCGCGCCTCGATGCCCTGCAGCGCGTGCTGAGCGGCGCGCGTCAGGCCAGCGGCGAGGAGCACGGCCTCATTCGCATCAGCGCCGCCACGCCGGTGGGCCGCCGCATCCTGTTGCCGCTGCTGCACGCGTTCCGCGAACGCTATCCGCGCATCGAGGTGGATCTGGTGCTGGACGAAAAGTTTTCGGATCAGGTGATCGATCGGATCGACGTGGGCTTTCGGGCGGGCGGCCCGCCGGAAGCCCAGGTGATCACGCGGCGGCTGTTTCCGATCCAGGAAATCACCTGCGCCCCGGCCGCCTATCTGCGCGAGGCCGGCGTGCCGGCCGACCTCGACGCCCTCGCCGCGCACCGCTGCACCGGCTATCGCAGCCCGAGCACCGGGCGGGTACTGCCTTGGGAATTCAAGATCGACGGCATGACGGTGCAGCGGACGATGGCGCCGGTGTTCACCGCCAACGAACCCGAGACCGAGATGGAGGCCGTGCTGGCGGGCTTCGGCATCGGCCAGATCGACAGCATCAACGCCGCCCCGCGCCTGCGCGCCGGCGACCTCGTCCCGCTGTTCACCGACTGGACCAGCGACCGGCGCGGGCTCTACCTCTGGTACGCCAACCGCAGCAACATGCCACGCCGCGTGCGCCTGTTCATCGACTTCGCGCTGGAACGGCTGCTCGACAGCACCGACCACACCCTATCGGCGCAGGAGCTGCAGACGCTGTCACGCAACGGATTGAAGCAGCTGGGGCCTACACCGCGCCGTCGCTGAGCCGGCACACGAGGCAGTTTTTAAGGTGTCAGACTACCTTTTCGTGCTATCGACCCAGCACGCTGCCAAGGTGTCAGACTACCTATTCGCAGGTCCGTCCAGCCGACCTCACTCTCCCGCCTAGCCTTTTCACCCCTGCCCCGCCAGCCACTCGCGGAACTGCGCCAGCGGGGGGTAGTTGGCGCGGTCCTCGCGGTAGACGAGGTAGTAGCCCAACGGATCGGGCATCTCGCCCGGCATGGCAATCGCCACCGTGCCGGCACGCAGCTCGTCTTCGACGAAGGCCTGCGGCACCAGGCCGATGCCGATGCCGGCGATGACGGCCTGGATCAGATGCGATGTGAGTTCGAAGTCCGGGCCCGAGCGCAGCCGGCTGGCCGGGATGCCACGCGCCGCGAACCAGCGCGCCCAGTTTTCCGGGCGGGCTTTTACGCGCAGCAGCAGGTGCCGGGCCAGATCGCGCGGCTCGTTCAGCGCGGCGCCGGCGCGCAGCGCGGGGCTGATGATGGGCACGAGGCGCTCCTCCATCAGCAGATGCGCGCGGCAGCCCGGCCAGAGCCCGTCGCCCACCGCGATGTAGGCGTCCATGCCGGAGCGCTCCAGATCGATCTGGCCGACCTTGGAGTGAATGTGTACCTGCACCTGGCCGTGGCGCTTGTAGAAATCGCTCAACCTCGGCAGCAGCCACTTGGTGCCGAAGATCGGCAGCACGGCCAGATGCAGGTCGCCCGCGCCATGGCGAAACGCGATGGCCTGCAGCGTGGCGTTGCGGATGCCGGCCAGCTGGTGCGCGAGCTCGCGCTGGTACATGGCGCCCACTTCGGTCAGCTCGATGCGGCGGCCGGTGCGGATGAAGAGCTCCACGTCGATCAAGGCCTCGAGCGCCTGCACCTGCTTGCTGATCGCGCTCTGCGTGGTCGACAGCTCCTGGGCGGCGCGGGTGAAGCTCTGGTGGCGCGCGGCCGCCTCGAAGGCCAGCAGCAGCGACATCGAGGGGGTCAGCTTGCGCGGATTCATTCCATTTACTCTTGAAAATCCCGAAAAAGACTCGTTTGCCGCGTCTCACGCGACGCCGCAGAATAACGCACATCAAGGCCAATACGCAGCGCCATCCGCCGACAGGCGTCCGATCCATATTCTGTGGATTCGTGCAGGCGTGGCGGGCCTACCCTCGCGGGGCGCGCGGCGCCTCGCCTTCTGGAGCAGCAGCATGGATCTCGGAATCAAAGACAAGGTCGCCCTGGTACTGGGCGCAGGTGGCGGACTGGGCGGCGCGATCGCCACGGCGCTGGCGGCGGAAGGCGCGAAGGTCGCCGTCGCCGACATCGACCCGCAGGCCGCGGCGCGTACGGCTGAAGCCGTCGTCGCGGCGGGCGGCAAGGCGCTGGCCCTGCCCTGGGACCTCGCCGACCTGGGCGCCATCGACGGGCACATCGGCCGCATCGAGGCCGAGCTCGGCCCGGTCGATATCCTGGTCAACAACACCGGAGGTCCTCCGCCCACGCCGGCCTCGGGCCAGCCCGCCGAAACCTGGCGCAAGTTCTTCGACAGCATGGTGCTGCCGGTCTATGCCATCACCGACCGCGTGCTGCCCGGCATGCGTGAGCGTGGCTGGGGCCGCATTATCACCAGCACCTCGTCGGGCGTGATCGCGCCCATCCCGAACCTGGGTATTTCGAACTCGCTGCGCCTGGCCATCGTGGGCTGGTCCAAAACCCTGGCCCGCGAAGTCGGCAAGGACGGCGTCACGGTCAACATCGTGCTGCCCGGCCGCATCGCGACCGACCGCATCCAGTTCCTGGACGAGGCCCGCGCCAAGCGCGAGAATCGCAGCGTGGAGTCGGTGTCGGCCGAGAGCACGGCCAGCATCCCGGTGGGCCGTTATGGCAAGCCCGAAGAATATGGCAGCGTGGTCGCCTTCCTGGCGAGCCAGCAGGCCAGCTACCTGACCGGCTCGACGCTGCGCGTCGATGGCGGTTTCATCCAGAGCATCTGATCCGCGAGGAACCCGACATGCCTCTCACCGCCGACGCCAAGGGCGTCTATCCCATCGCGCCGACGCCGTTCTTCGACGACGGCCGCATCGACACCGCCTCGATCGACCGCATGATGGACTTCTATCATGCGTGCGGCTCCACCGGCCTCACGGTGCTGGGCCAGCTCGGCGAAGCCCAGAAGCTCGAGCATGCCGAGTCGCTCGCCGTGGCCAGCCAGGTGATCGGCCGCGCCGGCGAGCTGCCGGTGATCGTGGGTGTCTCGGCGCCCGGCTTCGCGGCCATGCGCGCGCTCACCCATGAGGTGATGGCGCGCGGCGCGGCCGGCGTCATGATCGCGCCGCCGAACACGCTGCGCACCGACGACCAGATCGTCAATTACTACCGCCAGGCGGTCGAGGCCATCGGCGCCGACGTGCCCTTCGTGCTGCAGGATTACCCGCTCACGTTCTCGGTGCAGATGAGCCCAGGCGTGATCAAGCGCATCGTCGACGAGCTGCCCTCGTGCGTGATGCTCAAGCACGAAGACTGGCCCGGCCTGGAAAAGATCTCGACCCTGCGCGGCTTCGAACGCGACGGCAAGATGCGCCACATCTCGATCCTGTGCGGCAACAACGGCCTGTTCCTGGATTACGAGATGGAACGCGGCGCCGACGGCGCCAACACCGGCTACTGCTTCCCCGACATGCTGTGCGACGTCGTGCGCCTGAATGCCGAGGGCGATCGCGAGGCGGCGCACGACCTGTTCGACGCGCACCTGCCCTTGCTGCGCTATGAACAGCAGCCGGGCGTGGGGCTGGCGGTGCGCAAGTACGTGCTGATGCGTCGCGGCATCCTGAGCTCGGCGGCGCAGCGCAAGCCGGCGAGCCCGATGTCGGCGCAGGCCCGCGAAGAAGTGGATCACCTGCTCGCCCGCCTCGCCAAGAAAGACCCGCGCGCGGCGAATCTGGCGAAGTAAGCCCGCCACGTCCGCCAGAAAGACAAGGCCCGCCCGGCATGCCTGCCGCGCGGGCCTCGCTTTCTTGGGCGCTCAGGCGTGCGCCGTGCTGCGCGCCTGTAACTTGAGCCCCGCCAGCATCAGCGTCAGGCTCAGCAGCACCGCCAGCGTGGCCATCGCCATGCCGTTGCCCACCGAGCCCTGCTCGAACTGCCGCCACACATAGATCGAGACCGTCTGCAGGCCCGCGGGCGCGAGCAGCAGCGAGGTCACGAGCTCGCGCGAGGCGACCGCGAATACCATCATCATGGCGGCCACCACGCTGGGCGCGGTGAGCGGCAGCGTCACGTGCCAGAGCGCGCGCAGCACCCCGGCGCCGTGCACCCGCGCGCTGGCTTCGAGCGTGGGCCCGAGCTGCGCCAGGGCCGCCGACGCATAGCGCATCGGATACGGCAACAGCAGGCAGCTGTACGAGCACAGCAGGATGAGCCAGCTGCCATACGGCGTGACCGGCCAGAACGGCTGGTTCCAGGCCAGGATCAGGCCCACCCCGACCACCACGCCCGGCAAGGCCGCCGGCAGCAATGCGAGCCCGTCGATCAGCGCCGCGCCCCGCACATGACGGCCCGCCACCAGCCAGGCGGCCAGAAAGCCCAGCACGCCGGTCAACACCGCCGCGCCGGCCGCCAGCGCCAGACTGGTGCCGAGCGCCTCATAGGCCTGCGCGTCGCTGCCGAACAGGCTGGCGAAGTTGGCCAAGGTGAAGTTGCCGGGCGCCAGGCCGCCCGACAGGGTGCGTTGCAGCGCGCTCGTGGCCATCGCGCCCAGCGGCGCCAGCGCGGCCACGCCCGCGACGAGCGCGAACAAGGCCAGCACCGGCCAGCGCCAAGGGCCGAGCTCGGCATGCGCGAGCGGCACCGGCTTGCCGTTGGTGGTGTCGAAGTTGCGGCCCGCCAGCACCGCGCGCTGCACCGTGAACGCCGTCAGCGCCAGCGCCACCAGCACCAGCGACAGCAGCGCCGCGCCGGACAGATCAATGGGCCAGTCGGCCAGTCGCCGCTCGATCGCGGTGGTGAGCACGGACACGCCGGCCTGCGCACCGAGCGCGGCCGGCACGCCGTACTCTTCGATCGCCAGGGTGAACGCCAGCAGCAGACTGGCGGCGATCGCCGGCAAGGCGAGCGGCAGCGTCACGCGCAGAAACGCGGTGCGCGCACCCGCCCCGCACACGCGCGCCACCTGCGCCAGCCGCGCCCCGGTGGCCGCCATGCTGCGCGACACCGCGAAGTACACCACCGGAAACGTGCTCAGGCCCATGATGAGAATGACGCCGCCGCGCGAGTGCAGCACGGCGCCGAGGTCCACGCCCGTAAGCTGCGCGAGATAGCCGCGCGGCTGCAGGGCCATGGTCCAGGACAGCGCCGCGATATACGGCGGCAACAAAAACGGCAGCAGGAACATCAGGTCCCAGAAGCGCGCGCCGGGCAGCCGGCACAGGCCGCGCAGCGTGCCGAGCGGCAGGCCGATCGCGGCGGCCACCGCCGCCACGCCCAGGCCCAGCCCGAGCGTCTGGCCCAACAGATCGAACAGCGCCGGATCGCCCAGGGCCTGGCCCCAGACCCCGAAGGGTTCGCGCAGCGAGCCCTCGCCGAGGTAGGGGAAGATGGCCTGCAGGCCGACAAAGCCGATCGGAAGCGCGACGAGCACGACCAGGGCGGCTGCCACGGCAGCCGCCAGCAAGGAAACGCTTTTCATGGCGTTCGAGCCAGCGCGCTCAGTGCTTGCCGAACAACGTGGCGAAGCGGGCCAGCGCCTGCTCGCGGCCGCCTTGCGCCGTGCCGCCATCGGCCTCGAGCACCTTGATGTCGCGCATGTGCGGACGGCGCGCCGCCACGTCTTCACGCGCGGGGATCAGCCACGCGTCGGCCACGGCCGACTGACCCGCCTCGGACAGCACGTAGTCGATGAAGGCGCGCGCCTGATCGGGCGAACGGGTGGATTTGAGGATCATCATCGGCCGCGGCGCGATCACGGTGCCGCTTTGCGGGAAAATGACCTGCACGCTTTCGCCCTTCTGGATGCTCGTGTAGGCCACATAATCCACGCCGCCGAACACCGCCGCGCGCGCGCCCTGCAGCACCGGCGTCAGCGCCTGGGCATTGGGGCCCGACACGGTCATGCCGTTATCGCGCAGTTGTTCGAGCAGCTTCCATGCGCCCTCGCCCTGCGCGTTCTGCAGGCCGAGCAGCAGATCGATCGTGGCGCCCGACAGCGCCGGATCCGGCATGGTGACTTGCTGCTTGTAGGCGGGCTTGGCCAGATCGGCCCAGTCGGTGGGCGCCGGCGTGCCGGTGGCGCCGTTCCAGACGATGCCCAGCGCCGACACGCCCTGCGCCACGTACGTGGGCGTGCGCAGACGCTCGGGCACGTGGGCCGCGTTGGCGCTCTGGTGCGCCAGCAGCAGGCCGCGCTTGTCCATGTCGAGCGCGGTGTCCCAGGAGGCGGAGATCAGCACGTCGGCGCGCGGATTGGCGGCCTCGGCCTCGAGACGCGCCATCACCTTGCCGGTGGTGGCCTGGAACACATCGACGCGCACGCCGGTCTGTTTCGTATAGCCCTCGGCGAGCTGCTTGATCAGGGTGCCGGGGCCGGCGGTGTACACCGTGAGGGCCCGGGCCGGGGTGTCCGCGTGGCTTGCGCCTGCGGCGCCGAGGGAAAGTGCCATAAGGAGACGAATCATCGTCCGGGAGGAAACGGGGGCGACCATTTTATGAACATTCCTTTAAGTATTTATGACAGCCGTCACACGCCCGGCTTCCATGCGCGCCACCTTGTGGGCCAGCGCATAGGCTTCGTCGTGGTCGTGTGTCACGTAGACGGCGGTCGTGCCGAGCCTGCGCAGGAGCGCACCGATTTCGGTGCACAGCGATTCGCGCAGATCACGGTCGAGATTGGAGAGCGGCTCGTCGAACAGCAGCAGCGAGGGGTGGGCCACGATCGCGCGCGCCAGCGCCACGCGCTGCTGCTGCCCGCCCGACAACTGGGCGGGACGGCGCACGCCCATGCCGGCCAGGCCGACCAGCGCAAGCGCATCGGCCACCCGGGCCTCGCGCTCGGCGCGCGACACGCGCCGCATGGCGAGGGGGAACGCCACGTTCTGCGCCACGCTCATGTGTGGCCAGAGCGCGTAGTCCTGGAACACCATGCCCAGGTCGCGGCCTTCGGGCGCCACGAACGCATCGGGGGCGCACACCGTGCGCGCCCCGAAGGTGATCGCCCCGCTGTCCGGCCGCAGCAAACCCGCGAGCGCCTTGAGCAGCGTGCTCTTGCCGCAGCCTGACGGCCCCAGCAGCGCGAGCACCGTGCCGGCGGGCACTTCGAGGTCCACGCCGGCCAGCACCGTGTGCCCGTGGTAGGCGTGGCGCACGCCACGCACCACCACGTCGGCGCCGCGCTTGGGAGTGGGCGCCGCGGCCATCAGAAGCGATGACGCATGCCGACGGCCACGCCGAGCTGATTGCTGCCCGGTTCGACGTTCACGCCGTAGCGACCGCCGATGACGCTGACCGACGAGCCGTTGTCGTTGAGCGCATACGAACCCAGCGCGTAGAGCGTGGTGCGCTTGGACAGGTCATATTCGCTGCCCAGCACGAGCAGGGTCGGCTTCTGGTCGCTGCCGGCGCGTTGGGCCGCCGGGCAGACCGACACGTTCATGTTGTCGCAGGTGGTGCCATCCATGTGATAGACCGCCGCCGACAGACGCGTGGCCGGCGTGGCCTGCCAGGCTGCGCCGACCCAGTACAGGCGGCTGGTGTAATCGCGCTGCGTGAGCTTCTGCTCGAGCCAGCGATAGCCGCCGTAGAGCTTCACGCCGTCGAAGTCGTAGGCCAGCGCGGCCAGCACGCGGTCTTCGCGGTTGTCGCTGGAGGCCGGCGCACGCGGCGCATCGGCGCGCTTGGAGTGATACAGCACGGCCGCGTCCCAGCCGCCGCTCTGGTAGCGCAGGCCACCGCCGATCATGCGGCCGGTCTTGCTGTCGGCCCAGTTCTGTTCGTTGTTCCAGCCGAAGCTGTAGTACGCGCCCACCGACACGGGGCCGAACTTGTTGGTGTACTTGATGGAGTTGTCCATCCGGTCGGAGAACGCCGGATCGATACGCTTGCCGCCGTAGTTGGCGTTCTCGAACGGATTGAACTTGCTCATCCAGTCGATCATCAGCGTGTTGTGACGACCCAGGGTGAGCGTGCCCAGGCTGCGGTCGGACAGGCCCACATACGCCTGGCGGCCGAACAGACGACCGCCCTGCAGGGTGTTGCCGTTGCCGACGTCGAAGCCGGATTCCAGCGCGAACACGGCCTTCAGGCCATCGCCGAGGTCTTCGGTGCCGCGCAGGCCCCAGCGGGAGCCGTTCATGTTGCCGGACGACATGCCGGTCTTGCTGCGGCCGTCGGGTCCGTTGGTGAGGGTCTGGACGCCCACGTCGATCAGGCCATAGAGCTGAACGGTGCTGGTGGGCTGGGCTGCGTACACGGCGCAGGCCGGCAGCAGGAGAGCGGGCAGGCAAGCGCGTGCCGCCGCGGTGCGGATCAAGGTTTTCACAGGTTGTGTCCTCTTTGGGATTCAATCGGAGCGCACAGTCTAGGGAGCGACTGCTACAACCGCGTGACGGTGGCGCGCGAATTGCAGCGCCGTCGCCGCAAACAGGACGAGCGACGTTTGCGCCCGCAACCAATCGTCGGGGCGATGCCTGAGAGGAAGAGAGAGACGCCGCTTGGTGGCGCCGCTTGGGAGCGCCGCTTGATGGCCCCGTTTAGGGGCGCGGTTTGGGGGCGCCGCCTGGGGAATCGGGGTGAACCCGCCCGGACTCAGCGCGCGGGCTCGCCTCGGCTGAACACCAGATAGCCGGCAATCGCGATCATCGTCGCGCCCAGCACCCCTTCCTGCGCGCGCAGGAACCACGGGTTGCGCGTGAGCCATCCCCGGATGCGCGACGCGCCGTAGGCGAAGCCCGCGCCGGTGGCCAGGCCCATGCACTTGGAGAACACCGCCAACGCCAGCATCTGCAACCAGACCGGGCCACGTGACGGGTCGGTGAACTGCGGCAGGAAGGCGATCAGAAAGATGAAGACCTTGGGATTGAGCAGGTTGGTCATGAAGCCCTGCACATAGGCGTCGCGCCCTTGCCCGCGTGCGTTGCTGCTGGCGAGCGTGCCGCCGCGGCGGCTGCGCAGGAGCGCCTTGACGCCCAGATACACCAGATAGCACGCGCCGGCCAGCTTCACGGCCATGAAGAGCTCGGGCGATTGCTTGAAGACCGCGGCCAGACCGAGCACGACGAGCGGAATCTGTACGATGCCGGCCGAAAAGGTGCCCAGCACGCTGAACCACGCCGTGCGAAAGCCCTGTGTCATGCCGCGCGTGAGCGTGAGCGCCATGTCCGGGCCGGGCGTGAGCTTGAGCGCCATGTCGGCGGCGAGAAACAGCAGAAAGAGTTGCAGCGAGGGCATGGATGAGGGCCAGAAGTCGACCCCGGCATTATGCCCCTGCGCCCGCGCCCGATCCTGACAGCCAGCTTGCTGTTGATATGTTATTACATTACACTCGCAGCCCTTCGGCGCGGCTCATCCGCGCCTTGTTCGCGCCCTGCCCGGCATGACGGCTCGCCCGGCGGCCCCAGGCGCGGCGCGTTCCGATCACCCTGCCCTCCGGCCTTTTGCTGCATTCTGTATGACCGGTATCCCTGTTTCCGCTTCATCTTCCCCCGCCTCCACCCGGCTGCATTCCATCGACGCGCTGCGCGGCCTGGTCATGCTGATCATGCTGCTCGACCACGTGCGCGAGACCGTCTATCTGCATGCGCAGGTGGGCGACCCCATGAACGTGACCGACACGCCGCCCGAGCTCTTCTTCTCGCGTCTGCTCGCGCATATCTGCGCGCCGGTGTTCGTGTTTCTGACGGGCCTGTCGGCGTGGCTGTATGGCCAGAAGGCCGGCAGCCTGCAATCCACCAGCGCCTTCCTGGCCAAGCGCGGTCTCTTTCTGGTGGCGCTGGAGTTCACGCTCATCAACTTCGCGTGGACCTTCCAGTTTCCGCCCAAGGTGATCTATCTGCAGGTGATCTGGGCCATCGGCCTGTCGATGCTGGCGCTCGCGCTGCTGGTGCACCTGCCGCGCGTATGGCTCGTCATCGTGGGCGTGGCGCTGGTCGCCGGCCACAACCTGCTCGACGCCATTCATGTGGCGCCAGGCGAACCCGGCTTCGTGATCTGGGCCATCCTGCATGATCGTGGCTGGCTCGAGGTGAGTGAGCCGCTGCGCCTGCGCACCTCGTATCCGGTGCTGCCGTGGATCGGCGTGATCGCGCTGGGCTACGCCTGCGGGCCGTGGTTCGGCCGCGCGGTGGAGCCGGCAACGCGCCGTCGCTGGCTCTGCGGCGCGGGCCTGGGCGCGATTGCGCTGTTCGTGGTGCTGCGCGCGTTCAATGCCTACGGCCAGGCCCAGGGCTGGAGCCCGCAAGACGACGCGCTGCGCTCGCTGATGAGCTTCGTGAACATCACCAAGTACCCGCCCTCGCTGTTCTTCCTGCTGCTCACCCTCGGCCTGGGCCTGCTGCTGCTCGCCTGGCTCGAGCGTCTGGGCGACCGCGCGAGCATGCGCGCGCTGTGCGTGTATGGCGCCGCGCCGCTCTTCTTCTACATCCTGCACCTCTACGTGCTCAAGGTGCTGTACCTGGCCGCGGTGGCGGTCTGGGGCACCACGCATGGCCAGTACTTCGGCGTGGACCACGTGTCGACGCTGTGGCTGATGACGGTGATTCTGGCGGTGGCGCTCTACGCGCCGGTGCGCGCCTTCGGCCGGCTCAAGGCCCGCCGCCGCGACATCGCCTGGCTGAAATACCTGTGATGCGCGCAGTCCGCGCCGATCGGCCGCGCGCGTTTCGGCGCGTGGCCGTGAGCCTGAACGCCGCCCGGCTCACCGGCATCGTCTGCGCGCTGCTGGCCCTGCCCGCGGCGCAGGCGAGCGCGCAATCCCCCGCGAGCAACGCCTCGGTGGTGTTGTACGGCGTGGTCGACCTCGGCCTCGCCGGCATCGACGACACGGATCTGGGCAGCTCGCACGGCATGCAGACCGGCATGCAGTCGGGATCGCGTTGGGGCCTGCGCGGCCGCGAGGATCTGGGCGGCGGAATGTACACGCGCTTTCAGCTCGAGAGCGGCGTGCTGGCCAACAGCGGCCGCAGCGCGCAGGGCGGACGCCTGTTCGGCCGGGCCGCGTGGCTCGGCATCGGTGGCGCCTGGGGCGAGCTGCGCGCGGGCCGCCAGACCTCGATGTCCTCCGAGCTGCTCGCCGAGTTCGATCCGTTTCTGGCCTCGTACCTCAATCTGGGCGCGCAGACGGCGCTGCTGCCGTTCAATGCCAACCGCGCCGACAACAGCCTGTCGTGGCGCGCGCCGCTTGCCGGCGGCTGGCGCTTCGCGCTGGACCATAGTTTCGACACCGGACCGGGCGGCGGTTTCGCCACCCACGACAGCAATCGCCTGAACAGCGCGGCGCTGGCGTACGAGAGCGGGTCGACCGCGCTGGCCCTCACCTACGAGGGCGCGCGCTGGGCCGCGAATACCACCGAAGGCCGCGCGATGGCGGCGGCGGGCGGCGACGCGCAGCCCTGGGCCGTCACGCTCGCGGCGCGCCACACGCACGGACCCGCGACGCTGTATCTCGCGTATTCGCACATGCGCAACGGCTCGACGATCCCGGCCGTGCCGTCTCCGGGCCAGACGCCCTATTTCCCGGGCAGCACCGTGCACGGCGTGCTCGCCGGCCTGGGTTGGCGCGTGGGCGCCGGCACGATCATGGCGTCATGGCAGGTGAGCCGGCCCGGCGATGGCGGCGCGCTGCGCCACCAGGGCGCCACGCACACGCAGCAAATCCCCTCGATCGGCTACTCGCATGATCTGTCGGCACGCACCAACGTGTATGCGATCCTGGGTCAGCTGCACGGCGCCTGGGACGATCCGGGTTGGCGTCAGACCCAATACGCGGTGGGCCTGCGGCATCGGTTCTAGGTTGCGGCGGCGCTGTCTGCATACGCCGGCGCCAGGGCGTTCGCCCGCCCCGGGGTATGAGTTCAACCGCAGGCGTCCGCGCGCGCCTGCGCCGGATCCAGGCAACGGCGCCAGGTGTCGGGCGTCAGCGCCTGCACCGGCTGCAGACGCGACATGGGATTGATGTAGAGCAGGATCTGACCTGGCGTCTGGCGCAGCGCCTCGCGCAGTTGCGCCTGCTGGGCGGCGCCGAGTACCACCTCTCCGCTCGCATTGGTCTTGCCTTCGAAGAGCAGCGTGTGCGTGTCCGGGTTCCACGATGCCTCGTCCGGCAAGGCCAGCACCTCGGCCGGAATGCGCACCACGCGCCAGGGCTCGTCGCCGATCTCGATGTTCAAGGGCGGCACCTTGCCCGCAGGCAATATCCAGAGCCGTTCTTTGGACGCGGTGGGCTCGGCGTACGCCGACACGCCGTCGGCGGAGGGATGCGCGCGCAAGCGCACCATGCTGCCGTCCGCGTCGTAGCGGCGCACCTCGGCGCCCTCGACACCCGCGCGCAGATCGATGCGGCGCAGGATGCGGCCCGACGATGCATCGCGCACGAAGTGCACGGTCTGGGTCGGGCTTTGGGCCACCTCCGTGGCCCCCTGCCCGGCCGGCGCCACGCAACCGGCTTCGTGCAGGGCGACGATGGCGCCTGCCTCATTGCGATCCACGCAGCCCTGCCGCGCCACCGCTAAGCGCCCGCCCTGGCCCGCCACGTATTGCACATAGCCGGCCACCCGGCCCTGCGCGTCGTAGGTCAGCCGATACGCGCCCGTCTCGATGCGCTTGCCGCGCAGCGACACCGATTGCAGGATCCGGCAGATCGCGCCGCCGCTGGCGCGCTCGAACACGGTATTGGTCTCGCTGCCATCGGCCAGCGTATAGGGTGACCAGTCGACCGCATCGGGCCAGAAGCGCGGCTCGGGATCGGGATCCGACACGGTGAACAGCGCCAGCGGCGCCGGCACCCGCTCGCCGCGGTGGCCCAGCAAGATGGCACCGCCGTCGAGGTTTTCGCGTATCGACTGCATCCGCGTGCCCTCGCCCCGCACCGCGGCATCGATGGGTGTGGCGAGTGGCGGGCACGCCAGCGGGGCCAGGCTGCGGGCCGAGGCCTGCCCGGCAAGGGCAAGCAGCGCGAAGCCCAGCATGCTCGCCAGGCTGGGCGCGATGCGCCTCGTGCAAGGGTTACGCATAAGGCAGGTTTTCCAGGAAACGCAGCATGTTCCAGAACTCGCGCGGCACCGCGCCCAGCCGCAGCCGCGGCCCGTCTTCGAACAGCAGGAAGGGATAGACATCGCGTTCGAACGTGCCGTTGTCCGGAAGGCGGTACGGCTTGAACGCCTCGGGATCCGCGAAATAGCGTTCGAGCTGTTCGCCGCCCGCCACGTGCAGGTACCACACGCGCAGCACTTTAGGCTCGAGATCGGGCGGCGTATCGGTGTACGTGCCGCCATCGCCCGCCACGACCGCGCCGCGCATCAGCGCGATCAGCAGCCCTCCCGACAGGTTCGACAGATCGTTCTGGCGCAGCTCGTTGAGCTTGCGTACCAGCACCACGGCGCGCGAGCCGGGCACCAGCGTGTCGGCGAAGATGCGTTCCACGTCGGCGTTGGTGGCCTGCGGCACGCTGCGCAGGCGGCGGAAATCCCGTTCGAAGTCATCGAGCCACTGCCGGTAGCGCTGCGTGCTGGTCTGGCGATCGAAGCCCTCGGCGCGTGCGGGCGTCGCCATGACCAGCATCGCGAGCGCGAGCAGCCACGCCGACACAAAGGCGCGCAGGCAGGCCGCGAAGGCGGCGCTCGACGCGGCCGCAGTGGAGACGGCCGCCGTGGAGACGGCCGCCGTGGAGACGGCCGCCGTGGAGACGGCCGCCGTGCCTGCGGCCGCCCTTCCCCTGCCAGAAAAAGGCAAAAACCCAGCCGCGGGCAGACTCATGCGAAAACACGAAGACGGTTGCAAGCGCAACGAAGGCATGCGGGACAGGCTCCTGTGAGGTGGCGGTATTGCCCTGGCGCGCGCCGCGGAAAACACCGCGCGCTGGCAAACCCGCCCGCGATTATGCGCAGCGCCGGCTCGGAAGTCATGCGACGCGGCGTTACGGCTGTATCGAGGCGTAGCTCAGATGAACCCGATCCAGCGCCCCGCGAGCACACAGCCCAGCCACAGCAGCAAGGACGCGCCCGCGTGCAGCCGCATGGCGGGCGAGGCCCGGCCTTGTGCCAGCGTGGCGGCCCAGGGTCTGCCGCGCCGCACCCACAGCGCATTCAGGGTCGCCAGCACGAGCAGGCCCACCTTGATGAGAAAGGCCCGGTTGTCGACGTACTCGACGGGCTGCACCATGAAGAGCCAGGCCCCGGTGAACACGGCGAGCCCCAGGCCCACGGCCGCGCCCCGCGCCAGGATCGGCGCGAGCACCGCGAGCGGCCCCGGCGGCAGCAGCCCGAGGATCCGCAGGTCCAATGGCACGATGGCGCCGATCAAGAGGCCGATCGCGACGATGTGGGCCGCGTTGACGACGATATAGAGCGAGCCCCACGCGCGCAGCCACGCACCCGGCGGGGCTGCCGCCAACCATTCGAGCAGCGCCATGCTCAGCGCTTGATGCGGCTCGGATAGATGTCGTAGGTCTTGCCGCCGACTTCGATCTGCACGGCCTTCATGCGCTTGTTGGACTTGTCCTGGTCACGATTGCCGGTGGCGCGGATGGTGTCGCCCGGCTTGGCCGAGCCTTCGACGAAGCCGGCCTCGCGGGTCTGGGTGGGATTGCCCAGCTCGACGCGCCAGGTGCCGTCGTCGGTGCGCACGTCGAGCCAGGGATGCGGCGGCGCGACCTGCACTTTTTCGACGGTGCCGCGCAGCTCGATCTGCTCGGACTCGGCCCAGGACCAGCCGTGGTGCGCCATGGCGGGCGCGGCGAAACCTGCCATCGCGGCCAGCGCGATCAGGGCGGCGCCCGCGCCGGTGCGCAGGCGGGGGGTCGTCATGCGTAGAACATTCATGCGTAGCTCCCAGTCGTGATCTCGTTCGTGCCTATAATCTCGCCCAACTTCAGCCGGGCCGCAAGCGTGTCCGGGCCGCTGCCGGCCCAGCGGGCGAGCCCCATTCCGAGGAGCGGGCGCATGCCCCAGCAGCACACTGCACTGCCCACAGCGTACAACATGACCGCGCGCGCGCAGCGCCGCCGCCCGTTTGCCTTTGCCCGTGCCGCCGCGAAGGCGCTGCTGACGGCCGGACTGGCCAGTGCCGCCCTGAGCCTGCCGGCCGCCGCCGAGCCGCGGCTCATCTCCGATTACCTGATCACCGGCGATCTGCGCGCCTTCGTGTATGCCGAGCCCCTGAACAACGCGCGTGGCGAACAGCGCCTCACCGTGGTGGCGGGCGACCAGGACCCGCAGGTGCTCGGCGTGGTGAGCGACGAAGAGATCGACGTGTTCGACAGCCCCGATATCGATCGCGACGGATACAGCGATTTCGTCATCGGGCAATCCGGCGGCGTGCAGAACGTCATCACGCGGCTGTTCCGCTATCGGCCGCAGACACGCGACTTCGTCGAGATCGAGCACCCGGGTGGCGACGCCAGTCCGTGCCGGGGCTTCGTGTCGCTGTCGATGCCCGAGGATCCCGACGAGCGGGAGTTTTACGGCAGCTGCCGCTACGGCGCGGGCGCCTACGGCATCGAACGCTACGGCTTCGCCCCCGATGGCACCCTGCGTGTCCTGCAGTGGCAGATCCCGGTCAGGCTCGATGGCATGGAGACGACCGACGTGATCACGCGCTTCAACGATGACGGCACGGTGGCCGAGATCGTGCTCGACAGCCCGGATCTGGCGCTCGGCCCCAAGGGCGAGGTGCTGGTCGGCCGGCTCGACCTGTACGATGCCCCCGATCCGACCCGCCGCAACGGCCAATCCATGGCGCGCGGCGATCTCGTCAAGATCCTCGACGGGCGTCCCGGCTGGCTCAAGATCGGCTATCGCAGCGCGCAGGGCGGCGCGGCCGACCTGCACAAGTGGGTGCGTTACGACGACATGCTGTTCGACAAGTATGCGTATGCCGGCCCGGCCAGCACGCCGCAGGCGCTGTCGCTCTCGGTATTCGACTATTTCGGCAAGCCCGGCGAGGCCCTGCGCACGACGTTCACGCTCACGGTCGACAATCCGGGCAAGACGCCGGTGGCCTTGCAGTCGCCCAGCATCCGGCTGCTGTTCATCGACGAAAAAGGCAACCGCACCGTGCACACGCTCTACGAGCGCGAGCCCGTGACGCTGGGGCCGCGCGAGGACGACAAGCCGGGCCGCGCCAGCGGGCGTGCGACCGGTGGCAAGCGCTACAAGCCCGGCGCCACCTGGGACGACAACCCGGTGCAGTGGTTTCCCGCGCCCGACGGCAGCCGCCGGTACGTCATCGACAACAACGGCATTCCCGCCACCTTCCTGCCCGCGCTCGCGCCCGGCCACTACCGCATGATCGCGGTGCTGACCGATCCCGCGCTCGAAGGTCCGGTGTACGCCAATGAGGTCACGTTCGACTATCCGCTCGAAGCCGAGCAGATCGAAGAGCCGGGTGAAAGCGCGGGTTGATGCCGGCCCGATTCAACCGCCCCTGATCTCATCCACCGGAGTTCGCCATGATCCGCTTGCCCGCCGCGCGCCGCGCCACGTTTACCGCCCTGCTGGGCCTGGCCCTGGCCAGCGCGGCGGGCGCGGTCCGCGCCGAGAACGAGCTCGATTGTCCCGAGCTGGCCCAGGCCTTCGCCAAAACGTATTTCGCCTTTCCGGCGCTCAAGACCGACACGATCGAACGCCTGGTGACCTGGCGCGCCTCGTGCAGCGCCAAACCGCCCAAGGGCGACGGCAACGTCAGCGCGCTGTGCCAGGCGGACCTGCCCGAGGGCGGCCAGGTGTTCTACTGGATCAAGACCGGCGTGAACGCCGAGTCCAGCGGCTACCAGATCTGCGACGAATAAAGGCCGCGCCGGGCCGGGTCAACGCACCACGGCCTGCTCCAGCTGCAGTCCGCCCTGCGCCGTGTCGAGCGTCACGCGCGCACCCAGCGGCAGAATCAGATTGGGATCGCCGTGGCCGCTCGGCCACGCGCCCAGCACCGGCACGCCCAGGTCGCGCAGGTTCGCCATCAGCAGCGGCTCGATCAGGGCCTGCGCTTCTTCGTCCGGCATGCGCAGCCCGAGCCGCGTGAAATTGCCCAGCAGAACGCCCTTCACCCCGTCGAGCTTGCCGGCCGCGCGCAGCTGCGCCAGCATGCGGTCGATCCGGGCCGGGTGTTCGTTCACGTCTTCGATGAAGAGAATCGCGTCGCGCGTGTCGATCTCGTAGGGCGTGCCCATGAGCGCGCTGATCAGCGCCAGATTGCCGCCGACCAGACGGCCGGTGGCGCGGCCGCCTGCCAGCGCACGCGGGGCGAATTCGGGCGGCGGCACGATCCAGCTGCCCGCGCCCACCGCGCCGGTGAGCATGGCGAAGGCCAGCGATTCGGTCGGCTCGGCTTTGCCGGCCAGCAGGTCCTGCGCCAGCATGGGCCCGTGAAAGGTCACGAAGCCGGCGCGCGCCTGGATGGCGAGGTGCAGTGCCGTGATGTCGCTGTAGCCGATGAAGGGCTTGGGGTTGGCGGCGATCAGTGCGCCGTCGAGGCCCGCCAGCAGACGCCACGATCCGAACCCGCCCTGCAGGCACCAGACCGCGCCGATGTCGGGCGCGCGAAAGGCATCGTGCAGATCGTCGAGCCGGGCCTCGTCGGGACCGCCCAGGAAGTCGTACGGCGCCTCCATGCGCAGGCGCGTGGCCGGCATCGGGACGGGCTCGTAGCCACGATCGAGCAACCACTGCACCGCTTCGTCGGCCGCCACGGGCGACCCCGAGGCCGGCGCCACGATCGCGATGCGCGCGCCCGGCTTGAGCGCCGGCACCGGCGCGCCCGCCGGCCCGCTCAACGCGTTGGGCGAGGCGGGGCGGGCCTGCCCCTGGCGCGAGCGGGCCGGCGCCGCGCAACCGGCAAGCAGCCCGGACAGGCCGAGCGCCGCCGCGCCCAGCATGAGGCGGCGGCGCGGCGACGAAGAGAGTGTGGCGACAGCGGGCGCGACGGCGGCGCGGCGATCGAGTTCAGGCACGGGTGCGGCTTCCTGCATGACGATGATGCAGCGAGCCTAGCACGAGCGCCCTGCCCTCGCTGGCTCAGTCGCCCAGCTTGATCGCGGCGCTGTCGAGCAGCTTCTGCCACTTGGCGGTGTCATCGGTCACGAAGCCTTGCAGCGACGCGCGCGTGCCGCCCCCCGCCACCATGCCCGCGTTGAGCACCGCCGCCTGGAAGGCCGGCGCGCGCACCGTCTGCTGCAACGTGGCATTGAGCGCGTCGAGCACGGCGGCATCGATGCCGGGCGACGCGGCCACGGAAAACCATTGACTCGCGTCGTAATCCGCGAAGCCCGATTCGGCGACGGTCGGCACGTCCGGCAAAGTATCGAGCCGCTGACGCGTGGTCACCGCGTAGGCCTTGAGGGTGCCGGCCTTGATCTGCGGCAGCACGGGCGCCGAGCCGAGGATGGCGAGCGGAATCTGGCCGCCGGCCACGTCCGACACGGCCTGGCCGCCCCCCTTGTACGGGACATGCACGATGCGCGTGCCGGCAGCCTGGTTGAGCAGTTCGCCCGCCAGATGCTGCGAGGTGCCGTTGCCCGAGCTGCCATAGCTCCAGGCCTGCGGCCGCGCTTTGGCGTCGGCCAGCACGGCCGCCAGGTCGGGCAGCGCACGCTGTGCCGGGCCCACCACCACCATCGGCCCCTGCGCCAGCAACATGACCGGCGCCAGCTCGCGGCCGATGGTGGGCTGCGGCGTCGGGTACACGAGCGGACCGGGCACGGTGATCAGGTAGCCGTCGGCGGCCTTGCTGCGCGCCACCTGCTGCAACGCGATCGCGCCCGAGGCGCCCGGCTTGTTTTCCACGACCACGTTCAGGCCGGTGCGGCTGGCGAGATCCTGCGCGGCGACACGCGTGAGGACGTCGGCCGTGCCGCCCGGCACGAATCCCACCACCCAGGTGATCTGCCGCGCGGGCCAGGCCAGCGCGGGCTCCGCCAGGGCCGGCGCGGTCAGCGTGAGCGCCGCGACGAATCCCCAGCCGAGGGCACTGCGACGGAAGCGATGTTTCATGTGTTCCCCTTGTACGCGAACGCCCGTCTGCGCGGGCGCGTCAGTCCAGGTCGGCTCGACCCGGCGTGGTGTTGGGATGTGCGGCGCACGACTGATTGAAGGCTTGCACCATCTTCAGCATCGGGCCCAGCACCCAGGTGTTGAAAATCAGGATGTCGCTCTCTTCCTTGGGATCCTGTTTGAGGTTGAAGAGGTAAGGCGATTCGAGCTTGCCCCGTCCTTCGTTGACCTCGGGCTCCCAGTAAAAATGCAGTTTCCAGTCGCGCCATTTCAGCGCGCGCAACTCGTTCTTGATGTAGAAGAGAAAGCCCTCGCGCGCCGAATCCGGCCGCGTGCCGCGGAAGAAGTCGGTCTGGTCGATGCCGTCGATGGGCCGATCCTGCGGGATCCGCGCGCCGCCGATGTGCGACAGCGTGGTGAAGAGGTCGGTCACGTGCACCATCTCGTTCGACACGCGGCCGGGTTCGACGGCGCCCGGCCAGCGGATGATGAACGGTACCCGCAGGCTGCCTTCCATGGCCGTGTGATAGGTGCCCGACCAGGGGCCGGCCGTGCCGCGATAGGGCTTGCGATACTCCGGGCCGTTGTCGCTGCAGAAGATGAACACCGTATCGTCGCGCAGCCCCAATGCATCGACCTCGGCCATGATCTGGCCGACGCGATGATCCATCTCGACCATCGAATCGGCGAAGTCGCCGGCGCCGGTGCGGCCCGCGAAGTCGGGGTGCGGCAAAGTCGGAAAGTGCAGATGCACCAGCGGCAGGTACAGGAAAAACGGGCGGCCGGTCTCCGCATGCTCGCGCATGAAGGTCTGGGCATGCGTCACGAGGTCGGCGTCGATGCCGCGCCGGCTGTCCAGGTCGTAGACCTTCACGTTGGTCGACGCCTGCCCCGCCCGCCCTTCCATGATGTGGGGGATGTCCGCCACGGTGGGATCGAAGCCGATGGACGCGGTGAACTGGCTTTCGTCGGTGGTGCGCGGAATGCCGTACCAATGGTCGAAACCGCGATCCGAGGGATAGCGGCCCGGGATGTCGCCCAGATGCCATTTGCCGTAGTGCGCGGTGGCGTAGCCCTGGCCGGAGAGCTGCTGGGCCAGCGTGATCTCGTCGCGCGTCAGCCCTTGCGGCAGCCCCGGGGGCACGGACTGCAGGCATCCCGTGCGAATCGGATGGCGCCCGCTCATCAGGGCCGAGCGGGTCGGCACGCAGTCGCTCTCGACGTTGAAGTTCTGCAGCAGCAGACCTTCGCGGGCGAGCTGATCGATGTGCGGGGTCGGCGCGCCGCGCAGTGCGCCCCCGCCATAACAGCCGAGCTCCCCCCACCCCAGGTTGTCGGCAACGATCAGCACGATGTTCGGTTGTTGAGGCATGGCGGGCACAGGTCTCCAGGTCGCGGGTATATCCCCGGATTCTAGGAGCGCCGCCGGCGCGTAATATTCCTGAAGCTATTGAGTCAGATTACTTTTATTCATGAATCTTTCCCTGCGAGACATCGAGTATTTCCTGGCCGCGGTGGCGCATCACAACCTCGAACGCGCCGCCGCGGCCTGCGGGGTCAGCCAGCCTGCCTTGTCGAAGTCGCTGCGTCGGCTCGAGGCGGACACGGGGCTGGTGCTGATGCGGCGCCACGGCCGCGGGCTGGAGCTGACCTCCGAGGGCACGGTATTTCTGGAGCACGCCAACAAGCTCTGGGCCGAGTATCGCGACGCCGTGCGCCACGCAATGGAGCTGCGCGTGGGCGAAGCGGGATTGCTGCGGGTCGGCGCGACCGGCGCCACCGTGGACAGTGTGGTCATGCCGGCCCTGCAACACCTGCTGCCGCGCAGGCCGGCGCTGCGCTTCCAGCTGACCCAGGGGCTCTCCGACGACCTCAATGCCCAGGTCGAAAGCGGCAGGCTGGATCTCGCCGTGACGCCCATCTACGCCGAGGGGCCGGCCACGCTGCGCCACGAGATCATGTTCGAAGACGGGCTTTGCGTGGCCGCGGGCCCGCGCCATCCCCTGGCGACGCGCGCCCGCATCAAGCTGCGCGATCTGAGCGGGCAGCGCTGGATCCTGCCCCGGCCCAGCTCCGTGGCGCGGCAGATGCTCGATGCGCGGTTCGCCGAGGCCGGGCTGCCACTGCCCACGGCCGCGCTTGAGGTCGAGCATTTCTCGGCCGGGTCGTTGCGGCTGCTCGGCCGTTCGTCGATGCTGGCCGTCCTGCCGCGCAGCGCCGTGGTGGCGGGCGTCATCGTGCTGCCCGTTGCGCTCGATCCGCCGCTCCGGCGCAGCATCGCCCTCATTTCGCGGCGCGGCACGACCTGGTCGCCGCTGATGGACGAGTTTCGCGTGGCGGCGCTGGCCGCGGGCGCGCCGCCCTGAGCCGAGCCCCCGCCGGCCCGGCCGCGCATAAAGACGTAAACTCGACAGACGGGGACGGCCGGCTGGCCGTTCCAGACGCCCGCCGTGATACTCGGTGGCCGGTCTTTGCGCGAGGGCCCTGCCCCGCGGACCGCGGCCCGAAGTGCAGTATCATCCCGGCACCTTTTTCAGGAGCAAGAACCATGGCACAAGCTACCGCCCGCCACATCCTGGTTTCGACCGAAGCCAAGGCCAACGAACTGAAGGAAGCCATCGCCAACGGCGCCGACTTCGCCCAAGTCGCGAAGGAAAACTCGTCCTGCCCGTCGGGCCGCAATGGCGGCGACCTGGGCTCGTTCGGCCCCGGCCAGATGGTCAAGGAATTCGACACCGTGGTGTTCAGCGCCCCGGTCAACGAAGTGCAAGGCCCGGTCAAGACCCAGTTCGGCTACCACCTCGTGGAAGTCACCAGCCGCCGCGACTGATCGCGCGCGCCTGACTGGCACCAGGGCCCCGCCGGCATCGTCCGCGGGGCCATTTTTATCGACGGCCCGACACCGCTGGCCGGCCCCGCGCGGGGCCGGGCCCCGCCACTCAGGTGGTCGCGGCGGCTCGCGCCCCGGCCCGTCAAGAGCGGCACGCCCTTGGACCACCCCGCCGCGCTCAGGCCAGCAGCCGCAGCGCCACCCCGACCGCGCCGCACACGGCGATCACCTCGATCACGCCCCGCTTCGCCCACACCAGCGCCACGAAGGCGGCGATCGCGATGGCGGCCGCGGCGAGGTCCAGCCCGCCGACCAGGCCCGTGGGCCACAGCGCGTGATAGCCGAAGAAGACGGCCAGGTTCACGATCACCCCGACCACGGCGGCCGTGATGGCGGTGAGCGCCGCCGACAGTTTGAAGTCGTGCTTGGTGGCCTCGACCAGCGGGCCGCCCGCCAGAATGAAGAGGAACGACGGCAGGAACGTGTACCAGGTGACCACCGCGGCGCCGAGCGCGCCGGCCAGGACGGGACTCGCTTCGCCCAGGAGCTGCTGGCCGTAGCCGCCGAGAAAGCCGACGAACGCCACCACCATGATGAGCGGCCCGGGCGTCGTCTCGCCCAGGGCCAGGCCGTCCATCATCTGCGTGGCGCTCAGCCAGGCATAGTGGTCGACGGCGCCCTGATACAGGTAGGGCAACACCGCGTACGCGCCGCCGAAGGTCAGCAACGCCGCCTTGGTGAAGAAGGTCGCCATGTGCACATAGCCGTGGGTCCAGCCGAAGGCAGCGGCGAGCAGACCCAGGCTCACGCTCCACAGCAAGGCCCCGGCGAGCGCGACGCGCAGCAAGCCGGCCCAGCGGAAGCACGCGTGCGGCGGCGTGGGCGTGTCGTCGTCGATCAGGGCCGGGCCATACCCGGCTCTGCCTGCCTTGTGCCCGCCCTGTGCCGCGAACAGATCCGGCCGCAGCCGCCCGCCCACGTAGCCCGCCAGCGCGGCCAGCGCCACGATGAGCGGAAACGGCGTTCCGAGCGCGAAGATCGCCACGAACGCGGAGGCCGCGATGGCCCACAGGGTGGGATTGCGCAAGGTGCGTCCGCCGATACGCCAGGCCGCATGCAGCACGATCGCCACCACGGCCGGCTTGATGCCATAGAAGATGCCCGCCACCCACGGCACGTCGCCGTGCGCCAGATACACCCACGACAATCCCATCAGGATGAACAGCGAGGGCAACACGAACAGCGCCCCGGCCACGATGCCGCCCCAGGTGCGATGCATCAGCCAGCCGAGATAGGTGGCCAGCTGCTGGGCCTCCGGGCCGGGCAGTAGCATGCAGTAGTTGAGCGCGTGCAGGAAGCGGCGCTCGCTGATCCAGCGCCGCCGCTCGACCAGCTCGGTGTGCATGATCGCGATCTGCCCGGCGGGTCCGCCAAAACTGATGAAGCCGAGCCGCAGCCAGAACCAGAACGCCTCGCGCCACGGCACGGCGGCCGGGCGCTCGGCGGAGGCATCGATCGGTTTCGTGTGAGTGCGTTCGGCGTCGGTCATGGCGGATCAGGGCGAGGCCCGCCCGTTGCGGACCTTGCGCGCGAGCTTACCGCGTCCGGATGACATCGACCGGCGCAGCCGGCTGCGCGGTCGCCACCGGATAGCACTGCGCCTCTTCCTCGCAGCCCGCGCAGCCCGGCGCCGCTTGCGGCGGCAGCCCGGCCCGCTCGCGCGCGGCGTAAGCCAGGAATTTCTTCCAGCGCAGGTTGTGCACGTTGCGCTCCGGCAGGCCGGGATAGTGACGCCGCAGCAAGGCCGTGACGTCCTCGCGCCCGGCCAGTCCGAGGTCGCGCCAGAGGTGGTCGGTGCGCAGACAGGCGTGGATCAGGATGCGCGACACCCAGGGCGTGGTGCCGTGCGGCGCGGCGTAGGCGTCCAGCAGCGCGCCGGTCTGCGCGACGAACGCCCGATGTTCATCCCGGGGAGGCGCGCCGGTGCCCTGCCGCGCGACCTGTTCCAGCATCAGGCCGGCGGTGGGGTCATCGCTTTGGAGGACGTGCGGAAACACGGCGGCCAGCAGCTCGCGCAACGCGCCGCCCGCCAGCCCGGTCCGGCCCAGGTCGCCCCAGGCCAGACTTTTGGCCAGCACCGCGGCGAAGAACGGCGCATCCGGGTGGCTTGCGCAAGGCAGCGCGGCGCGCGGCGTGCCGGCATCGGAGTGCCCAGCGCCGGGCGCCTCGAGAAGCGCGCGGGCAAACTGGCCTGTCGCCGTGGCAGTACGAACCGGGGTATCGGCGTCCATGCAGTGTCTCTTCAGGCGGATCGAGGGAATACGGATATTGCACCACAGGGTGCGCGGCGAGTTGGCCGGCGCGCGCCTGGCGGAACGTCTGGCCATGGTCCGCCTCGCGGGCGTCGGCCTTCCTGCGAGCAGAACGAGGCCGTACCGCTAGAACCCCGCCCACTCCCGCAACTCGGGCAATCCCAGCGCGCCAGGCGCCAGCATGCCGAAGGCCCAGATCATGGCCGATGCCGCGTTGGCGATCTGGAAGGGTCGCAGCGGCATGGCGCAGATGCCGGCGACGAGCGGAACCACGGCACGCAGGGGTCCGAAAAAGCGCCCGATGAAGATGCCCCAGGCGCCCCACTTGCCGAAAAAAGCATGGCCGCGTTCGGCGATGTCGGGGTGACGCGAGAGCGGCCAGACGGCCAGCGCGCGATACTGATAGCGCCGCCCGATGGCGTACGACACCCAGTCGCCCAGATACGCGCCGAGCGCCGCCGCGGCCCACAGCGGCCAGAACGCCAGCCCGCTCTCGCCGATCAGGCCGCCGAGTCCGAACAGGATCACGGTGGCCGGCAGCAGCAGCGACAGAAAGGCCAAGGATTCGCCGAAGGCGAGCAGAAGAACGATGCACGCCGCCCAGTTGGGATGCTGGGCGGTGGTGTCGAGCACCGTCTGGATGAAATTTTGCAGGTCTGGCATGGTCGGCCGCTAGCATACTCCGCCCGCGCGGCGCGGGAGATCCGGCATTCGGTTTCGTCCGTCGTGCCGATTCGACAAGCGCGCCACGGACGCGCACAATGCCCCGGGCTCGGCACGCACGCGACGGCGCGCGGGTGCCAAGCAAACGCCGTTCCCGACGCGGCCTCGCGCCAGGTCCCGGATCGGATGGCCGCGCGCCGATGGCGTGCAGCCCGACCGCAACACGAACACCGAGTACATCGAATGACCCAACTTTCCCGTCGAGACCGCCTGCGCGGCGGCCTGCTTGGCCTGCTGGTGGGCGACGCGCTGGGCGTGCCGTACGAATTCCACGATGCCGCGGCCATTCCCGCGGCCGACCTGATCGACATGACGCCGCCCAAGGGCTTTGCGCGGGCGCATGCCAGCGTGCCGCCGGGCACCTGGAGCGACGATGGCGCCCAGGCGCTGGCGCTGCTCGACGCGCTGCTGCAGGACCGCAAGCTCGATCTCGCCCACTTCGCCACCAATCTGCTCGCCTGGTATCGCCAGGGCGCCTACACGCCCGACGGCGTCGTCTTCGATGTCGGCATCCAGACGCGCGCCGCCCTCGACGCGCTCGCGGACGGCACGGCGGCGCCGCTCGCCGGCCCGGCCGGTGAACGGGACAACGGCAACGGTTCGCTGATGCGCTGCTTGCCCGCCGTGCTGGTCGCGGCCTCGTACGACGAAGCCGTGAGTCTGGCGCGGCGCCAGAGTCTAGTCACGCACGGTCATGCGCGCTCGCTGCTGACCTGCGCGCTCTACGCCCTGACCGCGATGCAATTGCTCGACGGCCGGGCGCCGGCCGACGCCGTGCGCGCCGCCGAAGACGAGCTGCTGGCGCGTTGCGACGGCACGACCGAGGAAGTCGAATTGAAGGTGGTGCTGGATGGCCGCTACGTTGCCCCGCAGGGTTCGGGCTATGTGGTCGACAGCTTCTGGTCGGCCATTCATTGCCTGCTTTCGACCGACACCTACGAAGCCTGCATGAAGCGGGCCGTGGCCCTGGGCAACGACACCGACACGACCGCGGCCATCGCCGGCGGCCTGGCCGGCCTCGCTTATGGCGAAGCCGCCCTGCCCGCTGCCTGGCTCGACGCCCTGCGCGGGCGCGGCCAGGTCGAACGCTGGCTCGTGCAACTCTGACCGGCAGCGTCCGCCGGCGGAACCGCCGCGGATCGCGGGGCGGCCATCCGCGGGGCGGCTACCCGCGGGGCGGCGCTCTATGCGGCAAGACCCGCGGCAAACCCCGCGCCAAGACCCGCGCGTGAGCGCCTCAGCGCGCCGCCAGTCCGGCGAGGTCGGCGTCGCTCATCTTGAGCGCCACTTCGGCGAGCGCGCAGGTCACCGCCACGGCCTGACGCAGTTCGCGTTCTTCGATGATGCCCGGCACGTCGCCCGCCGACAGAATGCGGTTGACGCGCGACTCCGGCTTGCCGAAGCCGGCGGTCAGCCGCAGCGCCGGAATGCCATGACGCGCGAAGTTGGCGTGATCGGAGTTGGGCATGAGCGGCAGCCAAGTGCCCACCGGCACTGCGGCCGCGGCGCTGGCCTTGGCAACCACGCGCTCGAGCATCGGGAAGTCGCTGATCAAAGCCGTGAGCGACATATCGCCCGCCACGGTGTCCAGGTTGATGTCGATCTTGATCCGCTCGCGTTCGGCCGGATCCATATCGGCGAGATAGCGCGCCGAACCGGTCAGTGCCCATTCCTCGGCGCAGAAGAAGCAGATCCGCAGGCTGGGCGTGTTGGGGCCCACGCGCTCGGCGAGGGCCCGCGCCGCGGCCAGCGCCGCCGCCACGCCGGTGGCGTTGTCCAGCGCGCTGGTGCCGAGGTCGTGGCCGTCCATGTGCGCGCTGATCACGACCACGCCGTCGCGGCCGCCCGGAATCTCGGCGATGCCCACGCTCGCCTGGGCACCGTCCAGCTCTTCGCCACGCAGCACGAGGCGCACACGCGCCTGTCCCTGCGCGCACGCGGCCGACAGACGCTGCGCGCTTTCGTAGTCGGTATAGGCCGCCGGAATACCCACCGTGCCGCGCGCGCGGCCCGATGAACCGGACAGCACGCCCTGCCCCGGCACATTATTGGCGATCAGGAAACCCACCGCGCCGGCCTGCACGGCCGCGTCGTACTTGCGGCGGCGGTGCACGTGATCGCCGGTGAACGGAAACTCGTGGCGCACCAGCGCGATCTTGCCGCGCACCGCGTCGCCGACGCGCGCGAAGTCGTCGGGCCGGCCGCGCCCCAGATCGATCACCTCGGCCTCCAGCCCGCCATCAGGCGTGCTTTGCGAACGCAGCAGCGCGCGCACCGGCAAGGCCGTGTCGCCGAGCGCGAGCGTCGCCTCGAGACAGCGCCAGCCGTCATACGGCACATGCACGTGGCTGATATGCGGCGCGATGGACCGCAGCCGGTCCAGCGCCCAGGCCATCGCGGCATCGTCCTGGCCGCTGCCGGACATGCGGCCGCCAAAGGCGCAGAGGGTCTCGAAATCATTCATCAGGGCCGCGTCGGCGGCCGCGGCTTCCAGCCAGGCTTGCATCGTCTTGTCTCTCGATGGATGACGGGCGCTACTTGAGGCGCCCGTCGTATCGTCACTCAGGCACCGTGGCGAGCCACGGCGCCGGTATAAAAAAGCGTGTCTGGCGCAGGGTCAAACCGGCGGGGTAACTCCACGATGCCAGGCCACGCGGAAACGCATCGCGTCACTCGAACTTGATGTCGGCGCGCTTGACGACGTTTTCCCAGCGGGTGAAGTCTTCGGCGAGCAGGCCCTTGAGCGCGGCCGAGCTGGTGTCGGCGGGCGCGCTGACGCCCACGCTCACCAGCCGCTGCTGCACGGGCGCGGCCTGCATCACGGTTTTCATCGCGGCTTCGAGCTTGGCCTGCACGTCGCCCGGGGTGCCGGCCGGCGCCATCAGGCCCCACCACGTCTGCACCGTCATGTTGGGCACGCCCAGCTCCTGGAAGGTCGGCACGTTCGGCGTGTCCTTCATGCGCTCGGGCGAGGAGACCGCGATCGGCGTGATCTTGCCGCCCTGGAATAGCGCGGCGGCGGTCGGCATGGTCGTGAAGCTGACCTGAATCTGCCCGCCCGCCAGATCGTTCACCGAGGCCGAGGCGCCCTTGTACGGGATGTGCACCAGCTTGGTGGCCGTGTTCTGCATGAACAGCTCGGCCATCAGATGGGTCAGCGAGCCGTTGCCGCCCGAGCCGATCGAAATGCTGGCCGGCTTGTCCTTGGCGGCGGCGACCAGCGCCGGCACCGTCTTGGCCTCGAACGCCGGATTCACGAACAGGTACATGGGCGACACGCCGATCAGCGAAATCGGCGCGAAGTCCTTGCGGGCGTCGTACTTCACGCGGTCGGCATACAGGGCCGGCACGATGGTGAACGGCACGTCGGCCAGCAGCAGGGTGTAGCCATCGGGCGCCTCGTTCGCGACGTAGGCCGTCCCGATCATCGAGCCGGCACCGGCCCGGTTCTCCACCACCACAGGCTGACCGAGCTCTTTGGCGAGCTGATCGCTGATGCCGCGCGCCAGCACGTCGGAGCTGCCGCCGGCCGCGTACGGCACGATCACACGGATGGGCTTGTCGGGCCAGGCGGCCTGGGCCGGCGCGGCCGCGGCCAGCATCAGAGGGAACAGCGCCGGCAGCAGGCGCGTGGAGAGCGAGGTCTTGAGCTTGTGCATGAGAAGGGCCGATCAATTCGTAACTAGGTGCGACCATTCTGGCAAGCACCTCGGCGTCCGGCAAAGGAAGTTTTCGCATGCGCCATTCCGAACTGGAATATCGGCATGCTTGCGGCTCGCCCCCCCCGCCCGGCGGCGAGGCGCGGCGGACGCCCCGCGCCGGCTCAGCCCTGGGCCAGATGGGCCCGGACCGCCTCGTTGAGCGTCTGCGCGCGCTCGGTGACCCAGTCGCAGAACGCGTCGGCGTAGGCGCCGCCCACGTTGGGCCGCGGCTGCATCAGATAGTAGCCATGCCGGCTTTCGACGGTCTCGCCCAGCGGCCGCACGAGCGTGCCGTCGCGCAAGGCGTCCAGCACCATGCACAGCGGCACGATGGCCACGCCCAGCCCGTTCAGCACGGCCGGCATCAGCACCGAAAAGCCTTCGTACTCGGGCGCGGTCGCGGCCGGCCCGGACCACAGCGGCGCCACTTCCGCGCGCCACTCGTCCCAGCTGTACCCACGCTGCGCGCGCTTGAGCAGCGGCACGCCGTCGAGATCCTCGACCTGGCGCACCGGATGGCGCGCCAGCAGCCGCGGCGCGGCCACCAGCGTCATCTCCCGCCCGCACAGGTAATGGGCCGACATGCCCGCCACATGGCCGGAATGCAGCTGGATCTCGGCGTCGAAGCGTTCGCCCTGATCGCGGCCGTACAGCAGACGCGGCCGGATGTTCACGCGCACCTCGGGATGCTGCTCGAAAAACTCCGACAAGCCCGGGATCAGGCAGAACTGCGCGAAGGAAGGCGAGACCGCGATGTTGAGCGCCACGCGGCTCATGGGATGCGCGACCAGCGCGTCGGCCTCGTCGATCAGCCGCACCGCTGCGCTGATGCGCTCGTGATACAGCGCGCCGGCGTGGGTCAGGCGCAGGCCGTTGGGCAGGCGTTTGAACAGCGCGATGCCCAGCCGGGCCTCGAGCGCCCCGATGTGTTTGCTGACGGCGCTCTGCGTCAGGTGCAGGCTCTCGGCGCTGCGGCTGAAATTCAGGGTGCGCGCCGCGGCCAGAAAAATCCGTAACGTGATCAACGAGTTGCGCGAGCCCTTCATGACGTCGATACCCCTTTTATTGTGCGTTGCGCGGATCGTGGCGCCGCGTCGCGGGCAATGATAGCCCGGTCCGGCGCCGCGTCCGCCCCGCTCAGGGCGTCGGGCTGGTCAGTGCCTGTGCCGACGCGTCGGGTCGCGCGCCGGGCTTGCTCGGTTCGGTGCCGAGCTCGGCGCGCACGCGCGGCAGGCACTCGGGATAGTGCCGCTGGATGAAATTCAGCAAGCCTTCGCGCACCTTGCAGCGCAGGTCCCAGGCCTGCCCGGAATCGCGCGCGCTGACCAGCGCGCGCAGCTGCATCGAACGTTCGCCCGCCTCGGTCACCTGAAGCACGCAGACGCGCTGGTCCCACTCGGGCGCCTCGCGCACCAGCCGGTCGAGCTCTTCGCGCAGGGGGGCGAGCGGCAGGCGGTAGTCCGACCACAGAAACACCGTGCCGATGATTTCTGCCGAGCGCCGGGTCCAGTTCTGAAACGGATTTTCGATGAACCACTGCAGCGGCACGATCAGGCGCCGCTCGTCCCAGATCCGCACGACCACATAGGTGCCGGTGATCTCTTCCACCCTGCCCCATTCGCCCTGCACGATCAACACATCGTCCAGCCGGATCGGCTGCGTCAGCGCGATCTGCAGGCCGGCGATAAGATTGCCCAGCACCGGGCGCGCCGCGAAGCCGGCCACCAGACCCATCAGGCCCGCCGAGGCCATCAGGCTCGCGCCGATCTGGCGCACCGCCGGAAACGTCATCAACATGGCGGCCAGGCCCACCATCACCACCGCCAGATTGACCACCCGCATCAGCACGCGGGTCTGGGTCTGGATGCGGCGGGCGCCCAGGTTGTCGGCCACGTCGGCCGGATTGAGCGCGACGATGCCCTCGCCCAGCCCGGTGCAGGCCCGCACCACCAGCCAGGTCGTCACCGCGATGAACACCAGCCGCAGCGCCTCGCGCGTGGCCAGGATGCCCGGCAGTGCGTTGGGCGCCGCCGCGGCGGCCACCGAGAGCACCAGCGCCAGCAGCACCCAGCGCCCTGGCGTGTAGGTGTAGCGCACGATCGAAGCCAGCAGCGGCCGGCGCCGGGTCAGCCGGGTCAGGATCATCGCCAGGACCCGGTGGGCCACCAGGGCGGCTGCCGCGGCGATCAGCGCCACCACGGCGGCGGCGATCCAGGGATGCCTGCCTTCGAAGAGCGAATACAGCGTGACGTCCATGCCAGCTCCAGCGGAAAAGTCTTCCGTGGTGCAGCAATTTCCGGACCTGGCCCCGTTTGCACGGACGCCGCCGCGCCCGGCGTCGATGCCCCGGGCGTCAATGCCCCGGGCGTCGATGCGCCGGGCGCCGCCGCGCCGGGCGTCGAGCGGCGCCCGACTCAGAAGCCCGCGTCGACCCGGATCGGCGTGCCGTCGAAAAACCGCGTGAGGCGGAACGCATGCGGGTCGACCAGCGGCGTGTCGTTCGCCACCAGGTCCGCCATCAGGTGGCCCGCGGCCGGCCCGATGCCGAAGCCATGACCCGAGAAGCCGGTGGCGATATAGAGACCGGGCACCCGCTCGGCCGGGCCGATCACCGGAATCGCATCGGGCGTGACGTCCATGTAGCCCCCCCACTGCGTGGCGATGCGGGCGTCGGATAGTTGCGGCAGCAACTTGCGGAAGTTATCCAGGGGCGGCGCCACATAGCCCGGCAGGGCCTGCGGATCGAGCGTGCGCACGGCTTCGAACACCGTGGGCCCATCGAGATCCCAACGCCCGGGCCGGCGCCACTCGTCGATAAAGCGCCGCCCGACCGCCAGTCGCAGACTGCCCCAGGTGCTGCGCAGGGCCGGCACGAAGCGCAGGAACTGTGTGAAGCAGTCGGGCGTGATCTCGGCATAGGTGCGCATGCCCCAGGCCAGCGTGTAGCCGCCGTCGGCGCGCTTGCGCAGCGCCACGCCGTGCGTGCTGACGCAGCCATCCGGCCCGCCCGCGAGCGGCTGGGTGTGCAGGACCGAGCCCCGCGTGAGCAACTGCGGCAGGTCGATGCCCAGGCTCTTGCAGAAATAGCGCGACCAGGCGCCGCCCGCCACGACCACCGCGCCGCAGGCGATACGGCCGCGCTCGGTGACGACGCCGGCGACGCGGCCGGCCTGCATGTCGATGCCGCGCACGGCGCAGCGTGTCAGCACATGGGCGCCCGGCAGGCCGGCCAACGCCCGCGCCATGGCCGGCACGGCCCGTTGCGGTTCGGCGCAGCCATCGGTGGGGGTATGGATGCCGCCCGTGAAACGGCGCGAGGCGCCCGGCACGCGAGCATCGACCTCGGCGCCGCTCAGGGATCGCGTCGGTACCTCGCCGAACTCGGCGCGCACGCGCTCGACCCAGGTCTCGAGCTCCTGCTGGCGCGCCGCATCGTCGGCGGTGTAGAGAATGCCGCATTCGCGGAAGCCGGTATCGATGCCCAGATCGCGGTCGATCGTGCGCCACAGTCGCAGGCTTTCGGCGGCCAGCGCGTACTCGCGCAGATCGCGCCGCGTGGTGCGCACCCAGCCCCAGTTGCGGCTCGACTGCTCGAGCGCCACCGCCCCCTTCTCGCACACCGCCACCGAATGGCCTCGCCGCGCCAGCGCGAGCGCGGTGCTCACGCCGATGATGCCGCCCCCGATGACCACCACGTCCACCGCCGCCGGCAGTGTTGCCGCGCCCTGCACCGCATCGACCTGCAAGTCCATGAACACCCGCTCCCGCGCGTCTCGGAAAGGCACCCATACTGCGACGGCGGCATCGGCTTGTAAAGCGAGCCGATGCCGTTGGCGCAACGGCATGGGCGCTAATGCCGCATTAGCAGATCGCGGTGGCGCGGCGGCACCAGAATCGCTAGGCTAGGCGCCCTTTCCGCACCATCATCGTCGTCGCATCCGCCATGTCCTTGTTCGCACCCGGCGTCGGCCCCGCCCTCATCGCCGGCTTTCTGCTGAGCCTGAGCCTCATTCTCGCCATCGGCGCGCAGAACGCCTTCGTGCTGCGCCAGGGCCTGCGACGCGAGCATGTGTTCGCGGTGTGCATCACCTGCGCGGTGTCGGACGCCGCGCTGATCGGCCTGGGCGTCTCGGGCTTCGGCCTGATCTCGACGCGCCTGCCCTGGATCGAACCCGTGATGCGCTACGGCGGCGCCCTGTTCCTGTTCGTCTATGCCGCGCGCAACCTGCGTCAGGCACTGCGCGCCCACGATGCGCTGCGCCCGGCCGAGACCGGCAGCGCCAGCCTGCGCGCCACGCTGCTCACCTGCCTGGCCCTGACCTGGCTCAACCCGCACGTCTATCTGGACACGGTCGTGCTGCTCGGCAGCATCGCCAGCCAATACGACGACCACCGGCGCGCGTTCGGCATCGGCGCGGCCTGCGCGTCGTTTCTGTTCTTCTTCGCGCTGGGTTACGGCGCGCGGCTGCTGCGCCCCTGGTTCGCACGGCCGGCCGCCTGGCGCCTGCTCGACGGACTGGTCGCGCTCGTCATGACCGCGATCGGCGTCTCGCTGCTCTTGGGCTGAACCCCCGGCGCGCGCCGCGCGTCAGAGCGAGGGCGCGGGCAGCTTGCCGTACTCTTCCATCGCCGTATCGCGGAAGGCCTGGATCAGCGACACGCGCGACGAGCCGCGCGGCCAGATCAGGCCGAAGCGGCGCGGCTCGCACGGCGCGGGCAACGGGATCACCGCCAGGCCCAGGCGCTGGATCGCGTCATTGGTCGACAGCGGCAGGATGGCCACGCCCAGGTCCCGGCTCACCATCACGGCGATCGCCTCGATCGCGTTGAGCTCGAACCGGTCGCGCGGCACGATGCCCACGCGCCGCAGATAATCGTCCACATGGCGCCCGCCCCAGTCGTTGCGCTGGTAGCGGATGAAGGGCTCGCTCGCCAGCAAGGCATGCGGATCGCGGCCGGCCAGACGCGGCGCCACGGCCAGCACATAGGGCTCTTCGCGCAGCAACTGCCAGCCCAGGCTCTTGGCGAGGGGATACGGCGCCTCGAGCGCGATGGCCGCGTCGAGCTCCCCTGCCTCCACGGCCGGATAGAAGCGCGCCGAGTGTCCGGGCGTGAGCGCCACGTTTACGAGCGGGTGCCGCGCCACCAGCCGCTCCAGGATGGCCGGCACCACGGAATTCAGCGCGGTATTGCCCGCACCCAGCCGCAGCTCACCCATCACCTCGCCCGAGCGGGCCAGATACCGGATCTGCTCCAGGCTGGCCAGCACCTCCTGCACGGGCGCCAGCAGTTCGCTCGCCTTGGCGGTGAGATGGACGGTGCGGCCGGCCCGCGCGACCAGCGGCGCGCCCAGCTCCTGCTCGAGCGCGCGGATCTGTTGCGCCACCGCGCCGTGCGTGAGGCCCAGCCGGCGCGCGGCCTCCGCCATCGAGCCGTGACGGGCCACGGCGACCAGGGTTTGAAGGAAATCGGTGTTCATGATGATAGATATTCTATCGTTTAATCGTAACCGAGCTCGCCCACGGTGCCGGTCTGGCACGCCACAATCCGGCCCAGGAGACACCTATGAAAAGCAAGCTGTTTGTTCCGGCATCGCGTCCGGAGCTCTTCGATAAGGCCATGGCCAGCGCCGCGGACGCGATTTCCTTCGATCTCGAAGACGCCGTCGCACCCGAGCGCAAGGCCGAGGCGCGCGCCACGCTCGCCGCTTGGCTGCGGCAGCAGACGCCCGGCCAGCATGCCAAGAAAATTATCGTCCGCATCAACGCCTCCGACACCCCGTTTTATCAGGACGATCTGGCCGAGCTCGGTCAGGTGCCCTTCGACATCCTCAACGTTCCCAAGACCGAAAGCGCCGCCTCCGTGCGCGACGCCGTGACGCGCGCCAGCGCCGCGGGTTTCACGGGCCGCTTTCTGGTGAACGTCGAGACGCCGCAGGGCCTGGCCCGCGCCGCCGAACTCGCCGCCGCGCATGAACGCGTCTGCGGTCTGCAGCTGGGCCTGGCCGACCTGTTCGAGCCGCTCGGCATCGCGCGTTACGACATGGACATCCTGCGTCCCATCCTGTTGGCGGTGCGTCTGGCCGCCGGTGCGTCGGGCAAGTTCGCGCTCGACGCGGCCTATGCCCGCGTGAAGGACACCGACGGTTTTCGCGCCGAAGCCCAGCTCGCGCGTTCGATCGGCTTCCTGGGCAAGTCCTGCATCCATCCGAGCCAGATCGCGATCGCCAACGAGACCTTCGGCTTCTCCGCCGAAGAAATCGAGGAAGCGCGCCGCGTGGTGGCCGCGAGCGAAGCGCATGCCGGCGTCGGCGCCTTCGTGCTCGACGGCCGCATGATCGACGCGCCGTTCGTGCGCCGCGCGCAGGACGTGTTGCTGGCCGCCGGTCCGGCCTGAGCCGCCCGCTGCGCCATTCCGAAGAATTTCCGCAAGACCGAGTTGACACCGCATGACGCAATCGCCTGACGCATCCCTCGCTTCTCCCCTGCCCCTGGACGGCATCAAAGTCCTGGACCTCAGCGCCTACATCGCCGGCCCGTATGGCTGCGCGCTGCTGGGCGACATGGGCGCCGAAGTCATCAAGATCGAGCCGCCCGAGGGCGACAATCTGCGCAAGTATCCGTCGACGCTGCCGACGGAGAGCCGCGCCTTTCTGGGCATCAACCGCAACAAGCGCGGCCTGTGCCTGAACCTGAAGGACGATGCCGGCTACGACGTGCTGGTGCGGCTGGTGCGCGAGGCCGATGTGCTGGTGCACAACTTCCGCCCCGGCGTGCCCGAGCGCCTGCGCATCGACTTCGCCACGCTGTCGGCGATCAATCCGCGTCTCGTGTATTGCGCCATGACGGGCTATGGCATGGCCGGCCCGATGGCGGGCCACGCCGGCTACGACCAGGTGCTGCAGTCGATGACCGGCATGTGCGCCTCGCAGGCCAAGGCCGATGGTCCGCCCGAGATCCTGTATGGCTCGGTCGTCGATTACTACGGCGCCGCGCTGATCTCCAACAGCGTCGCCGCCGCGCTCTATCAACGCGAGAAGACCGGCCGCGGCCAGGCCATCGAAGTATCGCTGCTCGGCAGCGCGCTGGCGATGCAGTCCGCGCGACTGGTGTGGGCCGAGGGCGAACCGCGCAAGCTCGAACGCGACATGCGCTCGGGCGGCATCACCGGCATTCATCCCACGCAGGAAGGCCATCTCTACATCTCGGCCAACACGCCGCACTTCTGGCGTTCGCTGTGCGGCCATCTGGGCCTCGAAGCCTTGGCCGAGCACCCTGACTACGATACCGTCAAGAAACGCGCGGCACAGGCCGATGTGCTGATCCCGCTGGTACGCGAAGCGCTGGCCCGCAAGCCGGCCACCGAGTGGGCGGAGATCTTCGGTCAAAGCGTGCCGTGCGCCGTGGTCAACCGTGTCGAAGACATGTTCGATCACCCGCAGGTCCAGGCCATGGGATTTATGCAGCCACTGCACAACGCGCAGGCGGGCGACTATCTCGGCCTGGCCCAATGGGCGCACTTCGCGCCCTACGGCAAGGTGCGCGACACGGCGGCGCCGGCTCGCCAGGGAGCGCCGAGCCTCGGCGAACACAGCCGCGCCATCCTGGCCGACCTGGGCTATGCCCCGATCGAGATCGATGCATTGATGATCCGCGACGCGGTGCGCTAGACGCCGCTCGCACGAGACACCGGCCGCGCCCAGACGCGGCTGGCTACTAACAACAAACGGCGCCGGGCCAATCGGCGCCAGGAGACGATCAGGCCATGAGCCAGACGCCACGCTACACCCAGCGCCCCGAAGGCTCGAACTGGGGCGATTTCGGACCCGACGATCAGCTGGGTACCTTGAATCATCTGGACAAGGCCACGCGCCTGGCCGCCATCGCCGAAGTGCGCGAGGGCCTGTCTTTCTCGCTGAGCCTGCCGCTCACGGTGCCGCGCGCGCCGGTGCTCAACCCGCGCCGCAAGGGCCCCGTGATCCGCCCCGCCGAGAAAAACGGCGTGCCGGTATACCGCTATCCGCTCGCCAACGACGTGCCGGGCGCGACCGACGTGATCAGCGACGACAGCATCACGCTGTCCCCGCAGTACTCGACCCAATGGGACGCGCTCGGTCACGTCGGCTCGCTCTACGACGCGCATGGCACCGGCGAGCCCGCCCCCACCGGCTACAACGGCTTCACGGTCAGCGAGCCCGGCGGCGAAGGGTTCACCGGCACGCGCGATCTCTCGATCGCACCGATGGCGCGCCATGGCATCCAGGGCCGCGGCGTGCTCGTCGACCTGCGCGCGCATTTCGGCGATACGCAGCGCAAGATCGGCCTGGCCGATCTGCAGGCGGTGATGCAGGCCGACGGCGTGACGGTGCGCCCGGGCGATGTGCTGTGTCTGCACACCGGCCTGGCCGACCTCGCCCTGACGCTCGCCGACGACGAACAGCACCGGCTCAAAACCAGCTGCTGCACGCTCGACGGCGACGATGCCGCGCTGCTGGCGTGGATCAAAGAAAGCCGCATCGCGGCGATCGCGGCCGACAACCACGCCGTCGAGCTGCGCAACCACAGCCTCGCCGCCGAGCGCGGCGCGCTCCTGCCCTTGCACGAGCAATGCCTGTTCAAGCTGGGCCTGCCCCTGGGCGAGCTCTGGCACCTGACCCCGCTGGCGCATTGGCTGCGCCAGCACGGCCGGCATGCCTTCTTCCTGACCGCCGCACCCATGTATGTGCCCGGTCTGGTCGGCGCGCCGGTCAACCCCATCGCGACCGTCTGATTGCCCTGGCCTCGCGGCCAGACCCAGACAGTCGTGCGAAGCACGATTATTCCAACGAGTTTCAACCCCCCCCGCACGGGAGCAAGAGAGTAGACATGAAAACAAAATCGACCCTGATCCGCGCCGCTCTGGCCGCCACCTTCGGCTTCGCCGCACTGGGCAGCGCCCACGCCGCCGGCTTCCCGACGCAGCCCATCACCGTGGTCGTGCCCTACGCCGCCGGCGGTGGCGCCGACAACGCCGCGCGCATCATTGCGCAAGGCATGGCCGAAGTCTCGGGCCAGAGCGTGGTCATCGAAAACAAGGGCGGCGCAAGCGGCTCGATCGGCGCCGCCTACGTGGCCCGCGCCAAGGCCGACGGCTACACGGTGCTGTACGACGCCTCGGCCTTCGCGATCAACCCGGTGCTGCGCAAGCTGCCCTACGACGCGAAGAAGGATTTCATCCCCGTGTCGCAGGCCATCAGCGTGCCGAACATCCTGGTCGCCGCCCCCGGCTCGGCCTTCAACACCCTGCCCGACTTCATCCAGGCCGCCAAGGCCAACCCCAGCCGCTACACGTACGCCTCGTATGGTCCGGGCAGCCTGGCCCAGATGGCCGGTGAGCTGCTGAAGAAGGACGCCCAGATCGAAGCCGTGCACGTGCCCTACAAGGGCGGCGCACCCGCGATCGTGGACGTGATGGGCGGTCAGGTCGACGTCTATTTCGCCAACGCGGCCTCCAGCCTGAACTACGTCACGACCGGCAAGCTCAAGGCCCTGGCCGTGTCGTCGTCCAAGCGCATGCCCGAACTGCCGAACGTGCCGACCGTGGCCGAAGCCGGCATCAAGAACTTCGACGTGGTGGAATGGAACGGCTTCTTCCTGCCGGCCGGCACGCCGCCCGAGGTCGTGACGCAGCTGCAGGAAGTGATCCAGAAGACGCTGGCCCGTCCGGAAACCCGCGAAAAGCTGGGCAAGCTGGGTCTGACCGCCGTGGGCAGCAGCTCGGCCGACTTCACCAAGTTCGTCAACGACGAACAAGTGCGTTGGGGCGAACTGGTCAAGGCCAACAACATCAACGTGAACTGATCGGGCCTATCGACCCGATCGAGCGCCGGCCTTGGGGCAACCCAAATCCGGCGCTCAACCGACAGGACACACGATGAGCCGTCAAGACGATTTCGACAAAGGCCTGGCCAACCGCCGCGCCGTGCTGGGCGACGAATGGGTCGAGCGCTCGCTTTCGCGCGCCACCAGTTTCACCGCCGACTATCAGAACCTGATCACCCGCTATGCCTGGCACGACATCTGGAGCCGCGACGGCCTGCCGCGCAAATCGCGCCGCATGATGGTGCTGGCCGTGACGCTGTCGCTGGCCCGCTGGGAAGAATTCGAACTGCACGTGCGCGCCGCGCTGACGGCCACCGACGACTCGCGCCTGAGCCCCGCCGAGCTCAAGGAAGTGCTGCTGCAAAACGCGATCTACGCCGGCGTGCCGGCCGCCAACACGGCGTTCAACCTCGCGCAGGGCATCCTGCGCGAGGTGGCCGATCAGATCGGTTATGTGTTCGAGGCCGGCGATCCGCGCGGCGCGGACCCGTTCCCCGGTTGAATCCACGCGGCCGCGGGGCGACACGCTCTCCGTCGCGGCCAGACAAGCAGGAAGGAGGCGCGCGGCCGGTGGGTCTGCGCCGCGTCCTGCAGCATCAGCAGCCGGCCGGTCAGCGCCGCGCCGGCAATATCAGCAGCCGGCGCTCGGCCGCGGGTGCCTTCACCAGAGCCGCCTGCAAGGTGCGCGCCAGATTGCACAGGGTGGCCGCCTCGTCGGGCCCGGTCTCGGTCATCGCCATCACGCGCTCGACCTCGTCGCGCTCGGCGGGTGGCAGGCTCTCGATGAGCCGATTCCAGGCCTGCTCCCGCGCGGCCGGATCCACCTCGTTCTTCGGCAGGCCGCGCAGATGCGCCATCACGCTGTCGAACTCGTGCTCGCGCCAGGGTCCGGCCAGCTCGGGCTCATGGTCGATCACCGCCAGGTTCCAGCGCACCCGCTGCGTCTCGTCCAAAAACCGCGCCATCACCACGCCGTAGCACTCGAGCGTCGTCGCGCGCTGCAGCAGCAGCAGAATCGCCGGTTGCGCCGCCTCCAGCGTGGCGGTGGGCAAACGGCGCCGTCCATCGGCGCGCGCCTCGGTGAAAAACGTGAGCCGCGCGCCGCGGTCCAGGTCGCGCACCTGCCGCAACACCTCCGGCTGGCGCGACAGGTCGCGGGCGAGCCGGTCGAGCGCCACTGCCGCGATGCCGCCCGCGGGCGGTTCGTAGTAATACAGGTCGGCCGCCTCGACGCGCGGGCGGTCGCTGCGCATGGCCTGCCCGGTCTGGGCCTGCGCCATCAGCGGCAGCGCCAGCATCGCGACGCTGGCGGCCCATAAGCCGAGTCGGCTTCCGCCCTGCCCGCCATGGCGATGAGAAAACGCGCGCGCACGTACGGCAAGGTTCTGCATGAAAGGGTTCGGGCGGAAAGAAGGATCGGCGCACCCGATCGCGGCGGCGGCGTTCCGACTGGAACGACAGGCGGCATGATAAATCATCCGACCCCGGGTTCTGCCAGCCTGCCGCGAGCCCGAGGGCTGGAACAAATGTCTATAATTAGATCGATAGTCTCAGCCAAGCGCCCGCGCGCCGGCACCGGCCGCCGCGCCCGCCAGCGAGCCACGCTCTCCGCCAACCGCCCTCTTTCGCAACCACCATGACGCAAGCCGCCCTGCCCACCTACGCCGATGTCGAAGCCGCCGCCGCCCGCCTGGCCGGTGTCGCCCACCGTACGCCGGTGCTGACTTCCCGCACGATCAACGAGCAGCTCGGCGCCGAAGTGTTCTTCAAGTTCGAAAGCCTGCAACGCATGGGCGCGTTCAAGTTCCGCGGGGCGTACAACGCGCTGGCGCAGTTCAATGCCGAGCAGCGCCGCGCAGGCGTCGTGGCATTTTCGTCGGGCAACCACGCTCAGGGCGTGGCGCTGGCCGCGCGCATCCTCGGTATTCCGGCCACCATCATCATGCCGGACGACGCGCCGGCGATGAAGGTCGCGGCCACGCGCGGCTATGGCGCCAGGGTGGTCACCTATGACCGCTACAAAGAAGATCGCGAGGCCATCGGCCGCAAGCTGGCCGAAGAAGGCGGCCTGACGCTCATCCCGCCCTACGACCACGCCGACGTGATCGCGGGACAGGGCACGTCCGCCAAGGAGCTGTTCGAGGAAGTCGGCGCGCTCGACGCCCTCTTCATGCCGCTGGGCGGTGGCGGCCTGCTGTCGGGCTCGCTGCTGTCGGCCAAGGCGCTCGCGCCGGCCTGCCAGGTGTACGGCGTGGAGCCCGAAGCCGGCAACGACGGCCAGCAGTCGTTGCGCCAGGGCAGCATCGTGCGCATCGACACCCCCGTCACGCTGGCCGACGGCGCGCAGACGCAATACCTGGGCAAGATCACCTTCGCGATCATCCAGCGCGACGTGACCGACATCCTGACCGGCACCGATGCGCAGCTGGTCGAAGCGATGCGCTTCTTCGGCTCGCGCATGAAGCAGGTGGTGGAGCCCACCGGCGCCCTCGGCCTGGCCGGCCTGCAGAACGTCGCGGACCAGTGGCGCGGCAAGCGCGTGGGCGTGATCGTGAGCGGCGGCAACGTCGACCTGGCGCGCTACGCCGAGCTGGTGGGCGCCGCCGCCTGAGGCTCGAAGCTCGCCTACCAGTGCCAGGGCACGCACGTGCCCACGCCCTGCGCCGCGGCTTCGCGCAGCAGGGCCTGCCCAACGGTGAGGTCCTGCAGCGCCAGCCCGGTCAGATCGAACACCGTGATCTCCGCGTCGCGGCGGGTGTAGGCCACGCCGCCGATCAGCAGATCGCCGAGCTCCAGCGCCGCCACGGACGGCGCCCATTGCGCCTCGCCCAGCGAGCGCGCCTGCGCCAGATCGTCGACCACGAGCGTGGCCACCGCGAGCAGGCCTTCAGGCAGCTCGCGCTTGCCGCGGGTGTCGGCACCCACGGCGTTCACATGCGTGCCGGGCGTGACGGCGGCGGCGTCGAACAGGACCTGCCGGCCCGGCGTGGCGGTGATCACCACATCCGCATCCGCGACCGCGCGATTGGCGTCGGTGGCGTGGCGCACGGCCACGCCCATGTCCGCCAGCGCCGTCTCGAAGGCCGGCGCCGCAGCGCCCTGTGAACTGAGGTAGGTCACGTGTTCGATGCCGGGCAGCACGCGCAGCGCATGCTTGATCTGCACCCGCGCCTGCACGCCGGTGCCGAACACGCACAGGGTGCGGCTGTCGGGCCGCGCCAGCAGCGCCAGGCCCAACGCGCCCGCGGCGCCGGTGCGCTCGGTGGTGATGAGGTTGCCGTCTGCCAGACAGCGCGGGCGGCCCGTGGCGGGGTCGATCAGCATCACGGTGGCCTGATGCGGCTCGCCCCCGCGCGCGCGGTTGGCCGGCCAGAAACCCGCCGCCTTGAAGCCCAGCAAGGCCTCGCCCGGCACGTCGCCCGCCTTGATGCCGAAGACGCCCCCGGTGGCGAGCGCCTCGCGGATCACCGGAAACACCCTGCCCTGGCGCGCGGCATGCAGCGCGAAGGCGTGGCGCACGGCCTCGCTCACCATCTCGGGCTGGAGCAGCCGCGCCACGTCGGCATGGTCGAGCAGCAGCAGATCGTCTTGATTATTTGGCATCGTTGTACACCGTTGCGCGCGACACGCCGAGGTGCCCGGCGATCACGTCCATGGCCTTGCGCACTTCCAGGAACCCGCCCGCCTTGAGCTCCTGCAGCAACGCGCGGCGTTGATCGGCCTTGAGCGACTGCGCCGGCGTCGCGAGCGCGGCGGCGAACTGATCGATACGCTCGCGTATGCCCTCGGCGCCGACCGGATCCAGCGTTTCGCGCACGGCCGCGGGGCCGGTGCCGCAGAACAGATCCAGCATGCTCTGAAGCGTGCGCAGCACCGTGACGTCCACATTCAGGCACAGCGCGGCCACGTAGTGGCCCTCGGCATCCTTGATGCCGACCGATGTGCTCTTGGCGCGCCGGCCGTCGGCAAACTGATTCGCGTAATTGCTCAGCACCTGCGGATAATCGTCGTCCGCGATGCGCGCCAGGCCCAGCTCGGTGGTGGGATCGCCCACGGCGCGGCCGGACAGATTGTTGTGGATCGCGAGGATCGCGTTGTCGGGCGTGCGCAGATCGTGCACCACCACCTCGCAGAACGGCGCGAAGGTCTCGCCCAGCCCCTGGGCGATGTGCTTGACCTGTTCGATGAGCGAGTCCTGCTCGTCCGAGGCGGGCGGCTTGGCTTTTTTCATGACTATACGATTTGTCTAGAATTAATCGTATTGTACAGGCGAGCCAGGGCGCAGCGCGCGCAGACAGAGAGGCGGCGTGGCGGCAGACGCGGCTACGAGAGCACGCTCCGGCCCGTGAAGGCGGCAGGCCCAAACCACGGCCGGGGTATGGACTGAATTCGGACTAAAATCAGTCATACCCATTCCCCGCCGGAGACCGCCGTGAAGTACTCCACCCAGGTCAAACCCATCAGCTACTTGAAAAGTCATGCCGCGGAGATCGTGAAAGAGCTTTCCGAGACGCGCGAGCCGATGCTGATCACGCAGAACGGCGAAGCCAAGCTCGTCGTCATGGACGTGCAGAGCTTCGAAGAGCAGGAGCAAACCATCGCCCTGCTGCAGCTTCTCGCCCATGGACGCCGCGAGATCGAAGAGGGTCGCGTGATTCCCGCCGCCGATGTCTTCGCGCGGAGCGAAGCGCTGGACCGGGAAGACGCGGAATGAAGCGGAAGGTCGTCTTTCTGCAATCGGCGGCCGATGATCTGCACGAGATTCGCCGCCACGTCAGAAAGCACGTTTCACAGCCCGTCTGGCTGGATGCCTATGCGAAGATCAAGCAGGCCATCCTGCATCTCGAGTCGTTTCCGCAAGTGGGACATGCCCCGGCCGAACTGCCGGCCACCCATTTTCTCGAGATCATCGCGGCGAAAAACCGCGTCATCTACGAAGTCGCGGGCGACACGGTATACATCCACATCATCTGCGACAGCCGCCAGGACTTCAAAACCAGGCTGACCCGTCGCCCGATCCGCACGCTCGGTGGGTCGGGTCGTGTCTGAGGCGCCCGGCGGCGCCGCCAGGCGCGCGGTCTAGAGCATCTGCCCCAGGAATGCCCGCGTGCGGGCGTGCTGCGGGGTGTTGAAGAAGGTGTCGGCCGGCGCCTCTTCGACGATCTTGCCCTGATCCATGAAGATCACGCGGTGGGCGACCTCGCGGGCAAAGCCCATCTCGTGCGTCACGACCAGCATGGTCATGTGCTCGTCGGCGAGTTGCCGCATGGTGCGCAGCACCTCGACGGTGAGCTCGGGGTCCAGCGCCGAGGTCGGCTCGTCGAACAGCATGATGTCCGGTTCCATGGCGAGCGCCCGGGCGATGGCCACGCGCTGCTTCTGCCCGCCCGACAGCCGGTTCGGGTAGTTGTCGCGCTTGTTGAGCAGCCCCACCTTGCGCAACAGCTCTTCGGCCCGCGGCACGATCACGTCGCGCTTGATGCCCTTGACGGTCATGGGCGCTTCGATCACGTTCTGCAGCACCGTCATGTGCGGGAACAGATTGAACGACTGGAAGACCATGCCCATGCGGCGGCACAGGCGGCGCACCTCGGGCTCCGCCACGTAGCGGCTCGGCGCGCCCGGCACGGCCTCGGCGAGCAGGTCGCCCGCGATGTGCAGGCTGCCGCCGTCGATGATCTCGAGGTGGTTCAGGCAGCGCAGAAAGGTGCTCTTGCCCGAGCCCGACGGCCCGATCACGGCCACCACCTCGCCCCGGCCCAGCGTCAGCGACACGTCGTCGAGGACGCGGTTTTCGCCGAACGCCTTCACGATGTGACGGGCCTCGATCATCACTTTGCGCGGCTCGCCGCGCGCGGGTTCATTGATCGTATTTGGCATAGCGTTTTTCCATGCGCTGGAAGAACCAGGTCAGCACCAGCGTCATGAGGAGATAGAAGGCGGCCGCCACCAGGAACGGCGTGGTCGAGAAATCGCGCTGCACCATGCCGCGCGCGGTGCGCAGGATGTCGTTGAGCGCCAGCACGTAGATGATGGACGTGTCCTTCACCAGGGTGATGGTCTCGTTGCTCATGGGCGGCAACACCCGCTGCACCATCTGCGGCAGCACGACGCGGCGCAGGGTCTGCAGGTAGGTCATGCCCAGCACCTTGCTGCCCTCGTACTGCCCGCGGTCCACCGACTGAATGCCGGCGCGGAAGATTTCGGCGAAGTACGCGGCGTAGTTCAGCGCGAAGGCCACGATGGCCGCCGGGAAATCCGGCAGACGGATGCCGATCACCGGCACGAACGGCAAGGCGTAATAGATGAACAGCAGCTGCAGCATCAGCGGCGTGCCGCGCATCAGCCAGATGTAGCCATTGACGGCCTGGCTGGCCACGCGCCAGCGCGAGATCCGCACCAGCGCGAGCGCGAGGCCGAGCGGCACGGCCAGCACCAGCGTGATGAAAAAGAGCGTCAGCGTGACCTGAGCGCCCTGCGCCATCGGTCCCAGGAGGGAAAGTACGTAATCCATGGATCGGTGGGCCTCGGGCCGGAACGGGCGTTCCGGCGCCCGGGGCTGCGCTCAGGCGCGGCCCCGGGCGGGCGTCGTCTTTATTTGATGATGTCGGCGCCGAACCACTGGGTGGCGATCTTGGCCGAGGTGCCATCTTTCTTCATGGCGACCAGGGTGTCGTCGAGCTTCTTGAGCAGCTCGGTGTCTTCCTTGCGCAGGCCCACGCCGTAGTCTTCGGTGCCGAAGTTTTCGTCGAGCACGCGGTACTCGCCGGCGCGCTTGGCGGCCAGGTAACGGCCCACCACTTCGTCGACCACGACGGCGTCGAGGCGGCCGACCGAGAGGTCCATCAGGGCGGTCACGTTGTCGCCGAAGAGCTTGAGCTCCTTCAGGCTGCCGGCCACGGGCGCGTCTTTCTTGATGGCGTCGACGGCCGAGCTGCCGTCTTGGGCGCCGACCACGCGGCCCGACAGATCGGCCTTGGTCTTGATCGGCGAGGCGTTCGCCACCAGGATGATCTGGTGGTTTTCCATGTAGGGCGCGGTGAAGCCGATGTTCTTTTTACGCTCTTCGGTGATGGTCAGGCCGTTCCAGAGCATGTCGACGCGCTTGCCGTTGAGCTCGGCTTCCTTGGCGTTCCAGTCGATCGGCTTGAACTCCATGTCCAGGCCCATGCGCTTGCCCGCCTCGCGCGCCATGTCGATGTCGAAGCCGACGAGCTGGTTCTTCTCGTCGCGGAAACCCATCGGCGGGAAGTTGTCGTCCAGGCCCACCACGATCTTCTTGGCGGCCGCCGCGGCCGGCGCGGGCGCGTTGTCACCTTGACCGCAGGCCACGAGCAAGGCCGAAGCGGACACCATCAGAAGTGCAGTCAGTTTTTTCATGTTGCCAGTGCGCGTAGCACTCAGAGAGAGGGAAAGCGGATAGGCGCCTGCCACGGCGCCGGGCGCCGGGCGCCGGGCGTCGGTCACCGCGCGCGATGCGCACAGCAAGGCGCATCGGCCGACGCAGGGCGCGCCGAATCCGGGATTATATCGGCACTGGCAACCGATACGCTGGCAGCCCCCTGCCCGCGCGACGGGCGCGGGCGTGGCGGCGGGGCACGCCGCAAGGCGGTCGGGCGAACCGCCGCGAGGCGCGACGCGGCACACCGCGCGGATCGCGGCCCCGGGGCGTGCCCCCGCGGCAGGTCAGGGACGGCGCAGCGCCTCGACCTGGATCTTCAGCTCCACCTCGGGCTTGAAGCCCATGTCCAGGCCGAAGTTCAGCCCGAAATCATTGCGCTTGAACTCGGTGGACACGTCCGCGCCGCACACTTCGCGCTTTTCCTGGAAGTGCTCCATGCACTTGAAGTCGTCGATGTCGAGCTTGACCTTGCGGGTCACGCCGCGCAGCGTCAGGTCGCCGGTCGCCTCTTCCGGCTTGTCGCCGTCGAACTTGGTGAACGTGCCCTTGAACGTGGCGGTGGGATATTTGGCTGCGTCGAAAATGTCGGGCGCGATCGCGTGCTTGTTCATCTCGTCGTGGCCGAAATCGACCGACTTGATGTCCACGGTCACGTCGATGGTGCCGGTCTTGGCGGCGCGATCCAGCACGATGACGCCGCTGCTCTTGTTGAACTTGCCGCGCCAGGTCGACAGTCCGCCCATGTGATCGGCCTCGAAGCTCGGGTACGTGTGCGACGGGTCGATGTCGTAGGTGACCGGCGCCGCGAAGGCGGGGGCGGCGGCCAGCGTCAAGGCGCCCAGGGCCGAACCGAACAGACAACGAACAGGCAGGGACAGCTTCATGGCAACTCCAGATCGTGAAGAGTGAGGGGCGGCATGCGTCGGCGTGGCCGTTTCGGATTGGTCCGAGTCGACACGACAGACGCATACCCTACCTGATCAGTGACCCGACCCCGATTATTCAGTTCCACGTCAGACGCGACTCGCGGTCTCTTTCGGTCTAAGTATCCACAGCTTATCAATCACTTAGAAGCCACATCGATATTTCACTTTAAATGTGAAGCATGAGATGGTCGCCACGTCTGCTTGGGCGAGCCCGGCCCGCAGGCTCGCCCTGACGTCCGCCGCTCACGGGCGCCGAGCCTTCGGTGGACCGATGCGCCCCATGCTGGTGCATTCCGGGCCGGATGCTGCGAGAATGCCGCCTTCGCCGCCTCGCGGCACCGCCTTGCCGCAACCCTCCGTGCAGCCCGCCACTTCGCCCTCTTCCTCCACCGCCTCGCGCGACCCCGGCACGATGTGGCCACAACTGGTGCTGACCGGCATCACGATGATCTGGGGCGTCACGTTCCTCGTGGTGCAACAGGCGCTGCAATGGATCGGCCCCTACACGCTGGTCGGCGCGCGCTTTCTGCTCGCGGCGCTGATTCTGGCCGTGGTGCTGCGTGGCCGGCTGCGCGGCATCACCGCCGCGGAATGGCGCGCCGGCACGCTGATCGGCCTGGGGCTGTTCTTCGGCTACTCGCTTCAGACGGTCGGCCTGCAAACGATCGACAGCAGTAAATCGGCCTTCCTGACGGCGCTGTATGTGCCGCTGGTGCCGCTGCTGACGTGGGTGTTGCTGCGGCGCGCGCCCAGCCTGGCCGCCGGCGCCGGCATCGTGATGGCGTTCGCCGGCATGGTGATGCTGACCAACCCGGGCACGCTGGTCTTCACGCTCTCGCCCGGCGAGTTTTATACGGTGCTGGGCGCGCTGGCGATCGCGGCCGAGATCCTGCTGATCGGCCATTTCAGCCAACACTGCGATCCGCGGCGCGTGGCGTTCATCCAGCTGCTCGCCGTGGGCGTGGTGTCGCTGGCGACGGCGCTGGCGATGGGCGAGCGCCAGCCGGAATTCACCCCCGGCCTGATCGCCAGCGTGGCGGGCCTCGCCGCCGCGTCGGCGCTGATCCAGTTCTGCATGAATTGGGCGCAGCGCTACGTGAACGCGACCCGGGCCACGCTGATCTATGCCATGGAGCCGGTGTGGGCGGCGGCGGTCGGCGCTCTGGCGGGAGAGCGCCTGGGTCTGTGGGGGCTGGGCGGCGGCGCGATGATCGTCGCGGCCGTGCTGGTGAGCACGCTCGAGCGGCGCAAACCGGCTACGAATCAATAGCTTGGCCGCCCTTTTTAATGCCGTTTACTTAAAGTGGTTTCTTTGTCTTGGTGGCAGCCCGGGTGATGGCGTCGTTGCCCGCTTTGCTCGAACGCTCGCCGCCCGCCTGGGTGCCCAGCCACTGTTCGATCTGCCGGTCACGCGCGGTCAGCTGAGTCTGAAGCTGCAGCACCTGTGCCGCGAGGTCGTCGACGCGGGCCTGCGTCATGCCCTGCAGCGTCGAGGCCGACTCCCTGGCGCTGTGGGCCTGGCGCTCCATCTGCGTCGCGGCGCTCTGCGCGGCCGCCAGCTGGGCCTGCAGCGCGGTGCGCTCGGCCTGCCATTCAAGTTGTTGTTCGCGCGCCGCGGCGCGCGCGGCGCCCTGCGCCTGGGTCAGCGCATTCTCGCCGCGCTCGACCGCGGCCAGCGCCTCGGCGAGTTCCTTCCGGGTGGCCGAGTGCGCCGCCCGCGCGGTTTCGATTTCCTCTTGCGCCTTGCGCAGCGCCTGACGCTGGGCGTCCAGATCGACCAGCCAGCGGCGTTCGTGCGCCGCGTGACGCTCCTGCTCGGCCGCCAAGGCCTGCGCATGGGAGACGGATTGCTCGTGCATCTGCTGGGCCAGCGCGGTGCGCTCGGCCTCGAGCGCCTGCTGACTCTGCGTGAGCGAGGCCCGCTCGATGCGCGCCTGCGTCAGGGCGTCGCGCAGCTGGGACTGCGCCTCGGCCAGCCGCGCGTCGGCCGCCTGCGTGAGCGCCAGCGCATCGCGCGCACGGGCCTGCAGCTCTTCGGCCCGCGCCTGCAGCGTGAGACGTTCCTGCAGCAGCTCGTGTTCGCGCTCATCCAGCGCCGAGCGCGCCTGGACCAGGGCCAGACGCTCCTCGGCCATGCTCTGCGCCCAGTGCGACTGCGCGGTTTCGAGCGCCATCGCCCAGACCTGGGTCACCGCCTGCACTACCGGCTCCGGCGCATCGAACTGCTGCTGCTGGCCCGCCAGCCGCGCGCCGAGATTGCGAAACCAGGTCTTGAGCATCGGCCCGACCGTATTCGGCGAGCCGCGCCCCAGCTTCAGCCGCACGCGCTCGATCGTGGGCTGCTCGCCCTCCATCAACAGCGCATCGGCCGCCTGCCATACCTCTTGTTCCTGCACGCCTGAAGCCATCAGTAAATCCTTGTCGTAGCGCGGCCATTCGAAACCGAAGCCTAACGGCATCGGGGCCGCGGTAAAGCGCCGAATTGCGGCATCAAGCGGGGCCTGGGGCACAGGCGCAACGCTCCACCGCCGTTTTGCTTGCCGGATAAAAATAAGCACGGATAATTGAAGGTTATCCGAGTCTAATTCTTCAATACGTATTGTCTTATATGTCTTACGTATTATTTACTACATTATGAGCAAAAACGACGTTTCCGTCGACGAAAATCAGCGCGGCGCGCCCGACGCGGATGCGGGTCACGGCCGGGCACTCGCCTCGCCCTCCCCCGAACGCGCCGCCTATGCCGCGCTGGCCCTGGCCACCCCGGGCGTGCGCGCGCTGCTGCGTGAAGGCGCGTCGGACAACACGGCCTCCGCCTATCGCAGCGCGATTCAGTACTGGGCGGCGTGGCATCAGCTGCGCCTCGGCACCCCACTGACGTTGCCGGCCGCCACGGCCACGGTGCTCCGCTTCGTGGCCGATCATCTGGAGCACGCCGGCGCCGAGGGGCCGGTCCACGAATTGCCGGCGGAAATCGACGCCGCGCTCGTGGCGCAGCGCGTGAAGCGCCGCGCGGGCCCGCTGAGTCTGGCCACCGTGCGGCACCGCCTTGCCGTGCTGTCCGAGGCGCACGAGGCGCGCGCCCTGCCCAACCCCTGCCGCGACCGCGCCGTGCAGATCCTGATGACGCGCGCCCGCAACGCCTATGCACGCCGCGGCGTCCAGCCGGCGCGCAAGGAAGCGCTCACGCGCGAGCCGTTCGAACGACTCCTCGCCACCTGCGACGACTCGCTGATCGGGCTGCGCGACCGCGCCCTGCTGCTGTTTGCCTGGGCCAGCGGCGGGCGGCGCCGCTCAGAAGTGGTGCGGGCCACGTTCGCCAACACCACGCGCACCAACGACGGCTGGCAGTTTCATCTGGGCTACAGCAAGACCAACCAGGGCGGGCAGGCCCGCGCGGACGCGCTCAAGCCCGTGGTGGGCCGCGCCGCGCGCGCACTCGACGCCTGGGTGGCGGCGGCCGGGATTTCAGAGGGGGCCGTGTTCAGGCGCGTGCTCAAGGGCGGACACGTGGGCGGTGCGCTGTCGGCCGAGGCGGTGCGGCGCATCGTGCAGGCACGCTGCGCGCAGGCCGGCCTGGAAGGCGACTATGCCGCGCACAGCCTGCGATCGGGCTTCGTGACCGAGGCGGGCCGCGCCGGCGTGCCGCTCGCGGATGTCATGGCCATGACCGGCCATGCCAGCGTGACCAGTGTGGTCGGCTATCACCGCGCCGGCGCCATGGCGGCCTCCCGGGCCGCCAGGCTGCTGGACGAGGACGACGAAGGCGCCTGAAGCGCCCCCGGGGACCAGGATCGTGGAGAACCGCCGATCGCCGGCGACGACCAAAAGCGATCCACCGCACGGAGCGAGGCCGGCGGCGGATGACTCGGGCCACTTCAATCACGGCAGGGAGTGGATCGCGGCCCAGCCCGCCGCGCTCACTTCACGCTGGCGACCGCGTCCAGGATCACCTTGGCCACGTCATCCGGGCGCGACTGCTGCGGCACGTGGCTGGACGACACTTCGGTGACCTTGGCGCCGATCTTCTGCGCCATGCTGCGCTGGAGCGCGGGCAGAATCATCCGATCCTGGTTGGCCACGATGAACCACGAAGGCTTGGTCTTCCAGGCCGCCGTGCTCACCGGCTCGCCGAATGCCGAAGCCTTGATGGGGCCCTGGGTGGCGGCCATCACGCGGGCCTGCTCGGCGGGCACGTCCTGAGCGAAGTCGCGTGCCAGACCGGCGGGCGACAGGCTCAGCCAGCCGTGGCTGTCGGCCCCGATGCTGTCGTTACCGGGCGCGGCCGGCTGGCCCTTGGTCACACTGGCCACCGACTGGCCCGCGTCCGGCGCGAAGGCCGCCACATACACCAGGCTCGCGACCTTGTCGTGCTTGCCGGCTTCGGTGATCACGGTGCCGCCCCACGAGTGGCCGACCAGCACCACCTTGCCGGGCTGATTGTCGATCGCGCGATCCGCGGCGGCGACATCGCCTGCCAGCGACTCGAGCGGGTTCTGCACCGCGGTCACCTGCACGCCCTTGGCCTGCAGGCGGGCCACGACCTTGGCCCAGTCCGAGCCATCGGCGAACGCGCCGTGGACGATCACGACGCTGGGGCGCGCGCTGGCGCCCGACGACTGCGCGAAAGCGGGTTGGACCAGACCGCCCAACAGTCCGGCGGCAACGAAAGAGGCTGCGATAAGATGGCGTTTCATGAGTAATCTCCTTGGGGATATCAAGGTCAAGTCACGGTGCGTGCTTGCTGGGCTCCAGTGTGTGGCGAGCCCCCCGAAGCCGGTATCGGATGATTGACCGATGCGTCCCGCACCGCCCGCCGCGCCTCCCTCCCCATGATCCCCGCCAGCACCCTCGCCCTCACCGACGCCATCCTCGCACTGGCCTTCGTCGGCGACCTGAGCATGGGCCGCGCCACCGATCATTCGCGCCGCACGGCGTGCCTGGCCGGCTGGCTCGCGCAGGCATCGGGAGGCGACGCCTCGGCGCAGAATCACGCCCGCGCGGTCGCGCTGCTGCGCTGGTCGGGCTGCACGGCCAACGCCAGCGGCTTCGCCGAGCTGCTGGGCGACGACATCGCCTCGCGCGAGGCCATGATGGCGCAGACCCTGCCTCCGCTCGACGCGCGCACCCAGTCGCTCATCGTGCCGCTGGCCGTCATCCATTGCGAGATTTCTGGCGACGTCGCGGTCAATCTGGGCATGCCGGCCACGGTCGTGGCGGGCCTGCGCCATGCCTTCGAACGCCATGACGGCACCGGCTCGCCGCAGGGTGTGGCCGGCGCCGCGATTCCGCACGCGGTCTATTGCGTCAATGCCGCCAGCGACCTCGAGATCCTCGCCCGCGCCCACGGCCTGGACCGCGCGCTGAGCTATCTGCGCTCCCAGGCCGACGCCAAATACCCTGCCGCGGTCGTGACGCTGGCGCTCGAGCATGGGCCGGGCTGGCTCGACGCGCTCGAGGCCGACCCGCCCGTCTGCACCGATTGGGACCTGGCGGGTCAGGCCGACGGTCCGCCGGCCGCGCTCACCCTGCTCGCGGACGTGACCGAACTCAAGCTGCCCTGGCTGGCCGGCTATTCGCGCCGCGTCGCGGCCCTGGCCGTGGGCTGCGCCGAGCGGCTGGGCCTGGAGCCCGCGGTGCAGGCGCAGCTGCAGGCGGCCGCGCTGGTGCACGGGATCGGGCGTGCCGCCACGCCCAACCATCTCTGGAACACGCCGGGCAAGCTCACCGCCGACCAATGGGAACAGGTGCGGCTGATGCCTTACTGGACGGCACGCGCGGCCCGTCAGATCCAGGGGCTGGCCGACGCGGCCGAGCTCGCCTCGCACGCGTACGAGCGGCTCGATGGCAGCGGCTACTTTCGTGGCAGCCCGGCCGCGGCGCTCGGCCCGGCGCAACGGGTGCTGTCGACCTGCGTGGCGCTGCAAGCACTGGTGGAAGCGCGGCCATGGCGCCCGGCCCACACCCCGCACGCCGCCGCCGCGATCCTGCGCGAGGCCGCGGCAGCCGGGCAGCACGATGCCGAGGTGGTCGAAGCGGCCCTCGCCACGCACAGTGGCGAACCGCCCCCGGCCCGACGGCTCGCGCACACGCTCTCGCAACGCGAGCTCGATGTGCTGCGCGAGATCAGCCTGGGCGCGAGCAACAAGGAAGCCGCCCGCACGCTCGACATCAGTCCGAGCACGGTGCGCACGCACGTCGAGAGCATCTTCCGCAAACTCGAGTGCACGACCCGCGCCGCCGCCACGCTCAAGGCCCTGACCGCCGGCCTGCTGTAGGCCCGGATTCGCGTTCGCGCCGGCCCCCGATTTTCGGCGCCACCCGCACGCAAGCCTTCAAAAAATGGTTGCGCACGCAATCATTTCCCACTATCCGGGATAGACGCCCAAAAAACACCTCGCTGTTTACCCGGCTGTCAGTTTCCGCGTGCAACATAAACACAAGTATTAGGGACCGACACCATCTGCCGATTTCGATGATCGGCACGACCCCATACGCTTCACGTCAAGCCTGAAGCCGCGCCGCGAGCGCGCGCTTCGTCTCCGCCATTTTCATTACTCAGCACGATCCCTGTCATGTCCACAATGCTACGGCGACTGTTCCAGACGTCCTGTCTGATGCTCGCGTTCGCGGGGACCGCCCCGACCCAGGCCGCGCAGACCTCCCCAGCGGCGGCCACGCGCCACGCGCCCACCACGGGCGAATATCTCTCCATCGCCTCCGACTGCGTCGCGTGCCATACGGTGCCGGGCGGCAAGCCCTATGCGGGTGGCTATGCGATCGAATCGCCGATGGGCAAGATCTGGTCCACCAACATCACGCCCTCGCGCGAGTTCGGCATCGGCGACTACTCGCTCGCCGAGTTCAGCCGTGCCGTGCGCGAAGGGGTGGCCCGCGATGGCCATCACCTCTATCCCGCCATGCCGTACACGGCCTACGCCACGATGACGGACGCCGACGTCGAGGCGCTCTACACCTTCTTCATGAAGGAAGTGCAGCCCGTCGACACGCCCACGCCCAAGACGGCCCTGCCGTTTCCGTTCAGCGTGCGCGATTCCATGATCGTGTGGAACGCGATCAATCGCCCCTCCGGCCCGTTCAAGGCCGATCCCGCCAAGTCGGCCGAGATCAATCGCGGCGACTATCTCGTGAATACGCTGGCGCACTGCGCCGCCTGCCACACGCCGCGCGACTTCCTGTTGGCCGAGGATGGCGGCAAGGCCCTGTCGGGCGGCCCGCTCGGCGCCTGGTACGCGCCCAACATCACCTCCGATCCGGTGTCCGGCATCGGCGGCTGGAGCGATGCCGAGCTGTATGCCTACCTGCGCACTGGTCACGTGGCGGGCAAGGCCCAGGCCGCGGGCCCCATGGCGGAGGCCATCGAGCACAGCCTGCAGCATCTCACCGAGCCCGATCTGCATGCCATCGTGGCCTACCTGAAGCAGACCCGCCCGATCGCCAGCGGCGAAACGCGGCCGCGCTACGCTTTCGGCGGCCCCGACGACAGCGAAGCCCGGGAGCGCGGCAAGCGCGTGCGCGACATGGATCCGGGCTGGCGCGTCTATTCCGCCACCTGCGCGACCTGCCACGGCGCGCGCGGTGAAGGCACGGCCTCTTATCCCTCGCTGTTCCATAACACCGCCACCGGCGCGCCGGATGCGTCGAACCTGATCGCCACCATCCTGTATGGCGTGCACCGCAAGATCGACGGCCACGAAGACATCTCGATGCCCGGCTTCGGCCCGCAGGCCTCGTACACCGAGCGCCTGTCGGATCAGCAGATCGCCGACGTGAGCAACTACGTGCTCGCCCACTACGGCCAGGCCGGCAACCGCATTACGCCGCAGGACGTCGAGCTGGCGCGCAACGGCGGCCCCGAGCCCGCCCTCATCCGCTTCACGCGCATCGCGCTGCCGGTGGGTGGCGTGGTGGCCGTGCTGCTGCTGATCGCGATTGTGTACCTGGTGGCACGCCGCCGTGCAAAGAAGGCCTGACCATGAAGACCCCGAATCCCGTTTCTCCATTCCCCGCGCCGGCGCTCGATAACCCGGCCCGCCGCACGCTGGTCAAGGGCGCGCTGGCCTGGACCGTGCTCGGCGCGGCGCTCGCGCCGCTGCCGATCCGCCGCGCACTCGCCGCCGTGCAGGATGGCGCCGCGGCCCCGGCCGCCCTGTCGCCCGCGCTGCAGGCCTTCCAGCGCGCCTCGGTGTTCCTGACCGGCAAGGAAGTCAGCGCCGTCATGGCGGCGCGCTGCCACGCGGCGCTCGCCAAGCGCATGCCGAACATCGATGCCGTGGCGAGCAACGTGAACGCGCTGATCGAGCAGAAGCAGCTCAAGCACATGGACGACTATCTGGCGCTGACGGACGTCGATCCCAAGCTCGATCACGACGCCAAGGAGATCGTGCGCGCCCTGTATCTGGGCGTGGTCGGCGACGACGCCGATGCGGAATTGTTCGCCTACGAAGAGGCGTTGATGTACGACCCCACGCGTGACGTGCTGGTCGTGCCGACCTACGGCCGTGGCTTCAACACCTGGGGTCCCAAGCCCGCCGACAGCACCATGAAGGTTGAAAAATAATGGAATACGACAGCGACGTAGTGATCATCGGTTCCGGCGTGATGGGCGCGCTGGTCGCCTCGCGGCTGGCCCGCGCCGGCAAATCCGTCACGATTCTGGAAGCGGGCCCGCGCGTCACGCGCCCGGAGATCGTCGAGCGCTTCCGCAATGCGCCGGTCAAGCTCTCGCTCACCAACATCAAGCTGCAGGGCGCCGGATCGCCGTTCCCCAATCCGCCGCACATCCCGTCGACCTACGGCGACTATCTGCAGCAGGTGGGCCCGGTGAAGTACCCCACCAAATATCTGCGCGTGGTCGGCGGCACCACCTGGCACTTCGGCTCGGCGCTCTGGCGCATGATTCCCAACGACTTCAAGACGCAGAGTCTGTATGGCCGTGGCCGCGACTGGCCCATGACGTACGAAGAGCTCGAGCCCTGGTACAACGAGGCCGAAGCCGAACTCGGCGTGTCGGGCATGGACGGCCAGGACGAAAGCGGCCAGGGCCTGCCGCATCAGTTTCCGCCGCGCTCCAAGCCCTTCCCGATGCCGGGTCTCGAAGTGCCGTATTTCATGCGGCGCCTGGCCGAGCAGCTTTCGGTGGGCGGCTACAACCCGATCTACGAACCGAACGGCCGCGCCACCCGCGAGTACAAAGACCGGCCGCTGTGCTCGGGCAACAACAACTGCAATCCGGTCTGTCCCAGCGGCGCCAAGTACGATGGCACGCGCCACGTCGACGATGCCGAGCGCCATGGCGCCCGCGTGCTCGACAACTCGGTGGTCTATCGCATCGAAGCCGATGACCAGGGCAAGATCGTGGCCGTGCACTACAAGAAGCCCGACGGCAGTACGCATCGCATGACCGGGCGCTACTTTGTGCTTGCCGCCTACGGCATCGAGAGCCCCAAGCTGCTGCTGATCTCGGCCACCGAGAAGTATCCGAACGGTATCGCCAACAGCTCCGACCAGGTCGGACGCAACCTGATGGGCCACACCGGCATCGCGATGAACGTCATGGCCAGCGAAGACATGTGGCCGGGCCAGGGGCCCACCGAACTGCTGGTCTACATGAACTGGCGCGATGGCGCGTTCCGCAAGGACATCCCCAGCTACAAGACCAAGCTGCGCAACACCGTGCCGACCTCGTCGATCGCCAACGATCTGATGAACAAGGGCGTGTTCGGCTCGAAGCTCGACGCCGAGATCCGCCGCATCTCGGCGCGTTCGCTCAACTTCGCCGTGGACTTCGAGACCGAGCCCTTGCCGCAGAACCGCGTGACGCCGAGCAAGACCAAGGTCGACGCGCTGGGCATTCCGCTGCCGGACATCTATTACAGCGTGAACGACTACTGGAACGCCGGCCGCGACTTCGCCGTCAAGGACCTCAAGCGCATGGCACAGCTCATCAATGCCGACATCCTCAAGATGGACACGAGCCATCAGGATCGCCAGCACATCATGGGCACGACCATCATGGGCGCCGACCGGCGCGACTCCGTGGTGGACCGCGATGGCCGCTCGCACGACCATCCCAACCTGTTCATGGTCGGCACCAACGTCATGCCCGCCATGGGCTGCGTCAATCCCACGCTCACCGGCGCCGCCGTCTCGCTGCGCACCGCCGACGTGATGCTCCGGGAGGTGTGACGCCGGGGCGGCGTGCCAGCGTTGGCGATCTGATCGCCGGATCTGGACGCCGCCGGTCCCGCGATGGCACTATCGTGCGGCGGCGCCCCTTCGCCGCCGCCCACCCTGCCTTCGCATGCCGCGTCCGTTTCTCCCCGCTTTCACGCGTTCCCGCCGGGCCCGTATCGGCCTGACCACCCTGTTCGCCCTCGCGCTGAGCGCCTGCTCGGCGCCGCGCGCGCCGCAGCCCGCCGAAAACCCGCCGTCGTTCGCCGAGTATCAGCGCGCCACGCAGGCGCGGTTGCTCGAACGGCGCGCCTTCCAGACCGCCACGCCCGAGCAGGAAGTGGCCTGGAACAGCCCGCAGGAGTGGCGTCCGGAGGGTGCGACGGGGAGCGACGGCTTCGAGCCGCATGGCGCCGGCTTGGGCGCCCGCGCGGCCAAAGGCATCCTGTTGATCCACGGCCTGGGCGATTCGCCCTGGTCCTTCACCGACGTGGCCCGCACGCTGGCGCAACAGGGCTTTCTGGTGCGCACCGTGCTGTTGCCCGGCCACGGCACCCGCCCCGAAGATCTGCTCGACACGACAGCCGAACAATGGCGCGCGGTCGTCCGTGCGCAGGCGATCGCGCTGCAGCGCGACGTGGACACGGTCTATCTGGGCGGCTTTTCCACCGGCGCCAACCTGGCGCTCGAGTATGCGTACGAGCACCCCGAGATCGCCGGCCTGGTGCTGTTCTCGCCCGGCTTCAAGTCGTCCAGCACGCTCGACTGGCTCGCCCCCTGGGTCACCTGGATCCGGCCATGGCTGCTTGCACCCGATGGCCACCGGCCCATGCAGAACGACGTGCGCTATCTCACCGCGCCCACCAACGCCTTCGGCCAGTTCTACCTCACCAGCCGGACGGCGCGCCGTCTGATCCATGACCGGCCCTACGAACGGCCCGTGTTCATGGTGCTGGCGCAGCACGACTCGGTGCTCGACACGCCCTATCTGCTCGATGTGTTTCAGCGCCGCTTCGTGCACGCGGCGAGCCGGCTGGTCTGGTACGGCGATCTGCCCGGCGCGCCGGCCGACGCCGGTCGCGTGCTGGTGCGGCCGGACCGGTTGCCCGCGCAACGAATCAGCCAGTTCTCGCACATGGGCATGCTGTTCGCGCCGGGCAATCCGCTCTACGGCGCGGCGGGCAGCCTGCGGATCTGCTGGAACGGCCAGGAGCCGGCGCAGACCGAAGCCTGCCTGCGGGGCGAGCCGGTCTGGTATTCGGATTGGGGCTACCGCGAGGCCGGCAAGGTACACGCCCGGCTGACGTACAACCCCTACTTCGACTGGCAGACCTCGGTCATGGCCGAGGTGTTGAAGGCGGCCGCCGCCGAGCCGGGCGCGGTCGCGCGCCGCTAGCGCCGGCTGCGGTACGATGGCGGCCGCATTCCGCCCGTTTTTTGTCTTGCCCCGCCGTGACGCCACACACCCACACCCCCTCCCCGACCGACGCCGACACCCGGCGTGCCACGCTCATCGGACTGTGCGCGGTGCTGTGCTGGAGCGCCATGGTCGGCCTCATGCGCAGCGTCACCGAGGCCCTCGGACCCGCGGGCGGCGGCGCGCTGCTGTTCACCACCAGCGCGCTGCTCGTGACGCTCGCACGCGGATGGCCGCGGCTGCGCGATTTTCATCCGGTGTACCTGGTAGGCGGCGGCGCGCTCTTCGTGGCCTACGAGGCCTGCCTCGCCCTGTCTATCGGCTATGCCCATACGCGCGCCCAGTCGCTCGAACTCGGGATGATCAATTATCTGTGGCCGTGCCTCACGCTGGTGCTGGCGGTGCTGTGCGGTCAGGCACGCGCCAGCGCGTGGATCTGGCCCGGCGCGCTGCTCTCGCTGGCCGGCATCGTCTGGGTGCTCAACGGCGACGGCTCCGCCTCGATCACGCGGTTTGTCGCCAACCTGCAGGACAACCCGGTGGCCTACACGCTGGCCTTCATCGCGGCCGGCCTGTGGGCCTGCTATTCGGTGCTCACCCGCCGCTACGGCCGCGGCCAGAATGGCGTGCCCGTGTTCCTCTGGGGCGCGGCCCTCGTGCTCTGGATCAAGTACGGCCTGAGCGCCGAGCCCGCGCTGCACATGACCCCCGGCGCGCTCGCGGAGGTCGCGCTGCTGAGTCTGCTCACGGCCACGGGCTACAGCTGCTGGAACCACGGCGTGCAGCACGGCAACATCGCCGTGATGGCCGCGGGCTCGTACTTCACGCCCGTGCTGTCGGTGCTGTTGGCGAGCCTCTGGTTGCGCACGCAACCCACGCTGGGCTTCTGGCAGGGCGTCATCATGGTCACCGCGGGCTCGCTCATCTGCTGGCGTGCCACCCGCCGCTGACCGCGCCCGACCTCATAAGCAGCGCGGCGGCGGCACGCCCCCGCGCTCCGCCGGAAAGACATGCGCGCACAGGTGGTCGACCAGGGCCCGCACCTTGGGCGACGGGTGCTTGCTGGCCGGCCACAACACGTAAAACACGCCGGTCCAGCTGACCTCGTCGGGCAACACCGCGCGCAGCTTGTCCTCGGCCAGCAGGTGCGCCACCGAAAAGTCCGGCAGGAACGCGATGCCGAGCCCCCGCTGCGCGAAGCACACGCGCGTCTCGAGATTGTTGGCGATCATCGTGGTCGGCAGGGCCAGCTCCAGGCCGGCCGCGGCGCCGACCGTCGGCCACGGCTCGAGCTTGCCGCTCGTGGAGTAGCGAAACTGCAGGCAACTATGACCGGCCAGCTCGGCGGCCGTGCGCGGCGTGCCGCGCCGGGCCAGATAGTCGGGAGAGGCCACCAGCACGGAGCGATACTCGCCCAGCTTGCGCGCCGATAGCCGCGAATCGCTGGGATGACCCGCGCGCACCACGGCATCGAAGCCCTCGTCGATGACGTCGACGATGCGGTCAGTGAAGTCGAGGTCGAGTTCGATGTCGGGATAGGCCCGCATGAAGTCGCCCAGCACCGGCAGCACCAGCGAACTGACCAGCGGCAGGCTCACCCGCAGACGGCCGCGCGGCGCCGCCGCGCGCTGCGACAGCTCGTGTTCGGCGGCCTCGATCTCCGCCAGAATGCGGCGGCTGCGCTCCAGAAACAGGGTGCCTTCGGCGGTGAGGCTGACGCTGCGTGTGCTGCGATGAAACAGCCGCACGCCGAGCTTTTCTTCGAGCCGGGCCACGCTCTTGCCGACCGCCGAGGCCGACACGCCCAGTGCCCGCCCGGCGGCCACGAAGCTGCGCGCCTCGGCCACCTGAACGAACACCATGAAGCCGTTCAAGCTGTCGATGATGCGCCTCCATTACGGACACCAGTGGCCGCACAACGAGGAACTGTACCCTACTTTTTCTTTAATCCGTGGCTCTCTATCGTGACGGTCCTGATTCACCGAACGAGGCTGCACCATGCACCATCCCCCGCATTTCCCGCGCGCCATCGCGTCCGACCTCTCCGCGCGCGAGGTCCGCCCATGAGCGCCGCGCCCGCCAATCGCCTGCCGTGGGGCGCCCTGCTCGCCATGGCCATGGGCGCCTTCGTCACCATCCTGACCGAGGCGCTGCCGGCCGGCCTGCTGCCGCAGATGGCGGCGGGCCTGGGTGTTTCCGAGGCCATGGCCGGACAGACGGTCACGATCTACGCCGTCGGATCGCTCGCCACCGCCATTCCGCTTACCGCAATGACGCAAGGCCTGCGCCGTCGTGGGCTGCTGCTGGCCGCGCTGGCCGGCTTCGCGATCGCCAACGGCATCACGACGGTGTCGCCCTGGTACGGACTCACCATGGTGGCGCGCTTCGTCGCGGGCGTGGCCGCCGGCTTGCTGTGGGCGCTGCTGGCAGGCTACGCGGCGCGCCTGGTCGCGCCTCACCTCAAGGGCCGTGCGATCGCGGTGGCCATGGTCGGCACGCCGCTCGCGCTCTCGCTCGGCGTGCCGGCCGGCGCGTGGCTGGGCACCCTGATCGGCTGGCGCGGCTGCTTCGCCATCATGAGCATCGTGGCCCTGGTCCTGATCGTCTGGGTGCGGCTCAGCGTGCCGGACTTCCCGGGGCAGACGCGGGGCGCGCGCGCCTCGCTGCGGGACGTGCTGCGCCTGCCGGCCGTGCGGCCCGTGCTGTCCGTGGTCCTCGCCTACGTGCTCGCCCACAACATCCTCTACACCTACATCGCGCCGTTCCTGGCCGACGCGGGCCTGCCGGGCCATACCGACCGGATCCTGCTGGTGTTCGGGCTCGCCTCGCTGCTGAGCATCTGGATCGTGGGCACCTGGATCGACGGCCGCCTGCGCATGCTCACGCTGGCCAGCACCCTGCTGTTCGCGGCCGCCACCCTCGCGCTGGGCGTGGCCGGGCGTGACCCAACGGTGATCTATGTCTCGGTGGCGCTGTGGGGACTGGCGTTCGGTGGGGTCGCGACCCTGCTGCAGACGGCGCTGGCGCTCGCGGCGGGCGAGCACGCCGACGTGGCGCAGTCGATGCTCGTGACCTCGTGGAACAGCGCCATCGCAGGCGGCGGCCTGGTGGGCGGCCTGCTGCTGAACCAATGGGGCGTGGCCGCGTTCCCGCCAGTGCTGCTGGTGTTGCTGGCCGCCGCGTTGGCCGCCATCGTGTTCGGCTGGCCGCGCGACCGCGCCACCGCCGCGGTCTGCGTCAACGCGCTGCATTGAGGCCGCGCCGTCGCACGGGCGGTCCGGCAGCGGGTCGCCCGTCCGGGCCCGGGGGGCCGGGGGCCGGACAGCGGGGCCGTCACCGTCCCTCTGATATATTCTGCCGCCCGGCTGAACGCCGCCTGACTACGCTTGAGGCTCCATGTCCCGCAAGAACCTGCTCGTCTCGCTCGCCACGCTGTGCCTGTTCACCGTGCTCACCGCGCTCTTGTGGCGTCAGCACTTCGCATCGATGCCGCCGCTCTTGCGCGACCTCATGGGCGGCGAGCAGGATCCCAGCATCCATGTGATGGGCGACTCACCGCAGAAAGATGCCATCGCCATCCGCCAGATGGCGGCCGCGGCCGAGCGCGGCGATCCGGGCGCCCAGTTTCTGCATGCCCTCACGCTCGAGCCCGTGGACATGACGGAAGCGCTGCGCTGGCACCGGGCTGCGGCCGACCAGGGGCACGAGATGGCCTTCGCCCGCCTGAAGGAAATCGAGGCGCTCGAAGCGAGCCGGGCGCAGGATGCGCAGGCGCCGGGCGGGCAGCCGGCCGGATCGTGATCCGCCCGGCCGCGCGCCGGCTCAGCGCACCGGACCCGGCTTGGCGCCGACGTCCTTGCGCACCTTCGCCACGTCCGAGGCCTTGACCGGCGCCGCCTGGTTGCCCCAGCTGCTGCGCACGAAGGTGACCACCTCGGCCACCTCGGCATCGTTCAGGCGCCAGTCGAAACCGGGCATGCCGTAAGCCGTCGGCGCGGCCTGCGTGGCCGGCATCTGGCCGCCCTTGAGCACGATGTGAATGAGCGACGTGGGATCGCTGGAGTTCACGGTCGAGCTCAGCGCCAGCTGAGGGAAGGTCTCGGCGTAGCCCTTGCCCGTGCTGCGATGGCAGGCGGCGCAGTTGTTGAGGAACTGCATGGCGCCATTGCTGGTGTCGCCACCGGTGCGCAGCGCCTGCGCGGCCTTGTCGTCGTAGCTCGGCTTGCGGGTGTCCTTCGCGTCGACGGGCTTCAGGCTCTTGAGGTAGGCCGCCATCGCGTTGAGGTCTTCATCGCTCAGGTGCTGGGTGCTGTCGGCAACGACCTGCGCCATGCCGCCGAACGCAGCGGAGTGCGCGTTGCGACCGGTCTTGAGGAAGGCCACGATGTCTTGCTGCGACCAGCTGCCCAGGCCGTCCTTCGCGTCGCCGCGCAGGTTCTTGGCCAGCCAGCCTTCGATCACGCCACCCGACAGGAAGGCGGTGCCGTCGGCGTCGGTGAGGGCTTTTTCCTGGAGGCCCACGCCGCGCGGCGTGTGGCAGGCGCCGCAATGGCCCAGGCCTTCGATGAGGTACTTGCCCCGCAGCATCACCGCCTGGTCGCCGGCCGGGGCCGACGCGGGCACCGGATCCGCCGGCGTGCCGCCTTCGGCGACGTCGGGCGCGTAGACCCAGCGCCACATCGCCAGCGGCCACCGCATCGAGAGCGGCCAGACGATGTCGGTGTCGCGGTTTTCCTGGCGCACCGGCGCCACGCCCTGCATGAAGTACGCGTACAGCGCCTTCACGTCGTCGGGCGAGACCTTGGCGTACGAGGTGTACGGCATGGCCGGATACAGGGTGTGCCCGTCCTTCGCGACGCCGTGGCGCACGGCACGGTCGAAGTCCTCGAGCGTGTAGTTGCCGATGCCGGTGTCCTTGTCCGGCGTGATGTTGGTGGAATAGATCATGCCCAGCGGCGAATCCAGGCCCAGGCCGCCGGCGTAGGGCTTGCCGCCCTTCACCGTATGGCAGGCCACGCAGTCGCCGGCACGAGACAGGTATTCGCCGCGCTTGATGAGCGCCGCGTCGGCGCCGTCGGCGGCCCAGGCGGGCGCGCTCGCGGCCACGCAGGCCAGCGCGATGAGGGTATGTTTGATCATGTTGCGCATCCTCATCAGGCCTGGGCCAGCGGGCCGGGGTTCTTCAGGTACTGCTCGCGGATGGCCTTGGCCGACCAATAGGCCAGCGCACCGACCAGGCCGGTGGGGTTGTAGCCCATGTTCTGCGGGAACACGCATGCGCCCATCACGAACACGTTGGACACGTCCCAGCTCTGCAGATACTTGTTGACCACGCTCTCGCGCGGGTTGGTGCCCATGATCGCGCCGCCGGTGTTGTGGGTGCTCTGATACAGCCGGGTGTCGTAATGCGCGCCCTTCTTGCGGGTGGCCACATACACCTTCTCGTGCTTGATGGCCTTGCCCACTTCCTCCATGCGCTTGCCCATGTAGTCCAGCATGTCGAACTCGTTGTCATGCCAGTCGAAGGTCATGCGCAGCAGCGGCTGGCCGTAGGCGTCCTTGTAGGTCGGGTCCAGCGACAGGTAGGCGTCGCGGTACGACATCACCGAGCCCGAGATGCCGATGGTCATGTAGCGCTGATAGGTGTCCTGCACGTTGGCTTTCCAGGCCGAGCCCCAGCTGGGCGTGCCCGGCGTGGTGGGGGTCTGCTTGATGGGCCGCCCGCCGTAGCGCACGTGCCGGATGCTGGCGCCGCCCAGAAAACCCAGCGGACCGTGGTCGAACTGGTCGCCGTTGAGGTCGTCCATCGAGACGCCGCCCGCGCCCGTGCCCACGAAGGGATTGAGTTGCGTGCCCTTGGGCAGCAGCACGTTGACCGCGCCGTTCATCTGATAGGCGTAGTTTTTGCCGACGGTGCCCTCGCCCGTCTGCGGGTCGTAGGGCTTGCCGATACCCGAGAGCAGCAGCAGGCGCACGTTGTGCATCTGGTACGCGGTGAGGATCACGAGGTCGGCCGGCTGGTCGATCTCCTGCCCCTTCTCGTCGATGTAGGTCACGCCCACGGCCTTCTTGCCGGTGGAATCGAGATTGACCTTGACGACGTGCGAGCGCGTGCGCAGTTCGAAGTTCGGCTTCTTGAGCAGCACCGGCAGGATGGTGGTCTGCGGCGAGGCCTTCGAATACATGTAGCAGCCGTAGTTCTCGCAGAAGCCGCAAAAATTACAGGGGCCCAGGCGCACGCCGTAGGGGTTGGTGTACGGACCCGAGGCGTTCGAGGCGGGCGCCGGATACGGATTGAAGCCCACCTCGCGCGCGGCCTTTTCGAACAGCTGCGCGCCCAGCGTGTTGGCCAGCGGCGCAAGCGGATACTCCTTGCTGCGCGCGCCCTCGTGCGGGTTACCGCCCTCGACGATCTTGCCGTTGAGGTTGCCCGCCTTGCCCGAGGTGCCGCAGACGTATTCGAAATGCGTGAAGTGCGGCTCGAGTTCGTCGTACGTGACGCCGAAATCCTGGATGGTCATGCCCTCGGGGATGAACTTCTTGCCGTAGCGCGTTTCGTAGCGCGTGCGCAGCTCGAGCTCTTCGGGCAGCGCACGGTAGTGCATGCCGTTCCAGTGGAAGCCCGCGCCGCCCACGCCATTGCCCAGCAGGAAAGAACCATGCTGCCGATACGGTACGGCGACATCGTTGACGCCGTGCCGTATCGTCACGGTCTCTTTGGAGAGATCCTGGTAGAGCTTGCCGCGCACCGAATAGGCCAGCTCGTCGAGCACCTTCGGGTATTCGGCATCGGTGGGCGTGTCCTGCATGCCGCCGCGCTCGAGCGCCAGCACGTGCATGCCCGCATCCGTGAGCTCCTGGCCCAGGATCGCGCCGGTCCAGCCGAACCCGACCAGCACCACATCGACTTTTTCTTTTTTGATTGCCATGATTCAGCCCTTTTCGCCGGAGATGGACACGGGGCCGTACGGATACTTGGCGTTGGGCTGGTCGGTCCAGTCCATGAAATCGCCGCGCGCGCCCGGAAAGCCCACGAGTTTCCAGCCCACCATGTGCTTGTTGCCGCCGTACATCGGGTCGGCGAAGAAGCCCTCTTTGGTGTTGCCCAGCAGCGTGCTGAAGAACGTGGTGGCGGGCACCTTCTCGAGCTTGATCTTGTTGCCCTGCAGGTCATGCAGGATCTGCTCCTGCACGGCGCGATCGAGTTCGGCAAAGACCTTGCCGTGCTTGTCGCGGCTCCAGGCGTTCAGGCTGGCGATGCCATTGCGGTAGATGTCGCGCGGGCTCTGGTCGAGCTGGTAGCCCATCTCGGGCCGCTGCTCGGTGTTGAACGGGCCCTGCATGTACCAAAGCTTGCCATGACCGTACGGCTCTTCCATCTGGCGGTCGATGAACTCCGGCACGCCGGCCGCGACGGCGCCGGGGCCGAGGTCGTCGGCGGGAATCAGATGATCGACAGCGGCGCCGATGAAAGCCCACTCCTCGGCATTGAAGTACGTGGGCTGATAGGGCTTGGCCTGTGCCGGGCGCGAGCCCGTGTCGCTGCTACAGGCCGTTTGCGAGACCACCATGCCGCCCGCGAGGGTGGTGGCGGGCACGAGCGCTACCGCCTGCTGCAGAAAGCGCCTGCGCGGCCGCGTGTCTTGTGTCATGAGACTCCTCCGTGAGTATTCCTGGTTGTCACCGTCCGCATGGGACGCGCAATGCCGGAAACACGAACCGCCGAGCCGGTGACAACGAATGCGGCCTGCCGCCGCGCGGCCTCGCCGCGCCGCCTGCAGGCAGCCGCCTCCCTGAATGGAAGGCCGCTGCGATTATGCGCGCCGGAAACTGACGGAGTCCTTTATGCCATGTCGGTCCACATGTCGGTCCACATGTCGGCCCACATGTCGGCCCGCAGGCGGCCCGATCGTTGCGCGCGCATCGAACCGCGCATCGCACCGCGCAACGACGACCGCGTGCGCGCATCCGCGGCCACGAATGACTCGGGGCCGGCATGGCCGGCCCCGAGGGATGCTGCGTTGCACGCCCTTGCGGGCGGCCTGTCATTCTTCCATGGTATCCAGGTTGTGGTACTTGCGGCCCAGCTCGACATTGGCGCGGTAAAAGCCCGCCTTGCTGCCGCAGTCGTAGCGTTCGCCCTCGTACTGATAACCGAACACGGAACGGTCGCGCATCATGGCCGCGATGGCGTCGGTGAGCTGGATCTCGCCGCCCACGCCGGCCTGCGTACGGCGCAGATACTTGAAGATCTGCGGCTCGAGCACATAACGGCCCACCACGCCCAGGCGCGACGGTGCCTCGCTCGGCTTGGGCTTCTCGACGATGCCGCTCACGTCCATCAGGCGCTCGTCACGCATCCGGCCGGACACGATGCCGTAGCGGTCGGTGTGTTCCGGACGTACCGGCTGCACCGCCAGCACGCTGCCACCATGGCGGCGCGCCACTTCCACCATCTGCGCCGTGACCGGCGTGTCGGCATCGATCAGGTCGTCCGCCAGCAGCACGGCGAACGGCTCGTTGCCGACGATGGACTCGGCGCACAGCACGGCGTGGCCCAGGCCCAGCGGCGCGGACTGCCGCGTGTAGATGCAATTCACATGATCGGGCAGCACATTGCGCACCGCTTCGAGCAACTCCGTTTTGTTTTTGGACTCGAGCGTGAGTTCGAGTTCGGGCACCCGGTCGAAGTGATCTTCGATGGCGCGCTTGTTGCGCCCCGTGACGAAGATGATTTCCGTGATGCCAGCCGCGACTGCCTCCTCGACCGCGTACTGGATCAGCGGCTTGTCGACGACAGGCAGCATCTCTTTCGGCATGGCTTTGGTGGCAGGCAGGAACCGCGTGCCCAACCCGGCTACCGGAAACACGGCCTTGCGCACCGGCGGCAGGGCCAAGGACGAGTTTGCGGCCGTAGCCGCGTTGGAACGATCCGTGGACATCGAAAACTCCTGAAGCGTTCATGGGAACGCCACGGCGACGAACGCGACGACTCGTGGCGATCGGCAGCGAATCCCGATGCGGGGCGCCGATGCGGCGGTATAGCAACTTCCGTGCCCGGGCATGGCGATTGCTCCAGGGGCGTGGTCGGCGACCGCGCGTCGCCCCCACTTTCGCCCTTTTCCTGGAGACAGCCTCATGACCCGTTCCTACTCGCGTTTCGCAAATCTGCGCACGCTGGCGCTCGGCGTGGCGGTCAGTTCGGCACTGACCCTGGCCCCGCAGGCCCATGCCCAATCGCAGAGCCAGCCCGCCTCGACCGGCGCCAGCGCCGCGCATGACAAGGCGGTCGGGCAACTGGCGGGCGCCGACAAGGACTTCCTGGAAAACGCCGCCCAGTCGGGCCATTTCGAACTCGAGGGCAGCAAGCTTGCGCTGACCAAGTCGTCCAATGCCGATGTGAAGGCGTTTGCCCAGAAGATGGTGGATGACCACGGCAAGGTCGGGGCCGAGCTCGCGGCGCTCGCGAGCAAGAAGGGTTACGAGGCCCCCACCGGCCCGTCTCTTATGCAACAGGCCAAGCTCAAGACGCTCGATATGAGCGACGACGGGTTCGACAAGCGCTATGCCGAGATGATCGCCGTCACCGCCCACGAAGACGCGGTCACCCTGTTCCGCAAGGCCAGCGAAGAGGCCAAGGATCCCGAGGTGAAGGCCTTCGCCGCCAAAGTGCTGCCGACGCTGAAGGAGCACCTGACGCAGGCGCAGGCACTGCAGAGCAAGGTCGGGGGCAAATAAGCGGCGGCCGATGCAGGATCACGCCGGCCGGCGGGTACGCCGGCCGCCGGATTCGCCGGCCGCCGGATACGCCGGCCGCCGGATTCGCCGAGTAAGCGCTCAGACGAAGCGCTGCAGCGCCTCTTCCCCGGTCATGCCGGGCGTGACGCCCAGCGCCACCGCGGCCGGCGACACCGCCGAAATGACCGTCCCGCGCATGTCTTCGAACGACGACACGCCGGAGACAATCGCGATGGCCTCGCCCGTCTTCTCGAACGTGGCCGGGTTGAGATAGCCGCAGGCCAGCATGCCCTGGCTGCCCACCAGCATCAGCAGCGGGCGCTTGAGTTCGATACGGACTTGCTGAAAAGCGGAAAGATCGACGGACATGAGGCGAGAGCTCCTGGGACGGCGTGCCGCGAAGGACGACACAGCCGGGATCATAAGCCACGTCAAGCCACGCCCCCGCGCCGGCGCCCTGCCCTTAACGCCCCAGGCCGGCGCGCAGCACGTCCGGCGTGAACGGCGGCGCGCGCCAGCGCAGCCCGGTGGCGTCGAACAGGGCATTGGCGACGGCGGCCGCGCCGGGCACCGACGCCGACTCCCCGCCGCCCATGGGCGGCTCGTCCTGACGCGGCATCAGCACCACCTCGATCGGCGGCACCTCGCTGAAGTCCAGGATCGGATACGCGCCCCACTCGCGGCTGCGCACGCCCTGCTCGTCGAACTGCACACGCTCCTTGAGCACGCGGCTGAGGGTCTGCAGCACATTGCCATGGATCTGATGCCGCACGCCGTCGGGGTTGACCATCATGCCGGTGTCCTGCCCCACCACCACGCGATCGACGCGCACCCGCCCCCGGACCGGGTCGACCGCCAGGTCCACCACCCACGCCGACCACGCGGCGCCGAAGCCCGGAAAACGGCTGTGCACGTAGCGCGCATAGGCCACGCCGCGTCCGCGCAGGCAGCCATCGGCCTGTGCCGTGCCGCGCGATCCGGCTTCGCCGCGCCACCCGGCGTGCGCCGCCACCGCGGCCAGCAGCTCGCGCGCGCGGCTGTCGTCGAGATGGTCGAGGCGGTATTGCACCGGATCGGCCTGCGCCCGCTCGGCCAGCTCGTCGATGAAGCAATCATGGGCGAACGAATTCGGCAGGGCCGACACGCCCCGCAACCAGGCAGACCGCACGATCGCCGGCACATCATGGCATCCCACCCGCAGCGCCGGGTACCGGTACGGCGGTACGGCGGTGCGATCGCCCATCTCGAGCGTGCGCGGCCCCGCGTCGACCCTGCCGGTCAGCAGCAGGGCGAGCAGCGGCGCGTCGTTGGAGGGATAGCGGGTGTCGAAATCGCAGGCCGCCAGGCGGCCTTCGGCGTCGATCGCGCCGCGCACCTGCATCAGCTGGGCGGCGCCCTTCGGCTCCCACACATGCTCCTGCTCGCGCGATAGTTGCACGCGCACCGGTGCGCCCACGGCCCGGGCCAGCAGCGCCGCGTCGGCGCCCACGTCGTCGGCGCAATTACGGCCGTAGCAGCCGGCGGCCTCGAGCCGCACGATCTCGATCCGGTCCTCGCCGATCCCGAGCAGGCGGTCCAGGTCGATGCGCAGCATGTGGGGATTCTGCGTGCCGGACCAGACGGTCAGCCGGTCTTCGTCCCAGCGCGCCACCGCGCACGACGGCCCGATCGAGGCATGCATCTGGTACGGCCAGACGTAATCGGCCGCCAGCGTGCGAGCCTGGTCCGTGGCCGCGGCATTCAGCACGGCATCGACATCGCCTTCGCTGCGCAGCGGCCGGTGCACGGCCGGAATGGCCCGCAGCGCCGCCGCCAGATCGTCCAGCGCCGGCGCGGGTGGCACCGGCGCCCATTGCACCCGCAGCGTCCGGGCGGCGCGCATGGCCTGCTCTTCGCGATCGGCCACCACGCCGACGAAGTCGCCCTGCACCACCACCTGCACGTGGCCGGGCAGATGCCGCACGGAGGCTTCGTCGACCTGCAGCAGGCTCTTGCCCACGAAGGCGCCCGCATCGCGTCCGGCATAGGGCGGCCGGATCACGCGGCCATGGCGCATGCCCGGCAGGCGCACGTCGTGGACGAAGCTGAGCACGCCGGTCGCCTTGGCCGGGATGTCGACCCGCGCCACGGCGCGGCCCACGACGCGGTGTTCGTGCGCGGGCTTGAGCCGCACCTCGATGTCGGGCGCGGCCACGCGCAGATGCGCGCCGCCGCCCGCCAACACCTGCCAATAATCGGTGGTGACGCCGTCGGGCCCGCGCAGGACGCCGTCATCGACGCGCAGCGTGGCCGCCGCCACGCCCAGGCGTTCGGCCGCGCGGGCGACCAGCCAGGCGCGAGCCTGGGCCGCGGCACGCCGCAAGGGCACCGCGGAAATCTGAATGCTGGCGCTCGCAATGGTCGGCCCCTGGTTGGGCGCGGCATCGGTGTGGCCGAGCACCATTTCGACACGTTCGAACGCCACGTCCAGCTCTTCGGCCACCAGCTGGGCCAGCGCGGTCCGAATGCCGGTGCCGAGGTCGACGTGCCCATTGAAGGCCAGGACACGGCCATCGGCGCGGATCGCCACGAAGATATCGGGAAGCGTCGGAACATAATCGGAAGCCGCGCCGGGCTGGCCCGGCGCCGGCCGGACGCCGGGCGCGGGATCGCGCAGCACCAGCAGCGCATCCGGGGCGCGCAGCAATGCCGCATGCAGGGCGCGCGGCGCAGGCAGCGCGCCCTGCTGCGCCGCCGCGTCGCGATCGCGCGTCGGCGTCGGCAGCGGTGCCGCGGGTCGGTCCATGGTCGCGCCCGCTCAGCGCGCCACGGCCGCCAGCGCCTCGGCCAGCGGCATGACGGCGGCATACTTCTGCCGCATGTCGAAGAGATTGGCGTCGTGCGGGCCGATCGCGCGATCTCCCACGCAATCGCTCACCACCAGCGGCCGGAAGCCCGCCGACATCGCGTCGACCACGCTGGCGCGCACGCAGCCGCTGGTGGTGCAACCGGCCACCAGCAGCGTCGCCACGCCGCGCTGCGCCAGCCAGGCCGCGAGCATGGTGCCGTAGAACGCCGAGGGCGTGCTCTTGCGCACCACATACTCTCCATGACGGGGCGCGAGCTGCGGCACGATCGCACTGGCCGGACTATGCTCCTTGAGCGTCAGCATGCCGGGCACCTTGAGACTGAAGATGTTGCCGTCGGCGTCGTCGTCGGCATACACGATGCGGCTGTGCGCCACCGCCCATCCGGACTGCCGGGCATGCGCCAGCAGACCCTCGGTGCGCGCGATGGCCTGCGGAATGTTGCCGCCCCCGAACTGCGCCGGGTCGGCGAAGCCGTTGACGAAGTCCACGATCAGCAGCCCGAACGGCGCCACGAGCGAGAGATCGTTGCCAAAGCCCTGGCGGGCATACGACTCGATGTCGCTGGCGGGTTGGTTCATGATTTTCCCCGAAAGCCGGTCTGCGCCGGCGAGTTGTCAGAATAGATCAATCCAGGACTTTGCCGTCGCGCACCACTTCCGTGCCGTCGAGCCGCACGGTGCAACGGCGCAGCGGGATGTCGATATGGCAGGCGGTGGTGCGGTCGCCGCCCGCCTCGTTGTTGGGCCCCAGCGAAAACAGGAAATTGCCCTCGAACGCCCGGGCATCCATGCCGATCGTGGCCTCGCGGTCGTACAGGCCGAGCGTGGTCCAGTGCGCGCGCGGCTGCAGGCCCCAGCCGATATGCGAGATCGCATATGCCTCGGGATCCTTGAACGACGCCACATACTCGCTGAGCAGCTCGGCATCGACGCCGCCTTCGATCCGGGTGGCGTAGCCGTTCTCGACCGTCAGCACGATGGGTTGCGACGCGTAGCGCTTCTGCGGCAAGAGGATGTCGCCCGCGTCGATCACGATGGTGCCGCGCGCCCCACCTTCGTTGGGCCACGTCAGCGCAAAGCCACTGGGCCAGTGATCCCAGCGGCCCGGCTCGTCGACGAAGCCGTATTCGCTGATGGCCGGAAACTCGCCCATCGGGCAACGCAGATCGGTGCCGCCCGGCGAGGTCACGTGCATCTCGCGCGCGGCGGTGATGCGGGCGGCGGCCGCCTTGACGCGTTCGCGGTCGGCCTCGGTGGGCACCAGGCGCGCCAGCACCTCCGGCGGTTCCACGGCCAGCAGGATCTTGGTACCGGTCTGCAGGATCTCGTGCTGCTCGGGCGAGAACAGCAGCGTCATCAGGTCGAGCACCAGATCGCTTTCCTTGAGCGCGGCGATCGCGGCCTTGTTGCCCGTGAGCGGCGTCGTGCCCAGGTAGGCCAGGGCATCGCGCGAGAGCGCCTTCTCGCCGTTGACGGGCGGCAGGTCGAGGCGGTTCACGATCGCGCCCATCGACTGCGTGGCGATCAGGGCCGTGGACAGCGTCTGCGGATGCGTCGCGGCGCTGGTGAGGATGGTCACCGTCTGCCCGGCCTCCAGGCGCGACAGGCGCAGCACTTCCTGCCACGCCCTGACCATTTCGAAATCGCTTACCGGCATCGTGGTTCTCCTCGTTCAGGCGGGCAGGCGCGCACCCAGAAAGTCGCCAAAGGCAGCATAAAAGCCGGACTCGTTATCCCACGGGATCATGTGGCCGGCCGCCGGCACGCGGGTGTGCAGCGTGCCCGGCGCCAGGCGCTGGATTTCGGCCACGTCGTCATCGAGCACGACGTCGCCGCGCTCGGCCGTCATCAGCAGGCGCGGCACCCGCACCTGGGGCAGATCGGCGTGGACATCGGTGCTGTGGAACTCGTCGAAGCTCTGCAGAATGGCGCGTTCGTCGCAGGTGTGCAGCCACTCGGCGCGCAACTGCCGCTGCTCGAGCGTCCAGCTCGGGCAGTAGGCCAGCATCTCGTCGGCCGACATGCCGCGGCGTGCCGCCGCCATCGAATCCACGTACCAGGGCAGCTTCGCCGGATACGCGCGCCGGCCGGGCCCCGACACCGGGGGATCCACCATGACGAGGCGCGCCAGACCCGCCGGCTGGCCGCGCGCGGCCCGGATACCGATGCGCGCGCCCATCGAATGGCCCACGACGCTGTAGCGCTCGAGCCCCAGGGCCCGGGCGAACGCGATCAAGTCGGCCGCCTGCGCGTCGAGTCCGTAGTCCAGTTCGGCGCCGGCCTGCGACAGCCCGCGGCCACGCACGTCCAGCACATAGGTGTCGAACACCTGGCCGAAGCGCTCCGCGACGAAGCCCCAGGTGATGGCCGGGCTGGTGATGCCCGGCACGATGATGACGGGGTCGCCGGTGGCGTGGTCTCCGCCATAACGCAGGTAATGCTGGCGGATGCCGTTGGCGTGCACGTTACCGCCATGCAGGAAGGTGCTCATCGCTCGCTCCTCAGTACGCGCCGGACAGCAGCGCGCCGGCGCCCGGCACCACCGGGTCGAGCCGCAGCGATTTAAGGATGGCGTAGGTGGTCGCGGCCGCGGCCGTGATCACGGGCTTGCCCGTCATGGCCTCGACCTGCGCGATGGCCGCCAGCGACGGCATCTGCACGCAGGCCGACAGCACGATCACATCGGCGTCGGCCACGTTCATCTGCGCCACGATCGCGGGCAGCCGGGCCGGGTCATGGCGCCCCACCTCGAGATTGTCGGGAATTTCGAGCGCGCGGTGGTCCACCACCTCGTAGCCCTCGTTGCGGATGTAGTCCACCACCAGTTCCGTGAGCGGCTTCATGTAGGGCGCGACCACGGCCACGCGGCGCGCGCCCATCACCTTGAGCGCATCGACCAGCGCGCCGGCGCTCGTGATGACCGGCGCATCGGCGCCATTGGCGGCGGTGTGGGCCTGCAGCCGCTTTTCGGAGACGCGGTGATACCCGTGGCCCATGGCCATGATGGCGACGAGGCAGGCATAACCGAGCACGTCCACGCGCGCATCGCTCAGCTCGACGGCGCAGCGGTCGGACTCGGCGTCCATGGCCGCCAGCTCTTCCTTGACGACCTTCTTCATGCGCATGCGGCTCGAATGGAAGGTGAAGCGTTCGGGCCGGATCTGCAGGCGCGCGTTGAGCATCGCCGGAATCTCGGTCTCCATGGTGGTGTTGGAACTCGGCACGATCTGGCCGATGCGGTAGGGTCGGTTCAAGGCCATTGCTCCTCGAGGGCACACAACAGGAACGGGTCGGGCGGCATACGAGAGACCGCCGCTTATTCAATGTATACGCTCTATTCTTGCAGCTTGAGCCGGACCACGCAAGGCCCGCGAAAGGCGCTGCGCCAAACGCTCTCTCATCTAGGGTAAACCCTGGATATCTAGCACTTTATTCGTGCATCGCGTGCACGCTTACGGGGCATATTGCAGTGCGCCAACAAAGCTTGTTTACCGCCAATATTTGAGCGTGTACACTTTTTCTCCCATGAGCGCGATCCACCGCGGAACCGCCCCATCCAGGAGAATCAACGTGCAAGGCAAACCCAGAATCGCTATCGTCGGCGCCGGGCTCGGCGGCACCGCGGGCGCGGCGCTCATGGCGCGCGCCGGTTTCAATGTCCGCCTCTACGAACAGGCCCCGGGCTTCTCGCGCCTGGGCGCGGGCATCCACCTCGGGCCGAACGTCATGAAGATCATGCGGCGTATCGGCATCGAAGACGAGCTCAACCGCCAGGGTTCGCACCCCGACGCCTGGTACAGCCGCGACTGGCAGACCGGCGAAGAACTCGCCCGCATTCCGCTCGGCGACTACGCTGTCTCGCACTATGGCGCCACCTATCTCACCGTGCACCGGGGCGACTTCCATGCCCTCATGACCGCGGCCCTGCCGCCGGGCGTGCTCCACTTCGGCAAACGCCTCACGCAGGTCGAGGACACCGGCGACTGCGTGCGCCTGAGCTTCGCCGACGGCAGCACCGACGAGGCCGACATCGTGATCGGCGCCGACGGCGTCAACTCGCGGCTGCGCGAACATCTGCTCGGCGCGGAGTTGCCGAAGTACACTGGTTATGTCGCGCATCGCGCGGTCTTTCCCACGCCCATCGACAGCGGCACCCTGCCCTTCGACATGTGCGTGAAATGGTGGTCCGACGACCGCCACATGATGGTGTATTTCGTCACGAGCAAGCGCGACGAGATCTACTACGTCACCGGCGTGCCCGAAGACCAGTGGGACATGAGCAAGAGCTGGGTGCCCAGCAGCAAGGCCGAGATGCGCGAGGCTTTCGCCGGCTGGCATCCCACGGTGCAGGCGCTGATCGAGGCCACCCCCGAAGTGTCCAAGTGGCCGCTGCTCGAACGCGATCCGCTTCCGCTCTGGAGCCGCGGCCGCATCGTCCTGCTGGGCGATGCCTGCCACCCCATGAAGCCGCATATGGCGCAAGGCGCGGCGATGGCGATCGAGGATGCCGCCATGCTGACGCGGATCTTCGAGCAGACCGGCCTGGACGACCACGCGGCCGCGTTCCGGCTCTACGAAGACAATCGCGCGGCCCGCGCCAGCCGGGTGCAGCTCGTCTCGCACAACAACACCTGGCTGCGCACCAACGAGAATCCCGATTGGTGCTTCGGCTACGACGTGTTCGAGGTGCCGCTGTCCGAAGGCAAGCGCGCCGCGGCATGAGGCTCCGCGCCGCCGGGCGCGCACCCGACCCAGGGCTAACCCCTGTGGCCGCGCGCCCGGCAGCCCGGATAATTTCCGGCGGCGCCCGTGTCCGGCGCGCCCGCCACCCGAGCAGCCCGTCTTCCACGCCGTGACCGATCCCACCCCCGCCCTGGATCTCGCCATCAATGCCTCCGCCTGCACGACGGAGGCGACGCCCGACACGCCGCTGCTGTACGTGCTGCGCAACGACCTGTGCCTGAACGGGCCCAAGTTCGGCTGCGGCCTCGGCGAGTGCGGCGCCTGTACCGTGCTGATCGACGGCGTGGCGGCGCGCAGCTGCGTGGTGCCGGTGGCCGCGGTACGCCACCATCACGTGACGACGCTCGAAGGACTCGGCACGCCGGACGCGCCCGGCCCGGTGCAGCGCGCATTCATCGATGCCCAGGCCGCGCAGTGCGGCTATTGCATGAACGGCATGATCCTGACCATCCACGCGCTGCTGCTGCGCAACCCGGCGCCCACCGACGCCGACATCCGCCGCGAGCTGCGCCACAACCTCTGCCGCTGCGGCACGCATCTCGAGATCCTGCAGGCGGCGCATCTGGCGGTGCGCTACTGGGCCGAGGATGCCGCGGCGAGGACGTCCGCATGAGCCTGCGCCTCACGTCCACGACGGACCTCGCGCCGCCCGACGGACCCGCGCTCGCGCACGGCGTGCTGCTGCTGCCGCCCCACCCCACCTGGGACGCCAGACGCTACACCGGCCCGCGTGCGGGCGACCTCGATGCCAGTGCGCTGCAAGGCCTGCCGGGCATGCCCCGGCTCATACAGCATCACAATCTGGTGGCCGTGATCGCCACGCGGCCCGACCACGCGCGCGCGGCGGCCGCGCGGCTCGCGGTGCCGTGGCGCACGCCCGGCGCCGCGCCGCAGCGAGCGCGAGCCGAGGACGACGCCCGCGACGGGCCGGCGCCGCTTGCCGAAGCGCACTACCGCTGGCCGCTGGCCGGCGCGGACCACGCCGCCTGCTGGGCCATCGCGTGCCCCGGCCCCGACGGCCTGACGGTGTGGTCCTCCTGCCCGGCGGACCGCTTGCGCACCGAGCTGACGGCCCTCCTCGACCTGCCCGCCACCCGCCTGCGCCTGCTCCCCAATGGCGTCCGCCAGGATCCCGGTGCCAACGACAGCGTGGCGCTCGACGCCGCCGCCGTGGCCGCCCTGCTGTCGTTGCATGCGCAACAGCCGGTGCGCGTGGACGGCGCGGACCTGTGGCTGCCGCACGCGAGCGCCGTCGGCGTGAGCGCACGGCTCGAGCGCGGCGCGGGCGACGCGCCGGGCCCGCTGATTCTGCACACCGACGGCGCGGCGACGCCGCGGCCCTCGCTGGCGCGCCTGCTCGCCCACGATATCGTGGGCGCGCCGCCCGGCGACGCGCCGCCCTACCGCGGCGGCGTCGTCGCGCCGCTCACCGGGCCGGTGTCGCTCGGCAGTCTTGCCGATGCCCGCGGCGCCTTGCGGGCCGCGCAGGTGTTCGCGCAGGAGTCGCTGCAGGATGAAGCGGCGGACGCGTCTCGCGCCGACCCGGTGGCCTGGCGGCTGGCACAGCTCGACGACCCGCGCGGCGCCGCGCTGATCCGCAGCGTGGCCGAACGCGCCGGATGGCAAGACGGCCAGCCGAGTACGTGGGCAGCCGGTCCGCGGCAGGGCCGTGGCTTCGCCTATGCCAGCGTCATCGACGACAGTACCGAACCGCCCACGCGCAACTGGGCGGCCTGGGTCGCCGACGTGACCGTCGATCCCAGCGACGGCGCCGTGGCCCTCACGCGCGTGGTCGTGGGCCACGACACCGATACGCTGCACGTCCCGGCCGTCGCCGCCGACCGCATCACCACCGACATCCACGACCAGACGCAGCGGCTGCTGCGCGCGCCCGCGGGATTCGACCAGCCCGAGGGCGCGAGCCCGTTGGCATCCGTCGACCCGAAGGCGCACGCGCTGGCCGCGCCGCGCGTCGATCTGGTCGGCGGCGCCGGCACGCTGGCGCCGCCGCGCGACCTGCAGTGGTCCGACGCGGCCGCCCTGCCCGCCGCCGCCGCGGTGGCCAATGCGGTGTATGCCGCCACCGGCGTGCGGCTGCGTGAACCGCCCTTCAACGGGCCGGCCGCACGCGCCCAGCTCGCGGCGCCCCACGCATCGCGTTCGGCGCGCCGCGCCACCACGGCCTGGCTGGGCGGCATCGCCGCGGCAGCATGCGGCCTGGTGGCGATGGCGTGGCCCTGGAAGGCCGCCATCGCGCCGGTCGACGCCCCCGACCTCTCGCTCTATTCGTCGGCCGCCATCGAGCGCGGCCGGCTGGTCGCCGCCGCCGGCGACTGCATCGTGTGCCACACCGCCCCGGGCGGTCAGCCCAACACGGGCGGGCTGGCCCTCGATACGCCGTTCGGCACGATCTACACCACCAACATCACGCCCGACCGCGAGACCGGCATCGGCGCCTGGTCGTATGCGGCGTTCGAGCGGGCCATGCGCCAGGGCGTGCACCGCGACGGCCGCCAGCTTTATCCGGCCTTTCCCTACACCGCGTTCGCGCGCCTCACCGACGGCGACATGCAGGCGCTCTACGCCTATCTGATGTCGCAGCCGCCGGTGGCGCACGTCCCGCCGCCCACCGAACTGGCGTTTCCGTACAACCTGCGTCCGCTGGTGGCGGGCTGGAACGCCCTGTATCACGACGCGGGCGTGTATCAGCCCGATCCGACCCAGACCCTGCAATGGAATCGGGGCGCTTACCTGGTGCAGGGCGCGGGCCATTGCGGCGCCTGCCACACGCCGCGCAACGCGCTCGGCGCCGAACGCACCGGCGCGGCCTACCTCTCGGGTGGCGTCGCCGAAGGCTGGGAAGCGCCCGCGCTCAATGCCTTGTCACGGGCGCCGGTGCCCTGGAACGAACAATCGCTGTATGCCTATCTGCGCACGGGCGCCTCGGCCGAGCATGGCGTCGCCGCGGGCCCGATGGCGCCGGTGATCCATGGCCTGTCGGCCCTGCCCGACAGCGACGTGCGGGCGATCTCGGTGTACCTGGCCTCGCTGCAGGCACCCGCCGAGGCGGCGGCCTTGCCCGATGCCGCGCAGCGGATCGCGCGCCTCGAGCAGGCGAGCGCCGCCGACGCGCGCGTGTTTCCGGCGAACGGCGAACGTCTGTATCAGGGCGCCTGCGCGGCCTGCCACGAGACCCGCGATGCGCCCGCCCTGTTCGGCGCCCGCCCCTCGCTCACACTCAACACCAATCTGCACAGCGCACGGCCGGACAATCTGGTGCAGGTGATTCTGAACGGCATCGCCGAGCCGGCCGATGCGGCGCTGGGCACGATGCCGGGCTTTCGCGACAGCCTCGATGATGCGCAGGTGGCCGATCTGGTGGCCTATCTGCGTGCGCGCCACGCGCCCGATCAGCCGGCCTGGGAAGACGTGGCCGCCACCAGCCGGCGGCTGCGCGCCGCGCACGACGGCGCGGCGGCTCAGGCGTCGAACGTCACCTCGACGGACGCGGCGCTGCGGCGCGCGGGCCCGTGAAACACGGCTTCGATATTGTTGCCGTCGGGATCGAGCACGAAGGCGCCGTAATAGCCCGGGTGGTAGGGCCGCTCGCCGGGCGCGCCGTTGTCTTTGCCGCCGGCGGCAAGCGCCGCCTGGTGAAAGGCCTGCACCATGGCTTCGTCACGCGCCTGAAAGGCCAGATGATGGCGGCCGGTGAGCTGGCCGCAGGCGGCCTGACTGTCGGCGCTGGAGACGAATAGCTCGTCGACCCAGAAATAGTCGTCGCCCTCGCCGCCCCAGGGCACCTCGAGCGCCTGAAACACGGCTTCGTAGAAGGCTCGGCTGGCCGCCAGATCCCGCACCACGAGCTGGATGTGGTCGATCAGACGGCCGCGATGCAACGAGAGGGTTTCCATGGTCGGTCTCCGTAGGGAATGCGCGCCAGCTCCGCGCCGGCGCGCCTACGGACCATCGTAACCTCAGACCGTGAGGTAGGCGCGCCGGACCTGTTCGTTGTCGGCGAGCTCGGCCATGGAGCCGGTGTACCGGATCTGGCCTTTCTCGAGCACATAGACGCGGTCGGACACGAGCTCGGCGAAGTGCACGTTCTGCTCGGACAGCAGAATGCTCGCGCCCTGCGCCTTGAGCTCCAGAATCATCTGCGCCATCTGCTCCACGATCACCGGCGCCACCCCCTCGGACGGCTCGTCGAGCAGCACCAGGAACGGATTGCCCATCAGCGTGCGCGCGACGGTCAGCATTTGCTGCTCGCCCCCGCTCATCTGCCCGCCCGGCCGGTCCTGCATCGCGCCGAGGTTCGGGAACAGCGTGTAAAGCGCCTCGGGCTGCCAGTGCCGCGCGGGCGAGCCGTCGGGCCAGGTGCGCGGCGGTTGCCGCCCGACCTCGAGGTTTTCGGTCACGCTCAGGTCGGTGAAGATGCGGCGGTCTTCGGGCACGAAGCCCAGCCCGAGCCGCGCGATTTCGTAAGGCTGCAGGCCGGCGATGTCGCGGCCCATGAACGTGACCTCGCCGCGCCGGCGCGCCAGCAGGCCCATGATGGCCTTGAACGAGGTGGACTTGCCCGCCCCGTTGCGGCCCATGAGCGCGACGACCTCGCCACGGCGCACGTCGAGATCGACGTCGAACAGGATGTGGGCGGCGCCGTACCAGGCGTTCAGACCACGCACGGACAGCAGCGGTTCGGCCGCGGTGGCGACCGCCGCGGTATCGACCGCCGCGGTGGCGACCGCCCCTGCCACGGGCGCGGACACGGCTTGCGGGGATTCGGCGACGGCACTCATGCGGCGGCTCCTGCGGCGGTTTTCTCGAAGGTCTTGCCGGTGCCGAAATACACTTCCTGCACCTTGGGATGATTGCGGATCTCCTGGGCACCGCCCTCGGCGATCAGCCGGCCGCGCGCCAGTACGATCATGCGATCGGCATAGGCGAACACCACATCCATGCTGTGTTCGGTAAAGAGCACGGCCATGCCGCGATCGACCACCAGCTGCTTGGTCAGCGCCATCAGTTCGTTGCGCTCCTTCGGCGCCATGCCGGCCGTGGGCTCGTCCATCAGCAGCAGCTTGGGATCGTTGGCCAGACCCATCGCCAGCTCGACGCGTTTGACGTCGCCGTAGGCCAGCTCGCTGCACGGCCGCTCGGCCTGGTCGCGCATGCCCACCTGCGCCAGCAGGTCGAGCGCCTCGTCGCGATACTGCCGCCCGGCGCTGCTGCCGATCGAAAACACGCGGCGATGATGCGACAGCAACGCCATCTGCACATTCTCGACCACCGTCAACGAGGCGAACGTGGCCGCGATCTGGAAGGTGCGGCCCACGCCCAGCCGCCAGATGTCGCGCGGCTTCATGCCCACGAGCTCATGGCCGCCCAGGCGCACCGAACCGGCGGTGGCGGGCAATTGGCCGCCCACCATATTGAAGGTGGTCGACTTGCCGGCGCCGTTCGGCCCGATCAGTGCCAGCAGCTCGCCGGCGGCCAGATCGAAGCTGATGTCGTCCACGGCCTTGACGCCGCCGAAGGCCTTGCTCAGGTTTCTGACTTGCAAAAGACTCATGCCTGCTTCTCCCGCGGACCACCGACGAACGCGCCGCCCTTGCCCTTGCCCGAATCGCCGCGCGGGGCACGGCGCGCGTCCCACGCCTGCGCCACCTGGCGGCAGAAGCCCGCGATGCCTTGCGGGAACACCAGCACCAGCAGCAGGATCACGCCGCCAAAGAGCGCACGCCAGTATTCGGTGGCGCGCATCACGTAGTCTTGCAGCAGATTGAAGGTCGCCGCGCCCACGATCGGACCGACCAGGGTCTGGATGCCGCCGAGCAGCACCATCACCAGACCATCGACGGACTTGCTCACCGCCATCGCATCCGGCGAAATGCTGCCCTTCGAGAACACGAACAGCGCCCCGGCCAGCCCGGCGAAGAGCCCCGACATCACGAAGGCCATCCATTGCACGCGCTTGACGTCGATACCGATCGCATCCGCGCGCAGGGCCGAATCGCGGCCGGCACGCAAGGCATAGCCGAATGGAGAAAACAGCACGCGCCGGATCGCCACGACCGCCAGCGCCACCAGCACCAGCGCCGCGTAATAGAACGCGTTGCCCGACAGCCATTCGGCCGGCCAGACGCCGATGATGCCGTTCGAGCCACCGGTGAAGTCGTCCCACTGGAACACGACCGACCACACGATCTGCGAAAACGCGAGCGTGAGCATGGCCAGATACACGCCGGAGAGCCGCACGCAAAACCAGCCGAACACCAGCGCCCCCAGCCCTGCGGCGAGCGGCGCGAACAGCAGCGCGGCCTCCATGGGCAGGGACGCGGCCTTCAGCAGCAGCGCCGCGCCATAGGCGCCCAGCCCGAAATACGCCGCGTGCCCGAAGGAATGCATGCCGCCCGGCCCCATCAGGAAATGCAGGCTCACGGCAAACAGCACGGCGATCAGGATGTCTTGCGTGAGCACCACGGCATAGGGCAGCACGTGGTCCAGCAGCGGCAATACCGCCAGCGCGATCAGCAGCGCCACGGCCCAGCCGCGCAGACCGCGGCCCGCGGGCCGCAGCGGCGCCTCGACCGGCGCGGAGTTGCGGCTCGCGCCCTGCGGCCGTCCGAACAGGCCCCACGGCCGGAACACCAGCACCAGCGCCATGAAGAGGAACTCGACCACCAGCGTGAGCTTGGAGAACGAAATGGTGATGCCGAAGATCGACACCGTGCCGATGAAGATGCACAAGGCCTTGATCTCGGCCACGATCAGCGCCGCGACATAGGCCCCCGGAATCGAGCCCATGCCGCCCACCACCACGATGACGAAGGCATCGCCGATGACGCGCAGATCGAGCCCCAGACTGGCCGGTTCGCGTGGCAATTGCAGCGCGCCGCCGAGGCCCGCCAGCATCGCGCCGAGCGCGAACACGCCGGTGAAGAGCCAGGCCTGGTTCACGCCCAGCGCGCCGAGCATCTCGCGGTCTTGCGTGGCGGCACGCACCAGCGTGCCCCAGCGCGTGCGAGTGAGCATGAGCCAGAGCAGCCCCAGCACCACCGGCCCGATCACGATCAGCACGAGGTTATAGACGGGGTATTGCCGGCCGAACAGGCTGATGGCGCCCGTGAGGCCCGGGGCACGCCGGCCCAACAGGTCTTCGGCGCCCCAGATCCAGAGTGCCGCGTCGTTGATCACCAGCACCAGGGCGAAGGTGGCGAGCAGCTGGAACAGCTCGGGCGCCTTGTAGATGCGCCGCAGCAGCACCACCTCGATGGCCGCGCCGATCGCGCCCACGGCCAGCGCCGACGCCATCAGGCCGAACCAGAAGCCGAGCGCGGTGCCCCCCACCCGCTCGACCACCGAATACGCCACATAGACGCCCAGCATATAGAGCGACCCGTGGGCGAAATTGACGATGCGCGTTACGCCGAAGATCAGCGACAGACCCGCCGCGACCAGAAACAACGACGACGCTTCGGCCAGGCCGTTGAGCAACTGCGCCAGAAAACCCGTGAGATCCATGACACCGACACCTGTGATGAACGCGCGCCGCGGCCGGAGAGCACCGGGCGCGCCGCCATGACCGCGATCGAGCGCGGCTCATGCAAGCAGCAGATCCGGCCCGCGCGGCGGGCCGGCCAGACTCACTGCGCCCGGCGCAGCTTGCGGACTTCGTCGTCGCTGGGCTGGGCCTTGGCGCCATCCACGTAGCGGATGTCGGTCATGATGCCCTTGCCATCCTTGGAGCCCAGCTTGCCGACATACGCGCCCATGGTCGACTGATTGTCGATGGCGCGGTACTCGATGTCGCCGAACGGGATCGTGAGCTTGAGGCCCGAGAAGGCCTTGATCATCGCCTCGGTATCGGTCGAGCCGGCCTTCTTGATGCCCTCGGCGAGCGACTTGATCGCGCTGTAGCCCACCACCGAGCCCAGGCGCGGGTAGTCGTTGAACTTGCCCTGGTACGCCTTCAGGAAGGCCTGATGCTCGGGCGTGTCGATGAACTGCCACGGGTAGCCCGTGACGATCCAGCCTTCGGGGGTCTCGTCGCGGAAGGTGTCGAGATACTCCGGCTCGCCGGTCAAGACGCTCACCACCGGCGTGCTCTTGAATAGGCCGCGGGTATTGCCTTCGCGCACGAATTTGGTCACGTCGGCCGCGAACAGCACGTTGAAGATGGCGTCGGGCTTGGAATCGGCCAGCGCCTGCACCACGCTGCCGGCATCGACCTTGCCGAGCGGCGCGGCCTGCTCGGTCACGAACTCGACGTCGGGTTGCGCCGCCTTCATCAGCGTCTTGAAGGTCGAGACCGCCGACTGGCCGTACTCGTAATTGGGATACACGATGGCCCAGCGCTTCTTGTTGAGCTTGACCGCCTCGGGCACCAGCATCGCCACCTGCATATAGGTCGAGGTGCGCAGGCGATACGTGTAGCGGTTGCCATCCTGCCAGACGATCTTGTCGGTGAGCGGCTCGCTCGCCAGGAAGAACACCTTCTTCTGCTTGGCGTAGTCGGTGAGGGCCAGGCCGATGTGCGACAGGAACGAGCCCGTCAGCATGTCGACGCGTTCGCGCGAGATCAGCTCTTCGGCCGCGCGCACGGCGTCGCCCGGGTTGGCGTTGTCGTCGCGGATCACGAGCTCGAGCTTCTTGCCGTTCACGCCGCCGGCGGCGTTGACCTCGTCGAGCGCGAGCTGCATGCCCTTCTTGTACGGCTCGAGAAACGCGGGCTGCGCCTTGTAGCTATTGATCTCGCCGATCTTGATGGTGCCCTGCGCCCAGGCGGAAGCGGAAACCAGCGCCGCGCATGCCGCGCCGAGCCACTGGGTATAGCGAATGCGACCGTTCATGTTTTCCCCTTGCATAGTCGATGATGGTCACTGCGGGTGAGTCCTGCCATGCGAATTCGTGGAACCTCGGCGAGCCTCGTCGGACTCGCATTCTTTTTAAAGCGTACACACTCGAATTCTGCACGCAAACCGCGCACCCGCACGGTATAACCACAATTTAAAAATGGATATTCCAAAACCCCCAGGGAATACCCGAATAACGTCACAAAATCAGTGCATTAACGCACCACTCCAGGCACCAGAAGTGCGCGCATGAGCTCGATTCACGTGGCGGACGGCCCTCTGGGCCGGCTCAGAATATCGAGCGTCCTCGCTTGAATTGACCTAGGACTTTCCCGTAGTCGCCTCGGCGTCGGCATCGTCGAACTCACACATCTTGCGCAGCAGATACACCACCGCCACCCGTTCGGCGGGGTTCAGCTCGCCGAACGTCGCCTCGGTGATGTCGCGCGCGAACGGCACCATTTCGCCCACCAGCGCCGCGCCGGCCTCGGTCAGCGAGACCAGCACCTTGCGGCGATCCGCCGGATCATGCGAGACCGTGATGAGTTCGCGGGTCTTGAGGCGATCGATCACGCCCCGCACCGTCGCCTGATCGATGGCCGTGTGCTTGACGATCTCGATCAGCGAGCACGCCCCCTGGTCGCGCACGGCGCACAGCACGACGAACTGCGCCGCCGTCAGCTGCGAATCGGGAATGGTTTGCTGGAAGAGCGCCACATGGCGCTGATAGGCGCGGCGCAGCAGGTGGCCGACCTGCTCCGAGAATTGATAGGGTTGCTTCGGGTCTTTCACGATGAGCCTGTGCCTGCGGGGATGGGGGCATCGGAACGATGGGCGCGATACATGGCCGCAGTATACCGACCCCCTCCGCGTCAGTCGCAGGCTTTACGCCCCGCCGTCAGGGTCTCGCGGCCCTGCCCGCCCGCCGCCGGCAGGCGTTCGGCGCCGAGCGTGTTGCGCACCCAGACCAGCTCGGCGGCGATCGCCACCGCGATCTCGGCCGGGGTGCGGCTCGCGATATCGAGGCCGATCGGACCGTGCAGCCGCGCGATCTGGGGATCGGTGAGATCGAGCAGGCGCAGGCGTTCGCGGCGCTTGGCCTGATTGCCACGCGAGCCCAACGCGCCCACATAGAACGCGGGCGAGCGCAGCGCCTCCATCAACGCCATGTCGTCCAGCTTGGGATCGTGGGTGACCGCCACGATGGCCGTGCGCGCGTCGGTGCCGATCTCGAGCACCGCGTCGTCCGGCATGCCGTCGACATAGCGCGCCGCGTCGCAGTGCCAGACGGCGCGCGCCTCGGGCCGCGGATCACAGACCAGCACATCGAAATCCAGCGTCGCTGCCAGGGGCGCGAGCACCTGCGCCGTGGCATTGGCGCCGATGATGAGCAGGCGCCAGCGCGGCCCATACACCGCGCGCAGCACCGTGCCGTCGAAATCGGGACCGTCGATCGGCTCGGCCGGCGCCAGCGTCATCGCGCCGGTGCGCAGGTCCAGCGTGCGCCGCACGAGTCGATGCTCGGCCACCTCCGCGAGCACGTGCTCGATCCACGCGCCGTCGGCGAGCGGTTCGACCACCAGCCGCAAGGTGCCGCCGCACGGCAAGCCGAACTGCGCGGCCTCGTCGCTCGTGACGCCGTAGGTCAGACGCTCCGGCACCGCCGGCAGGCGGCCCTCGCGCGCGCGCTGCATCACATCGTCTTCGATGCATCCGCCCGACACCGAGCCACAGGCCACGCCATCGCCGCGCACCACCAGCGTGGCGCCCGCCTGGCGCGGCGCGGAGCCCCAGGTCTGCGCAACGGTGAGGAGATGCACCGTGTGGCCGGCGGCGAGCCAGTCACGGGCGTGACGCAATACATCGAGGTCGAGAGCATTCATGAGCGATCAGCAGTAAATAACCAGGCGAAAGGCAGGCCAGAGGCAGGCAAGACCCGCATGAGCAAGCCGCGCGCCCGCGCCGCCTCTCTATACTGAAGCCCCTGCCCCGCGATCCGGCACGCCATGCCTTCCAACCCTGTGTATACCCCAGACCTCTCCGCCTGTGTTGGCATACTGCTTGCCGCCGGTGCGGGCTCGCGCTATCGCCAGGCCGGCGGGGCCACCCATAAATTGCAGGCCCCGCTGCCCAGCGGGCAGACGGTCGCCGTGCAGAGCGCCCTGCGCCTGCGCGAGGCCACCGGGCAGGTGTTGGCGATGGTGGCCGCCGACGACGCGCTGCTGTCGGCTCAGTTGGCCGCGTCGGGCTGCACCGTCGCCGCGGCGCCGCCGGTCGAAGCCGGCATGAGCGCCACATTGGCCGCGGCGGCGGCGTGGCTGCTGGCCCATGCGCCGCAGGCGAGCCACGCCGTGGTCGCGCTCGCGGACATGCCCTGGATCGCGCCGCAGACCCTGCTGAGCGTGGCCCGCGCCGACGCGGCCCACCTCATCGTCGCGCCCGTTCATGCCGGACGCCGAGGCCATCCGGTGCGCTTCGCCAGGACGCTGTGGCCGGAGCTTGCCGCGCTGAGCGGCGATACCGGCGCCCGTGGCGTGCTGGCGCGCCACCGCGCGCATGAGATCGAGGTCGACGATCCCGGCGTGCTGCGCGACGTGGACCTGCCCACCGATCTGGGCTGAGCGGCCCGCGCTCAGGCGGGCTGGGGCTGCGGCGCGCCCGGCACATCGATGCGGCGGAACACCAGGGCCGAGGCCAGCGTGACCATCCCGACCACCACGAACGCGATGCGGAAGGCGTGGCCCGCGTCGCCGCCGGCGGCAAAGAGCGACACGAGGCCGCCGCCGATCGACACGCCCAGGCCCATGGCCAGCATCTGCACCATCGAAAACAGACTGTTGCCGCTGCCCGCGTCGCGCGGCGAGAGCTCCTTGAGCGTGACGCCGTTCATGGCGGCGAACTGCATCGAGTTGCTGGCGCCGAACACACACATCACCAGGATCTCGATCCACAGCGGCGTCACGGCCGAGAACGTGGCGAAGGCCACGATCGATGCACCGACGATCACCGTGTTCCAGACCAGGAACGCGCTGTAGCCGTGGCGGCGCAGCAGCGGCGCGATCCAGCCCTTGGCGAAGGTGCCCGCGATTGCCGCCGGCAACAGCATCAGGCCCGAATGCAGCGGGCTGTAGCCCAGCTGCAGCTGCATCAAGAGCGGCAGCAGAAATGGCACCGCGCTCGAGCCCACGCGACAGACCAGGTTGCCGAGCAGGCCCACGCTGAAGTTGGGCGTCTGGAACAGACTCAGGCGGAACAGCGGATCGGGGCGGCGGCGGGCATGCGCCACGTAGGCGCACACCGCGAGGATGCTGACGGCGACCAGCGTGCCCGAGACCAGCAGGCGATTCGACTGGACCGGGCTCTCGAGGGCCAGCGAGAACGACACCATGCAGAGCGACAGCAGACCGCCGCCCACCCAGTCGAAGCGCGGGGCTTCGGGCAGGCTGTCGTCGGGCATGAACTTCCAGACGCCGATCAGACCGAGGATGCCGACCGGCACGTTGATCAGGAAGATGGCGTGCCAGGTCATCGACTGCACGAACCAGCCGCCCAGTGTGGGCCCCAGAATCGGACCCACCTGCCCTGCGATCGAGATCATCGCGAGCGCCGCCACGTAGGCCTCGCCGCGCACCGTGCGCAACACCGCCAGACGCCCCACCGGCAGCAGCATCGCGCCGCCCACGCCCTGCACCACGCGCGCGGCCACCAGTTGCGGCAGCGACTGCGCGGCGGCACAGAAGATCGAGCCGAGCACGAACAGCAGGATGGACACGAAGTAGACGCGGCGCGATCCGAAACGGTCGGAGAGCCAACCCGACGCGGGGGTCAGCAGCGCCATCGTGAGGGTGTAGGCGACCACCACCGGATGCATCTCGAGCGCCGACACGCCCAGACTGCGGGCAATCGAAGGCAGGGCGGTGTTGACGATGGTGGTATCGAGCGCCTGCATGAAAAAACCGCCGGCTACGGTCCATAGCATGGCGGTGTGGGCGGATGACTTCGGCATAAAAACGGCTTTTCTTTCAGGGCTTTGCGGGAGGTGCCCGACAAGCCGGCCTGCCCGCCGCACGCAGCATGAAATCGCTTCATCCGGGGCGGACCGGCCTGGTTCGGGACACGATGGAAGCATTCTAGTAAGCTGGTGCCTATCGTGAACCCCACTCAGCGCGCTCACTGCTATCGATTTTTTCGATAAGCACGGCCCGCCTGCCCATGCTCAATCCCGTCTGGCTTCATACCTTCGCCACCGTCGCGTCCGTCCAGGGCTTTTCTCAGGCGGGCCGCGAGCTGGGGCTGACCCAGTCCACCGTCAGCGAACACATCCGGCGCCTCGAAGAAACGGTCGGGCGTCGCCTGCTCACGCGCGACACGCATGCCGTTGCGCTCACGTCCGACGGCGAGGCCATGCTGGCGCATGCCCGCCATATTCTCGAGGCCATGGCGCATGCCGAATCGCAGTTCCGCTCGCCGCGGCTGCGCGGCCGCGTCAGGCTGGGCTGCTCGGACGACATCGCGCTGGGCCCGCTGCCCGCGATCCTCGCGGCCTTTCGCAACGCCCACCCCGACGTGGAGCTGCAGATCACCATCGCGATGACCGGCCGGCTGCACGAACTGCTCGATGGCGGCGCCATCGATCTGCTGGTCTGCAAGCGGCGCAAAGGCGAGGCGCGCGGCACGCGGCTCTTCACGAGCCATCTGCAATGGATCGCGCGGGCCGGCACCGAGGTCGATCTGCGTCAGCCGCTGCCGCTGGTGCTCGCCGCCGAGCCCAGCATCACGCGCGCCGTGGTGCTCGACGCGCTGGCCGTCGCGGGCGCGAGCTGGCGCATCGTCTGTACCAGCAGCTCACTGGCCGGCAGCAGCGCGGCCGCGCGCGGCGGCCTGGGCCTGACCGTCAGGCCGCAGTTCATGACCGGCCGCGGACTGGCGCCGCCGGTGAACGCCGCCGCCCTGCCCGCGCTGCCCGACGTGGACTACGTGGCGGTCGGTGCGCCCCACCTGAGCCGCCCCGCCGAAACGCTGCTGCAGATCCTGATCGACAGCGAATTGCGCGGCGACTGGACGACGGTCTAGCGCGCCCGCATCTCGGTCACGCGCCACCAGCCCGGCAGGAGCGCGCGCACCTTGTGCCGGCGGAAGCGATCGTCGATCAGATGCACGGTGCCGGTATCGGTCTCGCTGCGGATCACGCGGCCGGCCGCCTGCACCACCTTCTGCAGGCCCGGATAGAGATAGGTGTAGTCGTAGGCCGCGTCGTCGCCGAAGCGCGCACGCATCGTGGCCATGATCTGCTCGTTGACCGGGTTGACCTGCGGCAGGCCCAGCGTGGCGACGAAGGCGCCGATGAGCCTGCGGCCCGGCAGGTCGACCCCCTCGGCAAAGGCGCCGCCCAGCACGGCGAATCCCACGCCCCGCCCCGACTCGGTGAAGCGCGCGAGGAATGCCGCGCGCGCGGCCTCGTCCATGCCGGGCGACTGCTCCCACACGGGCACCTGCGGATGACGCTGGCGCATCAGCGCCGTGACCTGCGCCAGATAATCGAAGCTGCTCAGAAAACCGAGATAGTTGCCCGGCTGCTCGGCATACTGCGCGGCGATGAGATCGGCGATCGGCTCGAGCGAGCCGGCCCGGTCGCGCCAGCGCGTCGACACGTCGCCCACGACACGCACGCGCAGTTGTTCGGCGGAAAACGGCGCCTCCACATCGAGCCAGGTGGTGGCGGGCGGCAGGCCCAGCGTATCGAGATAGAAGCCGGCCGGACTGAACGTGCCCGAAAACAGCACCGTGCTGCGCGCCGCCGCGTGACGGGCCGCGAGGTACGGGGCCGGCACGACGTTGCGGATGCAGGCGTCCGAATCCGGCTTGCCGTACTCCAGGCCGCGCGTGTGGCGCGTCATGTCGAACAGGGCATGACTGCCGAAGCTTTCCGCCAGCCGGCCGAATTGCAGCAGCGCGAAGTACAGGCCCAGCAGCAGGTCGTCGGGCGCGGCGGGGCCGCTGGCGTAGTGATCGGCGAAGGCCGTCGCTGCGCGCTGGACCGCCTCGCGCAGATTGCCCGGCACCATCTCGTGCGCCGCGTAATCGCCCTCCTGCTTCTTGAGCACCGCGCGCCACGAACGCAGCAGGCCGTCGAGCGGCTTGCGCAGCGCCGCCGGCGCCAGGCCGCGGGCCGCCCGCACGGCGCCCATCGACAGCGACGCGCTGTACATGCGGCGGGCCCGCTCGAGCAGATTGTGCGCCTCGTCGACCGCCACGGCCACGCGCCATTGATGCACCTGCGTCAGGGCATACAACATGGCGCTCGAATCGAACCAGTAGTTGTAGTCGCCCACGACCACATCGGCCCAGCGCGCGAGCTCCTGCGCCAGGTAGTACGGACAGACCTCGTGCGCGTCGGCCGCCGCGCGCACGGCGGCGCGGTCCAGCGTGGCGTCGGGCGCCGCGAGGGCCTGCGCGCGCGCACCCGGCAGCCGGTCGTAGAAGCCGCGGGCGCGCGGGCACGCGTCGCCGTGACAGGCGCGGTCGGGATGCACGCAGGCCTTGTCGCGCGCCACCAGTTCGACCACGCGCAGCGGCAAGGGCGCGTCGCGGCCCGCGCGCAGTTGCGCCAGCGCATCGAGCGCGAGCGCATGACCGGGCCCCTTGGCCGACAGGAAAAACACCTTGTCCAGACCCTGTGCCGCGCAGGCCTTGAGCAGCGGAAACAGCGTGCCGAGGGTCTTGCCGACCCCGGTGGGCGCCTGCGCCATCACCGGATGCCCGTCGCGCGCCGCGCGATACACGGCCACGGCGAGCTGACGCTGCCCCGCCCGCATCGTGCCGTACGGAAACGCCAGAGACTCGAAGGCCGCGTCGCGGGCGAGCCGGTGGGCCCGTTCGCGCGCGGCCCACTCGGCATAGCGGGTGCAGAGATCGGCAAACACCGCCTGCAGCTCGGCGGCCGTGAGGGTCTCGGCCTCGGCCGTCTCGAGCTCTGTATCGAGATTGAAATACACCACCGCGACGGTGATCCGCTCCAGCCCGCGCGACTCGCACAGCATATGACCGTAGACCCGGGCCTGAGCTCGATGCAGGGCGCGCTGATTGGCCCGCAGGCTGGCCAGATCGCCGCGATAGGTCTTCACTTCTTCGACGCGCCGGGCCTCGGCATCGAAGCCATCGGCGCGGCCGCGCACCGTCAGGCCGGCATGGGTGGCGCTGAGCCGGACCTCATGTTCGAACGCCGCTCCCCGCCGCGCCGCGATGACGGCGTGGCCCGCCATGCCTTCGAGCGCGGTGGGCGCCGGCGTGAAGCGGGAATCCAGATCGCCCGCGCGCGCGGTGAAATCGCACAGCGTGCGCACCGCCACGTCGAGATTCATGCGGCCTCCTGCAGAGGCTCGTTTGGTGGCGTGGCGTCCGGCGGGGTGGCGACCAGCGCCACGGCGGTGGGCGAGATCGTGCCGCTCGCCTCCGCGCTCGCCAGCGTTTCGTCCCAGCGCACATGACACACCCGCACCGGCAAGCCATGCCGCGCCGCATAGGCCAGCCAGCGCATCTGGTTGTCCTGCAGGCGGTCGCCCGGGCCTTTCACCTCGATCAGCTCGTAGCGCGCCTCGGCGGGCCAGAACCGCACCAGATCCGGCAGGCCGGAACGATTGGTCTCGATGTCGTCGAGCAGGCGCGCGAACCACAGCGCGAGATGCTCGGGTGCGATGCACGCGAGCGCGGCTTCGAGCAGGTCGCGGCTCAGCATGCCCCAGAAAACGAACGGCGACTGCACCCCGGCCTTGGCTTCGTAGCACGCGAGAATGCGCTCGCGGTGCGTGCCGTCGGCCAGTGCGCCCAGGCAGGCATCGAAGGCGGCCGCGCGGCGCGCGCGAAAGCCGGCATCGTGCAGATCGGCCGGGCCGCGCTGAAACGGATGGAAGAACGCGCCGGACACCGGCTCGAAGATCGCGCGCCAGCACAACAGCCCGAACAGCGAATTGATCAAGCCGTTTTCGACGTAATACGCCGGCGCTTCGCGGGTGCCGAGGTGATCGCGCACCACGAACTCGACACGCCGTGCCGGCTCCGGCCGCGGCAACACCAGCTCGAATGGCGCCATCGTGGCGCGTCGCGTGGGCGCCGGCGCGGGCAGGCCGGCATGGCGGGCCAGCCGCGGCAACATGCGCGCCACCAGCTGCAGCTCGGCTTCGCTGCCGGGCGCGGAGAGGGTGTCGCGGGCGAGCGCATGCGCGTCTTCATAACGCGCCTGCCGCTCGATCACGCGTATCAGGCGCTGGCGTGCGCCCGGATGGCGCGACGCGCGATAGGCCGCCTCGGCGGCGTCCCAGGCCCCTGCCCGTTCGCACCACTGCCCCAGGCGGAACCACACCTTGGCCTGGCGGCGCGCGAGCCACGGCACCTCGCTGGCGCAGGCTTCGATCTCCGCGTGCAGGGCCGGCGCCTCATCGGGCGTCGCGCTGTCCAGACGCTCGCGTACGGCGTGCAGGGCCAGGTAGGTATCGATGGCGCGCGCATGCGGAAAGGCGCGTGTATGGCTGTCGAGCGCCACCGGTTCATACTGAAAAACACCGAGGTCGGCGAGCACGAACTCCGACCAGCTCTGATGCAGATTGCCGAAGAACATCAGGCGCAGGCGCTCGGCGAGCGCGCCGATCTCGACGGACCAGATGGCCTCGTCCGGCCCCGCGCCCCACGCGCTGCAGGCTCGTACGTCCGCGCCGCCCAGGTGCTCGCGCAGCGTGGCCAGCAGCTCCGCCTTGCGCCACGACGCGCGCGCGCCGGCCTGCGGATAGCGCCGCGCGAGTTCGTCTTTGGTATGCAGCGCGGCCCACTCGGTCCAGTCGAGCGCCGGATCGGCCTGCAACCAGCCCAAGGCCAGCAACGGCGCGGCCGCGGTGGGGATGCAGCCGATTTCTTCGTAGTGCAGACACTCGGCCCGATAGACACGGCGCGTGCGCATCAGCAGGCGCACCGCGAGCGCGCGCGAGGCCTGCGGCAAGCGGGCGAAGTCGTGCACGAAGGCCCGCTCGGCCGGCGCGAACAGATCGTCGTAGCGCGCGGCCAGCCAGTCCAGCGCCTGCTGGAAATTGTGCAGATAGTAGTAACGGTGCGGGGCGAACATGCGGGCAACGGGATCCGGGGCATCCATCCATGGCGGGCGCCACACCGGCCCCTGACTGGATATCCATCCAGCATCATAGCAGCCCTGGCCGCGCGACCCGGCCTGCCGCCGCTGCGGCCGGACGCTCGTGCTCCTCGTGCGCCCGCCGAGCCCGGCTTGACACGCGTTTTCCGAAATTTAGTGCCGGATCACGTCAAGATCGCGCCATTTGCGCACGCAACGATTAATCGACCTGCGAGTCGCCCGCCGCGAGCGCCTCCGTGTGTGCCGTACACGCCACAAAAAGCCCTGTTTTTCTGCGTTATTTTCACGCCGCCGACGCAGGCTTGCGGGTAAGCTTTCAGCCCGGTCTCAGGTAAATCAGGAAATGACATGAGCAGAGAGAACGTCCGCAAACTCCTCTCGATGACCGCCGGCGACACGGAACTGCGCGAACGCGTGGAACGCCTGTGCGATGGCAACACCATCGGCTCCGCCGCGCGCGTGGTGCGCCTGGCCGAAGACCTCGGCATTTCTTTCCATATCGAGCCGTTTCTGGCGGAGATGCACGAGCGCGTCGAAGCCGCGCGCGCCAAGGCCGTGGCCGACGGCCGCGCCCCGGAGAGCGCGGCCCGCTGGCGTTTTCACTGAGCCGGCTCAGTCCTGCGGCGCTTCGCGGCTGGCGCGCTGCTTCGCCGGCCCCTCGGCCTGGTTGAGGTTGTAGGCAGTGTTGACCAATCCGATGTGCGAGAAGCCCTGCGGGAAATTCCCGACCAGGCGACCGTGCACCACGTCGTACTCCTCGGCCAGCAGCCCGAGGTCGTTGCGCAGGCCGAGCAGCTTGTCGAACAGCCGATTGGCATCTTCCAGCCGCCCCTGCATCGCGTAGGCATCGGCCAGCCAGAAGCTGCACGCGAGAAACGCGCCCTCCTCGCCTTCGAGGCCATCGTCGGTCTTGGCCATGCTGTAGCGCCGCAGCAGCCCGCCCTGCAACAGGTCTTCCTCGATGGCGCGGATCGTGCCGTGCACCCGCTCATCGTCCGGCGGCAGAAAGCCCACCTGCGGAATCAACAGCAGGCTCGCATCGAGCGCCGTCCCGCCGTAATACTGCACGAAGGTATTGCGCTGCGCGTCGTAGCCGTGCGTGAGGATGTCGTCGCGGATGCGCTCGCGCAGCGCGCGCCAGCGATCCAGCGGCCCGGCCAGACCGAACTGTTCGCATGACTTGATCGCGCGATCGAACGCCACCCAGCACATCAGGCGCGAATGCGTGAAGGCCTGCTTGGGCCCGCGCACTTCCCAGATGCCGTGGTCGAGCGAATCCCAGATCTCCTCCAGGGGCTTGAGAAACACGTTCTGCAGGCGCCACGCCTCGGCCATCGGCGCCAGGCCGGCCGCCCGTGCCGCGTGCAGCGTTTCGATCAGCTCGCCATAGACGTCGAGCTGGATCTGGCCGAAGGCGCCATTGCCCACCCGCACCGGCTTGCTGCCGGCGTAACCGGGCAGCCAGGGCACATCGTGTTCCGGCAGCCAGCGCTCGCCCGCGATGCCGTACATGATGTGCAACTGATCGGGATGCCCGGCGGTGGCGCGCAGCAGCCACTGGCGCCACGCCTCGGCCTCTTCGCGATAACCGGCGTTGAGCAGCGCATAGAGGGTGAGCGCCGAATCCCGCAGCCAGCAATAGCGGTAGTCCCAGTTGCGCTCGCCGCCCACGTGCTCGGGCAAGGAGGTGGTGGGCGCGGCGACGATACCGCCCGTCGGCGAAAACGTCAGCAGCTTCAGCGTGATGAGCGAACGCACCACGGCCTGGCGGCGCGGGCCGTCGGGCCCCTCCCAGTGGCAACGGTGCGCCCATTGTTGCCACCAGCTGATCGTGCGTTCCAGGCTCTCCAGGCGATCGGCCACGAAGTGCGGCGTCTTGTGCGAGCGATGGTACGAGAGCGTGAACGGCACGACTTCGCCCTGCCGCACCGTGAATTCGGCGGTGCTGATCATGTCGTGCCCGTCGAGCGCGACCGGCGTGTGCAGCTCCACGGCGTCGGGGCCGGCGATCGCACTCAGGCCGTAATCCCGCCGCCTGACCCACGGCACGGCCTGACCATAATTGAAGCGCAGCACGAGCTCCATGTTCATCTCGACGCTGCCATGCAGGCCGCGCACCACGCGCACCAGATCGACCTTCTCCTCGTCTTCCGAGAGCGGCATGAAGTCATGCACGAGGACCGTGCCGGTGCTGGTGTCGATGCGCGTCTCGAGCACCGCGGTGTCGGGCACATAGCTGCGCGTGACACGGGCCTCGGGGTCGGCGCCGCTCAGCCGCCAGCGGCCGTGCGAGGCATCGCCCAGCAGCGCGGCGAAGCAGGCCGGCGAGTCGAAATGCGGCAGGCAGAGCCAGTCGATCGAGCCGTCGCGCGCCACGAGCGCCGCCGACAGCATGTTGCCGATCAGCCCGTAATCCTCGATCGGCTTGGGGTAGGTGCTGGCACTGCGCATCAGCCCGCCCCCCGGAACTCGGGATATAAGGTCATGCCGCCATCGACGAACAAGGTGGTGCCGGTCACGTAATCCGAATCGTCGCTCGCCAGCCACACGGCCGCGCGACCGATGTCATCGGGCTCGCCGATGCGGCCATACGGAATCAGTTTGAGCAGATCGGCCAGGGCCTCGGGCGTGTCCCAGGCTTCGTGATTGATGGGCGTCCGGATCGCACCGGGCGCGATGCTGTTCACGCGGATGCGGCGCGGCGCCAGCTCCTGCGCGAGCGAGCGCATCAGCAGATTGATGCCGCCCTTCGACGCCGCGTAGTTGGCCTGGAACGCCCACGGGATGACCTCGTGCACCGAGCTCATGAAGATCATGGTGCCGCGGGCGCGTCGTTCGCCCTCGGGCGCCTCGCGCGCCAGAAAGTGGCGTGCTGCCTCGCGCGCGCACAGAAATTGACCGGTGAGATTGACGTCGATCACGCGGCGCCATTGATCGAGCGTCATCTGCTCGATCGGCGAAGGCTGTTCGATGCCCGCGTTGTTGACCAGAATGTCGAGCGGCCCGAAGGCCGCCTCGGTCTGCGCATAGAGCTGCGCGACCTCGTCTTCGCGGCTGACGTCCGCCTGCACCGCCATCGCGGTGCCGCCGTCGCGCGCAATGTCGTCGACCACCTTCTGCGCACGCGCGGCCGACTCGCCACCGCTGCTGTGATTGACGGCCACCCGCGCGCCCGCCTGCGCCAGCGCCACGGCGACCGCCTGACCGATCCCTGACGATGCGCCGGTCACGATCGCACAACGCCCATCCAACACCTTCAAAGGCATGCCTGTCTCCTTAGGACAACGGCCGGCGCGTTCACGCCGGCGAATGGCAGCCTCCCCTATTTTTTTACACAGCTTAGCGGGGCGCGCGCCGCGCGACAACCATTGCGCGCGAGGCCGCGCCAGGCATGGCGCTTGCCCCTGCGCGGGGTTTCCAAAGCCCTGCGCAACGTCCGCCGGCGCGCGTCAAACCTTGCGATCGGCTGAACACGAGCCCTTTCGACTTTACATACACTATGGCTCCCGCCGGCCCGGTCTCGCGCATCGCTGAAGCGCCACCAGGCCGTTGCATGTTGGAGTCTGCATCATGGAAGTCCGTATCGAACCTTATCCCGGCTGCGACGAGGCCGCGCACTATCTGCTCGCCGCGCGGCAACGCGGCGAGCCCGGCCCGCGCCTGCCCGACCACTGCCGTCCCGCCACCCTGGGGCAGGCCTTCGCCGTACAGATGCGCACCGCCGAACTGCAGCAGGCCCAGGGCGCGCCGATCGCCGCCTGGAAAAGCGCGGTGCCCACGCCGGAGAAGTTCGCGGTCGCCCCCATCTACGCACCGGCGGTGCATCTGAGTGAACACGGCAGCGCGCCGGCCGCCGACGCGCTGGTGCGCATCGAGCCGGAGATCGCCTTCGAACTCGCGCGCGATCTGCCGCCACGCGCCGCCCGCTACACCCGTGCCGATGTCGACGCCGCGGTCGGCCGCAGCCGGCTCGCGCTCGAAGTGCTGGGCTGCCGCTACAGCGCGCCGCAGCACGCCAGCCTGCCCGAGCTGCTGGCCGACCACATGTTCAACCAGGGCCTCGTGCTCGGGCCAGAGATCCACCAGGACGCGCCCGCGCGCCTGCCGATCACGGTGCATGTGGACGACGCGCTGCAGGAAGATCACGACGGCGTGCACCCCAACGACGAACCGCGCGCCGGCCTGTATTGGCTGGCCGAGTTCCTGCGCGCACAAGGCCTGGGCCTGCGCGCCGGCCAGCACGTCATCACCGGCTCGTATGCCGGCTACATCGACGTGCCCGCCAACCGCGCCGTGCGCGTGGGCTTCGGCGACCTGGGCGAGATGGCGCTGCGCTTCGTGCGCTGACGAGATCCGGCGGCGCACGCGCGCCGCCCCACCTCGCCGCGTGACGGGCGCCGTGCAGCCACGGCCCTCAGCGCACGCCCCCCGACTCGCGCGCCCGCGCGTAGTCCTTCAAGAGCCGCATGAAGCGCTGCACATGACGGCTCGGGCGCTCGAAGCCGGAGCGCACCAGGCTGAGTTGCAGCGGGATCGACTCCTGCAGCGGCCGCACTTCGATGCCGGGCCAACCGGCCTGCTGGACCGAAAACTCATCCACGATGGCCACGCCGACGCCCGCGCGCACCAGCGCGCAGGCGAGCTCGGCGCGCACGATGTCGGCCGTGGCGTGCCAGCTCACGTCGGCGCGCTGAAAGGCCGCCGCCACCAGCTGGCCGAACGGAATCGAACGGCTGTACAGCACGAGCGGATACGCGGCCAGCTCGGCGAGGCTGACCGCCCGGCGCGACGTCAGCGCGTGACCGGTCGGCATGATGCAGACCATCTGCCCCGTGGCGAAGGGCTCCACGACCAGATTGGGATGATCGATCGGCAGCACGGACACCGCCAGCTCCGCCTTGCGGCCCAGCAGCTCGTGCGCCATGTCGGACAGCAAGGTGGTGTGGTACTTGAGCCGGACGTTCGGATACTGCGCGAGAAAGCGCGCGACCACGGTCGGCACGAAGTTCAGCGCGAGGCTGGGGCTCGAGCACAGCGCGAGCGCGCCGTCCGGGCGCAGCGCCAGGTCGCGCGCCAGCTCGTCGATGCGCACCGCCTCGTCGAACAGCGGTCCGACTTCCTCGAACAGCCGCAGCGCCTCGGCCGTGGGCGTGAGCTTGCCGCGATCGCGCTCGAACAGCGCGAGCCCCAGCGATTGCTCGGTATGCGCGATCAGGCGGCTCACGGCGGGCTGCGAGACGAACAGCAGCTTGGCCGCGCCATTCATCGAGCCCGTGAGCATCACCGCCCGGAACACTTCCATCTGTCGCAGCTTGAATCGCATCGCCCCTCCCGGCGGCACTCTTCCGATAATCGAATGTTATACCCCCAGGCCAACTGCGCATAAGGCTAATCCGCGGGTTTTCGGTAGGATTTTCCGCAGGCGGGCTCTGCCAAGCCGGCCGTCCGAAGTTGATTCGATAAGGATTCTGCATGACGCTGAAACTGGGATTCGTGGGCCTGGGCATGATGGGCCTGCCCATGCTCGAAAATCTGGCCCGCGCCGAGGGCCTGGACATCCTCGCGCACGATCGTGCCGAAGCGCCGTTCGAACGCCTGGCGCGCCATCCGGCCTGGCAGCGTTCGCTGCACCGGGCTTCCGACCTGACGGCGCTGGCCGACCGCGAGCTCATCATCACGATGCTGCCCAACAGCACGATCACCAACGCGGTGATCGCGGGGCCGGGCGGCCTGGCCGAACGCCTTGCGCGCGGCGCCACCATCGTCGACATGGGCTCCTCCAATCCGGCCGACACCCGGCAGCTCGCCGCGCAGCTGGCTGAACGCGGCATCGGCCTGATCGACGCGCCCGTCTCCGGCGCGGTCGCCAAGGCCGCCACCGGCACGCTCGCGATCATGGTGGGCGCCGCGACGCCCGATCTCGAGCGCGTGCGGCCGGTGCTCGCGCACATGGGCACCACCATCATCCATACCGGCGCGGTGTCGTCGGCCCACGCCATGAAGGCGCTCAACAATTACGTGTACGCGGCGGGGCTGCTCGCCGCGTCGGAAGCCCTGCTCATCGCCGAACGCATGGACCTGGATCTCGGCATCTTCACCGAAGTGCTGAACGCCTCCAGCGGGCGCAACGTGGCCACCGAAACCAAGCTGCGCCAGTTCATCGTGCCCGGCACGTTCAACGGCGGCTTCGCGCTCGGCCTGATGGCCAAAGACCTCGGCACGGCCGACAGCCTGCAGGCGCTGGCCGGCGTCCAGACCGAGCAGCTGGCGCTGTGCACGCGCCTGTGGCGCGAGGCGCGCGAGCAACTGCCCGCCACCGCCGACAACACCGAGATCTATCGCTATCTGCGCGAACGGGCCAGCGAGAACGCCCCGGCCTGACGCACGCCCACGCAAGACGGACGGCACCGCACGACGGCGCCGCCGACACCGACAACAGGAGACAATCCATGCAGCCCCTTCTTCGCCGCCTCGCGCTGGCCGGCGCCGTCTGCGCGTTTGCCGCCGGCAGCGCGCTCGCCGCCTATCCCGACCGCCCGATCCGCCTGGTCGTGCCCTTCCCGCCCGGCAGCATCACCGATGTGGTGGCGCGCACGCTGGCCAAGGACATGGCCGACGACCTGGGCCAGCCCATCGTGGTGGAAAACAAGCCCGGCGCCAACGGCATCATCGGCACGCACGACGTGGCGCGGGCCAAGCCGGACGGCTACACGCTCGTGATCGTGGGGGTGTCCACCGCCGCCAGCGGCGTGAGCCTCTTCAAGGATCTGCCCTACCACCCGGCGCGCGACCTCACCGCCATCGGCGCGATCGCCGAGACGCCCTATCTGCTGGTGGGCTCGCACGACATGCCCGGCACGACGGTCGCCGACCTGTTCGCCTACGGCAAGAAGAATCCCGGCAAGCTCACCTATGCCTATGGCTCGGGCAGCGCGCAGGTGTTCGGCGCGAAGCTGGCCACCATGGGCGGCATCAACGTCACGCCGGTGCCCTACCGCGGCGGCCCGCAGGCCCTCACCGACGTGATCGGCGGTACCGTGGACATGACCTTCACCGATCTCGCCAACGGCCTGCAGCAGGCGCGCGCCGGCAAGGTGAAGGTGTATGGCGTGAGCACGCCGCAACGTTTCGCGCTGACGCCCGACGTTCCCACCCTGAACGAGACCGGCGCGCCCGGCTTCGACCTCACCGTGTGGTTCGGGCTGATGGGGCCGGCCAATCTGCCGGCCGACCTCACGCAGCGGCTGTCGCGCTCGCTCACGCAGGCGCTCGCCCGCCCCGAGCTCCAGGAAACCTACGCGCGCCAGGGTCTGTCGCCGCTGCGACAGGGCCCCGCCCAGTTCGGCGCGTATGTCTCGAGCGAGATCGACAAGTGGGCCGCCATCGTCAAGGAAACCGGCATCCCGCCGCAATAAACCAACAGGGAGATTCGTATGTCACTGATCGAAATCCGCAAACGCGCGCTGCTGAAAGAGACCACGTATCACGAGAACGGCCCCGCGCCGGACCAGCCGCTGATCCTCGCAGCCGCGTGCGCCGTGATTCGTAACCCCTACGCAGGCCGTTACGAGCCGGACCTGATGCCCTTCATGGCGGAGCTGCGCACGCTCGGCACCGAGCTCGCCACCGAGCTGGTCGATACGCTCGGCGGCAAGGACAACGTCGAGGTCTACAGCAAGGCCGCGATCGTCGGGATCGATGGCGAGATGGAGCATGGCGCCGTCTGGCACGAGGCCGGCGGCTGGGCCATGCGTACCGTGCTGGGCGAACCCAAGGCCATGGTGCCCGCCGTGAAGGCGGTGGCCAGCGCGGGCTATCGCGTCATGGTGCCGGTGCACTACATCCATGCCTCGTACGTGCGCAGCCATTTCAACAGCATCGAGATCGGCATCCAGGACGCGCCGCGTCCGCGCGAGATCCTGTTCGCGCTGGTGATGGGCACGGGCGGCCGCGTCCATTCGCGCCTGGGCGGGCTCACCAAGGAAGCGGTCAAGGTGCACGACGGCCAGCGCTGAGACCGGCATCGCCAGAAAAAAAACGGCCGCGGGGATCGCTCCCCGCGGCCGTTTTCATGGTGCGCGCGATGCGCGGACCGATCAGGCCTCGTCGGCCTCCTGCGGCACCATGTGCACCGCACGGACCTGGGCGATGCGGCGGCCTTCGACGCGCATGACCTCGAAGCGCCAGTCGCGCCACGACACCACCGTGCCGACCGCGGGCAAGGTGCCCGAGGCGCGCAGCAGGCAGCCTGCCAGCGTCGCGTCGTCGGGATAGTCGCTGGCCAGCTCGTAGGCATCGAGCATGCGGGCGACCTCGGTGGTCTCCAGGCGGCCGTCGAACACCCAGGCGCCATCGGCCATGCGGGCAGCGCCCGGCGTAGCATCGTCGGCGTGGTCGGGCAGATCGCCGGCCACGGCGGTCAGCAGATCCATCGGCGTCACCAGGCCTTCGCACACGCCGTGCTCGTCGACCACGATCAGCAGGTGTTCGCGCGACTCGCGCATGGCTTCGACCAGCTTGAGCACCGGCATCGTTTCCGCAACGTAGTGCGGCTCGTGCGCCAGCTCGATCAGATCGACCGGGCCCGGCGCGCGCAGCGGCTCCATCACATCCTTGAAGTGCAGCACGCCGATCACGTTGGAAGGGTCGCCGTTGCACAGGGGCAGACGCGAGTGACCGCGCGCGAACTTCTCCAGCACCACGTCGGCGCTGTCCTTGACGTCGAGCCAGACCATCTCGCCACGCGGCACCATGATGGCGCGCATGTCGCGGCTACCCATGGACAGCACGCGCTCGATCATGGAGCTCTCTTCCGGCGCGAAGGCGGGCTCTTCCGAGTCCGGATCGCCGGCATGCGCGGGTTCGGGCGCGCCATGCGCATCGCCGTCGTGGCGATCGGCACGCAGGAGGCGCAGCACGGCGCGCGCCGTACGTTCGCGGCGGCCCAGGCCGTGCACATCACGCGTGGTGTTGCGGCGGGCCAGCTGGTTGAACAGCTCGATCAGGATCGAGAAACCGATGGCCGCGTACAGATAACCCTTGGGGATGTCGAAGCCCAGGCCTTCGGCCACCAGGCTGAAACCGATCATCAGCAGCAGGCCCAGACACAGGATGACCACGGTCGGGTGACGGCCCACGAAGGACATCAACGGACGGCTGGCCAGCATCATCACGATCATGGCCACGATCACGGCCGTCATCATGATGCTCAGTTCCTGCACCATACCCACGGCGGTGATCACCGAGTCGAGCGAGAACACGGCGTCCAGCACCACGATCTGCAGGATCACCTGCCAGAACACGGCGTGCTGCGCGCGCTTGCCACCGCCGCCATGCGCGCGCCCTTCGACGCGCTCGTGCAGCTCCATGGTGCCCTTGAACAGCAGGAACATACCGCCCATGATCAGGATCAGGTCACGGCCGGAGATCTCCGCGCCGAACACCGTGAAGAGCGGCGCGGTCAGCGTCACCACCCACGCGATACTGGCCAGCAGGCCCAGGCGCATGATGAGCGCGAGCGACAGACCGACCAGGCGGGCCTGGTTGCGCTGATGCGGCGGCAGTTTGTCCGCCAGGATCGCGATAAACACCAGGTTATCGATGCCGAGCACGATCTCCAGCACGATTAGTGTCGCCAGGCCCAACCACGCAGTGGGGTCGGCCATCCAGTCAAATATCATCTGAGGTCCTCAGGAACAAGAAGCAGGAATGCGCGGCGCACGCCACGATGGGCGTGCGCTCGGCGCGTAGACAGGGGAAGCAAAGCGAAGCGCCACGCGCGCGGGGCGCGGCGTGGCGTATAGGCGTGAAGCGGGGCGACGTGGCCGCACGCGAGGCGGGGCCGAGGGTCGGAAGCCGACGTGCGAAGGCGCGGCCGCGGGCGCGGCGCGAGACGTGGGCGGATGGCGCAGCGAACGCTGCGCACGGCATGATCGGGTTGGCCGGCGGCGTGGCTTTCACGGCGCCGACCCTACTAGGAGGCTCGTCTTTCATAAAGGCGGTTTACCGTCTGGATCAGGCCACGCCGCGGAGGGCGAAACCGCCATCATCAGGATGGCGGCTTGTGCTGGCAAGACGCACGCCATGAGGGCGACGCATCTGACCGGGGCCTGCCCGGGCCGCACCGCGCATAGGCGCCGTGCCGGCATGGGACTGGACGGATTCCCGCAGTACTCTCTTTCTTACAGGACTCTGAATATTACCTGAAAAATCCTGCAGGTCCATGGCAGCGCGCACGCGCGGCCCGCCGGCATCCGCCCCGCCCCTTACGCATGGCGGCCGGCGGTGCGAACATCAGGCATGGCGGATGCGGGCGCCTCGCGCTTGAAATCGGTGTCCACACCACCATCTACCTCCCATGGTCAAGAGGGCGAGTTCATGAGATCGCGCGATTTTTCTACCTGGGTCTGGGGCGACGCGCTGGCGCTGCTTCAGCATGCGGAGCGAATGCAGCGTCAGCTGCTTCGCTGCACCGATGATGCGCACTGCTGGGAACCCGCAGTGGACATCATCGAAACCGACACCGACATCACGGTCATCCTGGCCGTGCCGGGCGTGTCGACCGACAACATCGTCGTTCGGTTCGACCCGGACGGCATCACCATTTCCGGCCTGCGGCCCTTCCCGGCCGCCTACCGCTCCCGCATCCATCGTCTGGAGATTCCGTATGGCCGCTTCGCGCGCCGTATCCGGCTCTCGCTGCATGCGCTCGAGCCAGTCACCCCGCAACTGCGGGACGGCTGCCTGATCCTTACCCTGAACAAACTGAGGGAGGCCCCATGACGGACCTGCGTACCCTGCCCGACGATGCCCGCATCATCATTCCGTTGCGCGACGCCGTGTTGTTTCCCGGCGTGCTGTCGCCCGTTACCGTGAGCCGCGGCATCTCCGTGGCCGCGGCCCAGGAAGCCGTGAAGGCCGAGCGCCCGGTCGGCTTCCTGCTGCAACGCGATCCTCAGAAAGACGTGGTGACGCCCGACGACCTCTATTGGGTCGGCACCGAGGGGCCGATCGCCCGCTACATCACGGGCCAGGACGGCGCGCATCATCTGCTCGTGCAAGGGCAGGCGCGCTTTCGCGTGCTCGAGTTCCTCGAAGGCTGGCCCTTCATGGTGGCGCGCGTGGCGCTCATCGAGGCGGCCGCCGACAGCGACAGCGAGATCGAGGCGCGCTTCCTGCAGCTCAAGCGCCAGGCGGCCGATGCGATCGCCCTGCTGCCCAATGTGCCCGACGAGCTCGCGGCCGTGGTGCAGGGCATCGAGTCGCCCGCCCTGCTGGCCGACATGGTTACCAATCTGATCGACATCAAGTCGGACATCAAGCAAGACATCCTCGAGACCTTCGATCTCGCGCGCCGCCTCGACAAGGTGATCACGCAGCTCGGCGCCCGCCTCGAGGTGCTGCGGCTGTCCAAAGAGATCGGCGAGCGCACGCGCGCGCAGTTCGACGAACGTCAGCGCGAGACGGTGCTGCGCGAACAGCTGCGCCAGATCCAGAAGGAGCTGGGCGACGCGGGCGACAACAGCGCGGAGCTCGAACAGCTCCAGGAAGCCATCGACAAGGCCGGCATGCCCGAAGACGTGCTCAAGCACACGCGCAAGGAGCTCGCGCGCCTGCAGCGCATGGGCGACACGAGCGGCGAGTACGCGATGCTGCGCACTTATCTCGAGTGGCTGACCGAGGTGCCCTGGAAGCCCGCGCCGCAGGAGCCCATCGATCTGGCGCAGGCGCGTGCCGTGCTCGATGAAGACCACTTCGGCCTCGACAAGATCAAGCGGCGCATCGTGGAGTATCTGGCGGTGCGCAAGCTCAATCCCTCGGGCCGCAGCCCGATCCTGTGCTTCGCGGGCCCGCCGGGCGTGGGCAAGACCTCGCTCGGCCAATCGATTGCGCGCGCAACCGGACGCGAGTTCCAGCGCGTGGCGCTGGGCGGCGTGCACGACGAAGCCGAGATCCGCGGCCATCGTCGCACCTATCTCGGCGCCCTGCCCGGCAACATCATCCAGGCGATGCGGCGCGCCGGCACGCGCAACGTCGTGCTGATGCTCGACGAAATCGACAAGCTCGGCGCGGGCGGCTTTCATGGCGACCCGGGCAGCGCGTTGCTGGAGGTGCTCGATCCGGAGCAGAACCACAAGTTCCGCGACAACTACCTCGGCGTGGACTACGACCTCTCGCAGGTGATGTTCATCTGCACGGCCAATGCGCTCGACACCATTCCGGGGCCGCTGCGCGACCGCATGGAGATCATCCAGCTGCCGGGCTATACCGAAGAAGAGAAGATCCAGATCGCACGCCGCTATCTGGTGGCGCGGCAGCGCGAGGCCAACGGCCTGAAGCCCGAGCAGGCCACGGTGACCGAGGCGGCCCTGGCCGGCATCGTGGGCGATTACACCCGCGAGGCCGGCGTGCGCAATCTCGAACGCGAGCTGGGCGCCGTGTTGCGCCACGCTGCCGTGGAGATCGCCGAAGGCAAGGCCACCGAGGTCACCATCGACGCGCCGGACCTGCCCGCCATTCTGGGCCCGCAGCGCTTCGAAAATGAAGTCGCGCTGCGCACCGCCGTGCCCGGCGTGGCGACGGGACTGGCCTGGACGCCGGTGGGTGGCGACATCCTCTTCATCGAAGCGAGCAAGACGCCCGGCAATGGCCGATTGATTCTGACGGGCCAGTTGGGCGACGTGATGAAGGAATCCGCCCAGGCCGCGCTCACGCTGGCCAAGACCTGGAGCGGCGACGCGATGGACAAGATCGACGTCCACATCCACGTGCCGGCGGGCGCCACGCCCAAGGACGGTCCGAGCGCCGGGGTGGCGATGTTCGTCGCGCTCGCTTCGCTGCTGTCGGATCGGCCCGTGAGCGCCAACGTGGCCATGACGGGCGAGGTCAGTCTGCGCGGCCTCGTCCTGCCGATCGGCGGCGTCAAGGAAAAGACCCTGGCCGCACTGCGGGCCGGCATCACGACCGTGATGCTGCCGCGGCGCAACGCCAAGGATCTGGACGACGTGCCCGCCGAAGCCCGCGCCAAGCTGCGCTTCGTGTTGCTGGATCGGGTCGAGGACGCCTTGCGCTGCGCCATCGATGGCGAGTGCGCGCCGGCGCCGGGCACGGCACCGGACGGCGCGGCGGCGGCGGCGCGTCAGCCCGAGCCCGCCGAGGCCCAGGCGCCCAAGCCGCACTGAAGCGCGCGGCGCCGTGGCCCGCCAGCATGGCGGCCCCTGCCCTCGTGGCCGGGGCCGCCTTTTCTTTACACCACCCGGAACCCGTGCGTGGCGTCGCGCGCGAGCTGGTCGACCAGCCCGTATTCCCAATCGAGATAGCCTTGCATGGCTTCGACCGGGTTGTCGGTGCCTTCGTACGGCCGGCGATAGCGATCGTCGGCCGGCGAGCGCCAGACCTGCGGTTCGCTGACCAGCGCGCCCCCCTGGGCGGTCCACGCATCGGTGCCGCCCTCGAGGATCGCCACCGGCACATCGATGGCATGGCGCGCCAGCGCGGCCGTGAGATCGGCCCAGGCATAGGCCGCCAACCGGCCGTCGCCGGAGGTCAGCACGACGCGCGTGGCTTGCGCCAGCCCCGGCGCGAGCGCGTCGAAGCCCGAACGTAGCGCGAACTCGGCCTGGGCGATATGCCCCTTGCGATACGTCAGGCTGGGCGCGAGATCGAGCAGGACGGTGCCCGGCTGCGCCAGCCAGTCGCGCAATTGATTCGGCGCGATGCGCGCCCGCGTGGCGCCCTCGGGCTCGGGCGGCAGCGTCTGCACCGGCGCGCCCACCGCGAGCGTCACGCCCGCGCGCTGCGCGTCGGCCGCGTCGAGCACATAGACATCCCAACCCATCTGCGCGAGCCACGATGCCGTCATGTCGGCGCGCACGCCCGCGTCTTCGTCGATGCCGTCCGTCAGCACGATGCGGGCGCCGCGGACGGGCACCACGTGATCGGTTTCCTGCACGAGCTGACCGCCCGGCGCGTTCGCGAAGCCGGGCAGATGGCCGGCCTCGTACAGCTCGGGCTGGCGCACGTCGAGTAAATAAAGGCCGCGGGCCGGGTCGCGCAGGGTGTCGAGCTCCGCCCAGGTCACGCGCTTCACGCCGGCGCGGTCGGCCACCTCGCGCGCGCGCAGGCGCGCCGTGTTGCGGTGGCCCGCATCGACCTCGGCGGGATGACGGCGCGATTGGCCGTGCTCGAGCGTGAGCCCGGCCAGCGTCCAGCCGATCGTGCCGTTGCGCAGCGCGAACACCGGATTGGGCAAACCGGCATTCACCAGCGACTGGGTGCCGATGATGCTGCGGGTGCGGCCCGCGCAATTCACGATCACCGTGGTGGCCGGATCCGGCGCGAGCTCGCGCACGCGCAGCACGAGCTCGGCGCCCGGCACGCTGGTGCTGCCCGGAATGTTCATCGTGTGATATTCGTCGTAGCGGCGCGCGTCGACCACCACCACGTCGGCGCCGCGCTCGAGCAGCGCGTGGACCTCCGGCGCGGGCAACGAAGGCGTGTGCCGGTGCGCCTCGACCAGTTCGCCGAACGACTTGCTCGGCACGTTGACGTCGCAGAACAGCTCGCCGCCGTCCGCCGCCCAGCCGGCCAGGCCGCCCGCCAGCAGACTGACTTCGGTGTAGCCCAGCTCGCGCAGACGCCGGGCGGCGCGGCGGGCCAGGCCCTCGCCGTTGTCGTAGACCACCACGGGCGTGTCCAGACGCGGAATGCGGCGCCAGGCCTGCAGCTCGATCTGCGAGTACGGCAGGTTGGCCGCGAACAGCGGATGCGACACCGCGAACGGCGCCTCTTCGCGCACGTCGAGCAGCGCGACCTCGCGGCCCGCGATCAGATCGGCCCGCACCGCCTGGGTGGCGCGCTGCGGGAACGCCCCCGGCTGCGCCGCGCCCCAGAGATTGGGCAGCGGGGCATCGCTGTAGCCCGAGATGAACGGCTTGATCTCGCCGGACTCGGTATAGACCGAGCGCCGGATGCTGCCGATATCGGCGCCGTACACATGGATGCTGATCGAGACCTGGTCGTTGTGCACATTGCTCACGCGGTGCACGTCGTGCCCGGGCGGCCAGACGGCCTCGACCTGACCGGGCACGAGCACCACGGGCGCGCCGTCCGCGATCCAGTTGCCTTGCGCGTCGCGCGCATAGCGTTGCGAGCGCTCGGCGCCGCGCAGCATGCCGATCAGGCCCCAGACCGTGTGATCGTGGACCGGCGTGGCCTGCCCCGGGCCCCAGACGAAGCTCACCACCGAAAAGCGCCCGCCCGGATCGGCATAGAGCAGATATTGCGCGTAGCGATCGGGCTGCGGTTGGGCGTAGGCGTCGGGCAGCCAGTCGTCGTGGCGCACCAGGTCGCGCAGCAGCGCGGCGCCCTGCGTCAGGGCGGCGTCGCGGTCCGCGCCCCCGGCGAGCAGATCCGAGAGGTCGGAGACGAAATCGCGCAGACGGTCCAGGCGCGGGGCCGGCGCGGCGGCGCCTTCGGTGGGGTTCGCTGACATATCTGGAGCTAGAGAGAGTGGAATTCGGTGAGAAAAAACCGTCCGAACCAGGTCTGTCCCGTAAAAAAACTGGAATGACCCCGGAAAAATGGCTCTTATTCGAGCATTAATCCCAAAGCCTGGCCCTTATATTCAGGCCAGCGCTGTCCGGCGGCGCGATCCTGACAGTATGCCAAACCATGGCAGCCATTCCTGCCCAGGGTCGCCCGATTATCGTCATATCGATATACCGTGCCTGCCGCCCGCCGCTTTGCGACCGGGCCGAGCGGGCCGGCCGGGCCTGCCCCATCCGTTGACCCGGGACGCCAGGCCCTCTGGCGCCCAGCCCTGTGTAGTTTGCGAGGAAAGCGTTGTGAGAAGGTATGCGTTGCCCCGTGCGGCCGGGAAACCGGCCTCGCGGCCTGCGGCATTCAGCCGTCTTTCAGTCCTGCCCGCGCCCGCGCGCGCCCTGACACGCCACGCGCTGTCCTGACTCCACACGCCAGCCTCGCGCGCAGATCCCGACATGAAAATAGTTGCGCTTAATTTGACTGCGGTGCATGCCATCGCCGCGGCCCCCGGGTCGCTGGGATTGGCAAAGTTTCTCTGTACCTTTCTTGCACGCCTGCGTGAACGCATCCAGTCGCTGATATTCGACTGGTTCGCGCGCTTGGAGATTCGCGCCCGACCGGATATAAATCTGGCAAAAGCCGCGCCCAGCCAGGCGCCACGCCATTCCAGCCCGGTTTCCGCCCTGGCTCAGGCGCGATCCTGCCGCTGGCCGGCCTATCGCGGTCACCGTATCGCACTCGGCGACAACACATGAACCGGCCCGCCATCCTCGTTCTCGAAGACCATCCCGTGCAGCGGCTGGTCATGGTGCGCGCCCTCGAGACGCTCGGACACTCGCGCATTCTCCAGGCCACGGAAGGCGAACAGGCGCTCGCCCGCCTCGCCGAACACGGCCCCGTCGACATCGTCATCTGTGACATCAAGCTGCCCGGCATGGACGGCACCGCCTTTCTGCGCGAGTCCAGCAAGCGCGGCCTGGTCAAATCGGTGATTCTGAGCAGCGACGTCAGCAGCGACCTCACGGCCGCCGTGCTGCACATGGCCAGCCTGTTCGGCATCCGCGTGCTGGGCGACCTCGGCAAGCCGCTCAAGCTCACCCGCCTCGAAACGCTGCTGCGTCGCTACGAGTCCGACGCGGACCAGCCGCCCGGCCAGGCCCCCGCCGCGCCGGTGTTCGTCCCCACCGCCGCCGACATTCAGGGCGGCCTCGGTCGGGGCGAGTTCATCCCCTACTTCCAGCCCAAATTCGACATCCGCACGCTCCAGCCCGCGGGCGCCGAGGTGTTGGCGCGCTGGAACCACCCCGAACACGGCATTCTGGGCCCGGGCGTCTTTCTCAATCAGGTCAAGGAGTGCGACGAGCTCGACCGCCTGACCTGGGCGCTGAGCGAGTCCGCCATGGCCCTGGCGGCGCGCGCGGTGATGAAGGGCCGCCCCGCCAGCCTGGCCATCAACGTCGAGACCAGTCAGCTGGCCTCGACCACGCTGCTGCCCACGCTCGAAGACTCGCTGTTGCGCCATGCCCTGCCGGCCACCGCGCTCACGATCGAAGTGACCGAGACGGGCCTGCTGGCCGCGCAGGCCACGACGCTCGAGACCCTCGTGCGGCTGCGCCTGCTGGGTTGCACCGTGGCGATCGACGATTTCGGTACGGGCTTCTCCTCGATGGAGCGGCTCTGCAACCTGCCCTTCAATCAGCTCAAGATCGACGCCTCGTTCGTGCGCCGGCTGCCCGGCGACTCGCGCAGCGAGAGCGTGATCGCGGCGACGCTGTCGCTGGCCGAAAGCCTGGGCATCGATGTGGTCGCCGAGGGCATCGAAACCGCGGAGCAGCGCCACGCCCTGCTCGACATGCGTTGCGCGCTGGGTCAGGGCTATTGGTATGCCCGGCCGATGTCCAGCGCCGACTATGAGTCCTGGCTGTTCAATCCCATGGCCGCCTGGACCTGATCGGCATACGGGCCGCCGGCCGACGCCGGCGGCCCGCGCTACCTGGGGGGTGAAAAGTCAAACATCTCTCTGACATTGCTCGTGGCGGGCCACCGCTCGGCGCTATCGTTACGTGTTGCCCGCGCTTCGCGCGCCGGCGTATCCGATCCGCCCCTCCCCCCGGCATGCACAACATCCTCATCATCGATGACCACCCCGTCACGCGCTACGCGCTGGGCGCCCTCCTTGCCCGCGAAGGCTATCTCGTCGCCGGCGAAGCCGCCGAGGGCCGCCACGGTCTGCAACTCGCCCACGAGCTCAAGCCCGATCTGGTTCTCGTCGATCTCGGCCTGCCGGGGCTCGACGGCCTCGAAGTGATCGCCCGGCTGCGGGCCCACGGCGCCACGCCCCGCATCCTGGTGCTGAGCTCGCTGCCCGCCGCCACTTACGCGCGCCGCTGCCTGCAGGCGGGCGCGCACGGCTTCGTCTCCAAAGAAGCCGACACCCGCGATCTGATCGCCGCGGTCCAGGCCATTCTTTGCGGGTACTGCTTTTTCCCGTCCGAGGCACTGTCCGCCGCCACCCTCGACCCGGTCCCCGACGACGCCAGTCTGCTCGCCCAGTTGTCCAACCGCGAGCTGGCCGTGCTCAAGCAGATCGCCCAGGGTGCCTCCAACAAAACCATCGCCGAAGCCCTGTGCCTGAGCAACAAGACCGTCAGCACCTACAAGGCGCGGCTGCTGGCCAAGCTCAACGCCAGCACGGCCTTCGAGCTGATGGAATTCGCGCAACGCACCGGGGTGAGCTGAGCATGCGCGCCGCACCGGCCCCCCTCGTCTTCGACCGCCGCCAGATACTGTCCTTGAGCGACGGCGACAAGGCGTTCACGCGCACCCTGCTCACGCGCCTGATGCAGACCAACCGGTCCGACATCCGTGCACTGCTCGCCTCGCACGCCGCGGGGTCCGCCCCGGCGGTGGCCGCGCGCGCGCACCGGATCCGGGGAGGCTGCTCCATCGTCGGCGCGGGCCGGGTCGCGGCCCAGGCCCTGCTGCTGGAATCCCACCTCGAAGCCCACGGGCTCGACGCCCGCAGCGGCCGCGCCGCCTGGCGCCTCGCGCGTCGCATCCTCGAGCTCGAGCGCGCCCTGCTGGCGTGGCTCGCGTCCTTACGCTAGGCCGCGCCGCGCGGGCATTGCCGCCGTCCGCACGCCGCCAGCGCCTCATCGCTCAGCTCGCGCCGCTCTAACCCCGCCGCTCGCGCTGCGCCGACCCACAAAAAAAGAGAGGCGGTGCTGTGCGCACCGCCTCTCTTCATCGTCGATCCGTGCGCCCCGGCACCGTGCCGGGGCGTGTCTCAGATCATCAGACGCCTTCGCGGGCCGGCACGGCCTGCGCCTGACGCGCCAGCTTGCGCGAGGCAAACCACTTGCCCAGGCCGATCACGATGATGACACCGGCCACTTCGGCGGCCAGCTTGGCCATGGTCGGGATTTCGCCGAAGCGGTTGGTGATGACCACGTCGGTGACCAGCATGCCGCCGGCAATCCAGCCCAGCAGACCGGCGCCGATCGTCACGACCATCGGGAAGCGATCGATCAGCTTCAGCACGATGGTGCTGCCCCAGATGATGATGGGCACGCTCACGACCAGACCGAAGATCACCAGGCCGAGCTGGTGGGCTTCGTCGGCGCCCTGCGCGGCGCCGGCAATGGCGATCACGTTGTCCAGGCTCATCACGAAGTCGGCCACGATGATGGTCTTGACCGCGGCCAGCACCGAGGTGCCGCCCTTGATGTTGCTATGCGCATCACCCTCGGGAATCAGCAGCTTCACACCGACCCACAGCAGCAGCAGCGCGCCCACGACCTTGAGGAACGGAATGGTCAGCAGCGTGAGGGCGAAGCCGATCAGCAGCACGCGCAGGCCGATGGCGCCGGCGGTGCCCCACAGGATCCCCTTCATGCGTTGCTTGGGTTCGAGGTTGCGGCAGGCCAGCGCGATCACCACCGCGTTGTCGCCGCCCAGCAGGATATCGATCAGGATGATCTGGAAAACAGCCGCCCAACTGAGCGTTTGCAAAAACTCAAGCACGTGAAAACTCCTGTGAACAGAGAACAAAAACAAAAACCCGACACGCCCGGCGGGAAACCGCCCCGCGAAACGCGCGTTTCAACCCCGTCGGGGCAGCGGGCGGGGTTGCCTACATCGGACGCACCAAGGCAAGCGAAAGCTGCCCGGCGACCTGCGCAAGATCGGTCTGGGGTTGATCGGTGGTGACGGCATAGGCCCATTCGCCCTGCTGCCAATAGGCGACGCCGGCCACACCGGCCTCCGTCACCCGCGACACGACGGGCGGCTGGTCCTCGCGGACCTCGGCCGCCTTGCCGGCAAAAATCGACAGCACGCCCAGGCCGCCGGCCTCGAGCGCGACTTCCACGCCGGGGCCGCTGCGCGACGGAAACACCTGCACGTCGCGCACTTGCCAGTCGTGCGGCAGCGCCGGCAGGCGAATGCCCGTGGTGCGCAGAATCTCGTCGGCATCCAGATAGGTGATGCGCGGCTGCGAATGCATGGTGGCGCGCATCTGCGCCGTGCGATGCGCAATCAGTGCGTCTTCGACGAAAGTGGGCACGTTCTGCGCCACCGCGAACCGCATGTCCGGATGCCACGCCCCATAGGCCATGTGGCCGGCCCAGCCGATCGCGAGCAGGATCGCGGCCACCGCGATATAACGCAGCCGCTCGACCCAGGCCAGGCGGTCCAGCCCCTGTTGCAGGTCGAGGGCGGTGCGCTCGCAGCGCATCGGCGTGTCGGCGGGCGGCGGCAAGGCGCAGCGCAGCGCGTCACGCACGCGCAGGTCGGCCATCACGCGCATGGCCTCTTCCGGGTTGTGCGACAGAAATTCCTCGACCTCGATCCGGCGTACCGGATCGAGCTGGTCGTCGACGTAGGCGTCGAGATCCAGATCGGTGATCGGCAAGGTTTCAGACATCGGTCCCTCCCACGACGCGCAGGCGGCGGGCGGTCTGGCCCGTGGCCTCGAACTCGCGCAAGGCGGCACGCGCCCGGCCCAGCCGGGACATCAAGGTGCCGACCGGCACATCCAGCACGCGCGCCGCTTCCTGATACGACAGGCCTTCGAGCGTGACCAGGTGCAGCGCCTCGCGCTGATCCAGCGGCAACTGATCGAAGGCGCGGCGGATCTGCTGCAGGCGAACGTGATGCTCCTGCGGCGCGGCCACGGCGGCGCTCTCGCTTTCCTCGCCGCTCCAGGACTCGACGTGCGCGGCCGCGTTGCGGGCCCGCCGCCATTCGCTCACGAACACGTTGTGCAGAATCGACATGAGCCACGCGCGCGGATTGCCGTTGCCCTCGGCGCGCCAGGTGTGCCGCCGCTCGTAAGCGCGGGCCAGCGCCTCCTGCACGAGGTCATCGGCATCGTGCGGATTGCGGGTCAGCGTGCGCGCATACGCCCGCAGGGCGGGCAGTTGGGCGGACACGGAGAATTCGGTCTGGGGCGCGGTCATATAGTCGTAGACGCCTGGCAAACGGCTTTAATCCGCTTTCAATCGCCTTTCTTACAATTTTCTGAATTCTAGCTGACTTCAGAGCGGGAAGTCGTCCGACGAAGGCCCTAAAATGCACCACCTTGGTGCATTTCGGCATGAATCGACCCGCGTCAGGCCCCTCGGTTGAAAGCTTGGCGGCCCGCCACCGTCGGCTTGACAGGCCGGCCCGCTCGGACCAAGGTAGGGTCTCCCCCAATCCCCGCCCCTGCCGCCATGCTGCAAGCGCCTGTCGCCCCGCCCGTCCCTCCCGTCTCGAGCGCGTCGTCCGCGCCCGATCCCCAGGCCGGCACCGCGGCGCGAGCGCCCGGCGGCGCGCAGGAAGCGGCCGCCGCCGCGCAGGCCGGCGGCGCGGGCCCGGGCGGCGTTCCTCCCACCGACATGCCCCCTGGCAGCACGTCGTCGGGCGGTTCCGACCCGGGCGGCGTGATGGGGCCATTCCAGTTCGCCGCGTTCCGGATGATCTGGATCGCCAATCTGTTCGCCAACTTCGGCGTCTGGGCGCAATCGGTGGCGGCCGCCTGGGTGATCACCGACGCCCCCGATACCAGCGCCGTGCTGGTGGCGATGATTCAGGTCGCGGCCGCCGTGCCGCTGGTCGTGCTCTCGATCGTGACAGGCGTGCTGGCCGACAACTACGACCGGCGCCGCATCATGCTGCTCGGCATGAGCGTGGAACTGGTGATCGGTCTGTCCATCACGGTGCTGGCCTTCCTCGGCCGTCTCGAGCCCGTGACGCTGATCGTGGCCACCTTCATCGTCTCCATTGGTGGCGCGGTCGTCACGCCGGCCTGGCAGGCGGCCGTGGGCGAGCAGGTGCCCAAGTCGTTCGTCGGACGCGCCGTCCTGCTCAACAGCGTCAACTACAACGTGGCCCGCGCCCTGGGCCCGGCCCTCGGCGGCGTGATGCTGGGCACCTTGGGCGCCCCCTGGGTGTTTCTGTTCAATTGCATCTGCTACGCGGCGCTGATCTGGGCGATCTGGCGCTGGCGCCGTGAGCTGCCGCGCCGCTCGCTGCCGCCCGAACGCATCGTCGAGGGCGTGGTCGCCGCGCTGCGTTTCACCGAGTTCTCCACGGTGACGCGCCTGGTCATGATGCGGGCCTTCATGTTCGGGATCTCGGCCAGCGCGCTATGGGCGTTGCTGCCCCTGCTGGCGCATGCGCACCCCGACGGCAGCGCATCGCTGTATGGCTACATGCTGGGCGCCCTGGGCGTGGGCGCCATCGGCGGCAGCGTGCTCATCGGACGGGTGCAACGCCGCGTCGGCGTGTCGCGGCTGGTGAGCGGCGCGGCCGCGCTGTTCGCGCTGTGTCTGATGCTGATGGGCCTGACCGACAACCTGGCCCTGGTGTTTCCGGCCCTGCTGGCGAGCGGCAGCTGCTGGATCGCGGTGCTGGCCACCTACAACACGACCGTGCAGCTGCTGGTGCCCGATTGGGTCAAGGCGCGCGCCCTGGCCCTCTATCAGACCGCCATCTTCGGCGGCCTGGCGCTGGGCTCGTTTGCCTGGGGCCACTTCGCCGGCACGATGGGGGTGCAGGGCGCCATGGGGGCCGCCGGCATCGCCCTGCTGGTGACCGTGCTGCTGCTGTATCGCTCGCGTCTGCCCGACCAGGCCGACGCGCGCACCCTGACCACCCTGCCCTCGACGCGCCCCGACGCCCCCGCCGACTTCGACCCGCATCACGGCGCGGTATTGCTCACCATCGAGTATCAGGTCGAGCCCGGCCGCGTGCCGGGCTTCGTCGCCGCGGCACGTTCGCTGCGGCTGATGCGGCTGCGCAATGGCGCCGACCAATGGCAGCTGTTTCGCGACCTCGAACAAGCCGGCGTCTGGCGCGAGGTGTTCGTGATCGGCTCGTGGATCCAGTATCTGCGCATGAACGACCGCATGACCCTGGCCGACCGCATGGTGCTCGATGCGGCGCAGGCTTTCCATGCCGGGCCGCAGCCTCCGCGCGTGACCCACGGGGTGAGCTATCTGGCCCTGGCGGCCATGCCGCAGGCCGGCCTGCGCGCCACGCCGATCCCGGTGGATGCGGAAGGCGGCTCGATACCGACACACACCGGCAGCCCGCTGACCGACTCGCCGCCGCCGGGGCCGGAGGCCCCGGACGACGGCACGCCGGCCCAGCCCCGACCCGCGGGCGTCTGACGCCGGCGGGCTGCCCCCGCCTCGAGGCTGGCTACCGCGCAAGGCCGGAGGCCGTGCCGCGCGGCGCGCGGCTAGTGGCGCACGGCTAGTGGCGCGCACTCCCTTACTCGCGCCGGGCGCTCACGGCAATCGCACTTTTGCGATGAAGTATTGCCGATTTATCGAACATCATGCATGATCGGCATTCGTTGGCCTGCGTCTTTTCCGCCGTGCCCACGCCCGCAAGACGACGCGTCTCCCGCGTCCAGATGTTCAGGTTTGGTCGGTTTGTCCGCCCCCGCGATACGGGTTTCGGATTGCATAAATCCTTCGGTTTTTATGTGAGCACCAAGATGGCCTGCATTCTGTTGCGCTTTGCCTCCCTGCCCGTTTGTGCCGCTCGCCGCGTTCGCCGCGGCCGCCCTCGCACGTCCGTCGCACCCGTTCGCTGACCACGTTTTCCCGCCGGCGCCCTCCTCGCGGGCGCCGGTCCGTGTGCGCGCGGCCACCGCGGCCGCGCATCCGTTCGTGGATCCCGCGCCACCGGCGCGCGCGTCCGCCGTTGCAAGCATGTCCTTTCGGAGAAGCAAGCATGAGCCAGCCGCACGATGTTCAGCTCCAGACGCCCTACGACCAGTTCAATATCAACGTGCCGGAGAACGAGTTTCCGCGCAATGGCATCAGCGCGCGGGCCGCGCAGGCCCTGGTGCTGAGCGACGAGTGGACCGACACCAATCCGATGCTCAACATGTCGTCGTTCGTCACCACCTTCGCCGAGCCCGAGGCGCAGGCGGTGGCGCACAAGAACATGTTCAAGAACTACATCGACCACGACATGTACCCGCAGCTCTTCGCCATGGAGCAGCGCATGGTGCGCTGGCTGCACGAGCTCTGGAACGGCCCGAAGAGCGTGGAACCCTACGGCACGGCCACCGTGGGCTCGTCGGAGGCGTGCATGCTGGCGGGCCTCGCGCACAAATGGAACTGGCGTCAGGCGCGCGAGAAGGCGGGCAAGGACGCGACCCGCCCCAATATGGTGACGGGCGGCAACGTGCAGATCGTCTGGAAGAAGTTCCTGCGGTACTTCGACGTCGAGCCGCGCATCGTGCCGCTCAAGCCCGGCCAATACACGCTCACCGCCGAGCAGCTCGACGAATACGTGGACGAGAACACGATCGCGGTGGTGGCCATCGCGGGCCAGACCTTCACCGGCGAGGACGACGACATCCAGGGCATCCACGACTGGCTCGACGCCTACGAAGCCCGTACCGGGATTTCGATTCCGATGCACATCGATGGCGCCTCGGGCGGCTTCGTGAACCCGTTCCTGTACCCCGACTACAAGTGGGATTTCCGCCTGCCGCGCGTGATGTCGATCAACGCGTCGGGCCATAAATATGGTCTGACGCCGCCGGGGCTGGGCTGGGTGGTGTTCCGCGAGCGCAAGATCTTCAACGAGGATCTTGTGTTCTACGTGAACTACCTCGGGGGCGAGATGCCCACGGCCACGCTCAACTTCAGCCGCAATTCATTCCAGGTGGCGGTGCAGTACTACCAGTTCCTGCGGCTGGGCTTCGATGGGTTCCGGCGCGTGATGCAGCGCACGCTGGACAACGCGGTGGCGCTGCGGCAAAAGCTGGTGGACAGCGGCTACTTCACCATCATGAACGACACGCAGCGCATCCCGGTGGTGGCGGTGACGCTGCACGACAAATACAAGAACTTCAACGAGTTCGACGTGTCGGCCAAGGTGCGCGAGAAAGGCTGGGTGATCTCGGCCTACAGCATGCCGCCCGACGCCGAGGAGGTGCGCAGCCTGCGCGTGGTACTGCGTCCGCACATCAACTACAACGTGTCGATGCTGCTGGCCAACGACATCATCAAGGCCTGCCAGTACCTCGAGCAACACGGGGGCTCGGCCACGCCACCCGAGCTGCACGGGCACCACGACGAACTCAAGACCAGCCCGGCCAAGTGCTGAGTCCGTACGACGTGGCACCCGCGTGCCGCGATCGATGAGCAAGCGGGCGCGCCGGCATGCGCGCGCCCGCTTGCGCATCGCCGGTTCCGCGTGGCGGCCTTCAGGCGAACGCCGCTCGACCCTCGACGCAAGGAGTTTTCATGACAGGGTTCATGCAATTCCTGGGGAACAACCCCTACATCCTGCTCTTCTTCACGATCGGCCTGTCGGTCTGGGTCGGCAAGTTTTCTTTCAAGGGCTATGGCCTCGGCTCGGTGGCCGCGGCCATCATCGTGGGCTGCCTGCTGGCCACCGCCGGCTCCACGTACGGCGTGAAGTTTCACCTCGATGACTTCGCCAAGTCGCTGCTCTACTACCTCTTCATGTATGGCGTGGGTCTGCGCGTGGGGCCGTCGTTTCTCAATGCCCTCAACAAGGATTCGATCAACTACGTGATCCTGGCCGTGATCGCCCCGGTGCTGGGCCTGGGCATCGTCGTCTGGGGCGCGGGCTTCTTCGGTCTGCCGCAGGGCGCGGCCGGCGGCATGCTGGCCGGGTCGCAGACCATGTCGGCGGCGATCGGGTCCGCCGAACAGGCCATCACGTCCGGCGCGCTGGCGCTGCAGCAGGGCATGACGCGCGAGCAGGTCGACGCGATGATCGCCCTCTCCTACGGCATCACCTACATCTGGGGCACGGTCGGCATCATTCTGCTGTGCAAATACCTGCCGCGCATCTGGGGCGTGGACGCCCGCAAGGCCGCCATCGAGTTCGAGAAATCGCATGGCGTGCCCAACGTCGACGATGCCGGCCTGACGGCCTTTCACCCCTTCGACGTGCGCGCCTACCGCGTCACCAACCCGGAGACGGCGGGCAAGACGATCAAGGCGTTCCGCGCACGCTTTCCGGAATACCAGGTGATCAACGTGGAGCGCGGCGAAGCCCTGCTGGGCGCCGACGAAACGCTCGTGCTGCAGACGGGCGACATCATCGCGCTGGGCGGCCGGCTCGAGTCGATGACGGCGAATATGGGCGTGGTCGGCCCCGAAGTGCCGGAGGCGCGCGCGCTCAACATCCCGCTCGACCAGGCCGAAATCCTGGTCATGAACAAGGCGGTGATCGACGTGCCGCTGAAGAACTTCCGCAACGGACCGCTGGCCGGCCAGATCCAGCTGCAGCGCATCGAGCGCGGCGGCGTGCCGTTGCCGATCGGCCTGGAGACCACGCTGCACAAGCGCGACGTGCTGTTCGTCAATGGCCTCAAGCCCGCGGTGGACAAGGCGGGTTCGATGTTCGGCGTGATCGCCCGGCACAGCACGGCCACCGACCTGCTCACGCTGTCGGCCGGCATGATCCTGGGCTTCCTGATCGGCCTGATCGAGTTCCCCGCCTTCGGCGCGATGGTGGGCCTGGGCAACGCGGGCGGTCTGCTGCTCTCGGGCATCATCGTGTCGTCGCTGTCCTCGCGGCTGCGCTTCTTCGGCAACACGCCGAACGCGGCCCGCAACATCCTCGAAGACCTCGGCCTGATCGGCTTCGTGGCCATCGTGGGCATCAACGCCGGTGCCGAGCTGCTCACCCAGTTGACCGGCATGATCGCGCTGAAGATCTTCGTGGTGGGCTTCCTGGCGTCGACCATTCCGCCCATCATCGTGTGGGCCATCGGCTTTCACATCATGAAGATCAACCCGGCCCTGCTGATGGGCGCCACGGCCGGCGCGCGCAGCCATTCGGGCCCGGCGCGCGAGGCCGCCAAGGAAGTGGGCTCGAGCGTGCCGTGGTTGAGCTTCCCGGTCGGCTATGCCGTCTCGGGCGTGCTGCTGACCGTGTTCGGCTACTTCGCCATGATGCTGTCGCACTGAGCGGCCGGCCGGGGCGGCGCGCGACGTGCCACCCCGGCCCGCGGCACGATCGAGCCGGCAACCCCCGGCGCGATCCGCGCCAGGGCACTGTCGTATCACCGCGCCAGCGCACGCCCCCCCTGCGCCGACCACGATCCGCGCTGCTTCCGCCCCCCCTTGCGCCGACCATTATCCGCGCTGCTTCCGCCATTTCCCGTCCGTCGCCGCGAACCGCTAAGATCAGGCTGTGTTACCGTGCGGACCGGCACACCGGCGCAACGGCGCACCGGCGCACCGGCGCGACGCGCGACGACGCAGCGTGCCACCGATCGAACCCCCCGATCACCGCTTCCGAACACCCGCCGCCCACGCGGCATCTCTAAGCAGGCCCGGCATGGAACTGAAACTGCCCTATCCGCCCACTCCCGAACACGCCCCCGATCTCGCGGGCGTGGTCGTCAACGTGGTCCGGAATATCGAAGGCGTGACCCTGGATTTCACGCCGGCCTCGCTGCGCGTGATCGACGGCCTGATCCAGGATTTTCATGCGAGCGGCAATAGCGCCGCGGCCGTGCGCAATACGGTGTTTTTGTTCGGCTGTTATGCCGGCGAAGTGATCGTGCGCCATCTGCATGCGCGCTGGGCCCACGCGTCCACCTCGCCGCTGGGCAAGGGCGAGGCCAGCGGCGGCGTGCCGCTGGTGCTGCAGATGCCGGGCGGCACCTGGATCAGCCCCATCGCGAAGGCCTACAGCCAGCTCGCCAATGGCGCCGAAGACAATCTCTCGTTCTTCTACCACGTGCTCGCCGCCGAGAGCGGCCAGGCCGAACCGCTGCGCGCCCGCCGCATTCGTCCGTCCTGAACCTGGCGATGGGCGGTCCAACGGGCCGTCCCTTTCTGCCAAGGCGCCTGGCCTCCGACCCCGCGTCGGCGGCGGTTCTTTAAAGCACCGCCTTGCGCGTGCCCGGCGCCACCTCGCGCGGCAGCTCCACGCGGAACGACGTGATGCCGTCGCGCGAGCCCGCTTCGATGCAGCCCCCGTGCGTGATCACGATCTGCTGCGCGATGAACAGACCCAATCCCAGACCCTGATGCTCGCCCGGGCGGCGCTCGCCGCCGCGGAACGGGTTGAACAGGTGCGGCAGCAGGTCGGGCGGGATGGTGCCGCCGTTGCTGACCGTCACCGTGACACGGTCGATCGCGCCGCCATCGATCTGCACCCGTACAGGCACGGCCGGATCGCCGTGATGGATCGCGTTGCCCACCAGATTGGCCAGCACCTGGCACATGCGCTCGCCGTCCCAGGTGCCGAGCGGATTGCCGTCGAGGTGCATTTCGATGAGCCGGTCCGGATGCCCGGTCTGGACTTCGTCGAGGGTGCGCTGCACCAGCGTCTGCATGCTCAGGCGCGTGGGGGTGACCGTCAGGCCACCGGTCTGGCGGATGCGGGTCACGTCCAGCAGGTCCTCGATCATGCGCGCCATGCGTTCGCTGCTCTGAAGCATGCGTCCGGCGATGCTGCTCACGCGCGCCGCGTCGATCTGGCGCTGCAGCAGCGTCGCCGCGATCGTGATGGACTGCAGCGGCGTGCGCAGGTCGTGACTCAGCACGGCCATGAACATTTCATTGACCCGCAGCGCCTCGGTGCGCTCCTGCAGTTGCTGCGCCAGGGCGCGCTTGCGCTCGTGCAGCTCGAAAAACACGTTCGCCTTGGTGCTCAACATGTACGGATCGATGGGCTTGTACAGAAAGTCCACCGCGCCGGTCTCGTAACCGCGGAACTGCCAGTTGTGCTCGCGCGAACCCGCCGTCATGAAAATGAGCGGGATATGACGGGTGCGCTCGCTGCCGCGGATCAGCTCGGCCAGCTCGAAGCCGTTCATCTCGGGCATCTGCACATCGAGCAGCGCCAGCGCCACATCACCGTGGTTGAGCAGCAGCTCGAGCGCTTCGGATCCCGACTGCGCCTTCAGCACCTGCACCCGGTCGTTCTCGAGCAGGGCCTGCAGCGCGACCAGGTTTTCCGGGACGTCGTCGACCAGCAGGCACTTGATGCGGTCGTCGGTGGTCGTGTCGGGCGAAGAGATCATGGTTCCGGTTAAGCGTGGGTTCACAGCAAACGCTGCGCATGGCGTTGCGCGAGCAGCGTGGCGATGTCGGGGGGAGGCAGCACATGGTGCGCACGCAGGCGGGCCAGCGCGGCGTCGGGCATGGCGGGCATCGAGGCGCTCGCCGGGGTCTGCACCACGGTGAGACCGCCCGCCGCGTCGATCGCGGCCAGACCGCGGGCGCCGTCTTCATTGGCGCCGGACAACAGAATGCCGATCAGGCGGTCGCCATAGCATTCGGCCGCGGTCTCGAACAGCACGTCGATCGAGGGGCGCGAAAAGTGCACCGGCGGATCGATGGACAGCGACAGGCGCGGGCCGGCGTCGACCAGCAGGTGGTAATCGGGCGCGGCGAAATACACATGCCCCGGCTCGATCGGCATCTGGTCCTCGGCCTCGACGGCGGGCAAGGCGCAGCGCTGGCCAAAGATCTCGACCAGCAGGCTGCGCCGGTGGCGCGGCAGATGCAGCACCACCAGCACGGCGGCCCGCAGCCCCGCCGGCAGCGCCGGCAGGATATCCATCAACGCGTCGATGGCCCCCGAGGAGCCGCCCATCACGATGGCGTCGTGGGCGTTGGCGGCGGGCGTGTCGGTACGCGGCATCAACGGCCCGCCTTCTTGCGGTAGATGCGGTCTTCGAGCACGAAATCGTCGAAGGCGTTGGCCTGGCCCGAGAAGCGCAACGACTCCTTCGCACCCAGGCCCAGAAAGCCGCGATGGCACAGGGCATCGTGAAACAGGCCCAGCGCGCGGTCCTGGAGGTCGCGCTCGAAATAGATCAGCACGTTGCGGCACGAGATCAGATGCATCTCGGCGAACACGCTGTCGGTGGCGAGGCTGTGATCCGAGAACACCATGTGTTCGCGCAGGCCCTTGTCGAACATCACGCGGCCGTAGCGGGCCGTGTAGTAATCCGACAGGGAGCTGCGTCCGCCGGCGCGGGCATGGTTTTCGGTGAATGCGGCCGCCCGATCCAGGTCGAACACACCCTGCTCCGCCGCGCGCAAGGCATGCGGGTTGATGTCGGTGGCATAGATCAGCGTGCGATCCAGCAGCCCTTCCTCGTGCAGCAGGATGGCGAGCGAGTACACCTCTTCGCCTGCGCTGCAGCCCGCCACCCAGACCTTGATCGAGGGATAGGTGCGCAGGATCGGGATCACCTCCTGGCGCAACGACAGGAAGTAGCTCGGATCGCGAAACATGTCGCTGACCTGCACCGTGAGGTACTGAAGCAGCGCGGTGAACACCGAGGGCTCGTGCAGCACTCTATCCTGCAGCTGCGACAAGGTCTTGCATCCGAACTGACTGAGGGCGGTATGCAGGCGCCGCTTGAGCGAGGCCTGCGCATACCCCCGGAAATCGTAGTGGTACCGATGAAAAATGGCATCGATCAGCAAGCGCTGCTCGATGTCGGCGGTACGGATCTTGGCGGGCTGGGACATGGTGTGCTTCAACGGCTATGCAGGCTCCGGGCCTATTTGGGCATCCACACGCGGACCAGCGACAGCAGCTTCTCCACGTCGAGCGGCTTCGCAATGTAGTCATTCGCGCCGGCCGCCAGGCACTTCTCCTGGTCGTCTTTCATGGCCTTGGCCGTGAGCGCGATGATCGGCAGGCGGCGCCACTCGGGCCGGTTGCGGATCTCGCGCATGGCGGTGTAGCCGTCCATCTCGGGCATCATGATGTCCATCAGCACCAGGTCCACGGCGGGATGACCGGCCGTGCCGGCGCGCGCCAGCGCCTCGAGCGCCTCGCGGCCGTTGCGGGCGATCTCGACCTGCATGCCGGTCGGCTCGAGAATGCTCGACAGGGCGAACACGTTGCGGACGTCGTCCTCCACGATCAGGACGGTGCGGCCCTCCAGCGCCGTGTCGCGGCTGCGGGCGAGCTCCAGCATCTGGCGCTGCTCGAGCGGCAGCTCGGCTTCCACCTGATGCAGGAACAGCGTCACTTCGTCGAGCAGGCGTTCGGGCGAGCGCGCGTCCTTGATGATGATGGAACGCGAGAAACGACGCAGTTCCTGCTCTTCGTCGCGCGAGAGCGCGCGGCCGGTATAGACGATCACCGGCGGGAACGACACGCCCTCCTGCTCCGTCATCTGCTGCAACAGCTCATAGCCGCTGATGTCGGGCAGGTTCAGGTCCATGACCACGCAGTCGAAGGTCGCGCCGCGCAGCAGCTCCAGCGCGGCGGCGGCCGTATCGGCGCACACGATCTCGACATCATTGCGGGCCAGCAACTCGCGCACGCTTTCGCGCTGGCGGTCGTCGTCCTCGACGATCAGGACACGGCGCAGATCCTGCGTGAACTTGGCCTCGAGACGCTGCAGCGCCAGCACCAGTTCGTCGCGCTTGACCGGCTTGAGCGCGTAGCCGACCGCGCCGCGGCCCATGGCCTCCTGCGTGTAGTCGGCCACCGAGACCACATGCACCGGGATATGGCGCGTGTAGGGATTGCGCTTGAGCTGATCGAGCACGCCCAGACCCGAGAAATCGGGCAGGTTGATGTCGAGCACGATCGCGTTCGGACGGTACTTCTCGGCGTAAGCCAGGCCCTCGGCCGCGGTATGCGCCAGATGGCAATGAAAATCCATTTCCTCGGCCAGATCGGCCAGGATGCCGGCGAAGCGCTTGTCGTCCTCGATCACCAGAATGCGGCGGCCACCGGGCGGCGGCGCGGCAGGTGCCTGCGCGGCCTCGCTCTGAGCCGGCGGCGCGGCGGGGGCCGGCGCGGGCGCCAGGGTCCGCGGGGCGTCGGAGGCGGGCGGCGCCGACGGACGCGCGGCGCGGAAGTCCGCGCTCGACGTGGTCCCGGGCCGGACATCCGCGCCCCCTTCGATGCTCACCGGCAGCACCAGCGTGAACACGCTGCCCTGCCCCGGCGCGCTCGAGACCGAAATGCTGCCGCCCAGCAGGGCAGCCAGATCGCGCGAAATCGACAGACCCAGCCCGGTGCCGCCGTACTTGCGGTGCGTGCTGCCGTCGGCCTGACGGAAGGCTTCGAAAATCAGTTGTTGCTGGTCCTGCGCGATGCCGATGCCGGTATCCTGCACGGCGAACGACAGCATGCCTTGCGGCGTGCGCGTCACGCGCAGATGGATCGAGCCCTGCTCGGTGAATTTCAGCGCGTTCGACAGCAGGTTTTTGATCACCTGCCCCAGACGGCCGGCGTCGGTATCCATGCGCGCGGGCACGCCCGGATCGATCTCCAGCGTCAGGGCCACGCCCTTTTCTTCGGCGATCGGGCGCAGCGGATCGATGAGCCGCTGCATAGCCTGCTCGATCACCACCGGCTCCACCGACACCGTGGCCTGGCCGGATTCGATCTTGGCCAGATCCAGGATGTCATTGATGAGCGTGAGCAGGTCGGTGCCCGCGGCGTGGATCGTCTGCGCGTACTTCACCTGCTCCGGGCTCAGGTTGCCGGTGCGGTTATCGCCCAGCAGCTTGGCCAGAATCAGGGTGGAATTCAGCGGCGTGCGCAGCTCATGGCTCATATTGGCCAGGAACTCGCTCTTGTAATGGCTGGCCTGCTCCAGCTCGCGTGCCTTGTCGGTCAGGGCACTCTGGGCACGCAGCAACTGCTCGCGCTGGTGCTCGAGCTGCTGCGTCTGCTCTTCGAGGTTGGCGTTGGTCTGCTCGAGCTCGGTCTGCTGCAGTTCCATGCGCGCCTGCGACTCCTGCAGGATGCGGCTTTGCTGCTCCAGCTCTTCGTTGCTGACCCGCAGTTCCTCCTGCTGGGTCTGCAGCTCTTCGGACTGGCGCTGGGTTTCTTCTAGCAGCGCTTCCAGGCGGCTGCGGTCGATGCCGGCGCGGATCGCCACGGCCAGCGACTCGGATGCGCCCTGCAGCAGCTCGCGCTCGGCCTCGCCCACCTGGTGGTTGAAGCCCAGCTCGATCACGGCGTAGACGCGGCCATTCTGCATCGCGGGAGCCAGGATGAGCTCGGCCGGATTGGAGCTGCCCGTGGCCGACGACACCGGCAGGTGTCCCGCCGGCACATTGCGCACGTGCAGCAGCTTGCGCGAACTCACGGCCTGGCCTGCCAGGCCTTCGCCCGGCTGGACCTTGTTCTCGAGCCGCTCGCGCGCCAGGCCGTAGCCGCCGAACAGCTGCAACTCGCCGCCCACGCGCTCGACGACATAGCCCGCGCCCACGTCCGCCTTGACGTAGTCGGCCAGGAATTCCAGCGTGCGCTGGCCGATCTCCTCCAGCCGGTGGTCGCCCTGCAGCTTCAGGCTCAGGCCCGACAGGCCCGCCTGCACCCATTGCTGGCGCGACTTGGCACGGTGTTCGCGGATGGTCATGCCGGCGGACGCCAGGATCAGCACCAGCAGCACCAGCGAACCGCCCCAGGAGTAGTACGCGGACAGGGTCGCGGCGTCGGACCAGATCTCGCGCCGCTCTTCGATGTTGCGCATCATCCGGGTGTACAGGTCGGCCACCTGGTCGCGCAGGCGATCCATGGCCTCCTTGCCCGCATCGGTGCGCACGACCGCCATCGCGCCCTCGACGTCGCCCGCGCGGCGCATATCGATCGTGCTCTGCAGCTCGACCAGCTTCTGGCGCGTGATGCCCTCGATGTCGTTGACGATGCGCCGTTCCTCGGAATTGTGCGAGGCGGCTTCTTTCACCACGGCGAGGCGTTGCTCGATCAGGCTGAGCGAACGCAGATACGGCTGGAGATAGCTGATGTCGCCCGTCAGAAGGTAGCCGCGCTGACCCAGCTCGGCGTCTTTCATGGCCGAATTGAAGAGGCTGAGCTGGCGCAGCGCCTCGGTACTCCGGTCCATCGCTTCGACGGCCTGCACGCGGGTTTCCGCGGAGCGCACATTCACGAAGGCGATGACGAGGGTGGCGAGCGCGGCGGTGATGAAGCCGAGTAGCAGACTACGGGGAAACGCATAGCTACTGGCAGAGCGCGAGGCGGATTGGGGCATGCGTCAGGATTCCCGGCGGAGGCACGCGGAGGGCGCACCAGCGTTGGCGTGATTCGTTGAAAGGTAGGAATGATCTCTCTGCCTATAGTAAGAATACGTGAGAGAGGCCCATGGACTATACCGGTTTTGTTGCATATCGCGCGCAGAGATCACCGTTTGTTCCGTTCTATGGCGACAAATTGTCATGTTTGGAGGCGTTTGACCGCCGTGCCGGCCGCTCTCGCGGCGCTGCCACGGCCGACTTACCCGCGACGGCGGCGCCCTCAGCAAGTCTCGTGCCCGGACTCACAAGCTGTCACACAACCGCGCCGACGCCCTAGTGGTTTTCCCTCGAAAGCGCCTTGGTCGGCGCTCAGCCCATTCCGAGGCAGCCGGCCGTCCGGTATATTTCGGTCAGTGGCCTGACCACTGAGCCACCAGAACACCAGACAGTTTTTACAGGACCTCGCATGGCCGCTTTCCAGGCAGTCGCCTCCACCCGTCTGTACCGCATGATCGCGGACCAGATTGCCGGGCGCATCCGTGCCGGCGACTTTCCGGCCGGCGGGCGCCTGCCGGCCGAGCGGGAGCTGGCCGAACAGCTTCAGGTGAGCCGCGCCTCCGTGCGCGAGGCCCTGATCGCCCTGGAAATCGAAGGCTATGTCGAGGTGCGCGTGGGCACCGGCGTGTTCGTCTGCGCGCCGCGCGACGATGGCCAATACGGCGCGCCCGCCCTGCCCGCCGCGCCGGCGGGTGGCGCCGAGGCCACCGACATCGGCCCCTTCGATCTGCTCGAGACGCGCCTGCTGATGGAGCCCGAGTGCGCCGCGCTGGCCGCCCAGAAAGCCTCGCCCGCGCAGATCGGCGCGATCCGCGCCGCGCACGAAGCGATGTCGCTCACCGATGGCCCGGCCGAACACGACCGCGCCTTCCACAGCGCCATTGCCAACGGCTGCGGCAACGCCGCGCTGGCGGCCGCGATCTCGCACATCTGGCAGCTGTCCTCGACCAGCCCGGTGTTTCACCGCCTGGAAGAGCACTTCGTCACGACCAACGTCTGGGTCGAAGCTCAAAAGGAACACGAACGCATTCTCGCGGCCATTACCGACCGCGACCCGATCCGCGCGCGCCATGCGATGCACGACCACCTGGTCGGCATCATGGCGCGCCTGCGCGAAGATTTCGGCAGCGGTGGCATCCGATGAGCTCCTGATGCCGCGCTGACCCGGCTGCGCGCCGGCCTTTCCCGATTCCAATGCCCTTCAGGCTGGCGCCGCGCGCGCCCGGCCGGGGCCCGTTCATGCCGCGGTTCCGGCGTGCCGTGACACCGACGGACTCGGTGCAAGACAGGCACGAACAGTTGCCCAAGGGGAAAACAATGCAGCTCAACCGTACGCTCACCCGCCTGCTCGCCGCCGCGGGCTTCACGCTCGCGCTGGCGCCCGCCGCCCACGCGCTCGACATCAAGCTGGGCCACGTGCTCGCGCCCAGCCACAGCTGGAACAAGGCCGCCGAAGGCTTCGCGGCGGAGGTCAAGGAAAAGACCGCCGGCCGCGTGAACTTCATCCTGTTCCCGAGCGGCCAGCTCGGCAACGAGAAGACCATGCTCGAAGGCCTGCAGATCGGCAGCCAGGGCGCCGCCATCATCGGCTCGGGCTCGCTGCAACCGCTCGAGCCCAAGTTCGGCGTGGTCGAACTGCCCTACACCTGGACCTCGTCGGCACAGGCCTACAAGGCCTACGACGGCGAACTGGGCCAGGCGCTCGCCAAGCTGGCCGAGAAGAAGAATCTGATGGTCATCTCGTGGTGGGAGAACGGCTTTCGCCACGTGACCAACAATCGCGGCCCGGTCAACAAGCCGGCCGATCTCGCCGGCCTGAAGACCCGCGTCACGCCCGACAAGATGCGCCTGGACACCTTCACGGCGCTGGGCGCGAACCCCGCGCCGCTGGCCTTCGGCGAGCTGTACTCCGCGCTCCAGCAGAAGGTGTTCGATGCCCAGGAAAATCCCCTGTCCATCATCTACACCTCGTCGTTCTTCGAAGTGCAGAAGTACCTGTCGCTCACCGGCCATGTCTGGGGTCCGGCCAACCTGATCATCTCCAAGCCGGTCTGGAACAAGCTGTCCGCCGAGGACCGCAAGGTGGTGCAGGCGGCCGCCGACAAGTGGCGCGATGAACAGCGCAAGATGATCACCGACGGCGACCAGCAGTTCGTCGAGCAGCTCAAGGCCAAGGGCATGCAGGTCAACGAGGTCGACAAGGCCGCCTTCGCCGCCGCCGTCGCGCCCGTCTGGAAGACCTACGAGCCCGTGTACGGCGCCGAGCTGATGAACCTCGTTCAGAAGTACCGCGAGGCCAAGTGATGCTCAGCCGCGTGTCCGCCATTCTGTCGGGCATCAGCAAGGCCTTCGCCGCCCTGGCGGTGGCCTTGCTGGCGATCCTGATCACCTACGTGGTTTTTGCCCGTTTCGTCACGCACACCACGCCGCACTGGGCCGAGGAACTGCCGCGGCTCGTGCTGGTGTGGTCCGCCTTCATCGGCGGCGTCGTCTGCAGCTTCGAGCGCTCGCACCTGATGGCAGGCCTGCTGCCGTTCTTCGTGCGCAACGCCCGCGTGCTCGCCTTCGTCGAACGCGCCAACCACGTCCTCATCATCATCGGCCTGCTCGCCCTGGGTTACGCCGGCTGGCAACTCGCCGAGCTCACCATGGACCAGACCCTGCCCGCGCTCGACGTGTCGGCCGGCACCGTCTACCTGGCCCTGCCGTTCGCCTGCGTCATCACGGCCATCGTGCACGTGGCCCAACTGTTCGAGCCGAGCGCCGCAAAGGATTAATCGATGTCTTCGGGTGCCCTCTTCCTGATGGGCGTGTTCACGATCACGGTGTTGATCGACATGCCCATCGCCTTCGGTCTGGTGCTGTCCTGCCTGGCCTACCTGGCGATCTACGACGCCGCGCCCATGATGGTCGCGGCGCAGCAGTACGTGGTGGGCCTGGACAGCTTCACGCTGCTGGCCATTCCTCTGTTCATCCTCGCCGCGCAGCTCATGAACGGCGCCGGCCTGACCCAGCGCATCGTGCGCCTGTGCGCCGCCATCGTCGGCGACATCAAGGGCGGCCTGGCGGTCGTGGCCGTGCTGGCCTGCCTGATGTTCGGCGCGCTGTCGGGCTCCGGGGTGGCCGACGTGGTCGCCATCGGCAGCCTGCTGCTTCCGGCCATGGCGCGCGCCGGCTACGACAAGGGCTTTTCGTGCGCCCTGGTCGGCAGTGCCGGCGCCACCTCCACCATCATCCCGCCCAGCATCGTCCTGATCGTGTACGGCACGATCACCGACACCTCGGTGGGCAAGCTGTTTCTGGCCGGGATCATCCCGGGCATTCTGCTGGGTGCCGCGCTCATCGCCGTGGCGATCTGGCAGTCGCGCAAGCATGGCTGGTCGGGCGGACAACCGTTCGCCTGGGCAGAGCTGCGCGCCGCCGCGATCGATGCGCTGCCCGCGCTGATGGTGCCGGTGCTCATCATCGGCGGCATCCGCTTCGGCATCTTCACCGCCACCGAGGCGGCCTCGAGCGCCATCGTCTACGCCCTGCTGATCGGCTTCTTCTGGTACCGCACGCTCAGCCTGCGCGCGATCTGGGACAGCCTCAAGTCGACCGGCGAAGGCAGCGCCTCCATCCTGCTGATCATCGGCGCGTCCGGCCTCTTCGCCTGGGTGCTGGTGGCCGAACAGGTGCCGCAGGCTCTGTCCAGCCTGCTGGTCAACTGGACCGACAGCAAGACGGCCGTGCTGCTGGTGCTCACGGTGGTGTTGCTGCTCCTCGGCACCTTCATGGAAGCGATCCCGGTGATCATCATCGTGGCGCCCGTGGTGATGCCCGTGCTCGCGCACTACAACATCGACCCTGTGCACTTCGGCATCCTGCTGTCGATCAACATGGCGATCGGGGCCAATACGCCGCCCGTGGGGGTGGACTTGATGGCCGCGTGCAAGATCGGCGGCATCAACATGATGCAGACCCTGCGTCCGCTCAGCTGGATGATGCTGGCCATGACCGCGGTCATGCTGCTGCTCACGTTCGTGCCCGAACTGGTGCTGTTCCTGCCGAGGCACGTCCAATGAGCGCCCGCCGTCCCCCCGCGCTGCGCCGCAGCTGGATGTTCGTGCCCGGGCTGAATGCGGAAGCCCAACGCGCAGCCCTCGCCGCGGGCCCCGATGCCCTGGTGGCCGATCTCGAGGAATTCACCGCGCCCGCCGACCGGCCCGCGGCGCGCGAGCGCATCGTGGCGCTGTTCGACGAATGCCGCGCTCAGGGCGTGGTGGCTGCCACGCGCATCAACAAACTCGAAGACTGCGGCCTCGAAGACCTGGCCGGCGTGATGCCCGGCGCCCCGGACGCGGTGTTCCTGCCGCACGCCGAGAGCGCCGAGCAGATCGCCGCGCTGGACCGCGCCATCACGGCGCACGAAACCGCGCTCCGCCTGCCCCTGGGCAGCACCGAGATCGTGCCCACGCTGGAATCGGCGCTGGGCGTGGTGCGCGCACTCGCCATCCTGAGCGCCAGCCCCCGGGTCTCGTCCTGCCTGCTGGCCGCCGAAGACCTGAGCGCGAACCTCGGCGCCGAGCGCGCGCCCGACGGCATCGAGCTGCACGCGCTGCGCGCCCGCTTCCTGGTGGACTGCGTGGCCGCCGATTGCGTGGCGATCGACTGCCCGTTCAACTTCCGCGATAGCGCCGCCCTCGAAGCAGACCTGCGCTGGGCCCGGCGCCTGGGCCTGAAATCGAAGTGCGCCACCTTCGCCGGCCAGATCGAGACCATCCACGCCGTGTTCACACCCGCTCCCGACGAGGTGGCGCGGGCCACCGCGACGGTGGCGGGCTACGAGGCCGAACGGCGCGGCGAGGCGCCCGCCGCCGGCGCCGCCCCCATCGACCCGCCCGTGTACAACACCGCGCGGCGCCTGCTGGCGCGCCACGCGGCATTCGAACAATGGACGGCGCAAGCGCCCGTCCGCACCCTCAAGGGAGACGCCGCATGACCGCCACTCCGACTCCGGCCGAACGCAACGGCGGCCAGATCCTCATGCAGCAGCTGCGCATTCACGGCGCGCGCCGCATCTTCATGATCCCCGGCGAAAGCTACCTGCCCTGCATCGATGCGCTCAACGAACACGTGGGCGCCATCGAGCCCATCGTGTGCCGCCAGGAAAGCGGCGCCGCGTACATGGCCGAGGCCTATGGCAAGCTGACCGGCGAGCCGGGCATCTGTTTCGTCACGCGTGGCCCCGGCGCCACCAACGCCAGCATCGGCGTGCACACGGCGTTTCAGGACTCGACGCCCATGATTCTGTTCGTGGGTCAGGTCGGCAACGACTTCATCGAGCGCGAGGCATTCCAGGAAATCGACTACCGCCGCATGTTCGGCCAGATGGCCAAGTGGGTGGCGCAGATCGACCGCACGGACCGGATCCCCGAGTTCATCGCGCGCGCCTACGCGGTCGCCACCAGCGGCCGCCCGGGCCCGGTGGTACTGGCGCTGCCCGAGGACACCCTGTGGGGCCGCGCCACCGTGGCCGACCTGCCGCGCTACCAGCGCACGCACAGCCACCCGGGCGCGACCGACCTGGCGCGCATGGTGCAGCTGCTCGACCAGGCCGAGCGGCCCTTCCTGCTCGTGGGCGGCAGCGGCTGGACGTCCAACGCCATCGACCAGATCGCCGGCTTCGCCAAGCGCTTCGAACTGCCGGTGGGTACCGCCTGGCGCCGTCTGGAGTGCTTCGACCAGCGTCATCCGAACGCGGCCGGCCACGTGGGCTGGGCCATGACGCCGGCATTGCGCGACCGCATCCGCGACGCCGATCTGGTGCTGGCGGTGGGCACCCGGATGGGCGAGGCCACGACCGAGGGCTACACCCTGATCGAAAGCCCGCGGCCACGCCAGCGCCTGATTCATGTGTATCCCGACGCCAATGAACTGGGCCGCGTGTTCGCCCCGACCCAGGGCATCGTGGCCGACGTGGCGAGCTTCGCGGCGGCCGCGGCACAGCTCAAGCCCGGTCACGCGGCACCGCGCGGCGAGGCCGTGATCCAGGCGCGGCGCGAATACGAGGAAAGCCTGCGGCCGCTGCCCTCGCCCGGGCCGCTGTGCCTGGACGAGGCCGCGTCGTATGTGGATGCGCATCTGCCGCAGGATGCCTGCATCACGGTGGGCGCGGGCAATTACGCGCTGTACCCGCATCGCTACCGGCGGTTCGCGGGCCTGGGCACCAGTCTCGCGCCCACGGTCGGTTCGATGGGCTACGGCCTGCCCGCCGCGATCTCGGCCAAGCTCGAGCATCCCGATCGTGCCGCGGTCTGCTACGCCGGCGACGGCTGCTTCCAGATGAATCTGCAGGAGCTCGGCGTGGCACTGCAGTACCGGCTCGGCATCGTGGTGCTGGTGTTCAACAACGGCATGTGGGGCACGATCCGCGCGCACCAGGAACGCGAGTTCCCGGCCCGCACCATCGCGCTCACCTTCCAGAACCCCGACTTCACGCAGCTGATCAAGAGCTACGGCGGTCATGGCGAGGCGGTCGAGCGGACGGCGGACTTCGGTCCGGCCTTCGAGCGCGCGCTCGCCTTCGCGCAGCGCGAAAACCTCCCCGCGCTGCTCGAAATCCGCTACGACGCGGATGGCATCGCCCCCGGTCAGACCCTGTCGGCGATCCGGGCCGACGCGCTGGCCCGACACGACGCCTGACGCCGGACTGAAGGCAGCCGACCGCCGCGCTGTCATATACGCGCCGAAGCCGGGAAATAAGACACGAATCTCGTCTTTTTCCCGGTTTTTGCCATTTCATTACGAAGTATTTCAAAGCGCGCCGCGACACGGTAGAATGCGTGCGTCCTACGAATCGCACGACCCATCCAGGCATGTCGCAAACTCCGTCTTCCTACCCCACGATTTACCTTTACACCGAAGAACAGCGGGGTAACCAGCTCGTCGAATCCGAAGTGATCGGCATGTTTTCCGACATCTCGGGCGCGGACAAGCTCATCGTGGTCAAGGATCCCGCCAGCGGGATCAAGTTCGTGTATCGCGTCGAACACGACGTCACCAACCTGGATGCCGCCGCCATCACGGACCTGGATGCCGCGAAATTCAACGGCAAGAACAGCACGCTGATCAACGGCATGAACTACAAGCTCGGCACCGCCGAGTCCGCGTTCAAGCTGTTGCGCGGCAAAACGACCTGGATTCAGGACAAGGGCGCCGTGCTGTCGGTGCTGCTTCAAAACGCCGCCGCCCGCAGCGCGCGTTTCAGCGTGATCCGCATTCAGCGCGATCGCATCACCAAGGTGCCCGCGGGCACCGCGGTCGAGACCCTGGCGCAAGCGCGCGCAGCCGCCCTGGCACGCGCCGCGGCCGGCGCCGACGACGCCGCGCCGCCTCCCGCGCTCTGACCTGCCGCCCCGTCTCGCACACGCGCTTACATCAGACGTAGGGCCGGGGCGCGATAAGCAGTTACACTCCCGCGTTGCGACCCATCCGAGGGCGCGCCGCCGCGCACGGTTATCGTGTGCTCAACGCGCCCCGCCTGCCGGCCACCTATGACATTAAAAGAACGACTTTTCCTCGCCAGCCAATACGCGGCGCCCCACCATCTCGTGTCGCGCGCCATGGGCCGCTTCGCCGATTGCCGGGCGCCCGAGGTCAAAAACTGGATGATTTCGCGCTTCGTGAAGCGCTACCAGGTCGACATGCGCGAGGCATTGGTCGAGGATCCGCTGGCCTACGGGTCGTTCAACGAGTTTTTCACCCGCGCGCTCAAGCCCGATGCGCGCCCGCTCGATCAGGCACCCGGCGCGGTGCTGTCGCCGGCCGATGGCGCCATCAGCCAGTTGGGCCCGATCGAGCACGGCCGGATTTTTCAGGCCAAAGGCCACAGCTACGGCCTGAATGAATTGCTGGGCGGCGACGCCGCGCGCGCCGAACCCTTCATGGGCGGCGACTTCGCCACCATCTACCTCTCACCGCGCGACTATCACCGCGTTCACATGCCGGTCGCCGGCACGTTGCGCGAGATGGTGCATGTGCCCGGGCGGCTGTTTTCGGTCAACCCGCTGACCGCCGGCCACGTGCCCGCGCTGTTCGCCCGCAACGAACGCGTGGTCTGCATTTTCGACACCGGGCATGGTCCGATGGCGCTGGTCCTGGTCGGTGCCATGATCGTGGCCTCGGTCGAAACCGTCTGGGCCGGTCTGGTGACGCCGCACAAGCGTCAGGTGCGCACCACGCGCTACGACGAGGCGGCGCGTGGTCCCATTCATCTCGCCAAAGGCGCCGAAATGGGCCGCTTCCTGCTGGGATCCACGGTCATCGTGCTGTTTGGCCGCGATCGCATCCGCTGGCTCGACACGCCGTCGGTGCGTGGTCCGATCCGGATGGGCGAGACGCTCGCGCAACCGGCCGATCAGGTGCCCTCGCACGGCCTCGACACCCTGCCGGCGCTGTAAGCGCACCGGCACATAGCGAAGATAAGCGAATAAACGTCTTCTGTTTTATTCGCTATCAGGCGCAACTACCCCGCGGTAGATTTGAATTGGCGGGCCACCTCGAGCGGCCCGCCTCGAACCTATTGCGCGGAGTTGCCCTATGTCCACCCTGCCCCCGTCCGCGGTCCTGTCCGCGGTCTCCCTCACCGCCGGCGCGCCAGCTGCCTCCGGCCGAACGCATGACGACGTCGCGCGGGCGAACCCCGGCCGTGGCGCCGCACCGGCGCAGCGCGGCGCCGTGCCGCAGGCCGCCCCGGTCGCCACACCGCTGCCGCGCGCGCTGCGCGGCATTCTGAGCCTGGACGACTTCGAGGCCGCCGCGCGCCGCCGCCTGCCGCGGCCGATCTTCGGCTACGTTGCCGGCGCCGCCGAGAACAACCAGAGCCGCGACGACAACCGCGCGGCCTTCGCCGAACACGGCTTCGCGCCCCGCGTGCTGGTGGACGTGTCGGCGCGGGACACCTCGGTCGAGCTGTTCAGCCGGCGCTACGCGGCGCCCTTCGGTCTGGCGCCGATGGGCATCAGCGCGCTGTCCGCGTATCGCGGCGACATCGCGCTGGCCCGTGCCGCGCACGCGGCCGGCGTGGTCGCCATCATGAGCGGATCGTCGCTCATCCCGCTCGAAGACGTGCACGCGGCGGCGCCCGGCACCTGGTTCCAGGCCTACCTGCCCGGCGACCCCGCCCGCATCGATGCGCTCGTCGAACGGGTGGCCCGCGCCGGCTACGAGACGCTGGTCCTGACCGTGGACATTCCGGTGTCCGCCAACCGCGAAAACAACGTTCGTACCGGCTTCTCGACCCCGTTGCGGCCGAGCCTGCGGCTGGCCTGGGACGGGCTCACGCATCCGCGCTGGCTGGCGGGCACCTTCCTGCGCACGCTGGTCCGCCACGGCATGCCGCATTTCGAGAATTCGTTCGCCACCCGTGGCGCGCCCATTCTGTCGGCCAACGTGCTGCGCGACTTCAGCGCCCGCGATCACCTCAACTGGGCCCACGTGGCCCGCATCCGCGCCACCTGGAAGGGCCAGCTGGTGATCAAGGGCATCATGAATCCCGCCGACGCGGCCGTCGCGCGCCGCCACGGCGTGGACGGCGTCATCGTGTCGAACCACGGCGGGCGCCAGCTGGACGGCACGGTGTCGCCGCTGCGCGTGCTGCCCGATGTGGCGCACGAGGCGGGCGACATGGTCGTGATGATGGACAGCGGCATCCGCCGCGGCAGCGACGTGCTCAAGGCACTGGCGCTGGGCGCGCGCTACGTGTTCGTGGGCCGGCCGATGAACTACGCCGCCGCCGTGGGCGGCGAGGCGGGTGTGGCGCACGGCATCCGGCTGCTGCGCGACGAGGTCGATCGCAACATGGCCATGCTGGGCGTGCTGTCGTGCGAAGAGGTCAACCGCCGCCTGCTGCGGGCGATGGGCCCGGCGCGCTGACGCCGGGCCGGCACGATCACCAGGGGAAGTCGATCAGCTCGCCGTACAGGCGGCGCAGCGTGCTCTTGACCTCGGGCGACTGCTGGTAGATCTCGATGAAGCGCAGCAGACGCGGGTCTTGCGCCTTCTGGGGCGTGGTGACCCAGCGAATCGCGTAGCGGCGCACGGCCTCGGGATCCTTGTTGTCGAACGCCAGACCGTCTTTCTCGTCGATGCCGGCGTGTTTGGCGAAGGTCGTGTACGTGACCGACGCCGTCACGTCGTCGAAGGTGCGCGCCGACTGCGAGCCTTCGATCTGCACCAGCTTGATCTTGCGCGGATTGTCGGTGATGTCGTCGAGGCGGGCCTGATGACCCACGCCGGGCTTCAGACCGATCAGGCCGATGCGCTGCAGCAGCAGCAGGGCGCGGCCGGTGTTGACCGGATCGTTCGGCACCGCGATGGTGGCGCCCTGGGGAATCTCGTCGCCCTTCTTCAGCTTCTTGCTGAACAGGCCGATCGTGGTCGAGTAGCCGTAGGCGATCGGGGTGAGCGAGGTGCCGCGACGCTGGTTGAACAAGGCCAGAAACGGCTCGTGCTGGAAGAAGTTGGCGTCGATGGAGCCATCGGCCACCGCGATGTTCGGCAGCACCCAGTCGTTGAACTCGACCAGCTTGACCGCCAGGCCCTCTTTGCGCGCCTGCGCGATCGCGATCTCGGTGGCCTCGTTGGCCACGCTCGGGATCACGCCGATGGTGAGCGGCTTCGCGGCGCCCGGGTCGGCGGCCATCGCGGGCGGGGCGGCCACGGCGGCCAGGACCAGCGCCGCGGCGCTGCGCAAAAACTGACGGCGATACGAAAAGGACATGACGAATCCACGAACATGCGCCCCGGCGGATGCGGGGCAATCCCGCATTGTGCCCGAGCCGGGCGGGCGCGCCCTCATTCCCGTGCGGCGGGCAAGGACAAGTCGCGTTCGCGCATCCGGTACAGCACATGCGGGGCGAGCGCATCGTCCGCCGGCAGTTGCGGGTGGAGGAAGTCGCCCGTCACGTCGCGCCGCATTCCGATACGCCGCATCACGGCCTGTGAGCGCAGATTGCCACGCGCGGTGAACGACACGATCTCGTCCAGCCCCGCCTCCTGAAAGCCGTAGGCCAGCGCGGCACGCGCGCCCTCGCTGGCGAACCCATGCCCCCAGAACGGCTGCGCGAGCCGCCAGCCGATCTCCACGCAGGGCGTGAACGCGGCGTAAAAGCGCGGCCGGGCCAGGCCGACGAAGCCGATGAACGGCGACCCGCCGCGCACCTCGACCGCCCAGAGACCGTAGCCCTGCTCGTCCATCGCGGCACGGATCCGCGCGGCCAGCGCATCGCTGGCCGCGCGATCGAGCACGTTCGGAAAGTGCGCCATCACGCGCGGGTCGGCATTGAGCTCGGCGAAGGCTGGCAGGTCGGCGTCGCGCCAGGGTCGCAGCAGCAGGCGCGGCGTGGTGAGCGTGGGAGGCATGAGGACGAACGATTCCGGCGCGAGGCGAACCCGGTCGAATGCCGGGTCCGAGGCGCGGATCGTAGAGCAACTGGCCCGAATTCACCAGCGTGACTCAGGGCAAACCCGCACAGGCGAGCTATCATAGGCGCTCCTCAATCCCGCCCGCTCCGGAGCCACCATGACCGACCGCCACCTGATCATCCTCGCCGCCATCAACATGATCGTGGCCGTGGGCGCAGGGGCCTTCGGCGCGCACGGGCTCAAGCGCATGATCACGCCCGACATGCTGGCGGTCTGGCAGACCGGCGTGCTTTACCACCTCATCCACGCGCTCGGCCTGTTCGTCATCGCGTTTCTCGGCACCCGCTTCGCCTCGCCGCAGCTCACCGCGGCCGGCTGGTTGATGTTCATCGGCATCATTCTGTTCTCCGGCAGCCTCTACGCCCTCACGCTGACCGGCACCCGGATTCTCGGCGTGATCACGCCGCTCGGCGGCACGGCGTTCCTGGCCGCGTGGGCGCTGGTGGCCTGGGCCGCCTGGCGCGGCCCGGCCTGACGCGGCCTGGCCTGCGCGGCGCGGTCTGACGCGGCGCGGCCTGCGCGGCCCGGCCTACGCGGCGCGGCCTACGCGGCCCGGCCCGAACCGCACGCACTGACGCGGCACCCCGGCCGCGCGTTCCGGGCGGGGATCGCTCCCCGCCATTTCTGCCCTTTCTGCGCGTCGTGTCACCCGACGCGCGTCTTCATCTGTCTGGATCGCATCATGGATTCCGCTGTCCGCACGCCCTCCCCCTTCGCCGGCATCGCCTGCGTGATGGGCGGCATTTTCTGTCTGACCCTGAGCGACGCCCAGGCCAAGTGGCTGGGCGATCATTACTCGCCGATTCAGATTCTGTTCATGCGCGCACTGATCGCGCTGCCCGTGGTGCTCGCCGTCGTGGCGTCCCTGGGCGGACGCCGCAGCCTGCGCACGCAGTATCCGCTCATCCATCTCCTGCGCGGCGCGATCAACATCGTCTCGGCGACCTGTTTCTACATCGGGCTGACCCATCTGCCGCTCGCCGAAAACACGGCGATCGCGTTCGCCGCGCCGCTGTTCGTCACCGCGCTGTCGGTGCTGCTGCTGAAGGAAAAGGTCGACGGCGCGCGCTGGCTCGCCGTGGGCGCGGGCTTTGCCGGCGTGCTCGTGATCGTGCGCCCGGGCTCGGGCGGCTTCCAGATCGCGGCCCTGTGGCCGCTGATCACGGCGCTGCTCTATGCCGTGATGATGATCACCGCGCGCGCCATCGGCCGCGGCGAGAGCATGCTCACCACCATGTTCTACATCGTGGCAGGCCAGCTCGTGTGCAGCGCGGTCGCGGTGCCGTGGTTCTGGAACACGCCCGCCGCCGAGCACCTGCCCTACTTCGCGGGCGTGGCGCTCTTTTCCACGCTGGGCCTCACGCTCATCACGCAGGGCTTTCGGATCGGGCCCGCGTCGGTCGTGGCCCCGTTCGACTACACGGGCCTGATCTGGGCCACCCTGCTGGGCTGGATCATCTGGAACGAGCAGCCCGACCTGCAGGCCTATGTCGGCGCGGCCTTCATCGCCGGCAGCGGCCTGTACATCGCGCTGCGCGAAACGCGCGGCGAGCGCCGCCGGCGCAAGCGCGCGTAGCGCCGGAGCGGCGGCGGGAGACGGTGCCTGTCGGGCGACGGCGGGAGGCCTCACACCCGGCCGCACGTGACGCGCGCCGCACCTGCCCCGCGTGCGCGTCGACGCCGCGTTGCGCGAGAGCCCGTTACTCCAGCGGCGGATCGAAGTGTCGGTCGAGCACGGTCGCCAGATGCGGCTCGAGCGCGGCCGTCTCCGCCACCGCGGCGAGTCTGGGGCAGCTGCGCCGGAACCAATCCTGCCCGGGGCGCCAGCGCGTCATCACCGCCACGTACAGATCGAGTGCCGAGAAATGCGCGCCCAGCGCATGCGGCGCCCCGATCTCGCGCTCGATCTCCTGCCAGAGCTCGGCGCGGCGGTCGTGCACTTTCACGCGCATGAGCTCGGCGGCCGCGCCGGGGCCCGCCCATTTGGCGGGATCGTCGCCGTAGGTAAAGGTGGGATAGACCGAGCCGATCAGGCGCTCGAGCAAATTCCAGAAGCGCCAGCGCTCCGGCGTGCCGGCGGGCGGCACGAGCCCGGCGTGCGGCGCGAGATCGTGCAGGTGCAGGATCATCGCCGCGCTTTCGGTCATGATGCCGCCGTCGGGCAGCACCAGCGTGGGCACCTGCCCGCTCACATTGAGCCGCAGCAGGCGGTCGCGCCCGGGGCCGGGCTTGAGATAAGGCAGATCGGTAAGGTGAAACGGCAGGCCGGTGAGGCGCAGCGCGGCCTCGACGATGGCCGAGCCGCAGCCGCGCGAGCCGATGAGCTCGAACGAACCGGGTCCTGCGGCGCCCTGCGGCGCAGTCTCGCGGGTGGCTGGCATGATGCGCTCCCTGCACGCCGCGAAGCTGCCGGCGCGCGCTACGGATCGTGGGGGATGTCACACGGACCACTATAGCGCGCCAGGGCGGGCGCGGGGCGCCCGGCCCGGGTCTTCGGCTCAGCCCTGCTGCTCGGCGTCCACCGCCGCCAGGATCTTGCCGAACAGCGTGTCGGCATGGCCCGAATCGAGCCAGCGCACGATCGCCACCATGCGGCGCTCGGGCTCGACCCACGTGAACGAACTACCGGCGCCCACGCCGAAGAAGCTCGATGCGGGCAGGCTCGGGAACATCTTGCGCTCGTGATTGAGCCAGATCAGATAGCCGTAGTACGGCGCGATATCGACCGGCTCGCGCATCGCGCGCAGCCACTCGCGCGACAGCACCTGCTTGCCATTGGCCTGCCCCTCGTCGAGCAGCATCTGCCCGATCAGCGCCTGATCCTTGGCGCTGATCGACATGCCGCCGCCCCAGTGCGTGCCACCCGGCACCGACTGCATGCGCTTGCCGTCGATCTCGACCCACGCGGTGTCGTAGCCCACCCATTGCCAGTTTTCGCTGGCGCCCACCGGCCGCGTGATGGCCTCGCGGAACACCTCCGGCAGCGGCTTGCGGAACAGATGCAGCAGGGCGTACGAGAGCTGATTGATCCGGACGTCGTTGTATTCCCAGTACGTGCCGGGCTTCTGCAAGGGGCGCGGATCGCCCTTCTTGCCATCGGGCGGCACGCCGAAGGTGACCGCACGGTAGCGGTCGACCTGATCGGGCAGACCGAAGCGCTCGCCTTCCCATTCGCTCGTCTGCTGCAGCAGCTGACGCCAGGTGATCTCGGCATTCTGGCCCTCGTCGAAGCCGATGCCGGGCACCCGCGCGCCCACGCGCTCGTTCACGTCCGGCAACAGGCCACGGTCATGCGCCACGCCGGCCAGCAGGGCCAGATACATCTTGGCCACGCTGAAGGTCAGGTCGGCGCGCTCGGGCTCGCCCCAGGACGCCACCGTCTTGCCGTCGACCACCACAACACCGGTGTTGGGCCCGCGGTCGTGGACCGGGCCGTAGAGCCGGTTGTACGGCGGCGGGTCGTTCTGGTGCACGCCCCAATTGCCCTTGACGCTGCGGTCCCAGGTGGATTCGTGTTCGGTCGCGAACTGGATCGCGTCCTTCATCAATGGGTTCATCTCGCTTCCTCTTGGTAAGTTGTGCGCTTCAGACGGCGGGGGCCTGCGCGAGCCGCTGCATGGCGGCAGCGACGCCGCCGGCCCGGTGCGGCACGCCGGCGGCCGCCAGGCCCATCTCGACACCGGCCAGCGTGCCGCACAGTGTCAAATCGTTGAAATGGCCCAGATGGCCAATGCGGAAAATACGGTCGGTGAGCTTGCCCAGGCCCTGTCCCAGCGACATGTCGAAGCGCTCGAGCACGGTCTTGCGCAGGGCGTCGGCGCTGTGCCCCTCGGGCATCAGCACGGCGGTCAGCGCCGGGCTGTGACCGTCGGGCTCTTGGCACAGAATCTCGAGACCCCAGGCCTGCACCGCCGCGCGGGTGGCTTCGCCATGACGGCGATGGCGTGCGAACACGGCGGGCAAGCCTTCCGCGCGCAGCATCTCGATGGCCTCGTGCAGGCCGTAAAGCAGGTTGGTGGCCGGCGTGTACGGGAAATAGCCCTTGCCGTTCACGCCCAGCATGTCGCGCCAGTCCCAGTAGGCGCGGGGCAGCTTCGCCGTCTCGGCGCGTGCCAGCGCGCGTGCGCTCACGGCATTGAACGACAGACCGGGGGGCAACATCAGGCCCTTCTGAGAACCCGATACGCTCACGTCCACACGCCACTCCTCGTGGCGATAGTCGATCGAGCCCAGCGACGAAATCGTGTCGACCATCAGCAGCGCGCCGTGGCCGCTGCGGTCCATCGCGGCCCGCACGGCCGGAATGTCGCTGACCACCCCGGTGGAGGTTTCGTTGTGCACCACGCAGACGGCGGCGATGTCCTTGCCCGCGTCGGCGCGCAGCGCCGCCTCGATCGCGCCGGCATCCACGCCGTGGCGCCAGTCGCCGGGCAGGAAGGTCACGCGCAGACCCAGGCGGTCGGCCAGCCGGCGCCACAGACTCGCGAAGTGCCCGGTTTCGGCCATCAGCACGTGATCGCCGGGCGACAGCGTGTTGACCAGCGCGGCCTCCCAGGCGCCGGTGCCGCTGGCCGGATAGATGATCACGGGGCCGCTCGTCTGAAAAATCGCCTGCATGCCCGAGAGCACGGCCAGACCCAGCTCGCCGAAGGCCGGTCCGCGATGGTCGATGGTCGGCTGATCGATCGCGCGCAGCACGCGATCGGGCACATTGGTCGGGCCGGGAATCTGCAGAAAATGTCGACCGGAGGGATGACGGTTCAGGGCAAGCATGCGTGGCCTCATGTTCAGGGTGGTATACCAAAGCACGGCACGAGCGGAGTGGGCGGCAAACGGCCCGCCCGCGCACGAACGCGAGCCGACCCCGGCGAACCCGATATCTCGCCCGCAGCCACTCTATCCCATTGTTTTCGCGCTTGGAACGCAGGGTATTCACGCATGCAGTAAATCTGCGGAGCGGGTCTATAGTGGCCGCTATTCACCGGTCGAGTTGGTATACCAATGAGCAGTGACTCCACCCTGGCACTGGGCCCTCGCCCGCACTTCGCCCCGTCCGACGACGCGGGCGAGCACGGGGCGCCGCCCGCGCGCGGCACGGCGAGTCCGGCGCCCCGCGCCGCGGCCACGCTGCCCGCCACCGTGGCCGTCAGCCTGCGCGAGCGCATCGTGCAGGGCCAGTTCCCGCCGGGCGCGCGCCTGAACGAACGCTACCTCTGCGAACTGCTGGGCGTGTCGCGCACGCCGTTGCGCGAAGCGTTCCGGCTGCTCGCCGCCGAAGGGCTGATCGAGCTCGAGCCCAAACGCGGCGCGCAGGTGGTCGCCATGTCCGAGACACGCATCCGCGAAGCGTTCGAGGTGATCGGCGGGCTCGAGGCCATGTCGAGCCGCTTCGCGTGCGAGCGCGCCACCGACGCCGAGATCGCCGAGATTCGCGCGCTCACGTTCGAGATGCAGGCCAGCCATGCGCGGCGTGATCTCCCCACGTACTACCGGCTCAATCACGCCATCCACGAGTGCCTGAGCAAGGCGGCGCACAACACGCTGCTCAATCAGCTCTACGACACGCAGAACGCCCGCATCCAGCATTTGCGCTTCGCGTCCAACGAAGACCCCGCCAAGTGGGATCAGGCCATGCGCGAGCACGTCGAGATGGCCGATGCCCTGGGCGCCCGCGATGGCGAACGCCTGGCCGGCATTCTGCGCGGCCATCTCCAACGCAAATGCGACGCCGCCCTGCGCGCGCTCGCCAGCCACGGCGTCGCCGCTCCGGAGAGCGGCTAGACGGCGTCGGCGCAGTACCCATTCCAACGGATCGGCGGCCCACGCCGGCCTCGGAGACGACAGATATCAGCAGTGCAGTTTCGACGCAGCACCCGGCAGCATCTCGTCCAACCATACAGGCCTCGTACAGAGGCAGGAACAGGGGAATCACGACATGGCACTCTCGCCCGCTCACCGCTTTTCGGGCCGCCTCCAGCGGCTGCGCCTGACCGCCGGCGCCCTCGCGCTCGGCCTCGCCTTCGCCTTGCCGGCGCACGCGGCCAAGAAAGACGACACCGTCCGCATGGCCTACGATCAGGCGCCCGAAAGCGTCGACCCGTACTACAACAACGTGCGTATCGGCGTGATCATCGCCGCCAACGTCTGGGACACGCTGCTCTACCGTGACCCCGTCACGAACGAGTACAAGGGCCAGCTCGCCAAGAGCTGGAAGCAGGTCGACGACAAGACGCTCGAGTTCGAACTGCGCCAGGGCGTGAAATTCCACAACGGCGAAGAGTTCGACGCCGACTCCGTCGTGTACACGCTGAACTTCGTCGCCGATCCGAAGAACAAGGCCGTGACGCAACAGAACGTGGCGTGGATCGACAAGGTCGAAAAGATCGACAAATACCACGTGCGGCTCACCACCAAGAAGCCCTTCCCCGCCGCCAAGGAATATCTGTCCACCACCGTGGCGATCCATCCGGCCAAGTATTACCAGGAGGTCGGACCGCAAGGCATGAACGCCAAGCCGGTGGGCAGCGGCCCGTACAAGGTGGTGGACTATCAGCCGGGCAAGTCCATCACGCTCGAGCGCAATGCCGACTACTTCAAGGATTCGCCCAAGGCCCAGCCCAAGGTCGGCAAGGTCGTGATCCGCTTCATCCCGGATCGCCAGACGCAGATGGCCGAAGTGATCTCCGGCGGCGAAGACCTGATCATGAGCGTGCCGAAAGATCAGGCCGAGCAACTCAAGAGCGTGCCCTCGCTGCAGGTGATCAACGGCGAGACCATGCGCATCGTGTTCATGCAGATGAACATCCTCGACAACACGCCCGCCGCGCCGCTGAAAGACGAGCGCGTGCGCAAGGCGATCAACCACGCGATCGACCGCCAGGCCATCCTGAAAAACATCGTGGGCGAAGGCGGTTCGCTGCTGAACGCCGTCTGCACGCCGTCGCAGGTGGCATGCACGCAGGACGTGCACAGCTACAAATACGATCCCGCGCTCGCCAAGAAGCTGCTCGCCGAGGCGGGCTACCCGAACGGCTTCGACCTCGACCTCGTCGCCTACCGCGAGCGCAATCAGACCGAGGCCATCATCAACTACCTGCAGGCGGTCGGCATCCGCCCGCGTCTGAGCTTCCTGCAGTACGCGGCCATGCGCGACATGATCCGTGGCGGCAAGGCCTCGCTCACGCATCAGACCTGGGCGTCGAACCTCGTCAACGACGTCTCGGCCTCGACGCCGGTGTACTTCGGCTTCGGCAACGACGACATCACGCGCGACCCGAAGGTCAAGGAGCTGCTCGACAAGGGCGATCAGACCATCGAGCCCGGCGCCCGCGCCGCCGCCTACAAAGAGGCGCTCGGCATCATCGCCGACAAGGCCTACGCCGTGCCCCTCTGGACGCTGCCGGCCTATTACGTCGCCAATAAAGACCTGCAGATCAAGCCCTACTCCGACGAGCTGATCCGCTTCTGGGACATGAGCTGGAAGTAAGCACGAGCGGCCCGGCGCCTGTCGCGCCGGGCCTGTGGTCATGCAAGCAAGAGGTGGATGTCTATGTTGGGTTATACGCTCAGACGCCTGGGCCTGGCGGTGCTCGTCGCACTGACGGTGTCCGTGCTGGCGTTTCTGCTGTTGCATCTGTCGGGCGATCCGGCGCTGGCGCTGGCCGGTGAAGGCGCGCGGCAGGCCGATATCGATGCGGTGCGCAAGGCCTACGGGCTCGATCGCCCGCTGGTGGTGCAGTACGCCGACTGGCTCTGGCACGTGGTGCGGGGCGACTTCGGCATGTCGGTGTACTTCAAGACGCCGGCGGGTCCGCTGATCTGGGGCAAGCTCCAGACCACGCTGATGCTGGGCATGGGCGCGCTCGCCGTGGCCCTGCTGATCTCGATCCCGCTGGGCGTGCTGGCGGCGCTCTACAAGGGCAGCTTCATCGACCGGCTCTGTCTGGCCATCGCGGTGCTCGGCCAGGCGCTGCCGAACTTCTTCTTCGCCCTGATCCTGATCATGCTGTTCTCGCTGACCCTGCGCATGCTGCCGGTGTCGGGCAGCGGCACCTGGCAGCACTTCGTCATGCCGTCGATCGCGCTGGGCTACTACGTCGCGCCGGCCTTCATGCGGCTGATCCGCGCCGGCATGATCGAAGTGCTGGGCGCCGACTACATCCGCACCGCGCGCGCCAAGGGCCTGCCGGCCGGCACCGTGATCTTCAAGCATGCCTTGCGCAACGCCATCGTGCCCGTGGTGGCGCTGGCCGCCGTGCAGCTGGGCTATCTGCTGGGCGGGTCAGTCGTGGTCGAGACCATCTTCGCGCTCGATGGCCTGGGCTACCTCGCCTACCAGAGCATCACCTACAAGGATTTCCCGGTGATGCAGCTGATCGTGTTGTTGCTGTCGGTGCTGTATGTCCTGCTCACGCTGGCCGCCGACGTGGCCAATGCCTGGCTCGACCCGCGCATCCGCGCCGCCTGAGGAACGCATCATGGATATCCGCACCCTCGCCTCGGCGCCGCCCACCCAGGGGCCGGCGGCGCCCCAGTTCAGCCCGGCCGCCGCGCCGCCCCGACGCAAGCGCCGCGGCGCGCTCAAGCGCAACATGGCCCTGGTGGTGGGCGGCGGCCTGCTCGCCCTCATCGTCTTCGTGGCCCTGTTCGCGCCCTGGCTGGCCCCGCACGACCCCTACTTCCAGGATCTGGCCTACCGCACCGCCCCGCCGGTCTGGTACGAAAAGGGCACCTGGCTCCATCCGCTGGGCACCGACCAGCTCGGCCGCGACTACCTGTCGCGCCTGATGTATGGCGCCCGCATCTCGCTCCTGATCGGCGTGAGTGTCGCGCTGCTGTCCGGCCTGATCGGCACCACCATGGGCATGGCCGCCGGCTACTTCGGCGGCAAGGTCGACCTCGTCGTGTCGTTCCTGATCACCACGCGCCTGTCGCTGCCGGTCATCCTGGTGGCGCTCGCCACGGTCGCACTGGTGGGCGGCTCGCTGTGGGTCGTGATCCTGGTGCTGGGCCTGCTCAAGTGGGACCGCTACGCCGTCGTGATGCGCAGCGCCACGCAGCAGGTGCGCTCGCTCGAGTACGTGGCGGCGGCGCAGGCCGCCGGTGCCTCGACCTGGCGCATCATCCGCGGCGAAGTCCTGCCCAATGTGGTGCCCCACCTGATCGTGATCGCCACGCTGGAAGCCGCCAGCGCCATCCTGCTCGAGGCCTCGCTGTCGTTCCTGGGCCTGGGCGTGCAGCCGCCGCTCCCCTCATGGGGGCTCATGATCTCCGAGGCCAAGGCGTACATGTTCTTCTCGTTCTGGCTCATCGCCATTCCCGGCACCGCGCTGGCGGCGCTCATCTTCGCGATCAACCTCGCCGGCGACGGCTTGCATCAACTGCTGACGCCGCAGGAAAGGAGCTGAGATGACACACGAACACGCATTGGAAATCGAAGGTCTGTCGGTCGATATCGACACCGCGGGCGGCACGCTACACGCGGTGCGCGACGTCTCGTTCCAGGTCAAGCGCGGCGAGACGCTGTGCCTGGTGGGCGAATCCGGCTGCGGCAAGTCGATGACCTCGCTGGCCATCATGGGCCTGCTGCCCCGCTCCGCGCAACGGCGCGCGCGCCGGCTGGCGGTCATGGGCGAAGACCTGGCGCATGCGAGCCGGCGCCGCGCCAACGCCCTGCGCGGCGACAAGATGGCGATGATTTTCCAGGAGCCCATGACGGCGCTCAATCCCGCCTACACGATCGGCACCCAGCTTACCGAGCACTACATCCATCATCGCAAGGCCAGCGGCGCGCAGGCCCGCGAACGCGCGGCGGAGCTGCTGCACAAGGTCGGCATCGCGTCGGCCGGCGAGCGGCTGGGCCAGTATCCGCACCAGTTGTCGGGCGGGCTGCGTCAGCGCGTGATGATCGCGATGGCGCTCATGTGCGGCCCGGAGGTGCTGATCGCCGATGAGCCCAGCACCGCCCTCGACGTCACCATCCAGGCGCAGATCCTGCGCCTGCTGGCCGATCTGCAGGCCGAACTCGGCATCGCCATGGTGCTCATCACCCACGACCTCGGCGTGGTGGCCCGCATCGCGCATCAGGTGGCGGTGATGTACGCCGGACAGGTCGTGGAGGCCGCGCCGGTGCGCGAGCTGTTCGCCACGCCGCGCCACCCGTACACGCGTGGCCTGCTCGACTGTATCCCGGTGCCCGGGCGCAACACGCCGGGCAGCGACCTCGGCACCATTCCGGGTGTCGTGCCCTCGCTGGTGGGCGACATCGCGGGCTGCGCCTTCGCCGATCGTTGCCGCTACGCCGAGGCCGCGTGCCGATCCGCCGTGCCGGTGCACGCGAACGAGCGCGGCCAGCAATGGCGCTGCATCCACACCGACCTGGGAGCCGTCGCATGAGCACCGTTCACGCTCCTCTGATGCGCACCCGCCAGGTCCAGCGCAGCTTCCAGATCGGCGGCGGCATGTTCAAGCCGCGCCGCACCCTTCATGCCGTCAACGGCGTGGATCTCGAGGTCGAGCGCGGCTCGGTGCTCGGCATCGTCGGCGAGTCGGGCTGCGGCAAGTCCACGCTCGCGCGGCTGCTGCTGGGCCTGACCCCGCCTTCGGCCGGCGAGATCGAGCTGGACGGCCAGAACATCACGGCGCTCGATCGCCGCGCGATGGCCCGCCGCGTGCAGCCGATCTTCCAGGACCCCTACTCCTCGCTCAACCCGCGCCGCAGCATCGCGTCTATCGTTTCTCTGCCGCTGGAGGTGCACGGCATCGCCAATCCGCGCCAGACCAAGGCGATCGAGATGCTGGAGCGCGTGGGCCTGCCGCCGCGGCTGGCGCAGAACACGCCCAATCAGCTCTCGGGCGGCCAGCGCCAGCGCGTGGCGATCGCCCGCGCGCTCGTCATGAAGCCCGAGCTCGTGATCTGCGACGAGCCCACCTCCGCGCTCGACGTCTCGGTGCAGGCGCAGATCATGAATCTGCTGATGGAGCTGCGGCGCGACTTCAATCTGACCTATGTGTTCATCAGCCACAACCTCGCGGTGGTGGAGCACATCGCCACGCATGTGGCGGTGATGTACCTGGGCCGCGTGGTCGAGTCGGCCCCCACGGCCGAGCTTTACGCCCGGCCCCTGCACCCCTACACCCAGGCGCTGCTCGCGTCCGTGCTCACGCCCGAGCCGGGCCTGGGCATCCCCGACATGGGCCTGGGCCTGTCGTTTCCCGATCCCGTCAATCCGCCCTCGGGCTGCCCCTTCCACCCGCGCTGCCAGCACGCGATGCCTCAGTGCAGCAGCGAACGCCCGCCGTTGCGGCAGGTCGGCGCGGTCCAGGTTGCCTGCCATCTCCATCCCGCCACGTCATCCGGAGCCTCCCTGTCATGAGCCGTGACCTTGCCCTCGAACATGCCGCCGCCCGCTTCGACTCGGGCGACTTCGGCCGCCTGCTGGCGCGCCGCATCGCCATCCCCACCGAAAGCCAGAACCCCGACCGCGGCGCCGATCTGGCGCGCTACCTCGACGAGGAGATGAAGCCGGCGTTCGAAGAGATGGGTTTCCGCTGCCGCACGCTCACGCACCCCAAGGCGCGCGCCCCCTTCCTGCTGGCGGAGTGCATCGAGGATCCGGCACTGCCCACGGTGCTCGGCTATGGCCATGGCGACGTGATCCGCGGCCTCGAGCCCGAGTGGCACGCCGGCCTGTCGCCGTGGCAGATGCAGGAGCGCGACGGCCGCTGGTATGGCCGGGGCATCGCCGACAACAAAGGCCAGCACAGCATCAATATGGAAGCGATGCGGCTGGTGCGGCAGACCCGCGGCAAGCTGGGCTTCAACGCCAAGTATCTGATCGAGATGGGCGAGGAGACCGGTTCGCCGGGCCTGCGCGAACTGTGCGAGGCCGAACGCGAGGCGCTGCGGGCGGATCTCCTGATCGCCTCCGACGGCCCGCGCCTGGCGCCCACCCGGCCCACCGTGTTTCTGGGTGCGCGCGGCAGCCTCAACTTCGACCTCACCATCGAGGCCCGCGCGGGCGGGCATCACTCGGGCAACTGGGGCGGCCTGATCTCCAATCCGGGCATTCAGCTGGCGCACGCCATCGCGAGCCTGGTCTCGCCCACCGGCCAAATCCGCATCCCCGAATGGGTTCCGCGCGAACTGCCCGATTCGGTGCGGCGCGCGCTGGCGGATTGCGAGGTCGACGGCGGCAGCGACGGCCCGGAGATCGAGCCGTGGTGGGGCGAGCCGGGCCTGTCGCCCGCGGAACGCGTGTTCGGCTGGTGCTCGTTCGAGGTGCTGGCCTACAAGACCGGCAATCCCGAGACGCCCGTCAATGCGATTCCGCCGCGCGCCTGGGCGCGCTGCCAGCTGCGCTTCGTGGTCGGCGTGGATCCCGATGATCTGTTGCCGGCGCTGCGCCGCCATCTCGACCGCCAGGGCTATCCGATGGTGCAGATCAGCACCACGCGCGAAACGATGTTCAACGCCACCCGGATCGATCCCGACGACGCCTGGGTGCGCTTCACGGTGGAGTCGCTGGCCCGCACCACCGGCAAGAAACCGGCGATCCTGCCCAATCTGGGCGGCTCGCTGCCCAACGACATCTTCACCGAGGTGCTGGGCCTGCGCACCGTCTGGGTGCCCCACTCGTATCCCGGCTGCTCGCAGCACGCGCCGAACGAGCACCTGCCGCCCGAGCTGCTGCGCGAGGCGCTGCTGGGCATGACCGGACTGTATTGGGATATCGGCGCCGCGGCCGTCGAGGGTCGCGCACCCGCCTGACGGAAGTCGGGCATCCGAGCGCCGGGCAGTCGGGCGCCGGGCTTTCTAGCGCCGGGCAGCCGGGCAGCGGCCCACCCGAAACGGGGGGCCGCGTCTGCCTCAGTTTGCCGGCGTCACGCGCAGCAAGGCGCCTTCGGGCGCATCGGTCAGCACGTAGATCGCGCCATCGGGCCCCTGGCGCACATCGCGCACGCGGGCCTGGTGCTTGCCCAGCAGACGCTCCTCGCGCACGATCTTGTCGCCGTCGAGCTGCAGACGGATCAGGTCCTCTTCGGCCAGCGCGCCGATGAACAGCGAGCGCTGCCACGCCGGATAGCGGTCGTCGGTATAGAACGCCATGCCGCTCACGCCCGGCGACTTCTTCCACCAGTAGTAGGGATCGACCGCGCCCTCCATCGAGTCCCCCTTGGCTTCGGGAATGCGCAGGCCCGAATAGTTGATGCCATGGGTGGCGATCGGCCAGCCATAGTTGGCGCCTCGCTCGATCAGATTGATCTCGTCGCCGCCGCGCGGGCCATGCTCGTGTTCCCACAGCACGCCGGTCCAGGGATTGAGCGCCATGCCCTGCGAATTGCGGTGACCGTACGACCAGATCTCGGGACGCGCGCCCGCGCGGCCCACGAACGGATTGTCTTGCGGCACGCGCCCTTCCGCGGTCAGGCGCACCACCTTGCCCTGCAGCTTGTCGAGATCCTGCGCCGTGGGGCGCTGGTTGTTCTCGCCCAGCGTGACGAAGAGATAGCCCTTCTCGTCGAACACGATGCGCGAACCGAAGTGGTTGCCGGTCGAGAGCTTGGGCTCCTGGCGGAAGATCACCTTGAAGTCGGTCAGCGAACGGTTGTCGGTGGCGAGCCGGCCATAGCCGACCGCCGTGCCGGCCTTGCCGCCGCCCGCTTCGGCGAACGACAGATACACGCGCCGGTCCTGCGCGAAGCCCGGCGAGAGCACCACGTCGAGCAGCCCGCCCTGACCATCGGCTTCGACGGTGGGCACGCCCGCCAGCGGCGCCGACAGCCGGCCGCTCTTGTCGAGCAGGCGCAGACGGCCCGGACGCTCGGTGATCAGCATGCTGCCGTCGGGCAGGAAGGCCAGGCCCCAGGGATGTTCGAGGCCGCGCGCGATTTCGCTGACCTGGGCCTGCACCTTCTGAGGCGCGAGGCTCTCCATGGCCTGGGCCGGCGCGAAGGCCGCGCAGGCCAGGGCCAGCGCGCTCGCCCATGCGGCGAGCTTCAGGCGCGGCCGCGTGGCCGTGGACAGGATGAAGGCGGAACGCGCGCTCGAGCGAGCGGCAGTGTGAGTAGCAACGGCAGGCGCACCGTAAAACGTCATTGAAGACCTCCCCGCGAAAGGTGGTTGGCGTACGGAAGAAAAGCCCCGGCGGAAGCATGCTGCGATGCGCAGATGACACGATGCGAGAGGCCGGGCCGATGCGAAAAATCGCGGGACCACGATCGGCACGAGGCCGCCGTCCGATTGGCGTACCATAACGCGATGCCCGGACGGCAAGTCCGCCCGGCCTCTTGGAGACCACGTTCAATGAAACTGTACTACATGCCTGGCGCCTGCTCGCTCGCAGGTCACATCGTGCTCGAGTGGGCCGGCAAGCCCTATGACACGCAGCGCGTCTCGCGCGAAGAGCTCAAAGAGCCGCCTTATCTCGCGCTCAATCCGCTGGGCGCCGTGCCCACGCTCACCGACGGCGATCTCACGCTCACGCAGAACGTCGCGATCCTCGAATACATCGCCGAACAGGCCGCGCCGTACCTGCTGGGCGATGGCTCCGCGCGCGGCCGCGCCGACGTGCGCCGCTGGCTGGGCTTCCTGAACTCCGACGTGCACAAGACCTTCTCGCTGGTCTTCGGCCCGCAGCGCTTCGTGAGCGAAGAAGCCGCGCAGCAGGAGCTGCGCGCCTCGGCCCTCACGCAGCTGCGCAAGCTGTTCGGCATCGTCGACACGCAGCTGGGTGGCCGGCCTTACCTGACCGGCCCCAATCCCACGATCGCCGACGCCTACCTGTACGTCGTGCTGCGCTGGGCCCACGCCAAAGAGGTCGACCTGAGCGGCATGCGCCATCTCGCCACGTTCTTCGAACGCATGCAGGCCGACGCCAAGGTGCAGGCCGCGCTCAAGGCGGAAGACCTGCAGTAAACGCCGGCCCGCGCCGCGCGAGCCCGCGTCAGACGGGCTTGCGCGGCAGCGGCGCGCCCGGACCGACGCGTTCGGTGATGAGCGAATAGTGTTCGGGACGGCGGTGCCGCGCGAAGTCGAACACGTTGCGGCGGAAGGTTTCGGCCAGATCGAGGTCCACGTTCACGGCGATCACCTCGTCGTCTTCCGTGACGGTCTGTGCCGCGATCTCGCCCGTGGGGGCCACGATCACCGAGCCGCCGATCATGTGGTGGCCGTCCTCGGAGCCGCACTTCGCCGCGGCCGCCGCCCAGACGCAGTTCTGATAGGCACTGGCCTGCAGGGTGATGAGGTGGTGGTGCATCCGCAGATGCACCGGCTCGGGCCAATGGATGTTGTGCGACGGCGTGTTGTAGCCCAGCACCACCAGCTCGGCGCTTTGCAGCGACATCATGCGCCACGTCTCCGGCCAGCGGCGGTCGTTGCACAGACACATGCCGATGCGCGCGCCGAGCGCGTCCCACACGCCGAAGGGCTCATCGCCCACATTGAAGAACTTCTTTTCCAGATGCTGGAACGGCGCATCCGGCTTGTGATCGTCGTGCCCCGGCAGGTGGATCTTGCGGTACTTGCCCACGATGGTGCCGGCCTTGTCGACCAGGATGGCGGTGTTGAACGGCACGCCCTCCGGCGTGAGCTCGGCGTAGCCCAGATAGAAGCCGACGCCCAGTTCGCGCGCCGCGTCGAACAGCGGCTGCACCTGCGGGTTGGGCATGGCGGTCTCGAAGAAGCGCTGGCGCGCTTCTTCGTCGCTCATCCAGTAGCGCGGGAAGAACGTGGTGAGCGCCAGCTCCGGAAACACCACCAGCTCGGCGCCACGACCGTGCGCCTCGCGCAGCATCTCGACCAGCCGGCCCACCACGCGCTCGCGCGTGTCGGCCAGATGCACCGGCCCCATCTGCGCCACCGCCAGCCCGATCCTGCGCTTGTTCTTCCCCGTCTCGCTCATGTTTTGTCCTCGATCGGCGGCCCGGCCGACGCCCTCGCCAGCCCCGCGCACGCCGCAAAGGCGTAAGAATGCCGCGAGTCGGGCCCGCGGCATAGCGGCGGCCCCGGCGCCACGCGGGTGCCCGTGATCAGGCGCGAACCCGCGCCAATGCTGACGCTGCGGCCGGTGCATAGCGGCGCGGCGATAGCGCCACGTTATGGCGCAGGCACAAAATTCAATGACCGGAATCCCTGCGCGCGCCGGTGCGTGCCACCAGAACGCCTGGCGGCGCGCGGCGGCCGTTATCGCCGCGCCGGGCACGCCGCGTGCTGCCGGACGGCCTTTCCCTTTCAAGGAGTCCCGCCATGACCTACGACCTTTGGTACTGGGACGGCATTCCCGGCCGCGGCGAATTCGTGCGGCTGGCGCTCGAAGCCGCCGGCATCCCCTACCGCGACCGCGCCCGCGAGGACGACGGCAAGAACCATGACGGCGATTCCGCCAGCCTGGTCGAGGACCTCCAGCGCGACCGGCCCCACCCGCCGTTCGCCCCGCCCTACCTCGTCGCCGATGGCATGACGATCGGTCAGGCGGCCAACATCCTCCTGTATCTGGGCGAGAAGCACGGCCTGGCCCCCGCGGACCTGGAGGGCCGGCTCTGGGTCAATCAGATTCAGCTCACCATCGCCGACATGGTGGCCGAGGTGCACGACGTGCATCACCCGATCGCGGCCGGCATGTACTACGAAGACCAGAAAGACGAGGCCCTGCGCCGCGCGGAGGATTTCCGCGCCAACCGCATGCCCAAATTTCTCGGTTACTTCGAGAAGCTGATCCAGCCCGATGGCTGGCTGACGGCGGGGCGCTGGACCTATGCCGACCTGTCGCTCTTCTTCCTGATCGACGGCCTGCGCTTCGCGTTTCCGCGCCGCATGCTGACCATCGCGCACAAATACCCGCGCCTCATGGCCCTGCACCAGCGTGTCAGCACCCTGCCCGAGCTGCAGGACTACTTCAAGAGCGACCGGCGCCTGCCCTTCGGCGACGGCATTTTCCGGCATTACGAAGAGCTCGACCCGCGCGAGTGACCCGCACGACGGCGCAAGCATTGCCGCCGTGCGCGCGGCTTCGGCCTTTGGCGGATCTCAGCCCTGACCCTCGAATACCTGGCCCACCGCGGCCAGGAAGCGCCGGCCCAGCAGCGGCAAGGGGGCGAGATTGGTGTGCGTGGCCCAGATGGACGCGTGCACGGCCGGCTCGATGGGCCGGATTTCCACGTGATCGGCCAGCTCCGGCGTCACGCACCAGCGATCCACCAGCGCGGGGCCCAGCCCCTGCAGCACGAAGGCGCACGCGGTCACGGGCGAATGCACCTCGACCGCCGCCGGACAGGCCGGCGCGCCGCCGAAAAAAGGCGCGAGCGCGCGTCCCAGCGGCGTGTCGGGTGGATAGCCGATCCATTGCGCCGACGAGAAATCGGCCGCATGCACCACCTCGTGTCCGGCCAGCGCATGGCCACGCGGGACAAGGCACACGACCGGCACCTCGCCCACCAGCGTCGAGCTCAGGTTCGGGTGCTCGGGCGGTGACATCGACAGCCCGACGTCGGCCCGCCCGGTGAGAAAGTAGCCGGCCAGCTCGTCGAACGTGACGCTGCGGTAATCGACCCGGCTGCGTTCGTTGCGCTGGCGCATGCGCTGCAAGGCCTGCGGCACCAGCCGCTGGCCGAAGCTCGCGCTCGACACCACGCGCAGCATGCCGGCGCCGTCCTGCCCGAGCGCCGCGGCGAGATCGTTCACACGCTGGATCCCGCCGTAGACCTGCTCCACCTCGCCATACAGCCGCCGCGCCTCCGGCGTGGGCACGAGACGGCTGCGGCCGCGCTCGAACAACGCGTAGCCCAGGCGCGACTCCGTCAGCGCCAGCACGCGGCTCACCGCCGGCTGCGAGACGTGCAGCATGCGGCCGGCGCCGCTGATGGAGCCCGCCATCATGATGGCGCGAAACACCTCGATCTGCCGCAGGTTCAGCGGCCGGCTCCCCGCGGGGCCGGGGCTGGCGTCGTCGGCAAATTCGTCATCCGGCATGGCGGCGCATCCTGTGTTCGAAGAGCCTCGCCGCACCTTCGAATGGCGGTGGCGAAGCCCAAAAAGTCGGTCTCGGGCAATAACGGCGAATTATAGGTTTGGGACATTTTTCGATGAGGGACCGGCGTGACCCCGGTGATAACCTGCCCGACGCAGTATCACATCACAACAGGGGAAATCACCATGAATCGCATCGTCAACCGCGGCCTGGGCATTGCCGCCCTCGCCGCCTCCCTCTTCGCGGGCAGCGCCACGGCCGCCTTCCCGGAAAAGCCCATCACCTTCGTCGTGCCCTCGGCCGCCGGCGGCTCGCCGGACGTGCTGTCGCGCCTCTTCACCACGCAGATGTCCAAGGACACCGGCGCGACCGTCGTGGTCGAGAACCGCCCGGGCGCGGCCGGCAACATCGGCATCTCGCTCATCAAGCGCGCGGCGGCCGACGGCTACACCATCGGCTACGGCAACATCAACACGCTGGCCGTGAACCGCTCGCTCTTCAAGAAGCTGCCCTACGACGTCGACGCGGACCTGACGCCGGTGGCGCACCTGTTCGACCTCTACAACGTGCTGATCGTGCCGGCCGAGTCGCCCGTGAAGTCGGTGCAGGACCTGATCGAGCGCGCCAAGGCCGCGCCGGGCAAGCTCTCGTACGGCGCGTCCGGCGTGGGCACCACCGGCCACATGGGCGGCGAACTCTTCAAGAGCATGGCCAAGGTCGATGTCATGTTCATCCCCTACAACGGCGGCCCGGCCGCGCTGCAGGATCTGCTGGGTGGCCGTCTGGACTTCATCTTCGTGAACACCTCCGAAGCCGTGCCGCTCATCAAGAGCAACAAGGTGCGCGCGCTGGGCGTGAGCAGCCTCAAGCGCCTGACGCTGCTGCCCGAGGTGCCCACGCTCGACGAGAGCGGCCTGAAGGGCTATGAAACCATCGCCTGGGGCGGCGTGGTCGCGCCCAAGGGCACGCCGCCCGCGGTGGTTCAGCAGCTGAACGCGGCGCTGGTCAAGGCGCTGGCCGCCCCCGAGGTCAAGACCGGTCTGGCCGGGCTGGGCGCCGAGCCCGCCGGCGGCTCGCCCGCCGACTTCCAGAAGCTGATCGACGCCGAAACGGCCAAGTGGAAGAAGATCATCGACACGGCCGGCATCGAAAAGCTCGACTGAGCCCGACCGCGCGCGCGGCCCCGGCCGCGCGCCGCACTTGGCGCGCCGCCCGACCCGCGCCTCCCTTCTCCACGCTTTCGCCGCACCCTGCCCATGCAAGCCGATTTCATCATTACCAATGCGCTCATCGTCGACGGCACCGGCGCCCCCGCCGTGCCGGGTCACCTCGCGATCCGAGGCCAGACCATCGCCGCGGTCGGCCAGTTCGCGCTGCCCGACGGCGTGCCCTGCATCGACGCGCGCGGCAAGGTGCTGGCGCCGGGTTTCATCGATTCGCACACGCACGACGACGGCTATCTGCTCGCCCATCCCGACATGCGGCCGAAGGTATCGCAAGGCATCACCACGGTGGTCACCGGCAACTGCGGCATCAGCCTCGCGCCGCTGTCGGCGCGCGATGCGCTGCCGCAGCCGCTCGACCTGCTGGGCCCGCCGGCGCTGTTCGGCTTCGACACCTTCGCCGACTGGCTCGCGCGCCTGGCCCGGCAACCGGCCGCGACCAACGTGATCCCGCTGGTCGGCCACACCACCCTGCGCGTCGCGGTGATGGACGATACGAGCCGCGCCGCCACGCCCGCCGAACGCAGCGCCATGGCCGCCCTGCTCGACGAGGCCATGGACGCGGGCGCGTTCGGCATTTCCACGGGCACGTTCTATCCGCCGGCCAGCGCAGCCCCGACCGACGAGCTGCTCGATGTGTGCGCCCCGCTCGCCGGCCGTGCCGCCATCTACGCCACCCACCTGCGCGACGAGGCCGACGCCATCGTGCCCGCCATGGAAGAAGCCTTGCTGATCGGCCGCGCCACCGGCGCCCGCGTGGTGTTCTCGCACCACAAGCTGGCGGGCGAGCGCAACCACGGCCGCAGCCGCGAAACGCTGGACCTGATCTCGCGCGCCGCCGAATCGCAGCCCGTCTGCCTGGATTGCCATCCCTACCCCGCCACCTCGACCATGCTGCGGCTCGATCGCGTGCGCCTGGCCAGCCGCACGATGATCACCTGGTCGCAGGGCTACCCCGAGGCCACCGGGCGCGATTACAGCGATGTGCAGGCCGAACTCGGTCTGGACGACGACGCCATGCTGGCGCGCCTCGCGCCCGCCGGCGCCATTTACTTTTTGATGGATCCGCAGGACGTCACGCGGATCTTCGAGCACCCGCTCACGATGGTCGGCTCCGACGGCCTGCCCTTCGACCCGCATCCGCACCCGCGCCAGTGGGGCACGTTCACGCACGTGCTGCGCCGCCTGGTGCGCGAAGAACGGGTCCTGAGCCTGCCGGCCGCCATCCACCGCATGACCGGCCTGGCCGCCGAGCAGTACGGGCTCGAAAAACGGGGGCTCCTGCGAAAGGAGTATCATGCCGACGTCGTTTTGCTCGATCCCGAGACCGTCACCGACCTGGCCACCTTTGCCGCCCCCGTGCAGCAGAGCCAGGGCATCGACGCGGTCTGGGTCAATGGCGAACTGGTCTGGAACGGCCAGCAGCCCAGTGGCGCACTGCCGGGCCAGGTACTCAAGCCTGCCCGCGGCGCCGGTACGGAAGTCGTAGGATGAATCACCCGAAGCAATCTTGTTTTCTGGGCGTGCTCGGTGGCATGGGCCCCATGGCCGGCGCCGCCTTCGCCCTCAGGCTGGCCGCCCTCACGCCCGCCAGCGTCGACCAGCAGCACATCCCCACCCTGCTCCTGAACGATCCCCGCATTCCCGACCGCAGCACCGCGCGGCTCGCAGGCGGCGAGGATCCGTTGCCGCACATGCTGGAGCGCGTGCGCTTTCTGAACGATGCGGGCTCGCAGCTCATCGCGATCCCCTGCAACACGGCCCACCTCTGGTACGAGCAGATCGCCGAAGCCGCGCAGTGCCCGGTGCTGCACATCATCGAGGCCGTGGCCGAAGACCTGCGCCGTCAGGGCATTCCCAAGGGTCGCATCGGCCTGATGGGCACGCCCGCGACGCTGGCGCTGGGCCTGTACCAGCAAACGCTGGAGCGCCACGGCTACGAATGCATCGTGCCGACCCATGACGAAGTGCAGTCGCTGTGCGCCGCCTCGATCGCCGCGGTCAAGGGCAACCGGCTCGAGGACGCCTACGCGCCCGCCGCCGAATGCATCACGCGCCTGAAGGCGCGCGGGGCCGACGCGGTCGTGCTCGGATGTACCGAACTGCCGCTGGCCGTGCCGCATGCCCTGCGCCCGAGTCTCGGCGTGCCGCTCACCGACTCGATCGACGCGCTGGCGCTGGCCGCCATCGCCTACTACGAGCGCGTGCGCTCGGCGCAGCGCCAGGCCGCCTGATCCCGGCATGCATGAAAACGGGGCGATGATCGCAACACGCGATCATCGCCCCGTTTGCTTTCGGCGACCGGCGCGCGGGCGCGCCCGTCGTTGCAACGCGTCTCAGGTCTGGAACACGCCCACCGACTCGTCCAGCTGACCGGCCAGATCCGCCAGGCTGCTGGCGATGCGCGCCGCCTCGTCCGCGAGCGCCGCGTTGCGCTGGGTCATGTCGCCGATGTGCGCCACCGCCGAGTTGATCTGCGCGATACCCGCCGATTGCTCGCGGCCGGCGGTGGAGATGTCGTTGACCAGCACCGCGACCTCGCGCACCTGGCCCGCGATGCCGGCGATCGCCAGACGCGTCTCGCCCGCGTGCCGATGACCGGCGCCCACCTGCTCGAGCGCCGTGTGGATGAGGCCTTCGATCACCTTGGCCGCGTCGCCGCTGCGCTGCGCGAGCTGGCGCACTTCCGAGGCCACCACCGCGAAGCCGCGCCCCTCCTCGCCCGCGCGGGCGGCCTCGACCGCGGCGTTGAGCGCCAGAATGTTGGTCTGGAATGCGATGCTGTGGATCACCGCGATGATCTCCGACATCTTGTCGGCCGCGATGCGCACACCGTCCATCGCCTCGACCAGCGTGTCGACCACCACGGCGCCCTCGTCGGCCGCGCGCGCGGCATGCCGCACCTGCTCGTCCACCTGGTCAGAGTTGCTGGCGTTCTGCGCCACCGTCGCCGTCAGTTGCTCGAGGCTGGCCACCGTCTCCTCGACGTTGGCGGCCTGGCTCTCGCTCTGGCTCGACATGTCGGCGCTGGCGTTGGCGATCTCCTGCGTCTGCACGCCCATCGTGGTGCTCGCCGCGCGGACGCGCTGCACGATGGCGATCAGACCGTCGCCGATCCCGTTGACCGCCGCCGTGAGCCGGCCGATCTCGTCGGGCCGGCCGATGTCGGCGCGGGCGCGCAGGTCGCCCTGCGCCAGCTTCTCGGCCACGGCCATCGCGGCGTTCAGGCGCCGGCCCACCGTGCGCCGGATCATGAAGAACAGCAGCAGCGTCAGGCCGGCGATCGCCACCAGCGCCGCCCCCACATACAGCAACCGGGCGCGCCGCACGTCGGCCGTCAGCTCGGCCACGCTCGCCTGCCCCACCACCAGCCACTGCCACTCGGGCATGTAGGCGTGCGCGACGATGCGCGGCTCGCCCCGCAGGCCGGTCGTGAACGTGCCATCGCGCGCGCTCAGCATGCCCGGCACCCGCGCCTTGCCCGCGTCGTCCACCAGCGCATCGGGGCCCGTCAGCGCGCTCTTCTGCAGCAAGTTCTCGGGCACCAGATACTGGCCGTGCGCCGGACCGGCCGCGCCCGACACCACGCGGTAGTCGCCCGTCTGCGCGACCTTGCGCCGGGCCACGTCCTGCTTGAGCGCGGTCGTGGTGGCGCCGATGTCCACGCCCACGAACAGCACGCCGATCACGGCACCCGCGGCATCCTTCATCGGCCGGTACGTGGTCATGTAGAAGGTGCCGAACAGCGTGGCCGGACCCGAGTAGGTCTCGCCCTTGCTCACCTTGGCATAGGCAGCGCTGTCACGGGCGAGCAGCGTGCCCATGGCGCGATTGCCCGCGGCGTCCTTCACCGAGGTCGTGATGCGCACGAAATCGTCGCCGTCCTTGGCGAAGATCGTGGCCACGCCCTGGGTGCGTTCGGTAAAGCGATCGGGCAGCGCGATGTTCTGGTTCAGCACCACCTCCCCCGCGCGCAGCGTCGGGGTCTGGCGCTCGCCGACCGCCACGCGCTCGGCGGGCGACAGCGTGTAGGGTTGCGCCAGGTCGGCCTCGAACACGTTCGTGAATCGATCGGCTTCGGCCTGCACGGTGGCGCTGTACATGCGCACCATGGCGGCGATGCCCTGGGCTTCCACGCGCATGCGTTCGGTCGCCTCGCGCTCCACGCTGGCCACCATGCCGAGGTAGAGCGCCCAGGTAAAGCCCACAAAAACGATGGTCACCAGGCAGAGCACCATCAGGGAAAGACGGGTCGCCACGCTCCAGGCGCGGCCAGTCGATGCAACGGTCATGCAGTCCTCTTGCAAAAGTGCGGGGCAGCCCGAGACATTCATGCTGCGGCGCACTTAACGACTACGACGTCTACTAAGAAAACTTAAATATTTCGCCGAAGGTACGTTTAGATACATGAAATTGCATGCACTTGGCGGCAGAATCGGTGAGATACGTGTCTCAAAACCGGCCGGGCGGCGTGAATCGGCCCGGATCCGCGCAGGCCGCGCCTGCCCGTGACGGTTGCACACATGACAGCGCTGTCTACACGGCGGTGGCCCGCCGGGCGCGACGCCGTGGCGCCCGGCCGCCCCAAAGAAAATCGGCCCCGGAGTCTCCTCCGGGGCCGATTCATTCCAGGCAGACCGCGATCCTGTCAGCCGCCCAGATACGCCTTGCGCACCTGGTCGTTGACCAAAAGATTGGCGCCGGTGTCCTCGAGCACGACACGGCCGTTTTCGAGCACGTAGCCGCGATCGGCCACCTGCAGCGCCTTGTTGGCATTCTGCTCGACCAGGAAGACCGTGACGCCCTCTTCCCGGATCGTGCGGATGATGTCGAAAATCTGCGCGATGATGAGCGGCGCCAGACCCAGCGTGGGCTCATCGAGCAGCAGCAGCCGCGGCCGGGACATCAGCGCGCGGCCGATGGCCAGCATCTGCTGCTCGCCGCCGGACATCGTGCCGGCGCGCTGCGACGCGCGTTCTTTGAGACGCGGAAACAGCTTGTACACGTGCTCGATGCCGTCCTGAATCTGATCGCGGGTCGAGAAGAACCCGCCCATCATCAGGTTTTCGGCGACGGTGAGGTCCTTGAACACGCGCCGCCCTTCCGGCGAGATCGCGATGCCGGCGCGCATGATCTCGTGCGTGTCGGCCTGGGTGATGTCGCGGCCCTCGAACGAGATCTTGCCCGAGCGGGCGCGCGGGTTGCCGCAAACCGTCATGAGCAGGGTGGTCTTGCCGGCGCCGTTGGCGCCGATCAGCGTGACGATCTCGCCCTGATTGACCTCGACGGACACGCCGTCGAGAGCCTGGATGGCGCCGTAGTAGGTGTGAATGTTTTCGAGCTTCAGCATTTATTCTTCCCCCAGGTACGCCTTGATGACGCGCGGGTCGTTGCGCACGGCATCGGGGGTGCCGGTGGTGATGGGCTTGCCGTGCTCCATGACCAGGATGCGGTCGGAGATGCCCATGATGAGGCTCATATCGTGTTCGATGAGCAGCACCGCCACGCCGAACTCGCGGCGCAGTTGGTCGATCAGCGCCTGCAGATCGCGCTTTTCCTGGGGATTCAGGCCGGCCGCCGGCTCGTCGAGCATGAGCAGGCGCGGCTTGGTGATCATGCAGCGCGCGATTTCGAGGCGGCGCTGATGGCCGTAGGCCAGGTTGCCCGCTTCGCGGTTGGCGAACTCGCGCAGCCCCATGAAATCCAGCCATTCGGCCGCGCGGTCGAGCGCGTCGGCCTCCGCCTGGCGGTAGCCGCGCAGCTTGAGCAGCCCCGGCAGCAGGCGCGATTCCACCTGCGTATGCTGGGCCACGAGCAGGTTCTCGAGCACCGTGAGCTGCTTGAACAGACGCACGTTCTGGAACGTGCGCACCAGGCCGTGGCGCGCCACCTTGTGGCTGGGCAGACCGACGATGGACTTGCCGTCCATCGTGATCTCGCCCGCCGTCGGCTTGTAGAAACCGCCCACGCAGTTGAACACGGTGGTCTTGCCGGCGCCGTTGGGGCCGATGATGGCGAAGACCTCGTCGCGCTGGACCTCGAAGGCCACGCTGTCGACGGCCAGCAGGCCGCCGAACCGCATGGTCAGGCCGGATACTTTCAACAAGGCTTGGCTCATTTGCGCAGCTCCACGTGCGGACGCTTCATGGGGAGCAGGCCTTGCGGACGCCACATCATCATCAACACCATCAACAGACCGAACATCAACATGCGGTACTCGGCGAACTCGCGCGCCAGCTCGGGCAGCACGGTGAGCAGGATCGCGGCGAGGATCACGCCGACCTGAGAGCCCATCCCGCCCAGCACCACGATCGCGAGGATCAGCGCCGACTCGATGAAGCCGAAGGACTCGGGATTGACCATGCCCTGACGCGCCGCGAAGAACGCGCCGCCGAAGCCGGCGAACATCGCGCCCAGCGTGAACGCCGAGAGCTTGATCCGGGTGGGATTGAGGCCCAGCGAACGGCAGGCGATCTCGTCTTCGCGCAGCGCCTCCCAGGCGCGTCCCACCGGCATGCGTATCAGGCGGGTCGACACGAACAACGTGATGAGCGCGAGCAACAGCGCCATCAGGTACAGGTAGATCACCATGTGGTTGTTCTGGAAGGTCAGGCCGAAGAACTGATGGAAGGTCTCCGCCCCTTCGGTGCTCGCGCGCCGCGTGAGCTCCAGACCGAAGATGGTGGGCTTCGGAATGCCGGAGATGCCGTCGGGACCGCCCGTGACCGTGTTCAGGTTGATGAGCAGCAGGCGGATGATTTCACCGAAGCCCAGCGTCACGATGGCGAGGTAGTCGCCGCGCAGGCGCAGCACCGGAAAGCCCAGCAGGAAGCCGAACAGCGCGGCCATCGCGCCGGCGAACGGCAGCGCTTCCCAGAAGCTCCAGCCGCCCCAGTGATACAGCAGCGCGTAGGTATAGGCGCCCACCGCGTAGAAGCCCACGAAGCCCAGGTCGAGCAGGCCCGCGAAACCGACCACGATGTTCAGGCCCAGGCCCAGCATGACGTAGATCAGCACGAGCGTGGCGATGTCGACGTTGCTGCGGCCCGCGAAGAACGGCCAGATCATGGCCGCGGCCACGATCAGCAGGAAGAACCACTTGCGCCCCTTGGTGGGCGCGGCCGGCAGGACCGGCAGGCTGGTCTTGAGCGCGCGGAACGGCTTGGCCAGCCACGGACGCAGCAGCTGGAACACGAACACACCGATCACGGCGATCGCGACCAGATCCCAGCGCGGCTCCATCAGGGTGCGCGCCCCCTGCCGGACCAGCTGCAGCCCGAAGATGGGCGTGACGATGAAGGCGGTCAGGACGGCCGCGATCGTCGCATTCTTGAGAGCGTTGTTGGCCATCAGACTTTCTCTACCTCAGGTTTACCGAGCAGCCCGGTGGGACGGAACAGCAGGATCAGCACCAGCAGGCCGAACGCCACGATGTCCTTGTACTGCGACGAGATATAGGCCGCCGCGAAGGTCTCGGCCAGGCCCAGCAGCACGCCGCCCAGCATCGCGCCGGGGATGCTGCCGATGCCGCCCAGCACCGCCGCGGTGAACGCCTTGATGCCGGCGATGAACCCGATGAACGGATTGAGCTTGCCCACCGTGATGGCGATCAGGACCCCGCCCACGGCCGCGAGCGCCGCACCGAGGATGAAGGTGAACGAGATCACCTTGTTGGTGTCGATGCCCAGCAGGTTGGCCATGTGCATGTCCTGCGAGCAGGCGCGCGACGCACGGCCCATGCGCGAATACTTGATGAAGAGCGTGAGCGCGATCATCAGCAGCACGGTGACCACGATGATCATCACGCGCGAGTACGGGATGGTGACGTCGAAGTCGGTGCCCATGTGAAACTGCATGGCGCCGGAGACGAGCGACGGCACGGCCATGTCACGGGCGCCCTGGCCCAGGGCCACCCAGTTCTGCAGGAAGATCGACATCCCGATGGCCGAGATCAGCGCCACCAGGCGCGGGCTGGTGCGCACCGGCCGGTACGCCACCCGCTCGATCGAGAAACCGTAGATGCTCGTGACCACGATCGCGACGACCAGCATCGCGGCAATCACGAAGGGCAGCGGCAGGCCGCTGTTGGTGCCGATCGCCGTCAAAGTGACCAGGCCCACGTAGGCCCCGATCATATAAATCTCGCCGTGCGCGAAATTGATCATGCCGATGATGCCGTAGACCATTGTGTAGCCAATGGCGATCAACGCATAAATGGCACCCAGGGACAGTCCGTTGAAGAACTGCTGGGTGAGTTGTGGGAGTAGATCGGACATATTGAGTCATGCTCCAAACGGAACCGGCTCCGGTAGGACGACCCGGAGCCGGAAACCTGGGCGTATACGACACGCCGGCACGAGGCCGGCGGCGCGTGATTACAGCTGGGTTTTCTTGCCGGCCTTATCCCACTTGAAGACGGCAAATTCAAAGTCCTTCAGATCGCCCTTGGCATCGTACTCGACCTTGCCGATGGCGGTATTGAAGGTGTTCTTGTGCAGGTGGTCGGCCACCTTGGCGGGATCCTCGCCGACCGCGTTGATGCTTTCGGCGATGAGCTGCACCGCGGCGTATGCCGGCATCTGGAACGCGCCGTCGGGATCGCGCTTGGCGTCCTTGAATGCCTTCACCACGCCTTCGTTACCGGGCAGCTTGGTGAAATCGGAGGGCAGCGTCACCAGCAGGCCTTCGATGGCCGGACCGGCAATGGCCACCAGATCCTGGTTAGCCGTGCCTTCCGGACCCATGAACTGCACATTCAGGCCCTGTTCGCGCGATTGGCGCAGCAGCAGACCCAGCTCGGGGTGATAGCCGCCGAAGTATACGAAATCCACGCCAGCCGACTTCAGCTTGGTGATGACGGCCGAGTAATCGCTGTCGCCGACGTTGATGCCTTCGAACAGGACGATGTTGACCTTCTCGCTGTCGAGGGTGTTCTTGACCTGGGTGGCCACGCCCGAACCGTAGGTCTGCTTGTCGTGCAGGACGGCGACCTTTTTGGGCTTGATCGTGTTGGCGATGTAGCGCGCGGCGAACGGACCCTGCTGGTCGTCGCGGCCGATCGTGCGGAAGAAGAAGTGCGGCTTGATCGTGTCGGTGACCAGCGGCGAGGTGGCGCCCGGGGTGATGCCGACGATGCCTTCCTGTTCGTAGACGTTGACGGCGGCCACGGTCACGCCGGAGCAGGCGTGCGCGACGGCGAACTTGGCGCCCGAGTTGACCACGCGGTTGGCGGCGGGAACGGCCTGTTTGGGTTCGCAGCCGTCGTCGATCAGGATGGCCTCGAGCTTCTTGCCCTTGACGCCGCCTTTGGCGTTGATGGTTTCGATGGCAGTGAGGGCGCCGGCCTGGATCTGATCACCGTATTGGGTGTTCGGGCCGGTCATGGGCTGGGGAATACCGATCTTGATGGTATCGGCGGCGTGGGCGGCACCTGCCAGTGCCAACGCACCGATCGCCAGGGCAAGCGGAGTAAAGCGTTGCGACAACTTCATGCGGAATTCTCCCGGCTTAGAGGGTTGGTTTACAGCGGCTTTGCATTGACCGGAAGAACGGGCCGATAAAACCCGTGCCAGAGGCGCCTGCATTACCGGCTTCTTGGGCGAAAAACCAATGTCGGCGGTATTCTGAAAGCAAGCCTAAAGCCTGTCACTGCGTGTATTCCCCAATATTTTGTTTTGCCACAAAAAACGTGACGGATACGCAGAATTAACCGACGTAATCGTCACGTAAGCCTGGTGTTTTAGGAAAAAGAAATACCGCGCCGCGGCCGCGCAGCCCGCCGAAAAAATCGGGGCGCCGGATGGCGCCCCGATGGCTTCAGCGGGCCTGCGGCACGCCGCCCGGCCGGGCCAGATTCCACATGAGGGCACGGAACGGGGCCAGCATGCTGATGTTCACCACCAGCTTGATGGCGAGGTCGCCCAGCATCCAGGTGACCCACGGGGTTCCGGTGGCGGCGAACGCCACCGAAAAGAAAATGGCGGTATCGAAGATCGCGCCCAACATGCCCGACAACAGCGGCGCGCGCCACCAGCGCTGGTCGCGCAGGCGATCGAACACCTGGATGTCGATCAGTTGCGCGCACAGGTAGGCCAGGCCGGATGCGAGCGCGATCCGCGGCGAGGCCACCCACATCGACACCAGCAAGGCGGCGGCAAAGCCGAACCACACCACGCGGCGCGCGGCCACCGGGCCGAACCGGCGGTTCAGCACGTCGGTGACCAGAAACGCCACCGGATACGACAGGCCGCCCCAGGTGAGCCAGTCGTTGAGCGGCACCTGGACCAGGATGTTGGACCCGACCACCACCGCGCACATGCACAGCACCGCGATGGCAAACTGGGCCGGACGCAGCGGCTCGAAACGCCCCTGCCCGGCCGATACGCCCGATGTCACTTGCCGAACTCCCGTGCGAGCTCGCGCGAGCGGTTCGCGGCCGCCTCGAGCGCACGGCCCACCAGGCCGCGGAAATCGCCGTCCTGGAACACGCCCAGCGCCGCGGCGGTGGTGCCGCCCTTGGAGGTGACACGCTCGCGCAACACGCCCGGGGGATCCGACGACTCGGCCGCCAGGCGGGTCGCGCCGGCGAAGGTGCCCAGTGCCAGCTGACGGGCCTGCTCGGCGCTCAGCCCCAGCGACTGGCCCGCCTCGATCAGCGCTTCCAGGAACAGGAATACGTAGGCCGGGCCGCTGCCCGACAGGGCCGTGACCGCGTCCAGCGCCGCGTCGTCGGCAACCCACACGACCTCGCCCACCGAGCCCAGCAGCCGCGCGGCCAGTTCGCGGTCGGCGGCATCCACGCCGTCCAGCGCGGCCAGGCCGGTCATGCCGGCGCCCACCAGCGCGGGGGTGTTCGGCATGCAGCGCACCAGCCGCTGCCAGGGCTGACCCGGCGCGCCCAGCCAGTCGGCCAGGGTGTCGGCACGCAGGCCGGCGGCCACGCTGATGACCAGCGTGTCGTCGCGCAGCCACTGGCGGGTCGAGGCGACCACGTCGCGCATGTTCTGCGGCTTGACCGCATAGATCCACACGCGCGCCCGCGCGAGGGTCTCGTCACCGGCGGTGGCGGTGGTCATGCCACGCGCCTGCCAGGCCGCATGGGCCTCGGTATTGATGTCGATGACGTGGATGTTTCCCGCCGGGCAGACCTTGCCGGCCAGGCCGCTGGCCAGCGCCGCGGCCATATTGCCGCCGCCGATGAAGGCGATAGAGAGTTGATTTTCCATGGGGCAGGATTGTAAACCCGCCACTCACGGCGCAGAATGGGCTCGCCGATTCGGGGACGGTTTTTTGTCGAACGGCCGCCCGGAGACAAAAAAGCCCCCTCGGGGGGCAGCAAGCCGAAGGCGCAGCGTGGGGGCACTAACCCAAAGGCGTTGCGTGGGGCAGCTTTTCCTTTTTCGCCTTGGTGCATTTGACAGGGCCACGGCATCGTTTAAAGTCACGCCTTTGTCACAAACAATTCATAAGGTGTAACGCTTCGCGCGATCCGGATCCGAATCGCGCGGTCGCTCAAACCGGAGGAACATCTCATGCGACCCCAACGTCTCGCACTCACATTCGCCGCCCTGATGGCGGCCTTCGCGGGTGCTTCGGCGCACGCCGCCACCGAAATCCAGTTCTGGCACTCGATGGAAGGCGCGCTGGGCGACCGCGTCAACGGCCTCGTCGAAGAATTCAACAAGGCCAACCCCGACTACCAGGTCAAGGCGGTCTACAAGGGCAACTACGGTGAGTCGATGAACGCCGGCATCGCCGCGTTCCGCGCCGGCAATGCCCCCGACATCCTCCAGGTGTTCGAAGTCGGCACCGCGACCATGATGTACGCCAAGGGCGCCATCAAGCCGGTCCAGCAGATGTCCGAGGAAGCCGGCGATCCGATCGATCCCAAGGGCTTCATCGGCGCCGTGGCGGGTTACTACTCGTCGCCCGAGGGCAAGCTCGTGTCGATGCCGTTCAACAGCTCGACCGTGGTCTTCTACTACAACAAGGACGCCTTCAAGAAGGCGGGCCTGGATCCCGAGAAGCCCCCCAAGACCTGGGAAGAGCTGGCTGCCGCCGGCGCCAAGCTCAAGGCCGCCGGCCAAGAGTGCGGCTACACCACCTCCTGGCCGTCCTGGACCCAGCTCGAGACCTTCTCGGCCTGGCACAACGTCCCGTACGCCACCAAGGACAACGGCTTCGGCGGTCTGGACGCGCGTCTGGCCATCGACACCCCGCTGCATGTGCGCCACCTCGAAAACCTCGCCAAGATGGGCAAGGAAGGCATCTTCATGTACGGCGGCCGTGGCGACGAGCCCAACTCGCTGTTCATCAGCGGCAAGTGCGCCATGATCACCGGCTCGAGCGGTCTGCGCGCCAACATCGCGAAGAACGCCAAGTTCGAGTTCGGCACGTCCACCGTGCCCTACTACGCCGACGTGCAGGGCGCGCCGCAGAACACCATCATCGGTGGTGCCTCGCTGTGGGTCTTCGCCAACAAGAAGCCCGAGATCTACAAGGGCGTGACCAAGTTCTTCAAGTTCCTGGCCACCCCTGAAGTCGCGGCCCGCTGGCACCAGCAGACCGGCTACGTGCCGGTCACCGTGGCGGCCTACGAGCTCACCAAGAAGCAAGGTTTCTACGACAAGAACCCGGGCACCGAAGTGGGCGTGAAGCAGCTCAACGTCGAAACGACGGCGCAATCGCGCGGTCTGCGTCTGGGCTACCTGCCCCAGATCCGTGAGATCGAGGACGCCGAGATCGAACGCATCGTGTCGGGCAAGACCAACGCCAAGGACGGTCTGGCCAGCGTCGTGAAGCGCGGCAACGAGCTGCTCGAGAAGTTCGAAAAGAGCGTCAAGTAAGATCCGACGCCCTGGGCCGGGTTCGCCCGGCCGCTGGCCCGTCGCCGCCGGTTTTCCGGCGCGACGGGCCAGCCGTTTATGATGCAGCCGCAGATGCTGCGCCCGCCCTGCCCGGCCCGCACGCCGGGGGCGAGCCAGCATGCTGCGGACTTTTTCGTTGTGCGCCCGGTCGGGCGCACACGTCGTAGGGCAGGAATGTTTCGTTCCCGCCTGGCGTCGCGGCAACCCCGCCGGCGCGGTACTGGCGCTGCCTCGTGCAACGCTTTCATTGAATCCTCCTAGGCATCCGCCCCATGGAAAAACGTGTAGTTTTCGGCCACAAGACACTGCCCTATCTGCTGCTCGCTCCGCAGCTGATCATCACGGTGGTGTTTTTCTTCCTGCCTGCCGGTCAGGCCATGTGGCAGTCCATGCGCATCGAAGATGCGTTCGGCCTGTCCTCCGAATTCGTCGGTCTGGCGAACTTCGCCGAGCTGTTCTCTCAAGACAGCTATCTCGACTCCTTCCGCGTCACTGCGATCTTTTCCGTGCTCGTGGCCTTCGTGGGCCTGGCCGTATCGCTGCTGCTGGCCGTCATGGCCGATCGCGTGATCCGCGGCGCCGGGCTCTACAAAACTCTGCTGATCTGGCCGTACGCCGTGGCGCCCGCCGTGGTGGGCGTGCTGTGGCTGTTCCTGTTCTCGCCGTCGGTCGGCATCCTGGCCGTGGCGCTCAACGGCATGGGCGTGCCCTGGAATCCGCGTCTGAACGGCAACCAGGCGCTCACGCTGGTGCTGATCGCCGCCGTCTGGAAGCAGATCTCGTACAACTTCCTGTTTTTCCTGGCCGGCCTGCAATCGATTCCGCGCTCGCTGATCGAGGCCGCCGCCATCGACGGCGCCTCGCCGGCGCGACGCTTCTGGAGCATCGTGTTCCCGCTGCTCTCGCCCACCACCTTCTTCCTGCTGGTGGTGAACGTGATCTACGCATTCTTCGACACCTTCGCCGTGGTCGACACCACGACGCAGGGCGGTCCGGGCACCTCGACCTCGATCCTGGTCTACAAGGTGTACAGCGACGGTTTCCGCGGCCTGGATCTGGGCTCCTCGGCCGCGCAGTCGGTGGTGCTGATGTTCATCGTGGTGGCACTCACGGTGATCCAGTTCCGCTACATCGACCGCAAAGTGCAGTACTGATACAAGACAGAACAGGTATCGAATCATGGTAGAACGCCGTCCCTGGCTGGACATTCTGGCCCACGTCATCCTGCTTTGCGGGGTGGCGCTGGTCGCCTTTCCGATTTACGTCACGTTTGTCGCATCGACCCAGACCGCGCAAGAAGTCGCTTCCGCGCCGATGTCGCTGATCCCCGGCAAGCACTTCGCCGACAACTACATGCAGGCGCTGTTCGCCGGCTCCGGCGGCGGTTCGTCGGGCACCCCGGTGGCGCGCATGATGTATGTGAGCCTGATCATGGCCCTGGCGATCTCGCTGGGCAAGATCCTGATCTCGCTGCTCTCGGCCTTCGCGGTGGTGTACTTCCGCTTCCCCGGCCGCATGTTCTTTTTCTGGATGATCTTCGTCACGCTGATGCTGCCGGTCGAAGTACGTATCGCCCCCACCTACAAGGTCGTTGCCGACCTGGGCATGCTCAACAGCTACGCCGGTCTCACCCTGCCGCTGATCGCGTCGGCCACCGCCACCTTCCTGTTCCGGCAGTTCTTCCTGTCGGTGCCCGATGAGCTGGTCGAGGCCTCGCGCATCGACGGCGCGGGTCCGATGCGGTTTTTCCGCGACGTGCTGCTGCCGCTGTCCAAGACCAGCATCGCGGCCCTGTTCGTGATCCAGTTCATCTATGGCTGGAACCAGTACCTGTGGCCGCTGCTCATCACGACCCAGGAAGACATGTACCCGGTGGTCATCGGCATCAAGCGCATGATCAGCGGCGGTGACAGCGTCACCGAATGGAACATCACCATGGCGACCGCCATCCTGGCCATGATCCCGCCCGCCCTGGTCGTGATCCTGATGCAGAAATGGTTCGTCAAGGGCCTGGTCGACACCGAGAAATAAGGTTTGCACGCCGCGCCGCCGGCGTGCGGCCGCCCGAGTAAGCATCGATCTCGGCGCGACCCCGCCGCCACGGCGCCAGCAGCCCCTCCGAACAAGATTACGCAGACGAAGAAACACATGGCTACCCTCAGCTTTCGCAACGTAAAGAAGACCTACGCCGGCAACGTGCCGGTGATCCACGGCATCGACATGGACATCAAGGATGGCGAGTTCATCGTCATCGTCGGTCCGTCGGGCTGCGGCAAATCCACGCTGATGCGCATGGTCGCGGGCCTCGAGTCCGTGACGAGCGGCGAGATCGTGATCGACGACAAGGTCGTGAACACGCTGGAGCCGGCCGAGCGCGACATCGCGATGGTGTTCCAGAACTACGCGCTCTACCCGCACATGAGCGTGTACGACAACATGGCTTACGGCCTGAAGATCCGCAAGTTCTCGAAAGAAGAGATCCGCAAGCGCGTCGAGGCCGCCGCGCAGATCCTGGAACTGGGCAAGCTGCTGGATCGCCGTCCGCGCGCCCTGTCGGGCGGCCAGCGTCAGCGCGTCGCCATGGGCCGCGCCATCGTGCGTGAACCCAAGGTGTTCCTGTTCGACGAGCCGCTGTCCAACCTCGACGCCAAGCTGCGCGTGGCCATGCGCCTCGAGATCCTGAAGCTGCACCGCCGTCTGAACACCACCAGCCTGTACGTCACGCACGATCAGGTCGAGGCCATGACGCTGGCCCACCGCATGGTCGTGATGTACCAGGGCGTGCCGGAGCAGATCGGCACCCCGATGGAAGTGTTCGAGAAGCCCGCCTCCACGTTCGTGGCCGGCTTCATCGGCTCGCCTCCGATGAACCTGATCGACGTGGTCGTGGCCGGCGACGGCACGGTGCAGACGGCCGAAGGCCGCGCGCTCGACATCTCGCCGCTGCAGGTGCCCAGCCAGGTGCGCGGCCGCAAGGTCGTGATGGGCCTGCGCCCCGAGCACATGCTGCTCAACGCGCCGGGCGTGCCGGTCGAGATCGAGATGGTCGAGACGCTGGGCTCGGAGCAGCTGGTGCACGGCCGCTGCGGCCCGACCATGCTGGTCGTGCGTTGCACCACCCGCCAGCTCAACGAGTCGCCCGCCAAGGTCGGCGACACGCTGAACATCGGTTCGGATGGCCGCCACCCGCTGCACTGGTTCGAGGCCGACACCGGCCGCCGCGTCGAAGGCCTCTGATCCTTCGGCGGGCAGCATGACAAAGGGCGTCCGATGCCTGTCGGACGCCCTTTTTTATTTCATGATGACGCCTGCCCTGCCCTGCGCCGGACGACGTCGGGGCCGAGCCCGATGCGCGCTCAGTCCGCCTTCGCTCCCGATGCCTTGACGATGTCGCGCCATTGCTCGAACTCCGCGGCCTGGCGGCGAGCCAGCGCCTCGGGACCATCATGCAACACGGTCACGCCGAGCTGCTGGAAGCGCTGCTGAACCGCGGGCGCGGCCAGCGCGGCCTCGATGGCCTCGTAGAGCCTGCTCGTGGCCGCCTTGGGCGTGCCGGCCGGCGCGTAGAAGGCCACCCACAGATCGCCGCTGAAGCCCGGCAAGGCCTCGGCAATGGCCGGCACGTCGGGCAGCAAGGGCACACGGCTGGCGCTGCTCACGCCTATGGCGCGCAACTGGCCCGCCTTGACCGCCTCGAGCGCCGAGGGCAGGCTCGCGAACAGCATGGGCACCTGATTGCCCAGCACGTCCGTCATGGCGGGGGCCACGCCCTTGTAGGGCACATGCTCGAGTTCGAGGCCGCCCTTCTCGTTCAACATCGCACCCAGCAGATGATTCAGCGTGCCGGTGCCGGCCGAGGCGTACCGATACTTGCCGGGATGCGCCTTGACCTCCGCGATGAAGCCCTTCAGGTCCTGCGCCGGAAAGCCGGGATTGACGAGCAGCACGTTCGGGACGACGCCCACCGCCGCGATGGGCTCGAAGTCGCGCAAGGGATCGAAACCCGGCTTGGCGTAGATCCACGGCACGATGAGCTGGTTGCTGTTGGCGGTGAACAGCAGGTTGTAGCCGTCGGCCCGTTCGCGTTTGGCGGCCTGGGTGCCGACCACGCCGCCCGCCCCGGCCTTATTGCTCACGATGACCGACTGCTTGAGCGTATCGGCGAGCTGTGTCGCCATGATGCGCGCCACGATGTCCACGGTACCGCCCGGCGCGGTCGGCACGGTCACGGTGATCGGGCGGTCCGGGTACTCGGCCCGGGCGGGAAGGATGGCCAGCAGGCCGCACAGCAGCACGGCGGGCTTGAACAGTTGATGCAGTCGAATCACGGCAGACTCCGGTTAAGTGAAGGAAGCGACGCGGTATCACGCCGGTCGATCAGGGAATGGATCTCGCCCGCCCAGCGCAGCAGCGCCGGATCCATGCCCGGGCGCGCCACCAGCATGACGCCCAGCGGCAGGCCCCGGTCGTCCTGCGTGGTGGGCAGATGCAGGCAGGGCCAGCCCAGCACGGACCAGGCCTTGTTGAAGCCCGATTCGCCCGTGTGGGACAGGCCGTGCGGGGCCGGGCCGAGCGCGCTGCTCGTGAGGACGAGGTCGGCGTCGCCGAAATCGGCCTCCCAGTCGCGCCGGCGCGCGGCATGCAGACGCGCCAGCGCGGCTTCGTAATCCGCGTACGCAAGCGCCTGGCCCCGCCGCAGGTCCGCGCGCAGGCGCGGGCTCAGGCGCTCGTCCCGGGCGGGATCGGCATCGGCGCTCAGCGCGGTCAGCGCGCGCGTCAGTTCGTAATGCACCACGGTGCCGTGCGTGCGCAGCAGCTCCTGCGATTGGGGCATCGCTTCGGTCTGCGCGACCGCGTAGCCAGCGTCGCCGAGCGTCCTGCCGGCGTGGCGCACGGCCTCGAGCGCGGCCGGTTCCAGGTGGTATCCCGGCTGCGCCGGCAACACGCGCACGCGCGGCCGGCGCGGCGATTCGCAGCGCTGTGGCGGCAGCAATACGCCGGCCACGCGCGCGGCCATGTCCACGTCGCGGGCATGCCAGCCGATGGTGTCCAGACTCGGACACATGACCTGCATGCCGGCCCGCGACACGGCGCCGTAGCTGGGCTTGAAGCCCACGACCCCGCAGAACGCCGCGGGGCGGATGATGGAGCCGCCCGTCTGGGTGCTCAGCGCGAAGTCGACCATGCCGGCGGCCACGGCGGCCGCCGAGCCGCTGGACGATCCGCCCGGCGTGTGGGAGAGCTGGCGGGGATTGCGCGTCGGCCCCGGAGAGACATGGGCGAACTCGGCGGTGACGGTCTTGCCCAGCGGCAGGGCCGCCGCCGCGCGCAAGGCAGCCACGCAGTCAGCATCGACCGCCGCGGGCCGGTCGTCCGTAACCGGCGAGCCACAGCGGGTCGCCAGGCCCGCCACGTCGATGACATCCTTCACGCCAAAAACCAGGCCCGTCAGCGGTCCATGCGCCGCGGCCCGCGGCGCGGGATCGAGGCAGACCCAGGCGTGCAGCACCCGGTCGGCTTGCGTGAGGTCCGCGACGAGGCGGGCGAGATCGGAATGAGAAAGGGACATGGCAGCTTCTGAACGGACCCGGCAAGCGATGGCTGGCCGGGAAGGACAGCCGCATGTTAAACAGCCCATTACCTACGGTCCAATTCAGAATTCGACATGGATTATGAGCAATATCGAATCAATGTTTCTCGACGACCGCATGCTGGCCTGCTTCTGCGCCGCCGCCGAAGAGCTGCATTTCGGCCGGGCCGCGGCGCGTGTCTTCATGAGCCAGCCGCCCTTCAGCCAGCACATCAAGCGGCTCGAAACCCTCGTGGGCGTGCCCTTGTTCGAGCGCACCACGCGCTCGGTCCGGCTCACGCCCGCCGGCGAAGTGATGGCTCGGCACGCGGCGGGGCTGGCCGTGAGCACCGCCGCGATGCTGCGCGCCACGCGCCGGGCCGCGCTGGGCGAAGCCGGACCACTGAGAGTGGCACTCGCGCCCACGGCGGCCTACTCACCGCTGGCCGACGCCTTGTATCGCTACCGCAGCGCGAATCCGGACGTGGAGCTGGATCTCGTCGAGGCCAATTCCAACCGGATGGAGGCCATGCTGCGCGGCCATCACATCGACGTCGCCATCATGCGTCCCATGACCCTCGACCGAGGCATAGCCACCGTGGAGATCTGGCGTGAGCCCATGATGCTGGTGCTGCGCCAGGATCATCCGTGGGCAAAGCGCCGCAGCATCGATATCGCGCAGGCCTGCACGCTGCCGCTGATCGGTTATGCGCAGTCGGCCTCGCCGTACTTCCGGCAGTTGCTGGACCGGATGTTCGCGCGCATCGGCGCGCACCCGTCCATCGTGCGCGAAAGCGTGATTCCCACGTTGCTGACCCTGGTCGAAGTGGGCGTGGGTGCGGCCATCGTGCCGAAGTCGCTGTCGCGCATGCGCGGCGAACCGCTGGTGTTCCTGCCGCTGCGCGAGGCGGAGCCGGCACGCATTCTGGCGGCGCACCTGAGCGCAGAGGCATCGGCGGCCGCCCGCTCCCTGATCGCGCAACTGCGCGGCGGGTCGCGATAGCGGGGCATGGGTGTGACGCCCGACGGCCACGGGCGCGACTGGCCGCGGCTGGCTTCATGGCTGCCCGGCGCGGCCGGGTCGCCTACGCCGGCGCGCCGGGCCCGGACGAAAAAAAACCGGGCTCGCGATCACATCGCGGCCCGGCGCGCGCGCTCCTCGTGGAGCGCGCGGGATCACTGCCGGCTTACTTGAAGGCCGACTTGCTGCCGTCCTTGTGCCAGGTGAACACCTGGAACTCGAAGTCGGTCAAGTCGCCCTGCTTGTTCCAGGCCGTCTTGCCGATCGGCGTGTTGAAGCTGTTGGCGTGCAGGTACTGGGCCACCTTGCCCGGATCCGTGCTGCCTGCTCCCTTGATGCCATCGGCGATGACCTGGGTGGCGGCATAGGCCGTGAGCTGGAACGCGCCGTTGGGATTGCGCTTCTTGTCCTTGAACGCCTTGACGATGTCGGCGTTGGCGGCGTTCTGGGTGAAGTCGGCCGGCAGCGTCAGCAGCATGCCTTCGGCGGCGTCGCCCGCGATGGCGTTGATGTCGGGGTTGCCCACGCCCTCGGGGCCCATGAAGCGGGCCTTCACGCCCTGCTCGGCCGCCTGGCGCAGCAGCAGACCCATTTCGGGGTGGTAGCCACCGTAGTAGACGAAGTCGACGCCATTGCTCTTGAGCTTGGTGATGACGGCCGAGAAGTCGCTGTCGCCCGCGTTGATGCCTTCGAACACGGCGATCTTGACGCCCGCCTTCTCGAGCGTGTCTTTCACGGCGGTGGCGATGCCCTGGCCATACGACTGCTTGTCGTGCAGCACGGCGACGGTCTTGGGCTTGATCTTCTCGAGCACGAACTTGGCGGCGGCGGGACCCTGCTGGTCATCGCGGCCGATCGTGCGGAAGATGAACTCGTAGTTCTTGCCGTCGGTCACGGCCGGCGAGGTCGCCGACGGCGTGACCATCACGACGCCTTCGTTGTTATAGATCTCGGTGGCGGCGATCGTGGCGCCCGAGCACACATGGCCCACCACGAAGCCGATCTTGCCGTTCACCACGCGGTTGGCGGCGACCGGGCCCTGCTTGGGCTCGCAGGCGTCGTCGATGACCACGGCCTCGAGCTGCTTGCCATCGACACCGCCGGCGGCGTTGATGCGCTCGATGGCGGTGTTCACGCCTTCGCGCACCATCTCACCATATTGCGTGACCGGACCCGTGGTCGGACCGACCACGCCGATCTTGATCGTCTCGGCGTGCGCGCCCGCGGCGAACGTCAGGCTGGCGGCTGCGCCGAGCGCGGCGAACAGCGGGGTCAGACGAATCGATTTCTTCATGGGCTTGCTCCTTCAAAGGCTTGTCGTCGTTGATCTCAATCACGGGACACCGGCTCGCGCCGGCCTCCAGATCCCGTGCTTTGGCGTGGGAAGCATACACTGAAAGACCGGACCGACCGGCCACGCAGCGGACGCATTCCATATACCGCTTCGGACATATGCAATCGCCTATTTATTCGTTTGTGTTCTTAAGCGCCGATTGCATCATGCTGGTCATGAGACTTCAGCCCCTCCTCGTTCCTGGCTGGAAAGATTCCGGTCCCGGCCACTGGCAAACCCTCTGGGAGCAGCAGCTGCCCAACGCACGGCGCCTGCGCCAGCGCGACTGGGAGCATCCCGAGCGCGGCGAGTGGCTCGCCACCCTGTCGGCCGCCGTCGACCAGGCGACGAGTCCCGTCCTGTTGATCGCGCACAGCCTCGGCTGCCTGATCAGCGCCAGCCTGCCCGTGCCGCTGCGCGGCAAGGTGGCGGGTGCGCTGCTGGTGGCGCCGGCGGACGTGGAACGGCCGCATGCGCCGGCATGCCTGCAGTCGTTCGCGCCGGTGCCGCGTCAGCCGCTGCCGTTTCAGAGCGTGGTGGTGGCGAGCGACGACGATCCTTATTGTCGACTCGAACGCGCACACCAATTCGCACAGGACTGGGGCAGCCGTCTGGTGGTCCTCGAACAGGCCGGCCACATCAATGCCGATAGCGGCCTGGGCCAATGGCCCCAGGGATTGAAACTGCTGGGCGCGCTCAGGCGCCGGGCCAGCTGGCGGGTATCGCCGCCGCCCGAGAAAATATCCCCCGTCCAGCTCGCACCGCTAGGCGCGGGCACGAGACTCTCGAATACCTGAGGCGCCGCCGCAGCCGGGATAATCCGCCGCCCCCGAGGGCGGCGTTTTTCGTCGGGCTGCGGCACATGGCCTACGCGGCCGGATTTTCTGACCGGCAAATATTAAAGGCCGATTAAAACGCCACCCCGAAAATGGGAACTCGCGCATTTTTCTGCGGTCGATACATATAAATACGCCGCGCCCCGAATAATGTTTCCGAATGATGGATTGGGCACCTGTAAGGGCCATGTAAATCGCGCCGCGCCGATGTAAGCAGTCGTTCGATGTTGCAGGGCAGCATTCCCCCCTTCCCCCTCCCGGCCACCGGGGCGCCCCCGGGGCTTCCGATAAATATTGGCAACTTTGCCATTAATACTGTCGGGTCTTGACATACTCTCCCCCGCCCCGCTCCCTAGAATCTCACTCCGTGAATCCGCCTGCCGGCAGCCCGGCACCGATCACGCAGGCTCTAAATACAAATAATCGCAGCGTCGACTGATCCGGACAGGGGCCGAACAGGTCGCGCAGTGCCTGCCGGCACCCGATTCGCTGGCGCTGCAACTCATTCCGACGCCTCATCCGGCGACGCTGCCCTCAGCTATTGCTAAAGGAAGTTAAATGGCAAAGCGCGTCGCCGTCGTGGGCATGTCGTTCCGTTTTCCCAGCACCAACACCGCCGAATATTGGACGGATCTGCTGGCCGGCAAGGATCTGGTAACGGAAATCGACCCCGGACGCTGGTCTCCCGACCGCTATTTCCACCCGTCCAAGCAAAATCCCGGCACCGCCTATACGCGCAGCGCGGGCACGCTCGGCGACATTTCCGGATTCGACGCCGATTTTTTCGGCATTTCCCCGCGTGAAGCCGCGGTCATGGATCCGCAGCAGCGCCTTTTGCTCGAGCTGTGCTGGGAAGCCATGGAAGACGCCGCCATCCCGCCTCAGCGTTTGCGCGGCAGCGATTGCGGCGTCTACATCGGGATCTCGACGGCCGACTACGCCTACCGCATGGCGCATGACCTGGACCTGCTCGACAGCACGGTCGCCACCGGCAACACCAGCAGCATCGCGGCCAATCGTCTCTCGTATGTGTTCGACCTGCGCGGACCCAGCATGGCGGTCGACACCGCATGCTCTTCGGCGCTCGTTGCCTTCCATCAGGCGGTGCGCGCCATCGCCAGCGGCGAATGCACCCACGCGATCGCGGGTGGCGTGAGCCTGCACCTGCACCCTTATGGTTTCATCACGTTCTCCAAAGCGTCGATGCTGTCGCCGCGCGGACGCTGCAGCGTGTTCGACGCGTCGGGCGACGGCTACGTGCGCTCGGAAGGCGGCGGGCTGTTCGTTCTGAAAGACTACGACCAGGCGCTGGCGGACGGCGATCCGATCATCGGCGTCGTGGCGGGCAGCGCGGTCAATACCGACGGCCGCAAGTCGGGCCTGACCGTGCCCAGCGCGCAGGCGCAGGCGCAACTGCTGGAGCAGGCCTATGGCCGCGCCGGCATCGACCCCGCCGAGCTCGACTACCTCGAAGCGCACGGCACCGGCACGCGCGTGGGCGACCCGATCGAGACCCGCGCCATCGGCATGGCGCTGGGCGCGCGCCGCCCGCAGGGCAAGCCGCTGCCGATCGGCTCGGTCAAGAGCAACCTGGGCCACCTCGAGGCCGCCTCCGGCGTGGCCGGGCTGGTCAAGGCCCTGCATGCGCTGCGCCATCGTGAGGTGCCCGCCACCATCGGCGTCCGGGAGATCAATCCCAACATCGATTGCAGCGGCTGGAACATCGACATCGTCACCCGCAATCTGCCGCTGCCGGCCGAAGGCACGCTCACGATCGGCGTGAACTCGTTCGGCTTCGGCGGCGCCAACGCGCACGTCATTCTGCAAAGCGCGCCCGAACTGGCCGCCGCCAGCGTGCCGGCGCCGCTCGCGCCACCCGCGCGCGAGGTGCCCGTCTTCGTGAGCGGCCGGACCGAGGCCGCGCTGCAACAGGCCGCGCTCGACCTCGCGGCACGGTTGCGTGCGCAACCAGAGCGGCTGTACGACATTGCCTGGCAGAGCTGCCTGCGGCGCGACTGGCATGCGAGCCGCGCGCTCGTTTTCGGTCAGGATGCCGCGGCCGTGGCCCAGACCCTCGCGCAACACGCTGCGGGTCATGCGCCGCGCCACGCGCTGGCGCACGGCACCGCGCTGCCGGACGCCACGCGCGTCGTCTACGCCTACTCGGGCAACGGCTCGCAGTGGATGGGCATGGGACGCCGGTTGATGACCCATCCCGTCTTCGCCGAAGCGGTCGACGCCATCGATCGCCTGTTCGAACCCTTGGCCGGCTACCGGCTGGCCGACGAGCTGCGGCGCCAGGACGCGCCCAACCGTTACGACAGCACCGAGTACGCGCAGCCGGCCCTGTTCGCATTGCAGGTCGGCATCACTCACCTGCTCGCCGAGCGCGGCCTGCAACCCGGTGCCGTGCTCGGTCACAGCGTGGGCGAAGTCGCCGCGGCGTGGGCCAGCGGCGCGCTGACGCTGCAGGACGCGGTGCAGGTGATCTACCACCGCAGCCGCCTGCAGGGCACGACCCGCGGCGTGGGCGCGATGACGGCCGTGGGCTTGAGCGGCAACGCCGCCCAGGACCTGATCGACGCCGCCGGGCTCGGCCAGGAGGTCTGCGTGGCCGGCTACAACAGCGTGCGGGGCGCGACGCTGGCCGGCACCCCGCGGGCCTTGAGCGTGATCGAAGGACAACTCAAGGCCCAGCGCCAGTTCCAGCGCCGGCTGGATCTGGACTACGCCTTTCACAGCACGGCCATGGACAGCATCGAGGCGGGCCTGCGCGAGTCGCTCGCGGGCCTCGCGCCCGAGCAGGTGGCGGTGCCCATGATTTCCACCGTGACCGGCGCGCCCTTGATCGGCACCGAACTGGACGCGCAGTACTGGTGGGACAACGTGCGCCAGCCCGTGCGTTTCGAACAGGCGCTCGAGACCCTGACCGCGCAGGGCGATGTGCTCTATCTCGAAATCGGCCCGCACCCCGTGCTGCGCGGCTACCTCAACGACGCGTTGAAGGCGGCCGGCCTGACGGGCCGCGCATTGACCACGGCAGCCCGCGGTGAAGACGATCCGGCGCGCATCCTGGACGCCGCCGCCCAGGCCATCGTGGCGGGCGCGACGCCGCGCTGGGATACGCTGCTGCCGCGCGCCGGCCGGCCGCTGACCCTGCCCGCCTACCCCTGGCAGCGCGAACGCCACTGGCACGACGAGACGCCGGAGAGCGCCAGCCTGCTCGGCCGCCCGGATCTGCATCCCCTGTTGGGCTACGCCCTGCCTCAGCACCCCTGGACCTGGGAGAACCGGCTGGACGCCGAGCGCCATGCGCCGCTGGCCGACCACGTCGTGGGCGAGGCCGTGGTGTTCCCCGGCACCGGCTTCGCCGAGCTGGCCCTGGGCGCGGCCGCGCAGCACGCCCCCGACGCCGCCTTGCTCGACATCGAAGACCTCGAGATCCGTGTGCCGCTGTTGCTCGACGGCGAGCAGGCGCAACGCGTGCGCACCGAGCTGGACACTGCCGACGCCAGCGTGCGCATCAGCGCCCGCGCGACCGGCAGCGATGCCGCGTGGACACTGCATGCCACCGCGCGCGTACTGACCGGCTCGGCACCGGCGCATCTCGATCAGGGCGCCCCCGCGGCGCCTGCCCGCGCGGCGGATTTCGACCACGCCCTGCACGCGCGGCTGACCCGCGCCGCCGGCCTGGCCTATGGGCCGCATTTCAGCCTGGTGCGCCAGGGCTGGCTGACCGATGCCGACACCGTGCTGGCCGAACTGGACGCGCCCGCGGCGGACGCGCTGTGGCAGGATCTGTTGCTGCATCCGGGCTCGCTCGACTGCACCTTCCAGCTCATCATCATGTTGATGCGCGAGCATGCCCATCGCTACGCGGGCATGACCTTCGTGCCCGCGCGCATGGGACGCATCACGGTGCGCCGTGGCGCGGGTCCGGTGCGCTGGGTGCGCGCGCGGCTGCTGCGCCGCAATCCCCACTCGCTCACCGCCGAATTCGATCTGTACGACGCCGAGGGGCAATCGGTGGCCGCGGTCCGGCAGGCGCGCTTTCGCAGCGTGCGGCTCGGTGGACAGGGCACGCCCGCGCTCCATTACCTGGCCGACGCAGCCGTGGCCGCGCCGCATCCGCGTGCCAGCACGCCGGCACAGCCCTTCCCTCAAGCCCTGCTCCAGCGACTCGGCCAGACCTCCGTGCCGGCGCGCGAGCGCCAGTATCACTACGCCGACGAGGTCGAGCCGCTGCTCTACGCGCTGAGCGAACAGTTCGGCCTGGAAGCATTGCAGACGCTGGCCGACGACGAGGGTCTGCTGCCCGCGGCCACCGTGACGCGCCTGCGCGAGCAAGCCCGCGACATCGCGCCGCTCTTCGACCATCTGCTGCGCCAGGGCACGGCCGCCGGCTGGCTGGCGCCCACCCCGGCGGGTTGGCGCTTCGTGACGGACCATACCGATGAGTCCAGCCCCACGGCGGCCGACATCTGGAATCTGCTCTCGCACGACTATCCGGACGAGTTCGCCCTGATGCAGGCCTGCTCGCGCGTCGGCATGGCCTTGCCGGCGCTGCTGCGCGGCGACGGCGCGGCCGCCGAGCCGCAGGGCGCATTCACGCCGGGACAGGCGCAAGCCGCCATCCTCGGGCGCGCCGGACAGTTGCACTGGCAACAGACGGTGGCCGACGCCATCGCCGCCGCGCAGGATGCCCTGCCGGCCGGCGCGCGCCTGCGCGTGCTGGAGATCGGCGGCTGCGGCCCCGAGCTGGGCGCCGCCTGCTGCGCGGCCCTCGACTTCGATCGCGCCGACTACCGTTATCTGGCGCTGCATCCCGACGCGCAGGATGCCGCCGCCAGCGCGCTCGAAGACTGGCCCGCCGCCCGCATCCAGCCCGCCGGAGAGGCAGTGCAGGACGGCGCGTTCGATCTGGTGATCGTGCATACAGCCTGCCACGCGCTGTCGCAGAGCCAGGCCGCCTTTGCCGCGGGCCGCGCCGCCCTCGCGCCGCACGGCCTGCTCGCGCTGACCGGCAATCACCCCGATGGCTGGCTCGATCTGGTGTTCGGCGCCAGCGCCGACTGGTGGGCGGAGTCGGCCGAAGGCGGCGCCGTGCCGGCCTTGCAGCCCGCCGCCCATTGGCGTGGCGCGCTCGAGGCCGCCGGCCTGACGCCGCTCGCGCAGGAAGGAGACGACGCCGTTCAGGCGGGCCCTTATCTGCTGTGGGCACAGGCCCAGACGGCCAGCTCCAACGCCGACGGCGCCGACGGCGCGGAGCCCGCCTCCGCCGCGCGCGCCTGGCTCATCCTGGCCGACGATGCGTCGGCCGACTGGGCCGAGCAGTTGCAGGCGCGCCTGCACCAACGCGGGGACCAGGCCATCCTGGTGCGCGATGTCGCCGCGGACGCGCCGGCCGTGGCCGCCAGCCTCGCCATGGCGCTGGACACCGCGGGCAGCCTGCACGGCGTGATCCATGCCGACGGTCTGTCGCCGGCGGACGACGGCCCGGAGACGCGGCTCGCGCGCCAGACGCGCCGCGTCACGCTGGCCGCCCTGGTCGCGCAGGCCTGCGAAGCGCTGCCCGCACCGATTGCCTTCACCCTGCTCACGCGTAACGCCGCCCAGCACCTGACCGGCGCCGGGTCGCAGGAAGACGACGCAGCGCTGTGGGGCTTCGGCCGCACGCTGCAGAACGAGGCCGCCAACTACGCCGTGCGCCAGATCGACCTGCCCGCACACGAGGCCGGCACCGACTGGGAGGCCCTGCTGCGCGAGCTGCTCACCCCCGATGAAGAAACCGAGATCGTGCTGAGCGCGGCCGGCGCCCGCCACGCGGTGCGGCTGCGGCAGGTCGAGGCACCGCGCGGTCCGGCGCGGGATCAGGGCGACACCGTGGTCCGCCTGGGGCTGTCGTTCCCGGGTCAGTTGCGCAACCTGCGCTGGGAACGCGTGGCCGCCCCGGCGCCCGCCGCCAACCAGATCGAAGTCGATGTCCAGGCGACCGGGCTGAACTTCCGCGATGTGATGTATGCCCTGGGCATGCTGTCCGACGAAGCCATCGAACAGGGTTTTGCCGGGCCCACACTCGGCCTCGAATTCGCCGGCGTCGTGCGCCGGACCGGCAGCGAGGTGCACGACTACAAGCCGGGCGACCGCGTGGTGGGGTTCGGTCCGGCGAGCTTCAGCAATCGCGTGCTGACCACCGGCGACGCCATCGCCCTCATTCCGCGCAACCTGAGCGCCGCCGCCGCGGCCACCATTCCGAGCACCTTCTTCACGGTGTATTACGCGCTGAACCATCTGGCGCGGCTCGAGGCGGGCGAGCGCATCCTGATCCACGGCGCGGCGGGCGGCGTGGGTATCGCGGCCATTCAGTATGCGCAGGCGCTGGGCGCCGAGGTGCATGCCACGGCCGGCACCCCCGAGAAGCGCGACTTCCTGCGCCTCCTGGGCGTGAAGCATATCTACGACTCGCGCGCGCTGAGCTATGCCGATGAGATCCTCGCGGCCACCGGCGGCGACGGCGTGGACGTGGTGCTCAACTCCCTGGCGGGCGAAGCGATCAACCGCAACTTCGCGGTGCTCAAGCCGTTCGGCCGCTTCCTCGAACTGGGCAAGCGCGACTTCTACGAAAACACCCGGATCGGCCTGCGCCCGTTCCGCAACAACATCAGCTACTTCGGCATCGATGCCGATCAGCTCATGCGCGAGCGCCCGGCCCTGACGCGCCGGCTGTTCGGCGAGATGATGGCGCTCTTCGAGGCCGGCACGCTGCGGCCGCTGCCCTATCGCGGCTTCGAGGCACGCGATCTGGTCGACGCCTTCCGCCATATGCAGCAGGCGCGCCAGATCGGCAAGATCGTCGTGACCTACGACGGCGGCCTGCCCGCGGGCGTCACGGCGGACGACGCGGCGCCGGCCTGGCAAGCCAGCTCGCAAGCCAGCTACCTCGTGACCGGCGGACTGCGTGGCTTCGGTCTGCGCACCGCGCAATGGCTGGCCGAGCGTGGCGCCCGCCACCTCATCCTGTGCAGCCGTAGCGGTCCGGCCGACGCCGAGGCCACCGACGCGCTGGCCGCCCTGCGGGCGCAAGGCGTGAACGTGCTGGCGCGCGCGTGCGACGTGACCGACGCCACGGCGCTTGCCGCGCTGCTCGACGAGGCGCGCGCCACGATGCCCGCGCTGCGTGGCGTGGTGCACGCGGCCATGGTGCTGGACGATGGCCTCGCGCGCAGCCTCGATGCGAGCCGCATCCAGCGCGTGCTCGCGCCCAAGATGTTGGGTGCCCTGCACCTCGACCGTCTCACGCGCGACGATCCGCTCGACCTGTTCGTCTGCTTCTCGTCGGCCACGACACAATTCGGCAACCCGGGCCAGGGCAACTACGTCGCCGCCAATGCCTGGCTGGAGGCCTTCGTGCGCCAGCGCCGCGCCCGGGGCCAGGCCGCCACGGCGGTGTGCTGGGGCGCCATCGACGATGCGGGCTATCTGGCCCGCAACACGCAGATCAAGGATGCGCTCGCGAGCCGCATGGGCGGCAGGCCGCTGCCGGCCACGCTGGCCCTGCACGCGCTGGGCGACATGCTGGCCCACGAAGCGAGCGGGCTGGGCGTGCTCGAGCTCGACTGGCAGCCGCTGGCACGCTTCCTGCCCGCCGCCGGGCACCCGCGCTTCGCCGAGCTGGCGCGTGCGGGTGGCGGCGCCGACGGCGAGGCGGGTGACGACATCGCGCACCTGCTCGACACGCTGGACGACGAGTCCCTCCACGAGCGCGTGGTCGACATGGTCAAGCGCGAAGTGGGCGAAATCCTGCGCGTGGCGCCTGAGCGCATCGATGCGCTCCGGTCGGTCTACGACATGGGGCTCGACTCCCTGATGGGCGTGGAACTGGTCGTGGCGCTGGAACAGCGCTTCGGCCAGCGCCTGCCGGTGATGGCCCTGTCGGAGAGCGCCACCATCGACAAGCTGGCCCGCCGCCTGGTGGTGCTGCTGCGCGGCGAGGAGACGGCCGCCGCCCAGGCGCCGGCCGTGTCGAGCCAGATCGAGCAGGTCGTGGCGCAACACGCCGTGGACGTGCCCCTGGAGGCCATCGCCGACTTCGCCACCCACCTCGAGCAGCGCGCCGACGCCGGCGCGCCGCGCATGATCCGCTGAGGAAACGGACCCATGGCTACACTCAAACCCGCCAAGGCGCCCGGCGACAGCCTGAAAGATAAGCTGATCCGTCATGCCCTGGAACGGCGGCTGAACCGCGCATCGGCCCCGGTGCCCGCCCTCGGCGCCGCCGCGCCGGCCAGCGCGCCGGTGCCCGACGCCCATTGCCGCTTCGACCAGCACCCGGCCTATCAGCAGTTGCGCATCATCAACGATGGCGCCGCGCGGCTGGGCGTGGCCAACCCGTTTTTCAAGGTGCACGAGGGCTCGGCCGCCGCGAGCACGCGGATCGGTGGCGAGCGCTATCTGAACTTCTCGAGCTACAACTATCTGAGCCTATCGGGCGACCCCGTCGTCGCACAGGCGGCCAAAGACGCCATCGACCGCTACGGCACGTCGGTATCGGCCAGCCGCCTCGTCTCGGGCGAACGGCCGATCCACCGCGCGCTGGAACAGGCGCTGGCCGAGCTCTACGACGTGGACGACGCCATCACCTTCGTCAGCGGCCACGCGACCAATGTGTCGACCATCGGCCACCTGTTCGGTCCGAACGATCTGATCCTGCACGATGAACTGATCCACAACAGCGTGCTGCAGGGCATTCAGCTCGCGGGCGCACGCCGCCTGTCCTTCCCGCACAACGACGCCGCCGCGCTCGATGAGCTGCTCACCCGCGAGCGGCGCGGCTTCGAACGCGTGCTGATCGTGCTGGAGGGCATTTACAGCATGGACGGCGACTACCCGGATCTGCCGGCCTTCGTCGAGCTCAAGCGGCGCCATCAGTGCTTCCTGATGGTGGACGAAGCCCATTCGCTGGGCGTCATGGGCGCGCGCGGTCACGGCATCCGCGAGCATTTCGGTCTGGCCGGCGACGACGTCGATATCTGGATGGGCACGCTGAGCAAGACGCTGGCGGGCTGCGGCGGTTACATCGCCGGCGAGACGGCGCTGGTGGAGCACCTCAAGTTTCTCGCGCCGGGCTTTCTCTACAGCGTGGGCATGCCGCCGCCGGTGGCCGCCGCATCGCTGGCCGCCCTGCAACGCCTGCACGAGGTTCCCGACCGGGTCCGCACGCTGCAACAGCGCGGCCAGGCATTTCTCGCCCAGGCCCGCGCCGAGGGCATCGACACCGGCACCAGCACGGGCCTGGCGGTGATCCCCGCGATCATCGGCAACTCGATCAAGGCGGCCCGACTCTCTGCCGCCCTGTTCGACCGCGGGCTCAATGTGCAGCCGATCCTGCACCCTGCCGTGCCCGAGCAGTCCGCGCGCCTGCGCTTCTTCATCTGCAGCGAGCACAGCGAAGCCGACATCCGCGACGCGGTGCAGCTGACGGCGCAGGAAATCCGGCGGCTCTGAGCGGCGCTCAGGCCGCCACGCGGGCGCCGCCGCGGTACAGCCCGGCGGCGGCCAGAAAGGTCTGGGCGAGATCGTGCACGGCAAGCTCGCGCACGGCCCGCGCGCCTTGCGATCGCGCATTCCACACCAGATAGTCGGTCAGGCCGTCGGGCTCGCCCAAGGCGCCGTAGACCTTTTCCATGATCGGCACGTGATCGCCGTACACGCAGAGGGTGGCGGGCCGGTCGAGCGAGCGCATGGTGTCGGCCAGGGTCTGGAACATGCGATCGGCATTGCGCAGATGGCGCACATAGGCGCCGAGCTCGTCGCAGCCGGCCGGCAACTCGCCCCGGATCAATTCGGCCACTTCCGCCGGGTCCAGGGACTCCCAGTGCAGCGGACCGTGGTTCTCCATCGTGATGACGTGCACATAGAGCGGCTGATCGCCCGCCTCGCGCAGCAGCGCCGCCACGTGTTCCGCCACCGGCACGTCGCCCACATAAGCGCCCACGCGATCCGCCGGATCAAAGGCCGCGATGTCGGTGAAGGCGTCGAAGCCCAGGCGGGGCAAGACCCGGTCGCGCCGATAGAAGCCGCCGTGATAGGGATGCACGCACACCGTGCGGTAGCCCCATTGCCGCAGATGCGAGGCCAGCGTGGGCACGGGCCGCGCACACAGCCGGCGATACGGGTTATAGCGATGCACGCCCAGCTCCTCGGCCGACACGCCGGCAAGAAAGCCGAATTCCGAACGCACCGTGTTCGCGCCCCAGGCGGCCACGCGCAGCCGGCCGCTGGACTCGGCCTGCGCGCGCAGGCCGTCCCAGTGCGCCAGGACCTCCGGGCGCACCATGGGATAGCGGCTGCGCGGATCGAAGAAGGACTCGCTCTGCACCGACACCAGATGCGGCAGCGCCGCGGCGGGCCTGGGCCGCAGGTTGACGAACGGAAAGCCGGCGAGCGGCTTGGGCGGCTCGCGACGCTCGGCACGCCCATACGTCCAGAGCAAGGCGGCCATGCCGAGACGGCGCAGGTCGCTGCGGGCGCGGAACGACGCGCGCGGCAGCCGCCGGGCGGCCAGCAATGCGAGCGCGGCGCCCGCCGCCAGGAAGGCGGCCACGGCCCCGAGCCAGTCGGTCCAGGCCGCGCCGTAGGCGGGCTCGAAGCGCAGGGCCACCCACACACTCGCCGCGTAGACGGCGATCGGCACCACCACGCCGGCCCAGCCCAGGAACGGCAGATAGAGGCGCGGGTGACGCAGGGCGTCGATGAAATACTCGAAGTCCGCGGTGACGAAGGGTTCGCGCAGCGAGCGATACTTCGCGTTGCTCACGCCCACCAGGATGCCCTGCACCACCACCAGATTGGCGATGGCGAACCAGGGCCGCCGGAACAGCGCCAGCTCGAGCGCGAACAACACCGTCCACCCGCCCGCGTGCAGGCACAGCGCGGACACCGGGCGCCGCCACGGCGCGCGGGGTGCGGGCCGCAGCGCCCCTTCGATCAGAAAACTCAACACGAGCCCGCAGGCCCAGGGCAACGCCAGGGTGGCATGCGACTGCCACCACGCGCTGACCGGCCACAGGCCGGCGAATTGCCAAAACTCAGTCACGATAGCCCAGCCTGCGCAGAATGAAGCCCGACACGGCGGGATGGATGCCGGCCAGCAGCCAGCACCCGAAGTTCAGGGGAAAAGGAAAGCTGATGCGGGCACGGTTGGCCGCCAGCCCGCGGCGGATGCGTTGCGCCGCGCGGGCCGGCCGCCACAGAAACGGCTTGGGTCCGGGCATCGCCTCGCACATCGGCGACTCGACGTAACCCGGCATCACTACATTGACGCGCACGCCGTAGCCGGCGAGGCCGTCGCGCAGCGCCTCGCCATAGGCCTTGAGCGCGGCCTTGCTCGCGCTGTAGCTCGGCGTCTCGGGCAAGCCGCGCCACGCGGCCAGCGAGCTGATGAGCGCGATCTGCCCGTCGCGGCGTTCCCGCATGGCGGGCAGCACCCCTTGCACGGTCGCCATGGCCGCCCGCACGTTCACATCGATGAGCATGCGCGACTCCTCGCGATCCTCGCCCATGCCGTTGGCGCGGGCGTGGATGTTGACGCCTGCATTCACGATCACCAGGTCCGGCACACCGGTCGCGCACACGGCGGCGAGCCACGCGTCGAGCGCTGCCAGGTCGCGCACGTCGAGCACCTGGGTGCTGACGCGCGCGCCGCGCGCCTGGCATTGCGTGGCCAGCTCCGCCAGGCGGTCCTCGCGGCGGCCCTGCAAAATCAGCGTGGTGGCGGGCGCGGCATAGGCCAGCGCGAGCGCGGCGCCGATGCCGCCCGTGGCACCGGTGATCAGGATCGAGCCCGGGCGTTTCATAGCAGCGCCTCCAGCGGAGAATGCGCCTGCGTCATGCGCGACACGGCGTTGCGCACCGCCAGCCGGATGCCGTCGGCGCTGTAGAAGCCGCCGTTCACCTGACTGGCATGGATCACGATGCGGCGAAACGCCTGGTACAGCAGATTGTCGGGCGGGCCGGCCTCGCGCCAGAAGGCGTCCAGGCCGTGCTGCCAGGTGAGCCCGGGCAGCGCGTAGATCGGGCTGGCCAGCGCGAGCGTCGGACAACCATGATCGAGCGCCGCGGTACCCACGGTGCTGTTGACCGTGACCACGCCGCGCGCATGGCGCAACAGCGTGGGCAGGTGCCCCGACTCGAGATAGCGCACCCGGTCGGTCAGCCCGTGCTGTCGCGCCAGCGCCGCCACCGTGGCGCCATGGTTCGCAAAGCCCGGATCGAGCGGATGATTCTTCACGACCAGCAAGGCGTCCGAGCGCGCGTGGCGGGCAAACGAGGTCATCACCTCGTTCACCAGCTCGCGCATGGAGCCATACCGCGAATGATCGCGGATCTGGGCATCGCTTTCGAGCTGCAACGGCAGCATGTAATACGGCCGCGACTCGCCCGCCAGCGCGGCGACGGTGCGCGCGTCGTCGGCGACCTGCCGCCGCAACGTGACCGCCCGCCGCACATAGGCGGCGTACTCGCGCACGGCGCCATACGGCGCATGGGTGCGGTACTTGGGATAGAACACGGGATTCCAGGCGCTGCAGCTGTGGTACGCCACGTCGTGCCAGGCGCGCAGCCAGAACGGCGCCTTGAAGGTCTGGGCTGTCTCTTCGCTCACGCGCGCGGCGGCATCGAGGTACCAGCGCGGATCGCGCGGCAGCGGCGAGTGGGCATTGACGCCGCCGCGCTCGAGCGTGACCCAGTGCGGCCGGAAGTAGCCTTCTTCGAACACGTGCACACGCACGCCACGCTCGCGGGCCCGCGCCACCGCCTGGCGGTGCACGGGGCGGCGGTCACCGAACAGCACCACGTCGGTCACGCCGCGCTGGGTCATCTGCTGTTCGACGAACGCACCGCTCTCCTCGGCATCGCCTCGATAAGCGACCGCGCCGCCGCCGCGCCAATAGGCCTGGTCGCCGACCGTGAAGTTGATCTTGGCGACCGAGTGCCCGGCCTGCCGCAGCGCCAGCGCGAGGCAGGCGAAGAATGGCGAACATACGCCCTGCAGGAACAGATAGCTCGCGTGCATGGCTCAGCCCCGATACGCCAGACGGGCCTGCCACACCGCCTGGAGCTTGCGCACCTGCCGCCGGGCATAGCCCGCGCGCAACGATGCGAGGCGGCCCTGCGCCTGCAGGCGCTCGCGCGTCTGCATGATGCGGGTCAGCACGGCCTCGCAGGTGGTGTAGCCGCGCAGCTCCCAATCCCAATACAGTGGATAGCGCAGCAGCGTGCCGGCCACCAGCTCGTCGAGCGTGAGCCGGCGGTGCCGGCGCACGATGCGGCCGCGGTCTTCGGTCAGCCCCCAACCGGCGTAGAAAGGCTGGCCGTAGACCACCACGCGCTTGCCGCGCAGCAGGGCGTCGAAGCCCGACAGCGAGGTCATGGTGTGCACCACGTCGCAGGCCTCGATGCAGCTCACCACCGACAGATCCTGCTCGATATGGTCCGCATACTCCAGCGCCTGGGCCTGGGCCACGCGGCCGCGCCGGTTGCGGCTCAGCACGTCGGGATGCGGTTTGTAGACGATATAGGCATCGGGATGCGCCAGCCGGGCCTCGGCCAGCAGGGCCAGGTTGGTGCGCACGCTTTCGCAGCCGAAGCGCACCGAGGCATCGTCCTCGACCTGACCCGGCACCAGCACCACTTCCCTGCCCTGCGTGTCCCAGCCCGCGGGCTCGGGCTGCGCCACGTTGTACTTCGTGATGCCGTGCGCCACGATGAAGGCGCGTATCCGTTGCGCGGCCGCGCGGTCGCCCACGCTGAAGTGGCCGTGGTTGAGCTCACGCTCCAGGTCCGACTCACGGCGCGGGTCGAAGTAGATGCCGCTGCCGTCCAGCGCCAGGCTCATGGGCTTGATCAGGTCCGAACCCAGCCCCACCGAGCGCATGAAGCCGTCCTCGATCGCGACCAGCGCCGCGCCCGTGCGCTCGGCCAGTTCCGTCAGGCCGCCCGGCGGCTCCGCGCCCCAGAACGCCAGCGCCTCGCCCGGCTCGGGCTGCAACGCGGCGGCCTGGGCGGCGTTCTCGGCGCTCACCACGCCACCGGGGAACGGCGACAGGATGGGCGAGAGATGCGCCGTCTTCCAGCGCCGGGTACCGACCAGGATCGTGCGCACCGGCATGCGGCGCGCCATCGCCCGCTGCCGCACCAGCCAGTCGATCACGTCGAAGATCGTGCCGCGCCCGTGCGAGAGCGGATCGATATAACGCGTGTAGTGAAAATAGGCCGCGGCAAACAGCTCTTCGAGCGATCGTTTGCGCGTGCGGCGCGAGCAGCTTTGCCGGTCGTCCGTCAGGCCCCAGCCGGCATACCAGGGCATGCCGAAGCAGGTCACGGGCTTGCCCGCCAGCAGCGCCTCGAAACCCATCTGCGACGTCACCACGTAGACGTGGTCCATCTGCTCGAGCAGGCCGATCGCGTTCATGTCCGTGTCGAGCAGCACCAGATCGGGATCCGAGATCGCCTCGCCCAGATAGCCGGCCTTGGTGCCGGCCACCACTTCGGGGTGCGTCTTCACATGGATCAGCGCGTCCGGGTGTTCGGCGCGCGCGGCCGCCAGCATGCGCTGGAACGTATCCGCGTCGGCCAGCCCGAGCGTCACGCTGGTGTCGCCCAGCGTCTGGTCCACGACCAGCACGCGCTTGCGCCCGTTGGCCGGGGCCAGCAGCGGCGGCTCGAACGGCGTGTGGTTGTACTTGGAGAGCCGATGCGCGCGGACGCGGGTCATGGCGTCGGGCACCGCGTCGTCGAGGTCCGCCAGCAGGTCGGTGTCGCTCTGCAGCATCACCTCGAGCTCCGACGGCCGCGTGGCGTCGTAGTAGATGCCCAGCCGGTCCACCACCAGCGACAGGGTCGGGCTGCCCTGCCCCATGCCGAACGAACGGAGAAAGCCGTCTTCAAGGGCCAGGTAAGGCAGGCCCAGCCGGTCCGCGCGCCGGCGCGCACCCTGCGCGCTCGGCTTGGCGCCCCACCCCGCGACCGCCTGCAGGCGGCGGCGCGCGGCCGGCCGCCAGGGCCGATAACGCGTGATCGCCGCACCCAGCAACTCGGCCAGGAGCGGGATCCGCGCAATACCGCTGGAGTGGATCTCGATCATCGCAGGAACCGGACGTACCAGGGCATGGCCGCGTCGACACCCAGCAGGATGTCGAAGCGCGGCTGGTAGCCCAGATGACGGCGCGCGCGGCCGATGTCGGCCTGAGAGTGGCGCACGTCGCCCTTGCGGAACTCGGCGTGCTCGGCGTCCTTCTCGTAGCGCACGCCCTGCTTGGCCAGGCTGTCGCGCAGGAAGCCGAACAGCTGGTTCAGCGTGGTGCGGCCACCGAACGCGACGTTGTAGACCTGGTTCACGCTCTTCTCGTCGGCCAGCGACGCCAGCAGGTTGGCCTGCACCGCGTTGTCGACATAGCAGAAGTCGCGGCTGGTCTCGCCGTCGCCGTTGATGACCAGCGTCTCGTTCTGGATCATGGCGGCGGTCCACTTCGGAATCACCGCGGCGTAGGCGCCGTTCGGATCCTGGCGGCGGCCGAACACGTTGAAGTAGCGCAGGCCCACTGTATTGAAACCATAGGAACGGGCGAACACGTCGGCGTACAGCTCGTTCACGTACTTCGTGACCGCGTACGGCGAGAGCGGCTTGCCGATGTTCTCTTCGACCTTGGGCAGCGCACGGTGATCGCCGTACGTCGAGCTCGAGGCGGCGTACACGAAGGACTTGACCTGGGCGTCGCGCGCGGCCACCAGCATGTTCAGGAAACCGCTGATGTTGACCTCGTTGCTGGTGATCGGATCGGCCAGCGAACGCGGCACCGAGCCCAGCGCGGCCTGGTGCAGCACGCGATCCACGCCCTCGAGGGCGCGCTTGCACGTGTCCAGGTCGCGGATATCGCCTTCGATGAAGGAAAAGCGTGCCCACTGCTCGGGCGTCACCAGCTCGCGCACCTCGTCCAGATTGCGCTGGTGGCCGGTCGCGAAGTTGTCCAGGCCGACCACGGTCTGGTCCAGCTTGAGCAGGGCTTCCAGCAGATTCGAGCCGATGAAGCCGGCGCAGCCGGTCACCAGCCACTTGGCCGGCGTGGCGCGCAGCTGCGCGCACAGGGTGTCGAAGCGGTTATCGAAACGTACGTTCATGTCGTTTCCCCCCGCTTACAGACGGATGTCGGCCGCGTCGGCCGGCAGCACGTACTTGAGGTCGTACAGGATGTGCTTGGCCTTGCCGAGCTTGCGGATCTCGGCGGCGCCCATCTTGACGAACTCGTCGTGCGACACGGCCAGGATCACGGCGTCGTATTTGCCGGCCTCGGGCGATTCGATCGGCGTGATGCCGTATTCGTGCTCGGCCTCTTCCTTCTCGACCCACGGGTCGTACACGTCGACAGCGACGTTGTACTCACCGAGCTCTTTCACGATGTCGACCACGCGCGTGTTGCGCAGGTCGGGGCAGTTTTCCTTGAAGGTCAGTCCCATCACCAGCACGCGGGCGCCTTCCACGTAGATGCGCTGCTTGGTCATGGCCTTGACCAGCTGCGACACCACATAGCCGCCCATCGAGTCGTTCAGGCGGCGGCCCGCGAGAATGATCTCGGGGTGGTAGCCGATGGCCTGCGCCTTGTGCGTGAGGTAGTACGGGTCCACGCCGATGCAGTGACCGCCCACCAGACCCGGACG